>JAZLFM010000044.1:0-74403 GCA_045615765.1 Bacteroidales bacterium
TAAAGTTGTTTTTCCACTTCCGAGGTAACCGGTAAGAAGTACAACTGGAGTTATTTTTTGTTGCATTGTATGTTTATTTAGATTGTAAATAATGTTCCGCGTCGAGTGCTGCCTTGCAACCAGATGCTGCAGCTGTGATTGCTTGACGATATGTTGGGTCTTGCACATCTCCACAAGCGAATACACCTTGGATGTTTGTTTTTGCTCCCTTGCCTTCAGTTACAATGTAACCATTTTCGTCTAGTGTAATTTGACCTTTGAAAATGTCGGTGTTTGGTTTGTGTCCGATTGCAAGGAATAGTCCGTCAACATCAATTGTAACTTCTTCTTTGCCTTGTTTCTCTAAACGAAGACCTGTTACAAATGATTCGTTTCCGAGTACTTCTTTTGTTACATGTTCAAAAAGAATCTCTACGTTTGGTGTGTTCATAATTCGTTCTTGTAGCACTTTTGACGCACGTAGGTAATCCTTGCGTACAATTAAATATACTTTTGCTGCAAGTCCCGACAAGTATAAAGCATCACCAACAGCGGTGTCACCGCCACCAACAACAGCCACTGTTTTTTTTCTGTAGAAAAATCCGTCGCATACAGCACACGCCGAAACTCCACCTCCTAATTCTCGATATTTTCGTTCACTTTCCAACCCGAGATAGCGTGCAGATGCGCCTGTAGCTATAATTACAACATTTGCAGTGATTTCCAAATTGTCGTCGATAATTACTTTTTTTTCTGTGTCGCTAAGTTGAACAGAAGTTGCTACGCCATCACGAATATCTGCACCAAATTTCAAAGCTTGGTTACGGATGTCCTCCATCATGGCCATACCATTTACACCTTCAGGATATCCCGGAAAATTTTCAACCTCACTTGTCGTTGTAAGTTGACCGCCACTTTGAAAACCTTCGTATAAAACTGGTTGTAAATTCGCTCTTGATGCATAGATTGCAGCTGTGTAACCTGCTGGTCCACTGCCTATTATTAAACAATTTACTGATTCTTTGTTCATCCTTTTGTTGTCTTTATTTTGTGGGTTAAAGGTAATAGATTTTTAAGAGTTTTTCTATTTGAAATCATTATTTCCATAAATAAAATTATCGTATTTTTGTAGAGTATATATTAATTTAAAAATGATATCTGTGAAAAATTATATTTTGTTGTTGATGATGCTTTTTGCATCGTTGTATGGTTTTTGCCAAGTCTCAGTTTCAATTAATGCAGAAGAAGAAAATCGTTCAATTTCTCCTTATTTGTATGCAAGAAATAGTGCAATAAATAAAGTGGAGAATGCAAAGGCCGATTTGCAGTTGGCAAAGGAAGCGGGTATAAATATGACTCGTCAGAATAATGGTAATAATGCCACTAACTATAATTGGCGTAAAAAATTAACTTGTCACCCTGATTGGTACAACAATGTATATGCGTGTGATTGGGATGCTGTTGCTCAAAGTTTGAACACTATTTCTCCAACAATGCAGGGAATGTTCGCTTTCCAATTGTGTGGTCGTGTGGCTAGTACTAATGCCTATAATTTTAATGATTGGGAATATAATCGTTCGCAACGCTGGGAAGGTTGTTCGAAAAATTTATGTGGTGGAGGTTCATTTACAAAAAATAGTGACGGGTCATATTCGTTTACAAATGGAGACTATCATTTATATACTCAGGAATGGCCTATGGATTCATCGGTAGCTATTTTGAATCATTGGAAGGATGATTTGAAGTTAGATTTGAATCAATTCAAATATTGGAATATGGATAATGAGTTTGAAATATGGGGTTCTACTCATGATGATATTTTTTCTGTAGTAAATGATGAGGTCTATGAAATGATGATGCAAAATTATTTTGCAGCGGTAAAAGCAGCTAGAAAATTGTACCCTAATATAAAAATAACGGGACCTGTTGCGGCTTCGGAATGGACGTGGTTCTCTCCATCAGGAGGAATGCCTACTTATAAGGGTGTGAAATATACTTGGCTTGAATATTTTATACTTCGTTGTGCAGAGGAAGAAAAGGCTAGTGGTGTGAAAATGATAGATGTGATTGATTTACATAACTATCCTGAAGACAATACTGTTGCAGATATCCTTCAAACGCATAGAATGTATTGGGATAAAAACTTTAATTATCCTAAGGCAAATGGTGTAAAACAAGTGAATGCGCCAAAGGGTAAAACCTGGGATAATACAATAACAACAGAGTGTATATTTGTGCGTTGCCAAGAATGGATAGACAAATACTTCGGAAAAGGGTATGAAGTTTCATATGGAATTTCGGAATATAATACAAAAGATGTTTCGTCTAATAATGCTATGATTACGGCATTAGCATATGCATCGAATATAGGAGAAGGTGCTCGAAATGATATGGAATATTTCATTCCATGGAGTTGGAAGTATGGTATGTGGGAGACGGTGCATTTGTTTTCTCGTTATGCGAAATCTATAAATGTTTCGGCGGTTTCAAGTGATGAAGCTATGGTTTCGGCTTATACATCTAAAAATGAAAACAATGATTCTTTGACCATTATTTTTGTAAATCGTGCGTCAAATGCTATGCAAGTAGCAACGACAATAGAAAACTTTGCTGTAGAAAATGGTGATTATGCCACTTATCAATTGGCAAATCTTCCCGATTCAAAAGAAACATTCGTGTCTCATACAAACAATGCCTTACAGCATTCTACTGTTGAAGTAAATAATAATGCAATGGCAATTTCTTTGCCTGCATATTCTATGACAGCAGTTGTTTTGAATACTAAAACTGATATAGAAGAAAATCCTTCTACAGTAGCCCAAATTACAATGCCAAGTTGCACGATTTCTCCAAATCCTTGCGAAAAAGATGTGACAATTACAGCAAGTAAAAACATAAAAACAATTTCTATATTTAGTGTTGCTGGTTTATGTCAATCTGTTTATGCTGTAGATGCGTTAGAAGCTACGATTGATGTTTCATTATTGCAGTCGGGTATGTATGTCGCTAAAATTCAATATGTAGATAACTCTTTGGACATCAAACAATTTGTAAAGAAATAGTTTGGTGAGTGAAAATAAATTTAAATACAATGAAAAAGATACTTTTTTATTTCGGTGTATGTCTTGTTGCAATTGCTTGTAAACCAACGCCAGAGAAGGTAAAACAAGATTGTTTAAACAATAAAGAATATGTAATCTTTTATGGTGAGCAAACACCTATGTTTTGTGATTGCATTTATGGAAAGTTGAAAGAGATTGCCGATACAACAGATTTGTCTGAAGAAATTGTAGATTCGGTTACAGTTGAATGTGAGGCGGAATATACAACGATGGATACAAACTTCTAGTTCGGGGTATAGCTCAGCCCGGTAAGAGTGCGCGTCTGGGGGGCGTGAGGTCGCTGGTTCGAATCCAGTTACCCCGACAAAGAAAAAGGATACCATTTGGTATCCTTTCTTTTTATCCGAGTTTGCTTACAAGTTCATCCCATTGTCCTGTTAATGCCTCGATTTGTTCTTGTAACTCAGCGTGTCGCTTGTAGTCGTCAGGTGAAACATTAGCGGAATCTTCAATGAATTTTAGATTTAGATTATATACTTCTGCTTCTAAATCTTGAATTTGTTTTTCGATTTTTTCTACCTGTGTTTGTAGTTTACGATTTTCTCTTTCTTTTTCTTTTTGTTGTTGGTAATCGATTTTTGAACTCGTTACTTTTTTCTCTTCTGCAGCAACAGGTTTTGCTGCTTGCATCATTTCTTGGTTCAATTGGTTCAAATAATCTTGTAAATCGCCCATCACTTCACGGATTGCCGTATTCTTAACTTCGTAGATATTTGTGGCAAGTCCGTTAAGGAAATCACGGTCGTGGGATACAAGAATAAGTGTTCCGTCGTATTTCAATAATGCGTTTTTCAAGACTTCTTTGGATTGGATATCCAAGTGGTTCGTTGGCTCATCGAGAATAAGAAGGTTATATGGTTGCAACATTAGTTTTGCCATAGCAAGACGGTTGCGTTCTCCTCCAGAAAGAACTTTCACTTTCTTGTCCACATCCTCGCCGCTAAAGAAGAACGCACCAAGAATGTCTCTGATTTTAGTACGAATGTCACCAACAGCAATTCTATCTAAAGTATCGAAGACGGTTGCGTTTTCGTCAAGGATTTCATCTTGATTTTGTGCGAAATAACCAACATTTACATTATGTCCGAGTGTAATAGTACCATCATAGTCTATTTCATTCAAAATGGTTTTTATAAATGTTGACTTACCTTCACCGTTCTTTCCTACCAAGGCAATTTTTTGTCCACGTTCAACTGCAAACTCAACATCTTTTAAGATGGTCTTTTCACCATATTTTTTTGTGACCTTGTCTGCTTTTACTACAATTGTTCCTGAACGAGGTGCCGGAGGAAATTGAATATGGAAAGCGCCCGCTTCTTTTTTCTCGATTTCGATACGGTCGATTTTCTCAAGTTGTTTGATACGCGATTGTACTTGCACCGATTTGGTAGCTTTGTAACGGAATCGTTCAATGAATTTTTCCGTGTCTTCAATCATTTTTTGTTGATTTTCGTAAGCCGCAAGTTGTTGCGCATATCTATCTTCTTTTAATACAAGATATTGTGAATATGGAGCAGGGTAAACCGTTAATTTGTTTACGCTGATTTCAAATGTCTTTTTCGTAACAGCGTCAAGAAAGCGACGGTCGTGGGAAATAAGGATAATTGCTCCGTGATATTGAACAAGGAATTTTTCCAACCACTGAATAGAAACAATATCCAAATGGTTTGTAGGTTCATCGAGAAGCAATACTTGTGGACGACGTAAAAGAATTTTTACCAATTCGATACGCATTCTCCAACCACCACTGAATTCCGAGGTTTTTCTGTTGAAGTCAGAACGAGAAAATCCCAAACCCATAAGCATTTGTTCCATTTCTCCTTCAACAGAACTGCCACCGTGCATTTCTAATTGATCCGAAAGTTCCGTAACTTGATGAATCAATTTAAGATATGCATCAGACTCGTAGTCAGTTCTTTCGGCAAGTTCTTGATTTATTTTATCTAATTTAGCCTGCATTGCATTTAATTCCTCGAAAGCACCACGAACTTCTTCCAAAACGGTTTTCCCGTCTGAAACTTTCATGGTTTGTGGCAAATAGCCAACTTTCCAATCTGAGGAAATTACAACTTCACCTTCGGTAGGTTCGTCATGTTTCGCAATAATTTTTAATAATGTTGATTTTCCAGCACCATTTCTTCCGACAAGACCTACTTTGTCTTGGTCGGAAATCATTACCGAAACATTGTCAAAAAGAGTATATCCGCCGAATCGTACGGCTAAATTGTTTATCGAAATCATTAATAGATTGCTTTTGCTATTTCTACTACTTGAGAAGGGTCTGAGTATGTAAACCAGTGAATCAAAGGTACACCGAATTTCGCTAATTCATTTGCTTGATATATGGCCCATTCTGTTCCTACTTTTGCTGCGTCGGCATCGCTTTTACATAGACGAAGTTCTTTTTCAAATTCTGCAGGAATATGACAAGCGAAGATTTTAGGCAATACATCAACTTGGCTCATAAATCCAATTGGTTTTATACCTGGAATAATAGGAACATTGATGCCTACGTTTCTGCATTTTTCAACAAAATCGTAATATTTTTGGTTGTCGAAAAACATCTGGGTTACAATATATTGCGCTCCCGCATCAACTTTTGCTTTAAGATTTAGAATATCTTCATCTAGTGAAGGAGCAGAATAATGTTTTTCTGGATATCCGGCAACACCACAATGGAAGTTTGTAGCAGCAGAAGAATTAGCTTGTTCGTCGTCGATATATTTACCATGGTTCATATCGTTGATTTGACGCAACAAGTCAACTGCATAGCGGTTTCCGCCTACTTCAGGTTGGTAGTTCTCTTTGTTTCTGCCGTCACCACGAAGTACTAAAAGGTTTTCTATACCTAAATAATCAAGGTCGATAAGTACATATTCAGTTTCTTCGCGCGTAAATCCGCCACAAAGAATATGAGGAACAACAGGTATGTTGTATTTGTTTTTTATTGTAGCAGCAACAGCGACTGTCCCAGGACGCTTACGGGTGCGTTTCCCGTTTTTGTCGTATTGTTCGCAGTGTGTTGTGATATTGATAAACTGTGGGTTGAATTCCAATAAAGGATTTATTGTTCCAAAAATACCATCAAGACCTTTCCCTTTTAATGGAGGTAAAACTTCGAAAGAAAATAAAGGTTTGTTAGAGTTTTGTATAATGTTGGCAATATTCATATCGGGGGACGTTAAAGGAGATGTATGGCTACATCTCCTTAATTATTGTTTTTACTTAATTTTTCTTGACCATTTCGTCGCAGAAAATACCTGAACAAATTTCTTCAACAGGACCAGTCATTTTTATGTTCCATTCTTCGTCGATAGAAATTTGAAGTTCGCCACCTGGCATTTTGATAGTAACATCTTTATCTACCAAGTTGTTTTTGCGCATAGCAGAAGCAACAGCACACGATGAACTTCCAGAAGCAAGTGTGTTACCAACACCGCGTTCCCAAATTTTTATTTCAACAAGGTTACGATTTACAACATGTGCAAATTGAACATTTGTTCTATTAGGGAACATTTTATCTGTTTCGATAATAGGACCATATTTCAAAAGTTCTTCTTGATTCAACTCGTCACGGAAAACAACGCAATGTGGATTTCCAACAGAAACGCAGTTGATTCTAAATTCTTTTCCGCCGAATGTTACAGGTTCGTTAATACATTCTTCTTTTTCGAAATTTACCGGTACGTTTTTCGCAATGAAATTTGCTTTACCCATATCCACACGTACTTTGATAGCTTTACCTGCTGCGTTTTTTTCAAGAATTTCACAGTGTATTAAACGACCAAGAATATCAACCGTGAATTTGTCGGAAGAAAGATAATTGTAGTCGTGAAGGAATTTGCTGAAAATTCTAAGACCATTACCGCAGTTCTCTGCTATAGAAGCATCGGTATTGTAGATTTTTAATCCAAAGTCGGCAATTTGTGAAGGAACTTTTAAAAGAATTCCGTTTGAACCAACACCAAAGTGTAAGTCACAAATACGTTTTACAACTTCATCAGTAAGGTCAAAATCTATTTTATCACCATCAATCACGATATAGCAGTTACCTAAACCGTGAGATTTTACGTAAAAATTAGTTTCCATTATAAAGTAACATTAAATGTTTTTGCAATATCTTGTAAGTCTTCAACAACAGGCATCAACAAAGGAATACCAGTTTTCATTCTCTCTATAGTGTTTTCTCTTTCTGGGTCTCCAGGAATAATAATATGTTCATGGCCTTCTACAGGAGCACAGTTACGCATAGCTTCAATCCAGTTGTCCATATGTTTTTTGAAGTCGTCAACAGGACGGAATGCATCTACACGCATAGCACCAACAATGTGGCCGATACCTTTTCCTACTAAATCTTCACGTGGTTGCATAAAAGCAAGGAATGGAGGAACCCAAGGACCATAATTTGCACCAGAAAGAACGGCACACATAATATCTACGATTGAGCCAAGGCAGAAACCTTTATGGCTACTATGTTCACGGTCGGAACCAAGTGGAAGAAGCATTCCACCTTTTTTCAAACCGAAAGAATCTGTTGTTGGATTTCCATCTTTATCTTGGATCCATCCTTGTGGCGCGTCTTCGCCTTTTCTTTGAAGGATTTCAAGTTTACCAACAGCAGTCGCAGTTGTAGCAAAGTCAGCAACCATGTTTGGTTGTTTTCCTGTAGGGAAAGCTACAGCGATAGGGTTTGTCCCTAACATTTTTTGTTTAGAGAAAGTAGGAGCTGTTGTTGGGGTTGCATTTGTAGAAGCAAATCCAATCATATCGTGTTCAAGTGCCATCATTGCGTGGTAACCTGCGATACCAAAATGGTTGGAGTTATTGATTGCAACAAAACCACAACCAACGTTTTTAGCTTTTTCTATGGCAATTTGCATTGCTTTTGGAGCGACAACCAACCCTAAACCATTATCTCCGTCGATAGTTGCAGTTGAAGGAGTTTCGTGTTCAATTTTTAGTTTTGGTTGTGGATTCATTCTGTTTGCTTTCCAAAGGTTGATGTAGCCTCGTAGGCGAGCAACACCATGCGAGTCAACACCGCGAAGGTCTGCAGTTAAAAGAACATCCGATGCCAATAAAGCATCTTCATGTGAATGTCCAATTGCTTCAAGAACATTTGTCGTGAATGCACGCAAGCGTTCATATTCAAAAGATTGCGTATTTGCCATATCTATTTTAGTTTAAATCGTTGTTTTATCTTATTCCAATCAATAAGCATTGCAAAGGTAGTGTAAAGAAATGGAAAAATCGGTATTTTATATCGAACAATTCCACCAATTACTGGTGTGGATATTCCAATCTCCCAAATAAGTACAAGAGAAAATATGCAACAAAACCATATAAGATTTTGAGTTTGTTTTTCAGGTTTCTTGAAAAATAGCAACATAGTCAGCATCAAGATGAATAATAATGCAGATTCAAAAGCAGGTAAAATTTGTAGCGGATTTTTTATCGCCCATAAGTATGGTAATGCAAGTCCATTCCAAATAGCTATAGGTGTCTCTTTTATAAAATTCCATGGAGTTGAGGTTATTTTTCCTATCGGTAAATAACTTCCTGCGTCATTCAGAATTGCCGTGTTTATGAAGTCGTTGCGCTTTCCTGCAAAAGATTCGAAGAATGGAATAGTATGAAGACAAAAATCCATAATCCCTAATAATAGTATGCCGAAACAGCATACACAACAATACACAATCCATGGACGGAAAATCCCTTTTTCTACTATGAAATATGCAACAATTGCAGGTAGAAATGCGACTAGCACATAGAGCTTTATTCCAAGTAATATTGTAATTCCTATCACGAGGCAGGTTATGCTTTTACAGGAGATTGCTTTACTTGTTGTGACCATTCCGTATAAAGCAAATCCGAGTCCAAGAACTACAATTACTTCTTTTAGCATTGCACTTGTCCATAATATGGATGATGGCATAAGAAAGACAAAAAGAAATATTGTTTTTGTGTGGGGGTAAATAAAACGTAATGCTTTGAAAATAAGAAAATAACCAAAGAAAGATATGAAGTCAGCAAAAACATAATGTACGCCAATATAGCCAAACGAAAAGAGCATAACAATCATGTTGGCTCGTATTATGGTGCGATTGTCAACAATGAATCCATAGTTGTAGAGTCTTGACCAATAGTCTGTTTGTTCAAAATATGGTGAGCTTGTATCAATTCCTAATAAGATTTTTAGGTAATCAAATATAGAGTCATGTATGGATGCAAATAAAATTTTTGCATCTCCGTAGTATTTTAGAATGTCGCAAATTTCAGTGTCGTTGACATAGTAAAATGTGTAAATGATATATAAAAAAATAGAGGCAATGAGTTTTAAACCAAATGCGCTAAGTATTACAACTTTTGGTAATCCGTCGATGGAGAAAAATTTCCACTTCCAAATAATAAAAAGGAAGAATATAGCCCATACGATAGGAAGGATTATGCTCATTATGTAATTGTTTTTTGCAAGTATACTAAAAATCATTGACTAAGAGAAACGATTTTCTTGTTGCGATACTCGTTGCTCTATGCTAAATTTCTATATTTGCGACAGTAATGAGACAACGATGACAATTCCATATAAAAATTCGGAAAAGAGTAAAAAGGGGCAGATTATAGATATGTTCAATAATATTGCATATCGCTATGATTTTTTGAATCATGCTCTTTCTATGAATATAGACAAAATTTGGAGAAACAAGGCAATAAAAGCATTGCGTTCATTGCAACCAGAAATATTGTTGGATGTGGCAACGGGCACTGCTGATTTTGCAATTCTATCGGCAAAAAAACTACAGACGAAAAAGATTGTAGGAATAGATATTTCCGACAAGATGTTGGAAATAGGAAAAGAAAAAGTTGCTCGTCAAAATTTGGATACACAAATAACTTTACAACTTGCAGATAGTGAAGCTCTCCCTTTTGCAGATGATTCTTTCGATGCAATTACGGTGGGATTTGGTGTTAGAAATTTTGAGGATTTACAAAAAGGTTTACAAGAAATGCGTCGCGTTTTGAAACCTAATGGTATAGCTGCAATTCTTGAATTTTCAATGCCTGAACATTTTCCAATAAAACAATTGTATTCCTTTTATTTTAAACGTATTCTGCCGATGATTGGCAAATTGTTTTCGAAAGATTACGATGCTTATTATTATCTGTTCAATTCTGTTCAGGAATTCCCTTATGGTCAGAAATTCGTTGATGAAGCAACAAAAGCAGGTTTTACAAATACGAAAGTGACGAAACTTTCGTTTGGAATTGCAAGTCTATATATTTGTACAAAATAATAGTTTTTTGAAGAAGTTTGTTTCTATCGTATTGTTAGTGTTGTTTGTTTCGCAAGTTTTTGCGCAACAAAAGAAGATTCTGCACGATCAATCGTACGATAAAAAATTGTTTCATCTTGGTTTTACGCTGGGGACCAACCAAATGAATTATCGTATATTCCCAGATTCCACCTTGTTGTTTACTGGCTTGGCTGATTCTGTTTATCGTGTTGAATCGCATGGTATGGTTGGTATAGATTTGGGAATTATTAGCGAACTTCGTATGGGAGATTATTTATCGCTTCGTTTTCTTCCGGGGTTGCTTTTTGGACAGCGTAACTTGGTGTACCAACTCCGTAGAAAAGGCTCTCCGCGTTTCGAACCTGAATTTAAGGAATATGAGATGAAGGTCTCTAGTATCTATATCGATGCTCCGCTATTACTGAAATTTAAAGCACAAAGAATTAATAACTACCGCCCATATATAATTGGTGGCGCAGCTCTTCGCTATGATCTTGATACCAAGCGTATAGGGAAAAACAATGATGACTATACGATAAATCAGTGTCCGCTTGACTATTTCTATGAGTTCGGTTTTGGAATTGATTTTTTTCTTGTGTATTTCAAATTTGCAGCAGAATTTAAATATAGCTTTGGTATGAGAAACATTCTTCGTGCCGAACCTACCGAATATTGTACTGTTATGAATGGACTAAAAAGTCGTATGTTCATTCTTTCATTTCATTTTGAATAAATATGCCACAAATAGTATCTATACAAGTATCGCCTAAAATTGCAGTGAATGATTTTTTGCTAAAGAAGACAGTAGCAGAAAAGTTATCGTTACCAATTGGTGATATTCATGAAATGCGTATTACAAAGCGCTCTATAGATGCACGTTCGCGTAATATTAAAATAAACTTGACCTTACTTGTGGCATGTGGCGAAGAACAAGTAGTTCCAAAAGAAGAATTGATTTTTGAAAAACGCGATGTCTCTTTGCGTCCGGAAGTGCATATTATAGGAGCAGGACCTGCAGGATTGTTTGCTGCACTTCGTCTGATAGAATTGAACTATAAGCCTATCGTTTTAGAGCAAGGGAAAAATGTTTCGGAAAGGAAACGTGATATAGCTCGTTTGAATCTAAATCAGGGTTGCAATCCGCTTTCGAACTATTGTTTTGGTGAAGGTGGTGCGGGAACTTTTTCAGATGGTAAATTATATACACGCTCAAAGAAAAAAGGCGACAATAGGAGAGTGTTGGAGTTGTTTGTGATTCATGGTGCAAAATCTTCAATTCTCGTAGATGCGCATCCACATATCGGTTCCGATAAGTTGCCTGATGTTATTGCTAATATGAGAAATACCATCATTGAATGTGGTGGCGAAGTTCATTTTTCAAAACAAGTTGTTGATTTTGAAATAACAGGCAATAAAATAACTAAGTTGGTTTGTGCCGATGAGGTTATTTCTGTTAATACTGTTGTTCTTGCAATGGGACATTCTGCTCGTCCGTTGTATTATGCTCTACATAATGCAGGAGTAGAGTTGGAGGCAAAAGCTTGTGCTATGGGTGTACGTGTGGAACATCCACAGGACATGATTGACCATATTCAATATCATGGAAATGTAATGAAAGAATTACCTGCTGCTTCATATTCTCTTGTTCATCAGGTAGATGGACGAGGCGTGTATTCTTTCTGTATGTGTCCAGGTGGTATAATAGTGCCTTCTATGACAGCCGAAAATCAAACTGTAGTGAATGGTATGTCAAACTCTCGAAGAAATTCTCCATACGCAAATTCTGGAATGGTTGTTGAATTACAAGTGTCTGATTTCGCTGATTTTAAGGAATTTGGAGAATTAGCTGGATTGAAATTTCAGGAACACTTTGAACAATTAGCTTATCAAAATGGGGGAAGAAATCAAGTTGCTCCAGCACAACGAATTTCTGATTTTGTACGCGGAAAAATTTCGTCTTCTCTGTCTGAGACTACATATATTCCAGGTATTGTAAGTTCTCCAATGCATTTTTGGATGCCGGAATCTATCTCTAAACGATTGCAAGAAGGATTGAAATTTTTTGATAGGCAAATGCATGGTTTTGCAAGTTCCGAAGGAAAAATTGTCGGTGTAGAATCTCGGTCTTCTTCTCCAGTTAGAATTCCTCGAAATCCAGAAACATTAGCGCATATTCGCATCGAAAATTTATTCCCTTGTGGAGAAGGTGCAGGGTATGCTGGTGGAATTGTTTCCTCTGCAATTGATGGTATGCTTGCGGCAGAACATATTGCTAGATAATAATTCCATTATAAAAGACGATGAATGTTTCGTCTTAAAAAAATCAAAAAAATACGAAAATAAATTTTAGTGTGCAGAGATATCGCTCACATGGTGCCTACTTTTGTCCTGTAATTGAGTCACTAACCTTTAAAACGAAGAAAGTATGGCAAAAAGAACATTGCAAGCACAAAAGTCGGTATTGGAAATCTACAAACATGAAATTCGAAATTGTAATCCAATTTCTTGGGAAGAAGAACAACAGTTAGGTTTGTTGATTTTAAATGGTAATTCTGCCGCTAAAAACAAACTGATACAGGCAAATCTGTATTTCGCTTGGGATGCGGCAAAACACTATAATTATAGCACAATTCCTTTTGAAGATCTTCTTGAAGCTGCAAATCTTGGATTATGCAGAGCAGCAGAGCGTTTTGATGTTCGATTTGGTAATCGTTTTTTAACATACGCAAGCCATTGGATAGAACGTGAATTAAAGGATTTGTTGCGTCGTGAGAGAAAGGGGAGTTGTTCGCAGAATGCCGATGGAGAATATAAACAATATGTTTCGTTCGATGCTGTTTCTGAAGATAGTGATGGAATAAGTTATGATAGAATAATGGCTCGTGAATCAGTCGAGATGGAAGATATGTATGCTTTTGATTATGATAGCAATTATCTCTATCAAGCACTCCGTAGTTTAACTGTAGAAGAAAACGAAATCGTGACTCGTTACTTTGGATTGTTTGGTCAACAACCTGAGACAATGGAAAGTATTGCGAAATCTTTTGGCGTAAGTCGTCAATCAATAAACCAACGCTTGACTCGCATCTATAAATTGATTCGAAATCGTATGCCTGCAGAATGTAATACTGCTGCGTAGTTGTTACCATCAGAAAAGGGGAGAAATTGTCTCCCCTTTGTTTTTTTATATATTTGTAAAAAAAATAGAATATGAAAATTGCGGTGCCAACAGCACAAGGAATGGTCGATAGTCATTTCGGACATTGTGCGTATTTTACCATCTATGAATTGGATGAGCAAAAAAATATTTTAGGAAAACTTGAATTGCCTTCTCCTCAAGGATGTGGTTGTAAGTCGGGAATAGCTCCTATGTTGCGTGAACTCGGTGTCTCTGTTATGTTAGCAGGAAATATGGGTGATGGTGCAATAGCAGTACTCGCTCAAAATAATATTTCGGTTATTCGTGGTTGTAGCGGTGCAATAGATGATGTTGTTTCTGATTATATTGCAGGTAAGCTTGTTGATAACCAGATTGTTTGTAGTCACGAATGTCATAAATAATGAAGCACACTACACTTTGTTATCTTGAAAAAGATGGTTGTTATTTGATGTTGCATCGCACAAAGAAAGCGAATGATATCAATCACGATAAATGGATAGGCGTTGGCGGAAAGTTTGAAAAGGGTGAAACTCCGGAACAATGTATGTTACGCGAAGTTTGGGAAGAAACAGGTTTCACCGTTACAAAATGGAAATATCGTGGCATTGTAACATTCTATCTTGATGATATGGAAGGCGAGGTAATGCATTTGTTTACTTGCTTGGAATGGAATGGTACGCAAAAAGAGTGTGACGAAGGAGATTTAGCATGGATAAAAAAAGAAAAACTTGCAGAATTACCAATGTGGGAAGGTGATGCGATTTTTCTTAAATTGGTAAATGACATAGATGAGCCATTCTTTAATTTGAAATTGGTTTACCACGGAGAAAAACTGATGTCAGCAGAAAAAGATTCTGTTCAGTTAATCACTAATCACTAATCACTTACTATGTATAGTTGGGGCGACAATCGACGATTTAATTCTTATAAACGATTTCTTTTGGAACGTTTTGGTGGCAGAATGCAAAAATTGACATTGAATGCAGGTTTTACTTGCCCTAATCGTGATGGTAGTATTGGTGTCGGAGGCTGTACCTATTGTGTGAATGATGCATTTAATCCTTCATATTGTGATGTGCGGAAATCTGTACGCCAACAGTTGGACGAAGGAATAGAATTTCATCAAAATAGATATCGTCGTGCAGACGGATATTTAGCATACTTTCAAGCATATTCCAATACGTATTCGTCATTGGAAAAAATGAAAGAAATTTATGCACCAGCAATAGAGCATCCGTTAATTAAAGGAATTGTTGTAGGTACACGTCCTGATTGTATTGATGAACAAAAATTGGAGTTTTTTGCCGATCTACAAAAGACAATGTTTGTATCTATAGAATATGGGGTGGAATCTTGTTTTGATGAAACCTTAGCTCGAATCAATCGTGGACATACATTTCAGCAAGCTGTAGATGCTTTTACACTTACAAAACAGTACGGTATTCATACTGCGGGACATTTTATGTTTGGTTTGCCTGGTGAAAATCCAGAGAAATGGTTGGAAGCTGTTCGTCTAATGAATGCGTTGCCAATGGATGGGATAAAATTCCATCAACTACAGTTGATTCGTGATACAAAGATGGAAAAGGAATATTATGAGAAGAAAGAAGATTTTTATCCGTTTACTATGGATAACTATATTCCTTTTATTGTTGATATTACAGAGAAACTAAATCCTCATTTTGTTGTTGAACGTTTTGCTGGCGAAGTTCCGCCACGTTTCTTGCGTGAAAATACATGGGGATTGACTCGTTATGATGTTGTGTTGCAACGAATAGAGAAAGAACTTACAACAAGAGATAGTTGGCAAGGCAAATTTTATACGAAATAAAAAACGCAGAACCAAATTTTTGATTCTGCGTTTCTTTATGTTTCAATTATTGATTAAAAAACTTCAGAGTTCTTTTTCATATAATCTATAAGTTCATCAACTTGACAGAAAGCCAATGCTGTGAATGTGTCAGCTGCACCATAATAGATACAAATACGTCCAGTTGCTGCATCGTATAAGTTAGCGCATGGGAATGTTACATTAGGAACAAAACCACGAGTTTCGTAGTCAACTTCTGGTGTTAGTAAATAGTCGCGAGTTCTGTAAAGAACTTTTGAAGGATTATTAATATCCAAAAGAACTGCACCATAGCTATAAACATAACCATTGCAAGTGCTTGATACACCATGGTAGAACAACAACCAACCTTCAGTAGTTTCGATAGGAACAGGTCCTGCACCAACTTTCATGCCTTGCCACCAACCTTGTCCGCCGTTAGTCATTACTAATTTGTGATGACCCCAATGTTCCATATCTGGACTTTCACTAATGTATATGTTTCCAAAAGGAGTATGTCCTGTATCACTTGGACGGCTTAACAACATATATTTTCCGTTAATTTTTCTTGGGAACAAAACACCATTACGGTTGTATGGCATCAATGGATTTGGCATTCTTACGAATGTTTTAAAATCTGTTGTATAACCTAAACCAATTGAAGGGCCTTTCATATCGTCACACCAAGTAACGAAATATTTATCTTCGATTTTTACCACGCGTGGATCGTATGCATAGCTTGTTGGATTAGGAGTTCCATCTGGATTTACCCATTGGATAGGTTCTGGGTTCAATTCTATGTTGATACCGTCTTTACTAAATCCAGAAAAAAGAGTAGCACGACCATTGCGTTGGTCGCCACGGAAAACTCCGGCAAAAGCTCCATTAAATGGAACTACAGCACTATTGTAAACTCGACCTGCTGTTGGTATTGGATTCCAATCGATGATAGGGTTTTTGCTATAACGCCAAAGAATGTCTTTGCATCCTGCTGGTTTTTCTTCCCATGGAATATTTGGAAGATTATTACCGATAATAGTTGCCATAATATAATTTTTAAGAATTTCGTATTATTTATTTACTGCTTCACGTCTAGTTTTTAAATCAGATTGAATTCCTTCCATTGTTTTTTCGTCTAGTTTATAGAAGAATTTTAGAATGAATAGAGCAATTACACCTGCAACAACAGGAATGATACTCATCATAGCTTTCAATCCAAACAAGGTACTTTCATTTTGAACTTCGTTTGCTACGAAGCCTGTTGCACCAAGTATAACCATTGAAATCATACCGCCGATAGCCCAACCAAGTTTGTTTGACATAATAGAAGCAGAGAATACAAGTCCGTCGGCTCTTGTTCCATTTTTCCATTCCGAGTAGTCGGCAGTGTCGGCATACATTACCCAAAGTAATGATGAAATTGGGCCTCCACAGATTGAGCCAATAGCTTGGAAGAATAAAATTAGGAACATGTTTTCTGGGCTAAAGAAAATAAATGATCCTGTACAGATGATAGAAACTAATAATAGAATTACGCACGCACGTTTTCTTCCAAATACTCGTGAGAACCATGGCACTGCAAGAACTCCAACTAATGACAACAATTGTCCTGTAGTGTTGAAAATTGATGCAAGTGTTTCAAAACCAAATGTCTCATTTTCTATAGGAGTCGCACGGAACATATTCAAAAGACTTGTCAACCAAGAAACTTCTTGTGTTCCAATGTAGTATTTAAAGTAGTGCGTCGTTACGTTTAAACGAATACAGTTGTAAAGGATAAATAAAATTGTAACAATGAATAACAATACCCATGGTTTGTTGTGTACAATATCTAGTAAATCTTTAGAAACAGTTGTTTTTTCTTCTGATATTGGTTTTACACGTTCTTTTACAGCAAAGAATGTAATCGCGAAGCAAGCGATAGCGGCAATGGCATATACTATCATTGTGTAGCTCCAACCTGCTTGTTGTGCTTGAATTGCAACTTCCTTAGATGCTCCTTCATCAACATTTCCAAAGTAGGCAGCAAGAGGAAGTGCTGTTGCCGATACGATTATACCACCAAGGTATGCTCCTACAAATTTGTATGAAGAGGCTTGGGTTCTGTCGTCTGCATTGGCGCTAATCACACTTAATAAAGATGTGTATGGTATATTTACAGTTGAATACAAACACATGAACAAAATAAATGTGGCGTATGCGTAAACTACATTCCCGATTTCTCCAAATGCTGGTGTCGTAAATGCGGCAACTGCAGCAACTGAAAGTGGAACAGCTCCGAAAACAATATATGGGCGGAATTTTCCCCATCGTGTTTCGGTTCTATCGGCAGTCATACCGATAAATACATCGAAGAAAGCATCAATAATACGGGAAATCAAAAACATTGTTCCGGCAACAGCTGGTGCCAAACCAAATACGTCTGTGTAGAAGTATGAAAGGTAAAATGTAATTGTTTGCCAAAATAGGCATGAACCTAGGTCTCCAAATCCGTAACAGATTTTTTCTCCTAATTTAGGTCTATTGTTTGTTAAGTCCATTATTTATTGTTTTTTAATGATTTCGAAAATGCTTTTGCTCCAGGACCAAATGTTTGTAAGGTCCCAAAATCTCCAACTCCAGCACCATTGGATGTCCATGGATAGACTCCGGAATATCCTAATTGGTATGGCAGTTTATATATTTCTTCATAAGAAATAGGGAATCCATATATTTTGTTGTTTCCAGGGGTTTCTCCAATAATACATGGTTTGTCGTTTAATCCCCAATATTCTGGATTTTTATGGAATGGGTTGCTGAATTGATTTGTCCATTCGTAGTAGTGAATTTGCCAAAAATCCATATAGGCAAGTGAATCCATTGTAACTTCTTGTAGTGCCTTGTCGCTCCATTTATTTCCTTCGAATTTGTCGCTGCTCCATTTTACAGCTGCGCTTCCTACTGTTGCGAAAATAGGAGAGTTTACTGAATGTATTGTTGCAGCGCACATTCCGACAAACATTTGCATATAATCCCATTCTAATCCACCGTATCTTTTGTGTTCATGGGTCCATTCTGGTTCATTACAAATATCAATTGCAAAGAAATATGGATTGTCTTTGTAACGTTCCAATAACGGCTTTAAGAATATGTCGCAATATTGTTGGATCTTTTGGGTGCAACCTAACATTGTTAGCCAGTTTTCAGAAGCTTTTTTTGTACTGTCTAGATTGTCGAATGAAGAAATTGTTGCAAGAATAAATATATGATGTTTTGCCGCTTTTGTCATCATGTTGTCAAGATTCTCCCAAAATTGTTGTGAGGCGGGTTGTGCAAATCCTTCTTTATCTACTGTAGGTTGCCCTTCTGCATCACAACAAATCCATATTCGTGAACTGTTTATCCCACTTTCTTCAAGTCTTGCAAATTCTTCTTCCCAAAATTCAGGATTATAGTTCCCACCGAAGTCGTTCCAGTTGTCCCATGGTGTGTTTGCGCCTATAAGGAAAAACGGTTTCCCTTTGTATAGAAACTTATTTCCTTCTATACAAATCCTTTGTTGCGAAAAACAACAAAAAAAAGCAAATAGTAGTGCTATGAATGTGATACAGCGTTTCATTATTCAATCACAACTTTTTCTTTGTATGTTTCTCCATTTATTCGAATTGTTGCAACATAAATACCTTTTGCTAAACCTGCAGTAGTGCAAGTTGCAGTACCATTGTTAAATTGGATGTATTTAATTCCTGCAAGTTTTCCATTTGCATCGGTGAAAGAAGCCAAAGCTTTGCCTTCAATATTTGTTATTGCAATTGTAAATGTATCACCAATACAAGGATTTGGATATATGTTCACCAATTTAGTAGGTTCTTCTACGCTTGTTGAAGGCCATACATATACTTCCAAGTCATACGAAATTGTTACTCCAAAATAATCTTCAGATTTGATTGTCACAATATGTGATCCTTCGTCTTTTGCTGAAGGTGTTCCTTGTAATGTAAGTGTTTGGTCATCAAAATTTAGCCATTCTGGTAAATTTAATGCTGAAATGCGTAATACATCATTGTTGTTGTCAACGAAGAACGAACGTAAAATTTGATATTTGAATTCTGAATTTACGTATGTTGCTTGGTATTTTGTTCTTGTGTTTATTTTATTTCTTGTTGCATTATTTGCGTGGTCGTCAAAATCGTATGCTTCAACTTCGCGTAGAGAATATCCCCAGCTTGTTGCTCTTTCTGTGAAATGGATACGAATATATCGGCAAGAGATTGCTGCTTCGTCATCTTTGCGAAGTACAATATTGCTCTTTATCGTTTGTCCTTGTGCTACAGAGAAAACAGGTTCCCAATTTTTCTTGTCAGAAGAAACTTCTATCGTGTATGCTTGTGCGTATGCTCCTTTGCTTTCTGCTTCGTTCCATTCCCAATACAAAACCAAACGGCGAATTTCTTCTTCTTTCATCATGTCAAAAAGAATGTATTCGTCGTCGTTGTATGCTGAACTCCAACGAGTTGCTAAATCTCCGTCTGTCGCATAATATTGACGATATTGATCTTCTTCTATACTTGAACAAGTTGTAAATGCGTTAAGTAACTTATTTTCTGATGTGTTTACTTCGTCTCGTACTAGAACAGAAAATGATTGAGAGATTGTTTTTCCGCCTTTGTCTGTAGCTGTAACAAGTATAGTTCCATAACCTGTTTTATCTTTCTCAACGGAGAAGCTAATCTTATTGTCTTGTATTTCTCCAACAATAATTCCAGAAGATTCTATGGTATATGTTAACACATCGTTCTCGTCATCTTCGAAATAATCACTTGCTGTGATGTAGTTTGTTATTTTTTCTGAATTTGTGAAAAGAACTGTGTCGGCAATTCGTTTTGTAATGCGTGGAATGTAATTAAATGAAGGATCGTGCTTTATAACAATATGTTCTGGGTACAATTTTTTTAATGTATCCATAGCTTCCCTCATATCTTCAAGTCCGCCGCAACCGTCGTGAGCAGTGTATGTCCATCCCCATCCTCCAGAGTAACCATTCTGATATAACCAAAGCATTGCTTGGGTTGTAGTTAATTGTTTGCGTGGAATGAAAGTTTGACCTTTTATTTTTACAATTCCGTGTGCTGGAAATTCACCAATGATTGTGTTTTTAGATAATTGTAATGTGTTGAAATCCTTATGGAAAGGAGAGTAATCTGAACCAACTTCGTTAGGATAGTAGTGGAACATATAAAAATCTAAGTAACCATCTTTGTCGTTACCAGCTGCTATTAATGCTTCGTCGCTATAATAGTTCTTTCCTCCGTAGTATTCTGATGTGTAATTTAATCTCCATGCTCCATTTGAGACTTTTGCTGTTGGGTCGGTACGGTGAATTGCGCCAGCGCACATGTTCACGAATCTTTGAATATCTGTTATGCTCACTTGTGAAAATCCTGCCCAGTTTGCAAAACTTGTCATTCCTTCTGGTTCGTTGAAAATTTCCCAACAAAGAACAGCAGTGTGGTTCTTTACTCTTTCAACCATAGGAATCAAAGCATTGTCTATATAACTTTGTGTTGCTTCAGCATTGGTTAATAGTAACTTATTTCTGCGAACACGTGTAATAGCTTGTGTTGTTCCTTTATCTCCGTCATCTGTGTTCATCATTTGATGGGCCCATAAACAAAGGCTTACAACAACACCTTTAGTAGCTGCTATATCCATTGCCAACGCAAGATTGTCTAATGCTTTTTCGCTAATGCCTGTAACTAAATCATTTTCTGTACTATATGTAGGAGTCGAACGTCCGTCAACGTGTATCCACCAGCGTAAAGAGTTTCCTCCTGCAGAAACAACATCATCGCAAATTGCTTCCCATTTTTCTTTGTCGAATCCGGTAAGGTCGTGTCCATAACTCATCCACGCTACATTTATACCGCTAAGGAAAATATCTTGTCCTCTATGGTTAATGAAATTTGGAGTAATTGTTTCTTGTGCTTGTAGATTAAGAGACAATAGTATTCCAGATAAGCAAAGACTAAATATCTTTTTAAGTTTCATTTTCTAAAATTTTAATAAATGTAGAAATTCGTTTAACAGTGGTAAAATTACAATTTTTAATTGTTTGTTGACAGAAATTCTTACTTAAATTTATTTTGTGGTCTTAAAAATATAATCTCTATTTTTTGAGAATGGTAGTGGCAATTAGCTCAGTTTTGTTTTTATAAATTTTTAAGAAATAAAAATCTTTTTGCTTAGGTAATGCTATCTCTGTATTTGTACTGAAAATGTGTCGCTTATCAATAATTTGACCTTTTGAATTATATAGTTCATAATGATAGTTGTTGATAATATTATCAGTTATGTCAATGAACGCTTCATGAGTGATTGAATTTTGCCAAATTTTTACCGAAGTGTTGTCTGTTGTAGTAATACTCGTTTGGTTTCTGTTTATGTGTAATGTGCGACCTAAAAATACAATTATACATGAGTCTCTATTGAAGTTAGAAATAGGGATTTCATAGTTGTATATGCACTCGCAATCAGCAACTGCTATTGCACTTTGGAATGTTTGAATTCGTATTATGTCCCCCTCGTCAATTATTTTTGCTGTATTGAAGGCTCCACAGTTTGTAATTATTTGACCATACAAAATAAGATTGTCTCCTTCAAATCTATAATTCACTGTTGTTTGCTCAGTGTCTGGGTGACCTGCACAACTACTTGTTATATATTCGAATTCACCTGGTTCTTGTGCATAAATTTCTTCATAATGAGTTGATGAACATCCATTTTCGCTTTCCACTGTAAGTGTGATTAAATATGCACCTCTTTCTTCAATATAAAAGGAGAATTCTTTTTCCGAAGATTCGACAATAGGGGAATATGCGTTTTCAATACTCCAACTATACGAAATTGCACTTTCTGATTTTTCTTCTAAGATGAAATCAATCTGTCTTGGAACAATAACCTCAGTGTTTTCAAAATAGAAATTCGCATTTGGTGCTTCTCTTACAACAACGGCATTTTCTTTTGTAACAACACAGGAAATACCATCTTTCCAAACTGTTAAACTTGGACTAAATGTTCCAGGCTTTTCATATACATAACTTGTTCTTGGAGCGTTTGGTCCAATCTTTCCATCTCCAAAATTCCATCGTAGCGAATCGTATTCTATATTGTTGTTTATGTCAAATCTTGCTTGTACTTCACCACAGTTGTATTTGTCAATTTCTAGCAAAAAATCAGAAATGATAGGTTTTGTTGTTTGGCCTGTTTGAATTTCTGTTGCGTATAGAGCCACGCAACCATGTGTTGTGGAACCTATTGTTAGATCTAGTTTGCTGTTGTTGCGTATGATAGAGAGACCTGTACATTCTTTAAACGCATTTTCTCCTATGTTTTGTAGTGTACTTGGTAGTTCTATAGCAAAAATGTATGGACAATTGTAGAAGGCATAGCTACCAATAGTTTGTAGTCCTTCTTTTAGTAAAACAAATTCTAAATTTATACAGTCAACAAAAGCATTTGATTCTATTGATGTAATATTCCCGGGTATTGTAACGATGTTTAGGTTGGAACAACCTTTAAATGCTCTATTTCCTATTGCTTGCACAGATTTACCGAAAAAAATCTCTTGGAGGTTTTTACAGTCGGCAAATGCTCCATCTTCAATTTTTGTTACATTATCAGGAATAGATATTGTAGTGAGATTTTTACAATTTTGAAATGCTGATTGTGGTATCGTTGTAATGTCGTCTTTTAGTGAGATTCCATCAGCTATGTTTTTAGGTGTGAAAACTATTTTTGAAGGATTTTTCTTGTATAAAATTCCTTGAAAACTCTCAAATATAGCGTTGTCGGATGCAACAGAAATAGTCTGAAGGTTATTACATAATGTAAAAGCTCCAGTACCAATGGATTGAATTGTTGCTGGTATCGTAATAGACTGTAGAAGTGAGCTTCCTGCAAATGCATCATTTGCTATGGCTGTAACAGTATAGTTTTTCTCTTCGTATAATATGTTTTCTGGAATTGTTATGTCGCCAAAGTATAAGTCTGCAGCATTATAATACATCCAATCATCTTCTTCTCCGATATGTGAAACAGCAACGGTAGTACTCGAAGTTATTTCGTAATGTATGTTGTTAATAGTGAACTTCTCACAAAAAGCTTGTGTGGAAAAAAGAAGAATATAAGTAAGAAATAAATGTATTTTTTTCATAAAACGAAAATAGAAATCAATTCTCAAATATATGACAGATAACAAAAAAAACAGCTTTTTATGTGCTGTTTTTTTGAAAAAAGCAGGCTTTTAGACCTGCTTCCAAATATTTTTGATGTTGTTCTAGTTAATACGGATAATTTCAGCTCCAATAGCGTTTAATCGCTTGTCGATGTCTTGATAACCTCGGTCTATTTGCTCTATATTGCTTATTGTGCTAACTCCTTGAGCTGACATTGCTGCAATGAGTAGGGCAACTCCGGCACGGATATCTGGTGATGTCATATTAGTTGCGCGAAGTTTTTGTTTGTTTCCTAAACCAATTACGGTTGCTCGGTGTGGATCGCACAATATTATTTTACAACCCATGTCGATAAGTTTGTCAACGAAGAATAATCTACTTTCGAACATTTTTTGGTGAATCAATACACTTCCAACTGCTTGAGTGGCTACTACTAGGAATACACTTAAAAGGTCTGGTGTCAATCCTGGCCATGGCGCATCCGAAATGTTCATAATAGAACCATCTATAAACGAAGGTATTGTATAACTTTCTTGTGCAGGAATGTAAATGTCGTCATTTCTACGTTCAAATTGAATTCCTAAACGAGAGAATGCAGATGGAATAATTCCTAAATCAGGATATGAGACATTTTTAATTGTAATTTCAGAGCCAGTCATTGCTGCCAAGCCCATGAAACTTCCTACTTCAATCATGTCAGGAAGAATGGTATGTTCACAGCCTCCTAATTTTTCAACACCTTCGATGGTAAGTAGGTTAGAAGCAATACCTGAAATTTTTGCTCCCATTTTATTCAACATCTTACAAAGTTGTTGAATGTATGGTTCGCATGCTGCATTATAAATTGTTGTTTTTCCTTCGGCTAAAACTGCAGCCATAATAATGTTAGCAGTTCCTGTTACAGATGCTTCGTCCAAAAGCATATATGTTCCTTGTAGATGAGGAGCGCTAACGGTAAATGTACTTGTCTCTTGGTTGAATTCAAATGATGCACCAAGGTTTTGAAAACCAATAAAATGAGTGTCTAAACGGCGACGGCCAATTTTGTCTCCGCCAGGGCTTGAAATAAATCCTTTGCCAAAACGAGCCAAAAGTGGACCTACCAATAAAATAGAACCGCGTAAGGTTTTTGTCTTTTCTTGAAATTCTTTTGAAAATAAAAAGTCAAGATTTACATCGTCAGCTTGAAATCGGTAATCGTTTGCACTGAGTTGAGTAACCTTTACACCTAAACTCATCAATAATTCGATGAGATTAGAAACATCGCGGATTTTTGGAATATTTCTGATTACAATAGGTTCTGCAGTTAAAAGGATTGCAGAAAGTACTTGTAACGCTTCGTTTTTTGCACCTTGTGGATACAAATCTCCTTGTAATTTTTTACCTCCTGTAATGCGAAATACAGCCATATCTAGTTTTGTTTCTTTTGGTTGTTTTTGTTCTTATTTTTATTTTTATTTTTCCCTTGATTGTTTTGGCGTTTGAAATTACCTTTCTTTTGGCTTTGCATGCCATTTGAAGGCATATTTACATTGACCAATTTTGTCTCTGCAGAAAGGTTGAGTTTCCCTTTTGAAAGTCTATAGAGATCGTTAATGATAATTTCGTCAGTTACAGATTTTTGATTCCACATTACATAGTTGCGTTTCATTGTGTTTGCAATCATCTGTATTAATACATTGCGACTTTCGTTATCAGGTAGTTCTACTGCAGCAGCAATCATTCTTTCGACTGTGTAGCCATAATGTCTGAAACGAATCTCGTTCATATTATAGTCTAATTTGTCTGGTGCAGGTAGTTCTGTAACTTTTGTAACAGGAAATGGAAAATCAACATCGAGTTGATAATTGCAGAGTTGCGCAAGATAGTCCCACATTTTTTGTTTGTAGTCTTTGGCTTCACGAACAGAAGGGTTCATATTCACCATAATTGCTACTAAATCTTTTGCTGCTTCAGTACGTTTCTCTTTGTCTTGTATCGTAAGTAAATGGTTTGCCATCATTTGCAGATTGCGTCCGTATTCTGGCAAAATGAGATTCTCTCTCGTTGTATTATATTCCATTTTAATTTTTTTTCAAAAATAACAAAAGAAGATTTAATTTTCAACAATTTGCAGTTTCGCGAATTTTAAGAGCAGCTTTTTTTCTCCCCAATTGTCGAATGCAATTATTGCGGCGTCGGAATCGGGGCGTTGTTTGACTGTACCAACGCCGAATTTCGCGTGATAAACTCGTAATCCTTCTGTAATATCTTCTATTTTTGTAGGAGTTATTAGTGTTGGTTCTTTTTCTTTCTCACCAAAATGTGCAAAGGCTTCATTTTTTCTCGTATTTCCAAAGGCGGACATTGCGTTTGGTTGCGGACGAGAAAATGAAGAAAAACTATTTGTCTTTGGTTGTGAAAAATTAGAGAAACCACCTTGCGTTTTTGAAAAATTGCTGAAGTTATTTGTTGTTGTCGATTGACTATATGTTGCAGTTTTTCGTGGACGCCCGTTCATATATGCTTCGTCAATTTCGGATAAGAAACGACTTGGTTGTGAACTAGTTAGATTACCAAATTTTCTTCGCGTAAGAGCATATGAAATTGTTACAGTTTTCATCGCTCTTGTAATTGCAACATAAAATAATCTTCGTTCTTCCTCTATATTTTGAGGTGTGTCCATACTCATTTGTGACGGGAATACACTTTCTTCTAATCCAACAAGAAAACAATGCTTAAATTCAAGACCTTTAGCGGCGTGAATAGTCATAAGTAATACTTTGTTAGGATTTTCGGTTTCTTCCTCATCTATGTCGGTTAGCAAAGCGATTTTTTCTAGATAATTGTGAAGATGTATCAAATCAGGATCCATTTCTTCTTCAACAAACTCTTTCGCACCGTTTAAAAGTTCTAAAATGTTGTCGAAACGATCTCTTGCATCTTCTTTGTCGTATTCTTTATCAATAGCTTCTTTAAAATTTACTTTTTCAATAATTCGATTCAAAAGAGAATAGGCATCGGCTTCGTCTCTATCTGCAATGAAACTTCGAATTAATGTGACGAAATTGTTTATTTTGTTTCGTGTTGTTGCTGAAAATAATGATTCAAGTTTGTCTATTTGAACCAAAATGTCCCATAAACCAACGTTATAGGATGTTGCAACTTGTTTTAATTTAGAAACAGTTGTGTCTCCAATGCTACGTGCCGGATAGTTTATGATTCGTTCTAGTGCCAACTCGTCGTGTGGATTAACTACCGTTCTCACATATGCAAGTACGTCTTTTACGTCTTTTCGTTGGAAGAAAGACATACCTTTTACAATTTTACAAGGTATTCGTTTCTTATTGAGAGCTTCTTCAAGAATACGGGATTGTGCGTTCGTTCTATATAAAATAGCACAATCGTTATACTGCGCACCTTTGTCGATTAATGACGCAATGAGAGAAGCAATTCGTAATCCTTCTTCAGCATCAGTTGGAGTCTCTAGTAAATTAATTTTCTCGCCGACAGTATTTTCTGAAAATATAGTTTTTGCAATTTGTCTGCTATTTTTCTTAATAAGACTGTTGGCTGCATTTACTATTGTTTGTGTTGAACGATAATTTTGTTCTAGCTTAAATAACTTACAGTCGGTATAATCTTTCTGATAATTGAGAATGTTTTCTATTCTCGCACCACGGAATGAATAAATACTTTGTGCATCATCACCAACTACGCATAAGTTATTGTAGGGTAGTGCTAATTTTTTTATGATGTGATACTGACAAGTATTGGTGTCTTGGTACTCGTCAACCAAAATATATTGAAAAAGTGATTGGTATTTTTCTAACACCATAGGATTGTCTCGAAACAAAATGTTTGTTTTGAGTAGAAGATCGTCGAAGTCCATAGTGTTAGATTGCTTACAAGCTTTATCATACTCAGCATAAATTCGATATATTTCAGGCATACCGTTCATTGCATCGAATTTCCTCATCTCTGCAGTGTCATACATTTCTGCAGTAACAAGGTCGTTCTTTGCCTTTGATATTGCACCAATAACTTTTGATGCTTTATAGGTGTCTTTATCTAATGATAGTCGTTTTATAATGTCAGTCAAAAGTTTTTTAACATCGTCGGTATCTAAAATCGTGAAAGCAGAGGTGTAGCCGGGTATTGATTGAGTTTCTATTCGAAGAATTTTTGCAAAAATTGAGTGGAAAGTTCCCATATACAAACCTCGTGCAGTTTCTTCTCCTACGAGTTTTGTTATTCTGTCTTTCATTTCTGCGGCAGCCTTGTTTGTAAAAGTAAGAGCGAGAATGTTCCACGCACGCACACCTTTCGATAGGAGATATGCTATTTTATATGTTAAAACTCTTGTCTTTCCAGAACCGGCACCTGCTATTACAAGTGAAGGTCCTTCTGTACAACTTACAGCGGCTTTTTGGCTTTCGTTTAGGCTTGAAAAAATGTCTTCCATGTAGTGTTAAAATGATTGTAGTATCTGTACTAAACTATCTGCAAGGTGTTTGAATGCAGGCATGTCTTTTTCTTTTACTGGATTTGTTGGTGGCGAAACCATTCGTAATGGATCTATAGGCGTCCCGTTTTTGTAAACTCGGAAATCTAAATGTGGGCCTGTAGATAAACCGGTACTGCCGACATAACCAATAACTTGTCCTTGGTGAACCCTTGAACCGGTACTAATCCCCTTTGCAAATTTTTGAAGATGCATATATGTGGTTGTGTAGCTTGCATTATGTTTGATTGTTATCATATTACCAGCTCCGCCAGAGTATCCTTTTTTCACGACAACACCATCACCTATTGTTTGTACCGGTGTCCCAGCTGGAGCTGCATAATCTACTCCATGATGTGGTCTTACGATTTTTAAGATAGGATGTCGTCTTCCATTGGAGAAATGAGAACTAATTCTGGAATAACGAAGTGGGGCTTTTAGGAAAGCTTTTCTAGTTGATTTACCATTTTCGTCGAAATATTGTAGAATACCATCTTGTTCAAAAGGAATAGAATAACAATCTTGTCCTAAATGATTAAATACAGCATATTTTACCGATTCTACGCCTACAGAAACAGAATCCACAAATTTCTCGGTATATACGACTTTAAATGAATCTCCTTTTTGTAAACCAAAAAAATCTATAGACCAGGCATACATTTCGGATAATTCAATTGCAAGATTGGGATCCATATTGTTTTCAACCATAGCATTCCAAAGTGATGATTGTATCGTGCCCTTAGAATGTTTTTCCTCTATATATACTTCTTTTTGACATTTCGATACTTTGGGCAAGCTATCAGTGAGGTCCACAAGTAGGTAATTCTCCACATCTATGTCATATACGAAATAGGTGAGAGTGCTATCCAAAAACATTTTTGTGTAAATATTTCCTTTTTTGAATTTTCTAACACTAAATACACTATCACATTTTTGAACAATTGTATGTATTTGTTGGCTGCTTATACCTGTTGAATATAATATTCCTGCTAAATTTTCTCCACGTTTGATCGTGTCTCTAATAACATCAAAGTCATTTACACGTATGTCGTACAGGTAAATGTCTTTTTCTACTGTTTGTTCAACTTTTTCTTTGTCTTCTTTTGTTGAACAAGACATAAATAAGGATATAAGTATATAAAAGAAAAAAATGGGAGAGAGGTTTCTCATAAAATTTATGTTTTTTGCAAATATAAAAAAAGAGGACTCCTCGAAAAGAAGAGTCCTCTTGATTTTATTAACAAGATCTGTTTAATATTCCCACAAATCGTGTTCGAAGTTGAAAATGAATGTTTTAATCTTTTCTGCTTCGTACAATTGTTCTATACCGAACTTGTAAGAACTTACTTCACGGTTGTTGTAAACGTTGTTCTCACGTGAAATGAAGCTACTGAAATAACGTCTTGCAAAAATGTCATAGAATGATTTTTGGTCACCGTCGCTATTTGGGTTGAAAGCTTCTTGTTTTGCCATATAAGGTTCTGCTTGTGCAAAATAAATCTTGTATGGAAGAGATTTACGGATTTCGCCTTCTTTTTCGTATTCACGTAAAGATGTAATCCACATAATACGAGGATCCATAACAGAACGTTGTTTGTCGAATACCCATTCTTCTTTCAAAATCAAGAATTTTACAGAACTTGGTTGAACTTGGTTTTCGATAACTTTGGCAGTTTCATTTCCATAGTCATCTTCAATGTAAATAGTATCGATAGTCGCACCCATTTTTGCTTTGAAATCATCTTGTGTGATAGGAACTGCACCATCACTTAGAGGATCGTATGCGAAAATCAAACCTTTTTCAACAGCATCAATTGTAAAAGCTGTTAAACTGTAACGAGAACCAATTTTTCCAGTTTCGTTATTAGGGAAATACAAAGGATGATTCATTTTCTCACGAAGAGGCAATGTTCTTTCTATTTGTTTTGACCACATAACGTCAGCATAGCGAATATGCTGTCTTACTTTTGGCTTATTCTCACTCATATGAGGTTTGTCGTATGGACTTTCTGGATAAAGACTTTCTTGAGCGAATATCGCTGAAGAAAATGCTACAGCAAGCATCAATAAAACAACTTTTTTCATATCTGTATAAATTTATAAGTTTCTATTTTACAACGAATTTCAAAACACCCAAGTTACGAGGTTTTCCGTCTGGACCTACAGCTTTGATATCTTCAAAATACACTTTAGAGCCTTTGGAAACTTTACTGAAAATATTTTGTTTAACTTGAGGACTAATTCTATTGCTCTTCACTTGTTCAGACAAGAAGTATGCGCCAACTTGTGCACTGACAGTAAATGATGTTACTTTGAAAGACAAGTCGAAGTCGAAATCTTTCATTTTTGCATCTACTGTAGGTGCTGCTTGCAAACGTGCTTTATCAATGTCACCACCGTTCATACCTAAGACTTGTGCAACTGGATCAGGTACGGTTTTAACACGGAATTCAACACTACCCATGCTTTGTTTTTTGCCATTGATATCTGCTACGACAGAGATAGTTGCTTTACCAGCTTTAGTTACTTTTACAATGTAACCACCGTTTGATGATTTTGAAATAGAACCATTGCTGATTGATGCAGAAATCTTGTCTGCAGGTACACCAGGAACTGAAATTTCTACAGGGTTATCAGGACCAATGTAGAACACATTCATCTTTGTTGGTGATACAACCAAAGATGGTTTTGCTACTTGATATTCTCCTGAGATTGTATATTCCAATGTATCTGTAGAGTTTGGTTTTGGCATCTTTATCACAGCATTATACTTTTGAGCACCGATACCACCAGCATTAACTTTGTAAACTGGTAGACCGCTTTCTGCATCGATAGGAAGTTTTTTCCCATTTACATATACATCAAGTGCTTGAGTTGTATCGAATGCAGCTAAGAATATTTGTGATGAATATTCGTTACCTTGCATAATGTATGTACTTGGAGCCAAAATAACTGGAGACAATTTGTTGAACTTGAATGAAGTTGCATCCAATTGTCCGTACATTAGGTTTAGCAAATCACCTTCTACATTTCGAATGTTTGATTGCCATTGAGTTAATACAGTGATTGCACCCATCAATGGAATGTGTTCGAATTGAGAACTTGCCCAAGAAGCCAACGCACCATCGTGTCCCATAACTTTATCAGTGTTAAGAGATTTCTTTACGTTGTTCGCTTGTGCAGAAAGTGAGTCAGCACCATATTTTGCAGAAGTTTCAAGAACCCATTCTCTAAATTTAGAGATAGAAAGTTCCAATTTCTTACCACCACAATTTTCATCTTCACCTTGGTTCGTTCCTACCATGATTTGAGCAGCGATATCCAAGTTGTCTTTTGATTGACATTGCTCTTCCAATGAAACTGTATCTTGTTTACCATCTTCTTCTACAAGAATATATAGTCTATTTCCTTTTCCAGGGATAGTAAAACAAGTAGATTTGTCAATCTTATCAGCATAGAAGATGATAGAGTCTTTGTAATATTGCATTTCTGCAACCAAACTATCAGCTTTTTGCTTTAATACTAAAGACAGATCATAAATAGCTTTTGCCTTACCTGGGTTAGCCATATATGCTTTATCAATAGCTGCATAAGCAATCTCATTCTTGCTGATGAAGTTTTCGTTTGTAACGTTCAAAGAGTTGTTGATCTTTATGAAAGAGTCAAGAACGTCTTTGGAAACATTCAACGCCATCAACGCAGTATAGAATAGGTACATCATACCTATCATCTTCTGTCTCGGCGTTTCTTTTCCGTGTCCCATTATAAATCTTTTTTATATTCTACCAATCAGTTACCTATAAGAGAACTATTTAATGCTCATTGCATTCAACATGTTACCATAAACAGTGTTCAATGCTGCCAAGTTTTGGCTCAATTTTGAGATTTCTGCTTTGTATTGAGCTACATCGCTTGCTGTAGATTGCAAATCAGACATGATAGAGTTGATACCAGATGTGATTTGTTCTGTAGCGCTCAAGTTTTGGCTAGAGTTCTTCAATTGCATTTCATATACAGCGTTAAGTGCTGCTAAGTTCTTAGAAAGAGCTTCTTGTTGATCAGCTTGTGCTTTAGTTGTGTCACCAATGATTGAGAAGTTTGCATTCAAACCTAACAACATTTGTTCGTAACCAGAACCAGCAGTTGCAATCATACTAGCTGTTTTTTGACCTTCAGCTGCGATTGAGTTTGCTGTTTGTTGAGCAGAAGAAGCTATTTCATTAACAGATTGAGATAATTTGTCTGCAGAAGCAGAGAATGCGCCTGATAATGAAGAAACTGAACCCGCAGCTGTGTTGATGTTTTCTACATATGAGTTAGTAGCAACTGCAGCATTTGAAATATCTGACATGCTTGATACGCTAGAATTCAATGCTTCAAGGTTTGAACCTAATCTTTCGAATAATTCTGGGCCAAGTTTACCTTGTTCTAACATTTCATCAAATTTAGAAAGTGCATTACCGCCAGCAGCAGAACCACCACCTGCAGAACCACCTTCGATTTTACCAGCTAATTTTTCTTTCAAGAATGTTGTCAATGGAGTAGTATCTTGAATACCTTCTACTTCTTCTCCTTCTGGAGTTGGTATCAATTCAGGATATACAAGTGTCCAGTCGATTTCTGCATGTACAGGTTCGAAAGCTGAGAAGAAGAAGATAACAGCTTCTGTCAACAAACCAATAACCAACATCGGACCAGCACCTGGATAGTGTTGGATTTTAAACAAGGCTCCAATCATTACGACAGATGCTCCCCATCCGTACACTTTCGCCATAAACTTTTTGTATCCATCGGTTTCAACCAATTCCGCAATACTCATCATAACTTTAAAGAATTAAATGTGTGTAAAATATTTTTTTGTTTCTAATTAATATACTTGTGAATCTTGTTGATCTGCACCATAAGCACGACCCAAATATGTTTGAACACATCTGAAGCCAATGTAGCATTTTGCAGAATCTTGGTATTCGTATGTTCTTGAGCTACATTGCATGTAATATGCGATATCTTTCCAAGAACCACCTCTAACTACTTTTCTCTTCATTACGATAGGGTCATCGTCGTCAGCGCTATAGTAGTTGTCTGTGTTTACGTCACCTGTAAAACTGTATGCACTTTCGTCGAATGCAGTTTGTGTCCATTCTGAAACGTTACCAGCCATATCATATAGACCCCATTCGTTTGGTTCGTAGTGACCTACAACAACAGTTTGGATACCACCATCATCAGTGTAGTTACCACGAAGAGGTTTAAAGTTTGCGATGAAACATCCTAGGTAGTTTCTAGTATAGTTACCACCCCAAGGATATGGAGATGATTCCAAACCACCTCTAGCTGCATATTCCCATTCTGTTTCTGAAGGTAAACGGTAATCGTTTACGATAACTTTCTTCATACCTCTTAAATATCCATTCTTTAGTTGAGTTCTCCAAACACTGAATGCAACTGCTTGTTTCCAAGAAACTCCAACTACTGGATAGTGATCATATGCAGGATGCCAGAAATACATAGCAGACATTGGGTCGTTGTATGAATAAGTGTAATCACTAACCCAACATAATGTATCTGGATATACATTGATTTCTTCTTTTACTATATATGAAGATCTGTCTTTAATAACTTGGTCAGTTCCGTCTGCACGGTGAACAGTACCTTCGTATTTTCCTGTTTTGTAGTTATATGCTCTGTTTACTTTTCCGTTAGCGTTCTTCTTAGCAGCTGCTTGTTTGAAATCCATCCAATAGAATGTGAAGTTCAAACGACGAGTGTCAAGTTCTTGTTTTTTGTAGAATCTTTCGTCGCCTTGTAGGAAGAAAGACAATAAAGCTTCACGGTTATCAGTTTCGTTCCAGTCAATTGGTTTAGACCAGTCGATGTATTGTTCATCATCATCCAAATCTTCACCAAATTCGTTTACTGTTACGAATAGGTCGTCTTTACCAGCTTCTTCTTTTAATGTAACATAAGCTAAGGAGTCTCTTACCCAATCAACAAATTGACGATATTCGTTATTTGTGATTTCTGTTTCGTCCATCCAAAATGCTTGTACAGACACAGTACGGTTTTGTGCTGTTTGAGCCCAAGCAACATCTTGGTCGCTAGGTCCAACATTCAAACTTCCTTGTGGAATAAACAACATTCCGAATGGAACTTCGTTATCCCAAACTGGTCTTGACTGCGTGCCAGACAATTCTCCGCTTTGATAGCTTGAAGAACAACTCACCATTAAGGCGATGATTGAACTAAAGAACAATAACTTTTTCATATGCATTCATCTTAAAATAATTCGCAAGGTAATAGTTTTTTCTTAAAATCCTACAAAAATCTTACACTTTTATAACTTTTATTTTCTTTTTCTATAAATAAATTAAAATCATACGATATCATAAACTCAAGATTACCAGCACTTTCACCTCCTAATTTTGACGTTACAAGGTCGTATGCAAAAATTGCTCGTAATCCATCTAATTTTGTTCCGTTTTTGAATTGTACGCCTGCATTTAGTGAAACATCATGAGCACTTGTGTATGAAATTCCACCTATAATTAGGTTTTTGTATATGGCACGTAAGTCAAAACTTGCTTGCCAATCGGTAAATGTTGTTTTAAGTGTCATTGATGGATATAAAATCCATTGTGGACTTGTTGTTTTGTATTCGTAGCCTGCAGAAATCCAATAGTGCCGTTTTATGTAATCACTTTTTTCACTATCAGATTTTAACTTTGGCTGGTTTAGTTCGGAAACTGCTAATGCTGCATGTAGTCCTCCTGTTTGGTAAAATAAGCCACAACCAAGTAACAAGTTCGAATATCGTTCTTGTGATCCGATTGTTTTATCTATATATGTGTCGGAAGAACCGTCAGGATAAACAGCGGAGCTTAAATCCCATGACGCTGAATTTAAACCTGCGCTTAGCCCAAATCCTAGTTTTCCAGCACCAAGTTCTAGTTGGTAAGCATAGTTAAGTTTTGCAGAAAGATGTTTCTCAAATCCTTCTTTAGTTTGTGCAATAGATAAACCAACACCACTTTTGATAGATTTTATAGGCATGGATACATCAAACCATGTTGTTGCAGGTCCGGCATTGTTTTGGAATCCCATGTATTGTTTTCTTATGACCATGCTTGCGTTTCCATAGTCAAAAGCTCCACATATTGCAGGATTATAAGAAGATTGGTGGAAAGAGTATAAGGTACTTCTTGGATTTAGTTGTGCTATAGCACTCACGCTTGGCAATATTGAGATAGTTGTCAAGGCAATAAATACTCTTATTATTTTTTTTATTAAATCCATCTGAGAAAACCTTTCCTCGAAATAGTGCGTAAAGAAAATACATTTTTTTTACGCGTACAAGAAAAAAAATAAAAACCTTTTTGTTGTATAAAAAAAGAGTGGCTTGTATTCAAACCACTCTTATATAAATTGTATTGGTATGTTTTGTTAGGCTAGTAATTTTTTTACTACTTCTGATATTGCTTTGCCATCTGCTGTTCCTGCAAGTTTCTTGCTTGCTAATCCCATAACTTTTCCCATGTCTTTTATGCTGGTTGCTCCAACTTCTGAGACAATAGCTTGTATTGCTTGCTCTAATTCTTCTGGTGTAAGTTGTTTTGGCAAGTATGCAGATAATACATCTGCTTCTGAACTTTCTTTCGCTGCAAGGTCGCTTCTGCCATTAGCTTCGTATTCTGCCGCAGATTCTCTTCTCTGTTTAATAAGTTTTTGAACAATTTTTAATTCGTTGTCGTCTGTTAAGTCTGCAGCTCCTGTTTCTGATTTTGCAAGTATAAAGGCTGTTTTAAGAGCTCGTAGCGCATCAAGTTTTTCTTTTTCTTGATTTTTCATTGCGGCCATAAGGTCGACAGCAATTTGTTTTGTAAGTTTCATATTATTATAATTTTTTTTGTTTCAGAGTTTGTTTTGCTTTTAAAACTTTGTTGGTGAAATCGCTGATAAAGGGTTTTAGTGAAGGCAACGATTTGTCGTTTACTGCTAGGTATGTTAGATAGATACCTATTAATAATATAACGATGACAGGATACCACATACCGAACCATGTACTCATGGTCGCTGATTTTACACCTTTTTCTCCAATCATTGTCATTATATAATATAGTAGATAAAAAACGAATGAAACAATAATTGGAATTCCGAAGCCGCCTTTTCGTACTAAAGCTCCAAATGGCGCACCGACGAAAAACATAATGAGGCATGCAAATCCTAATGTGAATTTTTTATGCCATTCGATTCGAAGTTTATTCAAACTTTTCTTTTGGTCCACTTTGTTTTGAATCGCGGCAAGTAAGTATGACTCTGAAGATCTTGCAGAATTAAGTGCCCTCAATACTATAGTAGATTGTTCTACAGCAGAAAGTCCGGAAATGTCTCTTGATATTCGTACGGTATCGCAAAGCGTATCTTTTGTTGAACGTGTTTTAAAGACATTGTTTACGAAATATTGAGAAAAAGATCTTCGGTTGCGCTCGGCAATATCAACAGAAAGTGAGTCTATCATGTAGTCTAACTGCCATACATTCTGCATTTGTGAATTGTGTTTGAACAAATCGACATTCGTTCTACTAAACGCATAGTCTTCAAGTTCGAATAAAACTTGTTGTTGAGCAAATGAATATTGTCTGAATGGTCGTTTTGTACGATATTCCTCTATGTTGCTTTTGTCAATAACGTCTTCGTAAGACTCTCCGTTATACAAAGTAAGTACCAGATACCGTTTGTCGTCGGTAACTTTCATAGAAGCGGAATCGGCAATGATAACATTTGTGTTGCCGGCATTTGTACGATGATCATAAATCATCATATCGTACATCATATTATTGTCTTTGCTTTTTGAGGAAATTTTTAGTCGAACTTGGTCTATACCGTCAAAAAAGACACCTTCTTTAATATTCATTTCAGGTCTTTGGTTTCTTACGTCAAACATCAGTGACCATAAACGTAAGTTGGAATAGGGTAGAATGTTGTTTGCGTAAACAAACGAAAATCCCATAAGAAAGACGTTGAAAACAATAAGTGGCATCATTATTCTTGATAACGATACGCCTGCAGATTTTATAGCGATGAGTTCATTGGTGTCGCCCATACTTCCGTAAGCGAAAATCGAGGCACAAAGAACAGCTAAAGGTAATGACATTTGTAGTAATCCTGTTGCTGCAAAAAAGAATAGTTCAAGAATGACTTTCATCTCAAGGCCTTTACCTACAAGGTCGTCGATGTAGCGCCACAAGAATTGCATAAGCAACAAGAATGTTGTGACAAAAAATGTTATAAGTAATGGTAGTATGTATGATTTTAGGATAAAAATATCCAATTTTTTTATGCCTAACATATTCTCTCGTTTAAGCCGACAAAACTCGTTTAAGTCCTTCTATTTGAAAATTCCAAAGGCGAACAACATCGTCGTATTCTTCATCATCGGAAAAATCTATGACAAATAAAGAACATTTTCCTGAAAAATCGGATTTTACAATACGAAATTCAAAATAATCATCTTCTTCGTCGTCTTCCCAACGAAAGCGAATGTATTGATTTTCTTGTGATTCAATGACAAAGGCATGAGTGACTTCTTTGCTCCATAAAAAAGAATAGACAGTGCCGTCTTCGCTTGCAGCGTCATCTGCAAACCAAGTCGCTAACCCTTCTGGTGTAGCTACTTTTTTATACAAGATGCTCGGCATTGTATTCATTTCGTATTCTAATTCAATTCTTTGTCTTGGCATTGTGTGAATTTTAACTTTGGCAAGTTACAAAAAAATCAATAGGATTTTTAATAAATAAGAAATATAGATGGTCTTTTTTGAATATTCGGCGTACATTTTTTCCACTCAGAAATTGTCTTAGTCTTTATTTCTTCTGTCTGTAAGGTAATGTCTGTTGCAATGCAAAGTTTTGTTGAAGGTTTTAAATATGTAGTTAAATCAGTAAATAGTTGTTGGTTTCTATATGGCGTTTCCATAAAAATTTGGGTTTGGCCAGTTCGTGCAGCAGTCGTTTCCATTTGTAAAATCATTTTTTTTCGTTCCTCTTTTATTGGAATATAGCCGTGAAAAGCAAAGTTCTGACCGTTAAATCCTGAAGAAATCAGAGCCATTATTATGGAGTTTGGACCAACTAGTGGAATCACTCGTATGCCCAATTCGTGTGCTCTTGCAACTACTAAATTTCCGGGATCGGCAATACAAGGTAGTCCTGCTTCACTTATGATTCCCATGTTGTGACCTTCTAATAAAGGTTGCATCATTGTTTGTATCTCTTCGGACGGAGAATGTTTGTTTATTTCGAATATAGTTGCTTCCTCTATATGTTTGTTTGGACAAACTTTCTTTATGAATCGTCTAATTGTTCTTGCGTTTTCTGCAATGAAATAGTTTGTCTGTTCTATTATTTGAAGGTTGTATTCTGGAAATAAAATGGAAGGTTTTTGTTCTCCCATTTCGCAAGGAATCAAATAAATATTACCTCTCATGTTAAAAAAAATTTTTTCTATGTAAAAATATGCTTTATTTGCATAAAATAAAAAAAGTAATTTCGAATGATTATAATCAATTTAATTCAGTTCTTATTGTTGGCGATTTGGTTGGTGTTGTTCTGTTTTGTGATAACTCTTCTTTTACCAGCAAAAACGACACATTGGTTAGCGGTGCATCTTTGGTCTCCTGTCACTATCTTTTTGACAATGAGTAAGATAAAAGTAGAAGGGCTAGAAAATATTGATGAGAACAAACATTATGTCTTTATGGCTAATCATGCATCTTTTTTGGATATTCCTGCATTGATGTGGGCTACAAAAAGAACATTGCATTTTATGGCTAAGGAAGAATTGAATCGTAACATATTTACTGGCTATACTTGTAGAAAGATGCGTATGATCTTTATAGATAGAGGAAATTCGCAAAAAACAACTTCCAATATGAGAGTTGCAAAAGAATTGATTTCTGAAGGAGCAGACATTGCTTTGTGTCCGGAAGGTACGCGTACAAAAACTGGTGAACTTGGACCTTTTAAAAGAGGTGGTTTTAAATTTGCGATTGCTTCTCAGGTTGATATTGTTCCTGTAACGATAAAAAACTCAGCAGTTGCATGGTCTCGTGATAATATTCATTTCCATCCAACAACAGTTGTGGTACATATTGGAAAACCTGTGTCGGTGCAAGGATTGCAAGAAACTGATGCTGGAAAAGTTTCTGCGCAAGTTTTTGATGTTATAAAGGAAGAACTTACGAAATAGTTTATTTGTTACAAGTGTACTGCATAAAAGCAGTTGATGTTTCTTCCTTGTATGTTTTTGATACCGGAATTTCTTTTAATGGTAGAATATCTAGTTCTATAACTAATCCGTCCATACCTTTTCGTAAAGCTACGGCATGATTGAAATTTACCATATAAGAGCGGTGGCAACGGAATAGAGTAGTATCCTTGAAATCATCTGCAAGTCTTTTTAATGAATTTCGTAACAAGAATTCAGAAATTTTATCTTGATTTTGATATTTGATAACGACATAGTTGTCAGCAGCTTCAATCCAAATAACACTTTCTGATTTTACCGAGAATTTAGGTTCTCCTTTTTCATCGCAAAATTGGAGTACTGAAGGTTGGTCTGCTATAACTTGTGGGTTTTCTTTGTATTGTTCTTGCAGTTTTTGTAAATCTTTTTTCTTTTTCATAAGTGCCAGATACAAAATACAAAGTGTTGTAGGAATAAGTAACACAAAGAAAATGTACAAAAAAGCTCTTAAGAAAAATGTCATTGCTTCATCTCCATTGTGTATGCCTGTTGTTCCGTTTATAAGGAATACACCTATCAATGTGTAAATAAGCGCCATAGATGAAAGCTCTATGGTAAGCCAGATGGCATAAACCCAATAGAATATTCTGTGTCGTTTAGAGTAGTGGTAAAACAATGTTCTACTGATAACCATTACAATAAAACCTATTGCAACTATACCTAAAGACCATAGGATATAACCGATAGGAGAGTCTATCCATTGGGAATATTCTTTCATGGAAGACAATGATGTCCATTTTTCAGAGGCAAATGGTTTATATATATTGATGAAAAGAAGAGCAAATACAGTAGAGAAAAGCACTTGGCTCGATAGTCCAGACTTACTTCGTAAGTGCTCCGGCAATTCTTTTTGCTGTTGAAATTCTATTAATCTCATCTTGATGATATTTATGACAAAGATACGAATTTGTCTTTATGTTCAAAAGGGTAGACAGAAGCTTCGTGTTTTTCTGCTTTTTTTATGAAAAAATTTGTGTGGAATGTAAAAAGGAGTATCTTTGCAATACTGTTACGCTTTATTATTATTTAAATGGATGGCGGGGCGAGGCTAACTCATTCCGCCTTTTTTGTGCTCGCTTGTGAATTAGAGTTATTCTTTTTCTTTAATAATCCCAATTTTTTAAGACGCTCGTATTCGGCTTTCTTTTTTTGATACTCTTCAAATTTCTTTTCTAAGTAATTGTCTGCCATAATTATAAAACAACGATGCGGAATACCGCATCGTTATGATTTAAATCTTATTAATAGATTTTGTGATATTGTAGAGTAGGTCAATAGAACTATCTACATCCTTTTTATGCACCGACTCAATAACCTGATGTAAGTGTCGGGTTGGAATAGACAATGCTCCTGCAATAGCTCCTCCTGCAACCATTTTCTGCAACATGCTAGTATCCGTTCCGCCTCCTTGCATTATTTCTGATTGGAAAGGAATACTATATTTATCTGCAATGTATTTCATAAAAGAAACAAGTTTCGTGTTGCAGATAACAGACGAATCCATGATTTTTATTCCAGGTCCGAATCCTAATTTTGTGATTTGTTCTTGTGGCATGCTTCCCGGAACATCGTATGCTATTGTTGTGTCAAGTGCAATAGCTACGTCAGGTTGGATTTTTAATGATGCAACTTGTGCTCCACGAAGTCCTACTTCTTCTTGAACTGTAAATGTAAAGTAAGTGTCGAATGGAAGTTCTTTTTCTTTTAGTTTTTTGATAACTTCTATTAAAATGTAATTTGCAATACGGTTATCAAGTGATTTCCCGTTGATACAGTCTCCCATTTCAATACATTCGCGCTCTCTGGAAATAGGTGTTCCTATTTCTACAAGTTTTTCTACTTCTTCTTTTGGCATACCAAGGTCGATGAAGAAGTCTTTCACTGTAACTTTTTTATCTCTTTCTTCAGGAGTCATCACGTGGATAGGTTTTGCTCCCATAACACCGATAATGTCTTTCTTTCCATGTACAATAACGCGTTGTGCTGTTAAAGTTTTTGGGTCAAATCCACCAAGTGTAGTGAATTTTAAGAAACCGTTGTCATCTATGTGAGTTACAATGAAACCAATCTCGTCCATGTGAGCGGCAATCATTAGTTTCTTGTTTGAAGAACCTTTTCTAAATGCGATTAGGTTTCCCATGTTGTCGGTAGAAACGGAATCAACATATGAAGCGATTTCTTCGGATATAACAGCTCGGATTTTATCTTCAAATCCTGAAGGTCCAGCAGTTTCGCTTAATTTTTTTACTAGTTTGAAATTCATACGAGGTTATTTATAATAAGGTTACTTCTGTTTTAGAGAATTTTTCAGCCGCTAGTTCTTTCGTGATTGTTAGTTGTTTTTCTTTTTTCGAAGGTGCTTCGTACATATAATCAAGCATGATAGCTTCGCAAATAGAACGAAGTCCACGTGCTCCTAATTTATATTCAATAGCTTTGTCCACAATATATTCGTAAGCACTGTCGTCGAATGTAAGCTTTATACCATCAATTTTAAATAGTTCCACATATTGTTTTATGATAGCATTTTTTGGCTCGGTAAGAATGTTTCGTAATGCTTCTTTGTCTAGTGGATTTAGATGTGTTAGAACAGGAAGACGACCTATTATTTCGGGAATTAGGCCGAATGCTCTAAGATCTTGTGGTACAATATATTGAAGAAAATTGTTTTTGTCTATAGCTTTATTCTTTTCCTTCATTCCATAACCTACGGTGTGAGTGTTCATTCGTCGTGCTATAATTTTTTGGATACCTTCGAATGCTCCTCCGCAAATAAAAAGAATGTTTTTTGTATTTACTTGAATCATCTTTTGGTCAGGATGTTTTCTACCACCTTGTGGTGGAACATTTACAACAGATCCTTCCAATAATTTTAGTAAACCTTGTTGTACACCTTCACCGGAAACATCGCGGGTGATAGATGGATTGTCTCCCTTGCGAGCTATTTTATCGATTTCGTCAATGAAAACGATACCTTGTTCCGCACGTTCTACATCATAGTCTGTAGCTTGTAGTAATCGTACAAGCAAACTTTCAATGTCTTCTCCAACATAACCAGCTTCTGTCAATACTGTTGCATCAACAATTGCAAAGGGTACGTCTAGGAATTTTGCAATTGTTTTTGCTAATAGTGTTTTTCCTGTACCAGTTTCGCCAACAAGAATGATGTTTGATTTTTCAATGTCAACATCCGATTTTTCTTGCGAAATACGTTTGTAGTGGTTATAAACTGCAACAGCAAGTGATTTTTTTGCATCATCATGTCCGATAACATATTCATCTAAATGTTTTTTTATGTCAACAGGTTTTATTTTTGAGAAATCTTTCTTTGCTGCTGAATGTTTTGACTTTGGTTTTATTTGACCGAGAATCTCGTTAGCATGAGTTACGCAGTCGCTACAAATAAAACCATCAATGCCGGTTAATAAGAATGGAACTTCGTCTTCGCTACGCCCGCAAAATGAGCATTTGTTCTTTTTCATATAAACTGTTTTATTGGGTGCAAAATTAAGAAAATATATTTGTGTGTTAGGTTATTTTCGAGGTAAATGATTTGTAACAATTACATTGTATTTCAAAATTGCTAAAACTGGTATTTTTTGTTGGTCTCCAATAAGACCATGAGCGAGATGTGGTGGAATTATCAAGTTTGCAGTGTCGCCTTTGTGCATCAACAAAATAGCTTCTTCTAATCCTGATTCAACGCCGCCTTGTCCCACTTTAAACTCTTTTTGTCCGGTAGAATCCGAAGAGTAACAAAATTTACCATTTAGCAGTGTGACTGTATATGCAATCTTTACAAGGTCTCCAGTTTTTATAGAAGTTGTATCGTTCCCTCTTGATATAGAGTACCAAAGACCGCTACCTGACTTCGTCATAGTGAGGTTATGGTCTTGTATATATTGTTGAATGGTATCTTGTTTTAGTTTAACAATTTCTTTATTTATCTCAATGTTTCTTTCCTCGTATTTTCGAATGTCTTCGGCTGTTATGACTTTCTTTGGCTTGTTTTGACAACTATAGAAAGTAGAAAGAAACAATAGAGATATAAAAAGAATTATATGTTTTCTCATTTCACAAATAGTTTCAAAGTTTGTGTTGCAATCATTTCGTTTTCGTCGGTTGCACGAATTGTTACATTTTGTGTTCTTGTACGTCCAGAGAAATCCATCTCCCAATGTAAAGTGATAGAATCTTTGGCAGCAAAACTTGTGTCAAAGAACTCTGTTTGGTTCACAAATAATTGTGTACGTGTTACTTTATATCCATTCCCAATTGCCGTTATGTCAAAAGGAACAATAGTTTTTGGTTCTATAGTGTCTGGAATGGAGGCTTTATTGCTGAAATAAATGTGAGGTCCGTCCTTAATTTCTTTTGAACAAGAGAACAAACCAAACAATGCAATAATAAAAACTATTTTTTTCATTCGTGTTAGCTACAGATTCGCTAATTGTATATACATAAAAAGTTCGTATGCCTAAACATACGAACTTTTATTGTTTTGTCAAGTTTTTTATTGAATTTCAAATTGAGGCATTCCTTGAGGTTGTTCAGGTGCTTTTCCTTTTACAACTTTTATAAGCTCAACATCGAATATTAGAGTTGAGAATGGTTGTATGGCTTGGTTTCCATCTTCCCCGTAAGCTAAATCATAAGGAATATAAAGTTTAGCTGCTGTACCAACAGAGAATAGAGGGAAGGCTTCTATCCAACCTTGAATTAATGCTCCTGGAATAAGAGGAAGTGCTATTGGAGTACCAGCAGAACTATCGAATGTAGTTCCGTCAAGTAATGTTCCCGTATAGTTTACATAAATTGTGTCGTACAAACTTGGTTTTACTCCGGTTCCTTCTTTTGTGATTTCATATTGAAGACCACTTGCTGTAGTGATAACGCCAGCCTTGTTTTTGTTCTCGTTTAGGAATTTTTCACCCTTTTCGATGTTTGGTTTGAATTTTTCAAGGTAGCGATTTTGAAGCACTTCGCTGAAACGTTGCATAAGATTCATATATTCTTCTTGCTCCATTCCTAGCGGCATTGCTTGTTCGTCAATGTCAAATGCTTCGTAACCTGCTTGGAACGCAGCTGAATTTATTGTGTCAACACCTCTTTGAGCCCACATTGCTGCACTTTGGAATCCAAGTACGAAACTTGCGCTATCTTCTAAAGTTTCAAGTTTTACGTCTTTCTTATTATTACAAGAAAATAGACTTGCTGCAATGCAAAGTATGCCCGCTGTTTTAATAAATGATTTCATTTGATTTTGTTATAATTAATTTTGTTGTTTTAAAGAATCTAATTGTACAAGCCTGTTGTATTCCGCTAAACGTTCGGAATTAAGCTTTATTTTTTTGAGTGTAACGTCAAAAACTAATGCTTCGTATGGTTTTACTAAATCTTGTTTGTAAACAGTTGATCCATACGCATATTCGTGTGAAGTGAAAATCTTGACATTTCCTCCTGTTTTTATAAGTGGAAGGACTTGTTGTAATGCTGGTATAGCAGAACCTAAATAAAGTTTTGTCACATCCGAAGAATAAACCAATCGATTACTTGTTGTGTAAACTTTAAATGCTATAAAAATTGTGTCGGTAACGAGTGGCGAAAGCTTTCCCCAACCGAGATCAACAATTCTGTATTGTAGTCCAGGTTTTATTTCTACGATGTTGTTGTTCTTTTTGTTTGCTGAAAGATATGAGTCACCTTTTTCTATGTTTGGCTCGTTTTCTTTTACATATGCAGCTTGTTCCTCTTTGAACTGTTTCCCGAAAACTGCACTTACAATTCTATTTATGTCTTCTTCAGGTAATTTTACTTTTGTCGAAGAATCGAAATAGTCATTGATGCCTTGTATAAAATATTCGATATCAACAGATTCGATTTTGTTGTCTTTAAGATTTTGAGGTATTTTTTTTGCAAAAGCAACACCAAGACTGTATGAAGTGGAATCGTTGCGTGTCACAATTAGTTTTTCGTTCTCGTCGGGAGTGCAACTACATACTGTTGCAATGCTGATTGCAAGAATCAATGCAAGTCGAGAATAATATGTGATTAATTTTCCCACAAATAGTCTTTTCGCAAATATATTATTTTTCATTGTAAAAGTGAATAATTCATTCAACTTTTTCGTGAAAGGGGAAAATCTGATTATAATCTTAAATAAAAACGCCTGTTATTGTAAATATGGCGCTGTTATGGATGTCTTCGAGCCTAACATTTCTGCAGGTGTTCCACAAAAGATAATTTCTCCTCCTTGATTTCCTCCATTGGGGCCAAGTTCAATAATATAGTCAGCAGATTTAATAACTTCAATGTTGTGTTCTATTAAAAAAATAGAGTTTCCTGTATCTATCATATTTTCAAATAGATGAATCAGTTGATCTATGTTTTTGAGATGTAGTCCGTCGGTCGGTTCGTCGAGTATGAAAATTTTTCCTTTTTCTAGTAAGAACGAAGCTAGTTTTATTCTCTGTAGTTCTCCGCCCGAAAGTGTTGATAGAGATTGATTTAAATGCAGATATCCCAAACCTACATCAAGTAATGGTTTGATTTTTTCTGCAATGGAGGTGTCTTTAAAAAATGAATAAGCTTTCTCTGCAGTTAAATCCATTATTTCGGCAATGTTCTGATTCTTAAGTTTATAGGAAAGAACATTTTGTGAGTATCGTAGTCCGTTACATGCTTCGCAGGTGGTTTCTATAGAATCCATAAAAGCCATATCGGAAACAATAACGCCTTTTCCTTGACAAACAGGGCAAGCACCTTTCCCGTTAAAAGAAAACATATCCACTTTACATTTATTTTCTTTAGCGAATTGTTTTCGTATATCGTCGGCAAAATCTAAATATGTTGCAGGTGTAGAACGAAGGCTGATTCCTATGTCTTTTTGACTGATATAAACGATGTCGTTAGGATTTGGATAGGCGTTTCGGAACGATTCCATAAGAGATGATTTCCCGGAGCCGGCAACACCTGCAATTACTGTCATTACTCCTAGTGGTAGTTCTACTTGTATGTTTTTTAGATTATGAGTGTTTGCGTTTTCTATACGAAAATAAGATGTTGGTTTTCTAAAGTTCTTTTTGATAGTTTTTGAACTTTTTAGCATTGTGCCAGTTAAGGTATTACTATTCAGTAAGTCCTCGTATTTCCCTTCAAATAGAACCGTGCCTCCATTTGCACCAGCGCCAGGGCCCATATCTATTATATGGTCGGCAATTTCTATCATATTTTTATGATGCTCTACCAAAATTACAGTATTCCCGTGTCCTTTTAATTTTTGTACGGATTTCTGCATCAATAAAATATCGTGGTTGTGTAGCCCAACGCTGGGCTCATCTAATATATATAGGACATCAGAGAGAGATGAGTTGATGTATTTTGCAATTTTACATCGTTGTGCTTCTCCTCCAGATAATGTGCCGATAGCTCTATCGAGTGTTAAATATCCAAGTCCGATTTCTTCCAAGGCAGAAAGTCGTTCTATGGTATTTTTTTTGATGTCTTCTGCAAGTTTGTCGTTTATGGATTCCATCCAAGTTCTTGCTTCCGAAATGGACATTTTACAAACATCGGCTATGTTTACACCTTGAATTTTACAAGAACGAATGGTTTCGTTTAATCGTGAACCTCCGCAGTCCGGGCAAGTTCCCATTCGTAACATTGGATCAAGAACTTTTGCGTGAAGTAGTCCTTCTTCTGAATTTATGATGCTTCGATACATACGAGGAATAAGTCCTTCGTATTTAGCACTTTTAGGCCAATTCTGTGGTGGATTTTTTAATTTGATTTGTGGAGAATTTAGAAATAACTCTAATTCTTCTGGGCTGTAATCTTTTATTTTTTTGTCGAGATCAAATAAACCGCTATGAGCATATCGAATCCAGCGCCATCCGCCTTTCCCAAATGCAATATAATGAATAGTGTCTTCGTCATTTAAGGACTTGTCGAAATCTACCAATTTATGGATGTCAAGTTCTCGTATTTCTCCTAAACCGGAGCACCGTGGACAACTGCCTGCAGGATGATTGAAGGAGAAGGAGTCGGAGTAACCGACAAACGGTTTCCCAACTCGGGAGAATAACAATCGTAGCAAAGCGTAAATGTCGGTGTATGTTCCAACCGTTGAACGTGAATTTGTTGTTGGTTTTCTTTGTTCAATTACAATGGCAATGGGCAAGTTATCTATGCGGTCAACATGTGGTCTTCCGTATTTAGGTAAATATTGTTGCACGAAAGACGGAAATGTGTCATTTAATTCTCTTCTTGATTTTGCGGCAATAGTATCAAGTACTAAAGATGATTTTCCCGAACCTGATAATCCTGTAACAACAGTAATTTGCTTTTTAGGGATACGAAGAGAAATATTTTTTAAGTTGTTTTCGGTAGCACCGATAACTTCTATAAATTCTTGCATTGTTATATTTGTAATAATTCAGGAAGAATTTCGTGAAAATCTTGCATAGAAGGCAATACGACATTTGCTCCTTCGCAGGCTAAAACTTCATCTTGTAGAATACCTGTGTTTAGAGCAAAAGTGAAAATATTTGCAGCTACACCAGCTCGTACTCCTAATGGTGCGTTCTCTATAACTACGGCTTCGTTAGGTGCAACATTAGCTTTTTGTAAGGCCATTAAGTACGGTTCTGGGTTTGGTTTTCCGTATTTAACATCAAACGAAGTCACCATATTATCGCTGTTGAATATGCCAGGATATGTTTCATTAAGTTTTGAAAGAAGACTTTTTTGTCCGCTTCCTGTAACTAATACGATTTTCTTTCCGGCTTCATGTAGTAGATTCAAAACTTCTTTAGCGTATGGCATTGGACGTGTTTCTGATATAGAACTAAAAATCGCCGCTTTATCATTATATATGTTTTGAATTTCTTCGTCGGTGGCGGTTCTATTGAATTGTTTTTCAAAAGCTTCGTTAACCGTCGATTTTCCCGTACGCCCTTCGTTTAGATAAACAGTGTATTCGTCAAATATAACACCGACATTAGCCAATGCTTGTTTCCAGGCAATAGCGTGGAAAGGCATTGAGTCATACAATACACCATCCATATCGAATAGGAATGCTTTTGGTGTAAACTCCTTAAATCCTGTTCGTTTTAGGTATTCTTGTATTTTAGATTGCATTTCCATTATAGATGTCAATTTGATTTTTGCGTTTGCGCATATATACAATTGTGACAGTTGATAATGCAATTGTGAAAACTAAACCAATAGAATATCCTATCATAGCAGAACAACCAAACCCTTCTGGAGCCATTATTATGTATGTACTACATACAGCAGTCATAAAAATTGCCGGTATTAGGGTTATATAAAAACATTTGTTGTTACGGTATAAGTAAACCGTTATTGCCCATAGTGTGAATATTGATAATGTTTGGTTGAACCATCCGAAGTATCTCCAAAGAACTGCAAAGTCGATAAACATTAGAACCGCTGAAATTGCAAATAAAGGAAGCGAGATGGCCATTCGTTTCCATACTTTATCTTGAGGAAAATTTAGGAAATCGGCAGTGATTAGTCGTGCAGAACGAAGTGCTGTGTCGCCAGAGGTAATAGGGGCAGCTACAACACCGAGAATTGCAAGAATTGCACCGATACGTCCCATCCAATCATTGCAGATGAAGTTTACGATGTTTGCAGGGTTTCCTGACATTTTGTTCGCTAATTCAGCAGAACTTCCGTCTGCGAATTTTATTGCAGCGGCAGCCCAGATAAGTGCAACAAAGCCTTCGGTAATCATTGCACCGTAGAATGCAGGTTTTCCATATTTTTCATTTTTTAAGCAACGAGCCATCATAGGACTTTGTGTGGCATGGAATCCGCTGATTGCACCACAGGCAATAGTGATGAATAAAAATGGAAATATCTGTAAGCCTTTAGGATGATGAGTATGAAATGCTTCTGTGATTTCAGGCATATTTCCTTCTGTTGTGAATATGCCTAAACAAACACCTGCAGCCATAATTAAAAGTGCGATGCCGAAAAGAGGATAAATCTTTCCAATAAGAGTATCGATAGGAAGAAGTGTTGCAAGTAGGTAATAACAGAAAATTACTGTGCACCAGAATTCTTTAGTTCCAAAAAATCCCCAATCTGAAGTCATTCCAGATAAAAGTCCTGCTGGTGTGGTAACGAAAACTGCACCAACCATAACCATAAGGAGTAAAGAAAATATACGCATAACTTGTCTCACGCCCGTTCCAAGTTCGTCTCCGACGATTTCAGGTAAAGATGCACCACCTTTTCTAAGTGAAATCATTCCAGAAAGAAAATCGTGTGTGGCACCAGCAAAAACACAGCCAAGAACAATCCACAAATATGCGGCAGGTCCGAAAAGAATACCGCTAATTGCTCCAAAAATAGGACCGGTACCTGCAATGTTTAAAAATTGGATTAGGAATACTTTCCATAACGGCATAGGAGAAAAATCAACACCATCTTGTTTTGTGTAAGCTGGTGTTTCTCTGTTGGCATCAATTCCAAAGATTTTTTCTACTAAGGTTCCATATAAAATGTAACCAAGTATCAACGCTATAATAGCAGAAATAAATGTAATCATTGTATATGTAAGTTAAAAAACTTTATTGTTCGACAACAACCGCTGAGAATTGCAAGATGTTTCTTGAAGGACTTGTGTTTGAATAAACAGAAACTTGTTTTTGTTTATTACCGTAACTTTGATGTTGAGTGTCGAATTTTACTCGAATTTTCCCTTTTTCTCCTGGGGCAATAGGCTCTTTTGTCCATTCTGGTGTTGTACAACCGCACGAAGGATCAACTTCTTGTATAAGTAGATCTATAGTTCCTGTATTTGTGAAAGTGTATGTATGTTCAACGACTTCACCTTTGACAATTTCTCCAAACTGATAATTTTTGCTGTCGAATGTTATTGCGGCAATGGTATCTGCTTGGTTGTTAGATTCGTTATTCGAATTCGATTTGCAGGCTGAACAAAGTGCTAATGCTGCAAATATGATACTTACTATTCGCTTCATTTTATTGCTTTTCTATTAAACCTCTACCTTTTTTCTTGATAACTCCGTCATTCTTTAAATCATCGGAAATTTTGTACATAATTCCGTTGATAAAGTGACCACTCTTTTCGGTGCTGTACCATTTTGCCAATTCGATGTATTCATTCATTGTTACAGGAATTGGAATTTCAGGGAAAGCAATCATTTCGGCAACACCTTGTTGCATTATGATAATGTCGAGTTCGGCTACACGATCAAATGTCCAGTTGTCGCTTAAGTTCTTGTCTATGTATGGTTTTATCGTATCCCATAATTTTATAGACTTGGTGAAAAGAGCGTAACCGAAATCGTGTGTGTCTTTGTCGGCAAACATAGGATAGATAATTCCTCCTTCATCATTCTTTTCTGTAAATCCCTTGATTGTTTTTTCTACGAAAGAAATAATATTGTCAACATCATCGTTCCAGAATATTGAATATTCTTCAAATGAATCAAATAACGATTCTGTTTCTGCAATAACTTGATTCAATATTGTGCGTACGAACATTTTGTCTGTTTCGTAGCTTTGCTCTGTAGCAATATATTCATCGTAGAATTCCGAAGAAATAATCGTGTTGAATATTTCTTTGAATGCAACTTTGTAGTTTTCGATAGAAAGTTTTTCTGTAGAAATAAGAGAAACAAAGTCTGCGTTGTTTTCTAATTGTTTGAGGACTTTGTTTTCTGCAAGTCGAACAAGGCGTTGCCATTCTGCCTCATTTTTTAATTGACGGTCTTGTATTTGAGTGATACGCAATTCGGCATAACTGCGAAGTTCTGCTAAAATTAGCAAGAACATAAGGTACTGTTCGTACGATTTCTTTAGGCTGAGTTCTAATTGCTTGTAAAAAACTTCAAAGTCTGGGTTCTCTGTTTTGTTGTATGCATAAAGCATTTGCAGTACTTTGATTCGAATTAAGTGCCTTCCGATTGTACTTAGTTTTCGTTCCATATCTCAATGACCATTTATTTGTTGACAAAAATACTGGAAAAAAATCATTTTCAAATATAAATTTAATCAAGCGTGGAACTTTTTTGCAGAATATTCGTTTGTAAACAATAATTTTGAAAAAAATATGTTCAAAGAGTGTGACGATTTTGTAATTTCGTTCGGTTTTTTGAAAAAAGTAACAAATTAAGATACTATGACTGAAAATATAGCAAACAATGGTGGGTATCATATCGACATTATGGAGTTGAACAATAGGATTCAACAAGAAAGTGCGTTTGTAGATGTGATTACCAATGAAATGCAAAAAGTTATTGTGGGTCAAAAGGAGTTGGTAGAAGGGTTGATGATAGGCTTACTGTCGAATGGAAATATATTGTTGGAAGGTGTCCCTGGTTTGGCTAAGACTTTGGCGATAAATACATTAGCAAAGACAATAGATGCATCGTTTAGTCGAATTCAATTCACGCCTGATTTGTTGCCTGCCGATTTGCTTGGTACAATGATTTACAGTCAAAAAAATGAAGATTTTGTAGTGAAAAAAGGGCCGATTTTCGCTAACTTCATATTGGCAGATGAAATAAACCGTGCTCCGTCAAAAGTACAAAGTGCGTTGCTGGAAGCTATGCAGGAAAAACAAGTTACTATTGGTTCCGACACGTATAAATTGGAAGAACCTTTCTTGGTTATGGCAACTCAAAACCCTATAGAACAAGAAGGAACCTATCCGCTTCCTGAGGCTCAAGTTGACCGTTTTATGTTGAAGATAGTTGTTGGTTATCCAAAGAAAGAAGAAGAACAACTTATTATTCGTCAAAACTTGCAGAAAATTAGTCCGGTAGCCAATCAAGTTGCTTCGACAGATGCCATTATAAAAGCACGCTCTATTGTTTCTGAAGTTTATATGGACGAAAAAATAGAAAAATATATTGTAGATATAGTATTTGCAACTCGTTATCCTGAGCAATACAAATTGGATGAATTGAAACCATTCATAAGTTTTGGTTGTTCTCCTCGTGCAGGAATTTGTTTGGCAAAGGCAGCAAAGGCATACGCATTTATAAAACGCCGTGGTTATGTGATTCCGGAAGATATTCGTGCTGTTTGTCATTCGGTGCTTCGTCATAGAATAGGTTTGACCTATGAGGCTGAAGCCGAAAATGTTTCTGCGGAAGATATTATTACAAAAATTGTGAATGCTGTTGATGTGCCATAATAATCTATTGGGTTGATCGTGGAAGCAAGCGAATTACTAAAAAAAGTCAGAAAAATTGAGATAAAGACTCGTGGTCTTTCTCAAAATATTTTTGCGGGAGAGTATCATAGTTCTTTCAAAGGACATGGTATGGCTTTTAGTGAAGTTCGTGAATATCAATACGGTGATGCGATTCGTGATATAGATTGGAATGTGACAGCTCGTCTTCATAAACCGTATGTAAAAGTGTTTGAAGAAGAACGCGAACTGACCGTTATGTTACTGATAGACATTAGTGGGTCGCAAGGTATAGGTTCTCGTACTAGAATTAAACGGGAATTGATAACAGAAATTGCAGCAACGCTTTCGTTCTCAGCTATTCAAAATAATGATAAAATTGGTGTTTTGTTGTTTACCGACAAAGTTGAAAAACTTATTCTTCCACAAAAAGGTCGTAAACATATCTTACGAATTATACGTGAATTGCTAGAATTTGAACCCGAGAGTAAAGGAACTGATATTCCGCTTGCTTTGGAATATTTTACCAATATGATTAAACGTCGTTGTACGGCATTCGTAATATCGGATTTTAATGATAACCATTCTTTACAAGATCCGTTTTCCATTGCAAATAGAAAACACGATGTTGTGGCAATTCGTGTCTTCGATAAAATGGAGTCAAGTCTTCCGAATGTTGGATTGATTCGTATGGTTGACTCTGAAACTGGTTTACAGAAATGGGTTGATACGAGTAGCTCGGCAACTCGTTTACAATTCGAAAATCATTATAAGACCAGAATGCAACAATTAGATGAAGCATTTATGAAATCTGGCGTGGAATATACTTCGATACCTTGTGATGAAGATTTTGTACGTCCCTTGATGAATTTATTTAAAAGACGCCATATATGAAAATCGTTCGAATCATATTATTTTGTCTTTTGGTGACGACATCGACTTTTGCCCAAACAATAAAAGTTGATGCGGTGCTTGATTCTACGCAAATGCTTATTGGCGAGCAAAGAAATCTTACTCTTTCTATAGAGTATAGAAAGCAAAATACATTGGTTTTACCGCAATTTGGCAAAGAATTGTCAAAAAATATTGTGGTTGTAGAACCTTTTTCGTTCGATACAGTACAAGCAAATGATAAAGATAAAAGAAAGTTGCAAACTGTAGTTACTATAAGTTGTTTCGACGAAGGGGAATATTCATTTGTGATAGGTCCATTTTTATATGGAAACGATACGGTTTGGTCTAACCCTGTACAATTGTCTGTACAAACAATTGCAATAGACAGTACAACGACTTTACAACCTCTAAAACCGATACAAGTTCCACAGTATTCATTTAAAGATTATGTATCTACAATTATTTGGGTAATAGTTATTTTACTTGTTATAGGTTTACTCGTATTTGTAGCCTGGACTATCTGGAAAAGGCGTGACAAAACGTCGTTTTTAGTGAAGAAGGAATTCCGTGAACAAGCAGATGTTAGAGCGTTACGAGAATTAGAAGAATTGAAGTCCATGAATCTTTGTGAAAAGGATGAATATAAGTCATTCTATACAGAGTTGACGAATATATTACGATCTTATTTCGGCGAAGTCCTTGATATTGATACATTTGAGAAAACATCGGATGAATTAATACAAGAAATAATGACAAGTGGCAAGGTTCCATTGTCGGTTATTCAGAATTTGCAAATAATATTGAGAGAAGCAGATTTTGTGAAATTTGCAAAACATAAACCAACGGTAGAAACAGGCAATCTGCATTATGGCTTGTCTTTGTTTTGTATAAACGAAAGCAAATATCTTATTCAAAGGTTTACGGAAGCTGAAGGAAAATGAAAGAGGCTTTAACGAACATACAATACTATGTGTACGAGAATCCAGAATATTTCTGGTTGTTCTTGTTGTCTATACCTATTGTAGCTTGGTATGTATGGAAATATACGGATTTATTCGCACAAGTTCGTTTTTCGTCTTCTCAGGATGTTGATATGCTCCCAAAAACATGGAAGCAATATTGCATTCATGTTCCATTTGTGTTACGCTTGATTGCTTCTGCTTGTGTAATTATTGCTTTAGCTCGACCAGTTTCTGTTGATACTTATTCGGATTCTACAACATACGGAGTTGATATTGTTTTATCTATGGATGTTTCTTCGAGTATGTTGGCGATGGATTTAAAACCAAATAGAATAGAAGCTTCGAAGGATGTTGCGGCAAATTTTATAAATAATAGACCGTTTGATAGAATGGGACTTGTTGTTTTTGCTTCAGAATGTTTTACCCAATGTCCACTTACAACCGACCATGTAACACTATTAAACTTGCTTGATAATCTAGAATGTGGAATGTTGGAGGATGGAACGGCAATTGGTATGGGACTGGCGCTTGCTGTAAATCGTTTAAAAGATAGTAAGGCAATAAGTAAGGTCATTGTTTTACTTACCGATGGCGATAATAATAGTGGTGAAATAGAACCTCTTACGGCTGCGGAACTTGCTGCAAAATACGGAATCCGTGTTTATACGATAGGGGTCGGACGAAATGGTGAGGTTCCGTATCCTACACAATATGGAACTCAAATGATTCCAAATACATTTGACGAAACTGCGTTGGTTAAAATTGCTAAAATGACGGATGGTAAATATTTCCGTGCAACAAATAAGAAAGAATTGGTAAAAATCTACGAAACGATAGATTCGTTGGAAAAGACAAAAATAGAAGACTATAAATTCACTCAAAAGAAAGATGAATTTATGCCATTTGTTCTTTTAGCGCTTCTTTTGTTGGCGTTGGATTGTATCTTGTCTCAAACAATTTGTAAACGATTTCCATAATGATGAACGAAGCAGTTTTTCGGTTTGCTTTTCCTGAACACTTATATGCGTTAATAGGTGTTGGAGTCTTTATTGTCGTTCGAATTGTATTTTTCTTAATTGAACGTAAACGCTTGTTGGCTTTTGCCGATAAGGATAAATTGTCGGTTCTTATTCCGGATTATTCTCCTTTTCGAAAGTTTGTGAAGTTTTCATTATTGGTATTAGCTTCGATTTTTCTGATTATTGCATGGTCGCGTCCGCAATATGGTGTAAAAAAACAAAACATAAAGAAGAAAGGTGTTGAGATTGCCATTGCTTTGGATGTTTCCAATAGTATGCTTGCCGAGGATATTAAACCAAATAGAATAGAGAAAGCAAAATTTTCTATTCAGCGAATCATCAATAAACTTGATCAAAATAAAGTTAGCATAATAACTTTTGCTGGTGATGCCTATATTCAATTGCCAATGACAACAGATGTTGGGGCGTCGAAATTATTCCTGCAGAATATTAGTACTAATATGATGGACAAACAGGGAACGGCAATAGGTGCAGCAATATCGAAGTGTATGCGTTCTTTTTCGGGAAACGAAAAAACAGCGAAAACTATTATTGTTATTAGTGATGGCGAAAATCATGAAGATGATGCTGTTGCAATGGCAAAACAAGCAAGAGAAAAAGGTGTGGTGATTCATACGGTTGGTATGGGAACGACTTCGGGTGTTCCTATTCCTATTCGAAATCAATATGGACAAACAAATTTTTTGATGGATAGGAATGGAAGTCCTGTTACTACTAAATTGAATGAACAAATGTTGCAAGAAATTGCAGCAGCAGGTGGTGGAATTTATTCGCGAGAAGAGTTCTCTCCTATATTGCGTGCATTGGATGATATGGAGAAAAGCGATTTTGAGTCAAAAGACTTCTCTGTGTATAATGAACGATTCCAAATATTTTTATTGTTAGGTCTTGTCTGTTTAATTATAGATTTCTTTGTCTTAGAACGAAAAAATCATTGGTTAAAGGATATAAATGTTTTCAATTTGAGAATAGGGGCAAAAAAATGAGTATAAGACAGTACATATTTTTAATGTTTGTATTGATGTTGGGAACAAATTGTTTCTCTCAAACGGATAATCGTCCGTTGTTGGAAAAAGGAAATTCTTTTTATTCCAAGGGAGATTTCCGAAATGCTGCAGTACAATATAAACATGCTTGTCAGTTGGATTCAACATCGTTTGATGCTTGGTATAATTTTGGAAATGCTTTGTGCGAAATGCAAAAATATATCTTGGCAAATGAAGCTTACGAAAAAGCTCTTCGTTGTACTAATGATAAAATATTGAAGTCAAATGTGTTCCATAATGTTGGGAATGTATATTTTCAGCAAGAACAATATGAAAAAGCAGTTGTTGCGTATAAACAATCGCTTTTGCTAAATTCTAAAGCTGATGATACGAGAATAAATTTAGCTTTAGCTCAAGCAGAGTTGAAAAAGCAACAAAATGCGGAAAATGAAAATAAAGATAAAAAACAAGAAGAAAAACCAAAAGTTACGGAGTTTGCAAAAGAATGCTTAAAGAAAGCAATGGATTTTGTGGCTCAAGGTAAGTTTAAAGAAGCCCTAACTGTTTTGGAAGAAGGATTGAAAAAGGATAAAACTGTTTCGCAATATTCTGATGTTATTCAAAAATTACAAGGTGTTGTAGAAATATTACAGAAAAACGAATAATGAAAAAATTAGCTGTCATATTACTTTTTATAGGAATCGTTGTCACTTGTTACGGGCAACGTACAGCGCAAGAATATTTTACCCTTTCTTCGCAGTTATATGTAGCAAATCAACAAGAACAAGCGTTATATACAGTTTCACGTGGTTGTGAATTATTTGAGTCTGATTCCTCTTTAGCACAGCTAAAACGATTGATAGAAGGAAAAAAGAATGATAAAAAAAATCAGAAGAATAATCAGAACGATAATAAAGACGATAATCAGCAAAATCAAGATAATCAGTCTGGTCAAAATGGTGATGACCAAAAACAGCAACAAGATAAACAAAACGGAGATCAAGGAAACCAAGGTCAACAAGGACAAGACCAAAAAGAACAACAATCACAAATGGGTAAACAATCGGAAGAAAATCCTCAGGATAAAAAAGATTCAAAAGGACAAATTTCTACTGTACAAGCCGAGGCTTTGCTTGATGCTATAGAAAATAATGATAAAGCTGTGCAACAACGAATGATGTTGCAACAAAAGAATAAAAAGAAAAATTCCTATATCGATAAAAACTGGTAATGAAACGATTCTCTATATTTTTTACAATATTTCTGTTGTTATTATCGAGTGTGTTTGCTCAAGATATAACAATAACTGTTAGCGCTCCAAAAGTAGTAGAAGAGGGGGCTCTCTTCCACGTGCGTTATTCTATAAACACAGAACCTGGAAATATGTTTTCGATAGAAACTTGTAATGAAATACAAGCTTCTGGCAGACCTCAAACTGGTTCAAGTAGTAGCATCAGTATTGTGAATGGTCAAGTCTCGAAATCGCATACTTATACTGAAACTCGACAATTCCGTGCCTTAAAGAAAGGAACCTATCCTATACCTGTAGCAACAGTAAAAATCGATGGCAAAACATATAGTAGTAAATCACAATCTGTTGAGGTCGTTGATCGTAGTTCAGGCGTTGCAAGTCAAAATAATCAACAGAGTAGTAGCAATACTTATAGTGGCGGACAAGCGGTTCCTACCGATGAACCAAAACCAACTTCTGCTAGCGATGAGGTCTTTGCTCGAGTGTTTGTTAATAAAACATCGGCTTACATTGGTGAACCCATTCTTGCAACCATAAAATTATATACTCAAAAAGATATTGCGGGATTAAACGATTATACTTTGCCTGATTTTAATGGATTCTTTAAGCGTGTGTTGGAACAACCTCAGAAGTTAGATTATAAAGAAGAAGTTATTGATGGCAAACAATATTATTCAATTTTATTCCAACGAGTTGTTATATTCCCTCAAAAGGAAGGTAAAATGACAATATCTCCTTTTAAAGTTAATTGTGATATTGTGTCGGGATATGTATCGACTGGATTTTGGGGATTTGGACAACGAAAAATAGAAAGTAAAAAACTTGAAAGTAAACCGGTTACAATTACGGTGAAGCCATTCCCTGCCGGGAAAGATGCTTCGTTTACTGGAGCTGTTGGAAAAATGTCTTTGTCGGCAACTACGGATGTGAATACCATTCCTGCAAATGAGGCATTTGCGTTCAAAGTTGTTGTAAAAGGTGAGGGAAATCTATCGTTGTTGCCTAAACCTGTCATTGCTTTTCCACAAGATTTTGAGGTGTATGATCCAAAAACAGTTGACAATTTCTCCATAACTTCTACTGGCGACAAAGGTTCGAAAACTTTTGAGTATGTTGTAATTCCACGTCATGAAGGTAGTTTTGAAATTCCAAGTGTGAAAATGCAAGTTTTTAATCCGGAAACGAAGACATATTCTATGTTATCTACAGATCCAATAACAATCTCTGTTACCAAAGGGACTAATTCCGGTGGCGTTGTTTCAAACTATACTCCTGTAACCAAGGAAGATGTACAATTTAGCAATGACATTCAATTTATAAAAACTGGTGATTTACAATTAGAAAAAAAGCAATCTTTCTTTTTTAGAAGTTCAACATATTGGTTGTTGATGCTTTTGTCTGTTGTTGCAACTATTATTGTGATTTTGTTTATGCGCAGACAAATAAGTATGCAAAGCGATGTCTCTCGAATGAAAAATAAGCGTGCAAATAAAGAATCGCAAAAACGCTTGAAAACGGCACGCAAGTATCTTGATGAAAATAATATCGGTTTATTCTATGATGAAATTGCAAAAGCTCTATGGGGATATATTGGTGATAAATTTACATTGGAACAAATTGATTTAACTACCGACAAGATAAAAGAAACGTTGATGCAAAAAGGCATTGAAGATTCATTAATTGAAGAATTGATACAAGTAATACACCAATGTGAATTTGCTCGTTTCGCACCGTCTTCTTCTGCAGAAGGTCGTGAACAATTATTCTTGCAAGCTGCTGAGGTTATTCAAAAATTTGAACAAAAAAAGAAATAATAATGAAGCGTTTACTTTCTATTATAGTTTTGATGGTTGTTGGTCTTGTGTCTATGGCACAAGGTAATTCAGCTATGTCGATTTCGGAACAAATAAACGAATTATACAAGGCGAAGGAGTATAAGCAAATGATAGATCTTTGTGAACAAAAACTTGCAGAAGGTCAACAAAGTGCGTTTTTGCTGTATAATTTAGGAAATGCTTATTTTAAATATGAAAATATGCCGAAAGCAATAGTTAATTACGAACGTGCTGCTCTTTTAGCTCCAAATGATTCGGATATTCAACATAACTTAGCATTTGCTTATGCACAACAAACAGACAATATAGAACATTTGTCTTTGGGATTTTTACCTCGAATATATCAAAAAGTATATCGATTATGTTCTGTCGATGTTTGGGCTGGATTTACTTTGTTTTTCTTATTGTTGTTCTGTGTTTGTTTGTGTTTATTCCTATTTGCTGAAAAACTATTAGTTCGAAAATTATCGTTGTTTTCAATGATTTTTGGTTTGTTGTTTGGTTTGATTTCTTTCTGTTTTGCTCAATCTCGTTATTCAGAACTTACATCTCATGAGTATGCTATAGTAATGGAGCCAACAACAAGTATAAAAACAGAACCAATGTCAACGGCTATGGATTTAGCAACAATACACGGCGGAATTAAAGTGAAAATATCCGACGAAGCGTTTGGTTGGTATAAGGTTCAATTAGGAAATGGAAAAGAAGGTTGGATTTTAGCTCAATCTGTTGAACGAATCTAATTTTATTTTTCAAATACCCGTATGTAATCAACGAACATAGTGTCGCTGAAATTTTTGTCGGTAGGATAGTGGTTCTTATTTGTTACTGCTAGATTAAAAATAAAACGGACAGGGTCTATAACTCCATGTTTTTTTGTTGTTCTAATTTTCTTTCCATCCACGTACCAGATTATCGCATTTTCATTCCATAAAATTGCGTATGTATGCCAATCGGTATATGTAAATTTTCGTATGGCTTTTTGTTTGTAATAAATGTTTCCGTCAGGATATTGGATATGTATGTTTGTTGTTATAACATTTTCAGGTTTATATCCTAACATTTCAAATATGTCGATTTCTGCTGCATTTACATTGTTGGTGGTTTGCTCAAAAGTCCAAAATGCAGGCCAAAGTCCAAATCTGTATGGCATTTTTATTCGTGCCTCTATGTAGCCATATTGAGTCGCATATTTCGGTTTCGATTCTATCCAACCACTGATGAATTCGTGATTACCTTTTTTGCAGGTTCCACAACTGCCAGGATTGCTTATTTGTATATTCTCTGGACAATCAACAACAGTGTCTTGGATTACAATGCAAAGAGAACCGTCTTTGCAAAAAACTTGTTCTTTCTTATACAATTGTGGTTCACCATAATGGTCGCTATAGTCGGCAATCGTCCACATGGCAGTGTTAAGGCTGTCAAAATTGTCGTACCATAATAGCTTTCTGCTTGATTTGTTTGCTATTTGTGCTGTTGCAGATATACTAAAGTAAATTATGCTAAAAAGAACAAGAAAACGTTTCATAATGTATTATTATATAGATAAAAAAAGGGAATCTCATATTGAAATTCCCTTTTTAATGATGAGAGAGTTATTTATTTAACTTCCCATGTGTCATTTGTCATAAGTAATTCTTCGAAGTTGTGATATTTCTTCTTGCTTGAAACTTCTTCGATTTGTGCGTCAACTGCATCATTGTATGTAGGAGCATCAACATCACGAATCACACCAAGTGCGATAGGGAAATCAGGTCCTTCCATTAATGCAAGTTTTAGTTGCAAAGTATTGTCTTCGCAATGCGCATCGTGAACAAGGATATCATCCATAGTGTAACCATCTTGGCCGATTGTTACAACTTTAATTCCGAAACCATCTTGAACAAGGCCTTTTTCGTTGTTTTCTCCAAAAACCATTTTTTCGCCATGTTTCAAATAAATAGCATTTTTTGCTCGTTCTTCTGGTTTGTAAACACTTGCATGAGTACCATCGTTGAAGATAACACAGTTTTGTAGAATTTCACATACAGAAGCACCTTTGTGTGCTTGTGCAGCTTTTAGAATTTCTACAGTTCCTGCAGCATCTGTCGCAACGGCTCTTGCAAAGAAATGTCCACGTGCACCAAAGCAAAGTTCTGCTGGACGGAATGGATCTTCTACAGTTCCATAAGGAGAAGATTTACTAACAAATCCACGAGGAGATGTTGGAGAATATTGACCTTTTGTTAAACCATAGATACGGTTGTTCAATAATATCATATTAAGGTCAATGTTACGACGGTTTGCATGGATGAAGTGGTTACCTCCAATTGCTAGTCCGTCACCATCACCAGATATTTGCCATACTGTAAGTTTTGGATTTGCAACTTTACAACCTGTAGCAATAGCTGCAGCACGGCCATGGATAGTATTCATTCCGTATGTTGCCATATAGTGTGGCAAACGGCTAGAACAACCAATACCAGAAATTACTGCAGTATCTTGTGGAGCTACTCCGATTTCTGCCATAGCTTTTTGCAATGAAGCCAAGAAAAAGTGGTCACCACATCCTGGACACCAACGAGGTTGTCCTTTTTTAAAGTCTTTTGCTGTATATTCCATTTTTATTATCTCCTCTTATTTGTTATAAATTTCGTTAAATGCCTCTACTAATTCCGCAACAACGAATGGTTGACCTTTAACTTCGTTAAATTGATATGGAGTGAAGCCGTCAACTTTCATACGAAGCCAACCTGCAAATTGTCCCATATTTTGTTCTGCAACAACAACTTTCTTAAATTTCTTAAGAACTTCTGCAGTATTCTTTGGAAGTGGGTTGATGTATTTGAAATGAGCCAATGCAACTTTTTTACCTTCGGCTTGCATTTCGTTCATTGCAGCGTGTAAGTGACCATAAGTACCACCGAAACCTACAATTAACAATTCTGCATCTTGATCACCGATAACTTCTACATCAGGAACTTGAATCTTGTCAATTTTTTCTTGACGAAGTTTTGTCATCAAATCATGGTTCTCTGGATTTGTTGAGATTGCTCCTGTTTTGTTGTCTTTTTCCAAGCCTCCAAGAATGTGTGTGAAACCTTCTGTTCCAGGAACCGCCCAGTAACGAGAACCTTCGGCGTTACGTTGGTATGGAGTCCATGTATCTTTCATTTCTGGAGTTACAAATGGAGGATTGATAGCAGGATATTCCGCAAGTTTTGGAAGTTTCCAAGCTGCTGAACCATTTGCAACATACGCATCTGTCATAAGTACAACTGGAGTCATGTGTTCCAATGCAATTTTACAAGCATCGTAAGCTGCATCAAAACAGTCAACTGGTGATGTTGCAGCGATTACAGGCATTGGTGATTCACCGTTTCTTCCAAACAAACATTGAAGCAAGTCTGTTTGTTCTGATTTTGTTGGAAGACCTGTTGCTGGTCCACCACGTTGAACGTCAAGAACAACTAATGGAAGTTCCATAATAACTGCCAAGTTCATTGCTTCAGATTTCAAGCAGATACCAGGACCTGAAGTTGATGTACAAGCCAATGCACCTGCAAAAGCAGCACCAACAGCAGAAGCGCAACCTGCGATTTCGTCTTCACATTGAACTGTAGTTACACCAAGAGATTTGTGTTTTGAAAGTTCATGAAGGACATCAGTTGCTGGTGTGATAGGATATGAACCTAAATATAATTTCAAACCTGCTTTTTCCGCAGCTGCAATCATACCGTATGCTGTAGCTTTGTTACCAGTGATATCCATATAGCGACCAACCTTCTTTTCTTTAGTCTCTATGCGATATACGTTTTGTGCTGTTGAATGCGTGTTGTGACCATAGTCATATCCTGCTTGAATAACAGCAATGTTTGCTTCTGCAACACCTGGTTTCTTCGCAAATTTTTCTTTTAGATAGTTGAAAGCAATTGTAGTATCACGATCAAACAACCAACAAACTAGACCAAGCGCGAACATATTTCTACATTTCACGATTGATTTGAAGTCCATTCCAGAATCTTTTAAGCATTCTTTTACCATAGTGGTAAGAGGACAAGCTACAACTCTGTCTGGATCAATACCCATTTCTCCAAGATAATCTTCTGATTGGAATTGTGCTTTTTCCAAATCTGCTTGTTTGAAACTGTCTGTGTCGATAATGATAGTGGCATTGCTCTTAGCATATTTATATTGCGTTTTTAATGCAGCCGCATTCATTGCAACAAGAACGTCACATTTGTCACCTGGAGTATAAACCTGATCGGCACCGATATGTACTTGGAAACCAGACACACCAGTTAAAGATCCCTGCGGAGCACGGATATCAGCTGGATAATCAGGGAAAGTACTAATACTGTTACCAACAGTAGCTGAAATTGTGGAAAATATATTTCCCGCTAATTGCATTCCGTCGCCGGAATCTCCTGTGAAGCGAACTACGATGTCGTTCACAGCTGCCACATTTTGTTTGTTTTCAGTCATTATAGTTTGTTTTTAATTTTGAAGCAAATGTATGTTTTCTTGTTTTATTTTGAAATAGAATTTGATATTTTTTTTGATTTTTTTGAATCAAAAGTATGATTTATGATAACAATATGTAATTAAAACGACTTTTTGTTGTTTGGAATTGAAATCAAATATTGTGTTTTGCTTTTAAATTGATAGGTGTTTCGTTTTTTCCTTTAAAAACTACTTTTGGGTGCCTGTTTTTGAAAAAACGGGTAACTCGCATTTTGTGGTACGAGATTTGCGTACGAAAAAATCAATATTAGAAAGGTTGACAAACGGTTTTGTTTATCGTATATTTATACGAGTTTTAAAATTTTATGATTATGCTGGAATATTGTTATGAAATTTTGACAAAAATGAGTTTTGACAAAGACTTGTTTCGCAAGGAGTTTAAGAAGTGTATTGGTTATTTGACGCAAAAAGATGCAGAAACACTGAAGGTGTGGGCGTTAGCAAATTATAAGTGCTTCTTTGGCGTGGAATAATAACTTGTTGATAATTTGTTGCGTTTAGTGAATTGTCGTTTTTGCAAACCATTACATTTGCAGAAAAATCTCACACGCAATGATAGAAATATCATATTCTTCAATCGAATTTTGGTTCTGCACGCTTCTTATTGTCGTTGCTAGTATCCAAATTGTATATTATTTGTTCTTTTATTTTAGAGTTTGCCTGATAAAACGCAAGAAACTTCCTGAAGTGCCTACAGTACCTGTTTCTGTAGTTGTTTGTGCAAAAAACGAAGAGGAAAATCTTCGTAATTTTTTACCGTTGATTCTCGAACAAGATTATCCTGATTTTGAGGTGATTGTGGTAAATGATTGTTCTGAAGATGATAGTGAATATGTGTTGAACGATTATCTTGCAAAGTATAAAAACCTTCGTGTCTCAACAATAAAAAAAGATGAGAAGTTTTCGCATGGGAAAAAATTGGCTATTACTGTTGGTATAAAGGCTGCGAAAAATGATGTGATGCTTTTCATCGATGCAGATTGCCGACCTTGCTCTTCTCGTTGGCTATATTTAATGCAACAACAGTTCCGTGATAAAAAAGAATTGATACTTGGCTATGGCGCTTATGCTCCTAAAAAAGGATTTTTGGATAAACTCGTTCGCTATGATACTTATTCTATTGCAGTGAATTATATGTCGTTTGCTCATGCTGGCATTCCGTATATGGGCGTAGGCAGAAATATGGGATACACGAAAAATGTATATAATCAAAGTAGTAAGTTCTCGGCTCATTATCATATAATGTCTGGTGATGATGATTTGTTTGTTTCGGAAGTTGGGAATCATTCCAATACTACAATGGTTTTAGATCGTGATAGTTTTACTCTTTCAAGTCAAGTTTCGTCTTTTAGAAATTGGAAATTTCAAAAAAGAAGACATTTGACTACATCACCAAAATATAGCTTCTTTGTGAAATTATTGTTGGGTTTAGAGCCTTTATCTAGAGAGTTGTTCTATTTATGTACATTGCTTTTCTGCATCTTCTTACCAAAAACAATGATGTTGCCAATTCTAATTTTGTTGGGAGTGAGAATGTTTTTGTTTTTCTTGATTTCTTTTTTGAATTTGCGCAGATTCAAAGAAAAAGGTTTGTGGATTTTCGCTTTATTGTTCGATATTTATTTACCTATTCAAATTGGTTTGTTACAGATACAAAATATAATCCATCCTTTTAAAAGACAGTGGTAATGAATAAAACTTTATATGAATATTTCCCGGATTTGACTAAAAAACAATACGAGCAAATCGAGACCTTGTGCGAATTGTATAAGTATTGGAATGAAAAAATCAATGTCATTTCCCGAAAAGATATAGATAATATTTTCGAACATCATGTTCTTCATTCTATGGCTATTGCTAAATTCTTTGACTTTAAACAAGGTAGTCGTATTTTAGATGTTGGAACTGGAGGTGGCTTGCCAGGAATACCTCTTGCTATTTTGTTTCCTAAGGTTGAATTTACACTGATTGATAGAATCTCAAAAAAAATTACTGTCGCCTCAAATATTATCAATGAATTAGGTTTGACAAATGTGACTGCACAACAAAAAAGTGTAGAAGAGCTAAAGGATAAATACGATTATATAGTAAGTCGTGCTGTTACTGCTTTCCCTGATTTCTATAAAATGGTAAAGAAAAATGTGAGTACAGTGGTAAATAATTCGCTATGTAATGGTATCATATATATAAAAGGTGGGGATTTCTATGAAGAAATGGCTGGTTTTAAGAAATATCATATTTATCCTATCAGTGCTTACTATACAGAACCGTTCTTTGAAACAAAAAAAATCATTTATTTGCCAATTGAACCATAAAAAATTTTTTTATTAAAATAAATCGTGTACTTTTGCACACCGATTTATAGAATTAAGTAGAACTAATAAAAACAACGATAAGATGAAACGTACATTTCAACCTTCAGTAAGAAGAAGAAGAAACAAACACGGTTTTAGAGAAAGAATGTCTACAGCTAATGGTAGAAAAGTATTAGCTGCACGTAGAGCAAAAGGTAGAAAAAAATTAACAGTATCTGACGAATTCCGTCATAGAAAATAATTGAGTCTTTTCAGTTTCTACTGAACATATAAAGTTTGCAAAAGCGTGTCTATATACATAGATACGCTTTTTTATTGTTTGTGAAAAAGGTTTTCTTCTGCATAGTATTTGCCTTTTTTTATGTCTTTTCTTTTTCGCAGGGAAAGGATAATGCAAATCAATTGGCTCTTCTGTATTTTTCTCAAGGAGAATATGAAAAAGCGGCTACGCTTTACCAAGAATTGTTTGACCAGAGCCATGCGCAAATTCATTTTGATTATGTAATTCAATGTTATGTTGCTCTGCAAGATTGGAAAAATGCAGAAAAAGTGGCAACAGATCAAGCGAAACGTTTTCCTAAAAATGCTTATTATCAGGTAAAACAGGCTGTTGTTTTACAAAAAGTAGGGAATGCAAAGGAGGCAAACGAAATTTACACAAAGCTTGTGAAAAAAGCTTCAAAAGAGTATGCCTTTTGTATGGAGCTTGGTAAGGCTTGCCTTGATAACAAGGTTGATAGCGTTGCTCGAATTGTTTATGAAAATGGTCAATCGAAGTTTCCGGAAAATGCTGCTATTGTACAAAATTTAAGTGGTATTTATTTGCGCTCGGGTGACTATAAAAAATTGTCGGAAGCTTACATTTCATTGCTGAAAAATAATGGAAGTCAGTTGGATTTTATTGAAAACCAATTGCAATATGTGTTATATGAACAAAAGAATTCAAGTCTGAAAAACACACTTTTAAAGGATTTGGAATTGGTTATTTCGAAGGGGAAGGATGTAGTTGTTTTTAAAGAATTGTACATTTGGATTATTACACAAGAAAAAGATTTTCAAAAAGCGATAGAACTATCAAAAGATCTCGATTTGGAGTTGGATGAAGACGGAGAACGGTTGATGGAACTGGGGAATATTGCGTTGGAAAATAAAGAGTTTGTCTATGCAACGGATTGTTTCTCATTTGTCGTTAAAAAGGGACCGATGGCGGATAATTACGAGATCGCTTTAAAAAAATTATTGGAAACGTCGTATTCGATGGTTTTTCAGTCCGAAAAGCAACCTGATTTACAACAGATTATAGATTTGGAAGCAGAATATGAACGTGCGTATTTGGATTTACAAAATACATCTTCGCAAGTAGATGTGGCGAAAAATCTTGCGCATATAAAAATGTTCTATCTTAATAAACCGGATTCTGCAATAGCATTATTGAAAAAGGGGATTGACAATCCAAATTTTGCAAATAAAAAAAGTGCTTTGGAATTAGAATTAGCTGATTGTTATTTGTTTTCTGGGGATGTTTGGAGCGCGAATATGTTATATGCATCAATAGCTCTTCGCTATAAGAATAATGACATTGGACATACCGCCCAATTGCAGCAGGCAAAAATAGCGTATTATACGGGAAAATTTTTGTATGCACAGGCTTTGCTGGATGTTCTAAAAGGAAGTACTAGTAAATTGATTGCTAACGATGCACTTTCGTTGGCGCAACTAATTGCCGATAATACTGCGCTTGATACGAGTACGGCAGCAATGGAAATTTTTGCTCGTGGTGATTTATTATTGTATCAGAAACAATACGATGAAGCAATTATTCGTTATGATTCAGTAAAAACTAGTTTCCCACATCATTCTTTGGAAGATGAGATTCTTGTACGCAAGGCTACTATTGCAGGTCTTTTGTCTGATGAGGAAAAACGGGTGGCTTATTTGTCAGAAATAGAGCAAAACTTTCCGTATGACATCTATGCCGATTGGGCTTTGTTTGAAATTGCCGTATATTTAGAGCAAAAAGGTGAGACAGAGCAAGCGAAGGAAAAGTTTAAGAAGTTGATGACGAATTATTCAAATAGTTTTTACGCTCCGATTGCTCGAAACCATTATCGGGAATTAGAAAAGAAATAAAAGATTATGCAAATTGCTGTTGCTATATTGAATTGGAACGGAAAGTCGTGGTTGGAAAAATTTCTGCCAAATGTCATAGAAAATTCTCCTGAAGCTGTTGTGTATATCATCGATAACGCTTCTACGGATGATAGCGTTTCGTTTGTAAAAACGAATTTCCCACAATGTCCGGTAATCGTTTTGGATAAAAACTATGGTTTTGCAGAAGGATACAATCAAGGATTTGCACAGATTCAGGCAGATTATTATGTGTTATTGAATTCAGATGTGCAAGTCGGAAAAAATTGGATATCTCCAATTATATCAAAAATGGAAAACAATCCGAAACTTGCAGTTTGTGCTCCAAAAATAAAATCGTTTGTAAATCCCGATATATTCGAATACGCAGGAGCGGCAGGTGGATTTATTGATAAATATGGTTATCCGTTTTGTCGTGGACGATTGTTCGATGTTGTGGAAAAAGATGAAGGCCAATATAATTCGGATTGTGAAATATTTTGGGCTTCGGGAGCGGCTTTGTTTGTGAAAAGTTCTGTATATCATAAACTTGGTGGTTTAGATAATGACTTTTTTGCTCACATGGAAGAAATTGATTTCTGTTGGCGAGTGAAAAATGCAGGATATTCAATACAATATATATATGATTCAGAAGTCTTTCATGTTGGTGGTGGATCCTTGCCAAAAGAAAATCCGTTTAAAACCTTTTTGAATTTCCGAAACAATCTGTATATGCTTCATAAAAATCTTCCTGATGATTGTTATAAGCAAATTATTTTCAAACGAAGATTATTGGATGCGTTGTCTTTCGTGAATTTTTTGTTTCATGCCGATTGGAAAAATGCAAAAGAAATCTTACATGCTCATAGGGAATATCGTCGTGCTATTCCTTTGTTGGACGAAAAGCGCATTGCTATAGGAGATAAGAAATTTCATGAACAGATTTATTCTCATTCTATTGTGTGGGAATATTTTGTGAAGAGAAGAAAAACAATTCTTATGTAATAGAAATATGTTGGAAGGTAAACGTGTTATACAGAAAACCTTGGATGGCTCTACCACCTTGTATGTCTATGAGTTAGATGAACATTATCATTCAACAAATGGTGCTATTCAGGAGGCTCAACATATTTATATTGAAAAAGCGTATAATCACTCTTTGGTGAAAAATCCTGTTGTGTTTGAAGTTGGTTTTGGTACAGGCCTGAACACATTGATGACAGCGTTGGAGGCTCAAAGGACAAAACGAGAAACGCACTATATCTCAATCGAAAAATATCCATTGTCAGCAGAAGAGGTTAGTTGCTTGAATTATACGACCTTGTTTGGAAAAGAGAGTGAACAACTATTTACAGACATTCATAATTGCGAATGGAATGTAGAATCTCGTATTACCGATTATTTCTATTTGACAAAAATTCAAGGAGATTTAACGACTTTGCCCGAAATTCCTATGGCCGATATTGTTTATTTTGACGCTTTTGCACCAAATAAGCAGGAATCAATGTGGTCGGAGGCAATATTTCGTCATTTGTTTGCACATATAAATGTAGGAGGCGTAATGACAACTTATTGTGCTCAGGGAAAAGTTCGTCGGTTACTGCAGGCTGTTGGTTTCGAGGTTGAAAGAACAGATGGTCCAATAGGAAAACGCGAAATGTTGCGTGCAACGCGAACGTTATAGTTCTAATTCTCCAGCACCTTGGCGAATGATTTCAATATCGTCGTTAGAGCAATCTACAATGGTAGATGGAATATTTTTCCCCATACCGCCATCAATTACGGCATCAACAAGTTTGTCGAATTCGTCCTTGATTAGTTCAGGATCTGTATGATATTCAAGAATTTCATCATTGCTTTTTACTGAAGTAGTGAGAATAGGATTTCCTAATTCTTTTACTATTGCACGGCAAATATTGTTGTCGGGAATACGAATGCCAACTGTTTTTTTCTTGCTTTTGAATAACTTTGGAACATTTGAGTTTGCATTCAAAATAAACGTGAAAGCACCAGGAAGATTGTGCTTCATTACTTTGAAAACATGGTTGCTGGTAACCTTTGTGTATTCCGACAAATTGCTTAAGTCGTAACAGATGAAAGAAAAATTCGCTTTCTCTAATTTTATGCCTTTTATTCTTGCAATTCGTTCAACGGCTTTTTGATTAGTGATGTCGCAACCAAAACCGTAAACAGTATCGGTTGGATAGATAATTACGCCACCAGCACGAAGAATATCAACAACTTGTTTGATTGTTCGTTCGTTAGGGTTTTCATTATATAGTTTGAAATATTCGGCCATATAGAGAAATAAAAAAGGAGTAAGCTCCTTGCATCGCACCGCTACAACCGCCTACCCTTGCTTCCTTCCGGATCTGGGGGGGTTCAGCAGGAGCTGGTCGTACAAGACTTACCCCACTGCAAAAGTAGTATAATTTTTGAGAATTTAAATGTTTCAGGATTTTTTCTTCTAAATGTTATGTCACTTTTGTTCTTTTTATCAGAAGTTTGCAATAAAATATACTTGTAAAAATACAATGTTAGAGTGAAAGTTAAAAAAATGTAAACTTCACCTTTACATTTTTTCAAAAATGAGTACAATTTGATAGATGTTCATATTTGCTTATTGATGTTTCTAAAAATTAACGAAAATCCCTCTCGGTTCGTTTCTAATAAAATACTATCTTTGCAAAAAATAAAAATACATAATCATGGCAGAAGCTCAAGATATAAAAGCTTTAAAGGCAGAAAAGTTGAAGGCGTTGCAGTTGACGCTCGATAAAATTGACAAGTCGTATGGTAAAGGTGCCATTATGAAACTTGGTGACCATGTGGTAGAAAATTTACCTTGCATTCCTTCTGGTTCTATAGGATTGGATATGGCGCTTGGTATAGGTGGCTATCCTCGTGGTCGTGTGATAGAAATCTATGGTCCGGAATCTTCTGGTAAAACAACTTTGGCTATACATGCCATTGCGGAAGCACAGAAGAAAGGTGGACTTGCTGCATTTATCGATGCGGAACATGCTTTTGATCGTTTTTACGCTGAAAATCTCGGCGTTGATGTTGATAATTTGTATATCTCTCAGCCTGATAATGGGGAACAGGCTCTTGAAATTGCAGATCAACTAATTCGTTCTGGTGCAATAGATATTATTGTTATTGACTCTGTGGCAGCTCTTACACCAAAAGCAGAAATCGAAGGTGACATGGGTGATTCAAAGATGGGTCTTCATGCACGTTTAATGTCACAAGCTTTGCGTAAATTAACGAGTGTAATCGATAAAACAAGTACGACGGTTATTTTCATTAACCAACTTCGTGATAAGTTAGGGGTTATGTTCGGTAATCCTGAAACGACTACGGGTGGTAATGCTCTTAAATATTATGCGTCAGTTCGTCTTGATGTTCGTCGTGTCGGACAAATTAAGGATGGCGATAGTGTAATAGGTAACAGAACACGTGTAAAAGTTGTAAAAAATAAAGTTGCGCCTCCATTCCGTAGCACTGAATTCGATATTATGTTCGGTGAAGGTGTTTCTATTATCGGTGAAATTATCGATATGGGTGTGGAATTGAATGTTATCAAAAAGAGCGGCTCTTGGTTTAGTTATGGTGAGACAAAACTAGCACAAGGTCGTGATGCAGTTAAGACTCTTTTGTCTGATAACGAAGAACTTCGTAACGAAATCGAAGCGAAAATTAGGGAAGCGTTAGCGAACGCATAAAATATTTTTTTGAAAGGCGTTACATCTTGCTGACTCGTATTCGCTGATTTGTGTAATTCCTTTCCGTAATGAACAGGCGGTTCTGTTCGATAAAATAATGTATATGGGATTATACGATGAAGCAGGCTTGCTATCGAATGAGGTATTGCAGGCTATTAAAGAAATGGGCTTTGAAAAACCAACAGATATTCAAAGTCAAGCAATTCCTTTCTTGTTACAAGAAAGTCGTGATTTAATTGGATTGGCTCAAACAGGTACAGGTAAAACTGCAGCCTTTGGGCTTCCTCTTATTTCACAAGTTGATTATGAGAAATCATTGCCACAGGCTTTGGTTATTTGCCCAACTCGTGAGTTGTGTCTTCAGATTGAACGCGACTTGACGAACTTTGGTAAATATCTTCCATTGCAAACAGTTGCGGTGTATGGTGGTGCGGATATTGTTCGCCAAATCAAGAAAATTCAGGCTGGTGTACATATTGTTGTCGCTACTCCTGGTCGTTTGGTCGATATTATCAAGAGAAAGAAAGTTGACTTGTCGCAAGTTCGCAATCTTGTTCTTGATGAAGCTGACGAAATGCTTGATATGGGTTTTCAAGAAGATTTGGATACAATTCTTGAACAAACTCCACAAGAAAAACGTACATTGTTGTTCTCTGCAACAATGCCAACAGAAGTTCGCAGAATTGCATCGAACTATATGAACGATCCGTTCGAAATAACGATAGGTACAAAGAATTCCGGTGCCGTTACGGTTTCTCATCAAGCATATATTGTTAGCTCAAAGAATAGATATATGGCATTGAAACGAATTGCCGATTTCTATCCTGATATATATGGAATCGTGTTCTGTCGCACTCGCGAGGAAACGAAGGAAGTTGCCGACAATTTGATGAGTGATGGCTATAATGCCGATGCACTTCATGGTGACTTGTCGCAAGCACAACGCGACTATGTGATGAAGAAATTCCGTAACAAGAATTTGAACATGTTGGTTGCAACCGATGTCGCTGCTCGTGGTCTTGATGTACACGATTTGACTCATGTTATAAACTATTCTATTCCAGACGATTTAGAAACATATACCCACCGAAGTGGTCGTACCGGTCGTGCGGGAAAAGAAGGTATTTCTATTTTGATTGCCAATTTGCGCGAAAAGAGTAAGTTGAAACGAATAGAACAAATCATCAAGAAAAAAATTGAAGTTAAGAAAGTTCCTGGTGGACAAGAAATTTGTGCAGTACAATTAAAAGAATTGATTCGCAAAGTGTTGGCAACAGACGTGAACGAAGAAAAGATGAGCGAATTGCTTCAACCTATTCTTCATCAATTTGAAGGAATGTCTTCGGAAGAAATTTTGAAACGCTTTGTTTCATACGAGGTTAATCGTATGTTGGAATACTACGATAACGCTGCCGATATCAATCTTGATGTAGAAAAAGAAACAGAACGCAAGCGCGATTTGGAAGAACGTAATCGTAGTAGAAACGAACGTCGTCGTGATAGAGATCGTGATGGTGGACGCCGGGGCGATAGAGAGGAACGTCCACGTAGAGAACGTCGTGATAGAAAAGGTGGACGTGAATCAAGTGGAAATTACACAAGATTCTTTATGAATATTGGTAAGAAAGAATCGTTGGATCAATCAAAACTATTGAAGTTGTTGAATGAACATGCAAACGATAGAGATATTCATTATGGTGCAATCGACATTATGCGTTCGTTCTCGTTCTTTGAAGTAGAATCTCAATACACCAATAAGATTTTGACAAGTTTGGCGAATGCAAAATACGAAGGTATGCCTGTTTCTGTTCAAGTAGCCGAAGCACCAAAGCCAAAAGAAGACGAAGGTTTCTCTAAAAAACGAGAAGACTTTGGTAGCTCACGTCGCGATTCTCGTAGAAAGAAAGATTTTGGAGGCGATCGCCGTGGAGGAAAGAAACGCTTCGATAGAGATAGAGGAAACAAAAAAGGTCGCAGACGCGATTTTTAAATCTACATTTCTATATGGTAAAAGGCGGAAGAGATTCCGCCTTTTTTATTTTCTAAAATGTTGAGTGTGAAGTGGTTTATATAAAATAAAAAAGCCTCAACATTTCTGCTGAGGCTTGGCTCCCAAAACTGGACTTGAACCAGTGACCCTCTGATTAACAGTCAGATGCTCTAACCAGCTGAGCTACAGGAGAATGT
>JAZLFM010000045.1:0-16533 GCA_045615765.1 Bacteroidales bacterium
ACTATGAGTTGCTCCGTAAACTCCGCAACAATCGTCTTTTTCTTTACGCCGCCCTACGGCGATTTTCTTAACGCGCGCAGCTAGATCGGCTTGGTTGTTCTTATATAGATGTTTTTTGAAAATAAAAGTTTTGTCTTTCGCATACAAAAAGCATTTAAAGATTGAAACATCTCGACTTCACGAATGAGCGTTAAGAAAAACGATGGAATGAAGCGTTAAAAAGGATTTGATGCCTCTGGCAATCGCATATATGAATCTAACCACGCGGCAGCCCAAATCCTTTAGCGGAATGCAGTCGTTTTTTAGCGAAGGCGTGGGTCGACGGCGTTCTTTTGCATACTTTTCTTTCGCTGCAGAAAGAAAAGTATGGGATTGTCGTTATGCTACATTTCCTGCCAACTTGTATATTATTTCCCAAAAAAATATACAAGAAATGACCTTCTTGACTTCGTAAATAAAAGTTTGGTGAAATCGTTAAAATTACAATTGTAACATTCTAACTTTTCTTACATTTACAAATCAAAAGTATTGTTATGAAAGACGATGTAAAAAAATGTTGTGAAATCCTAAAAACGGGAGGTACAATTCTATATCCAACCGATACAATTTGGGGATTAGGTTGTGATGCAACTAACGCCGAAGCTATCGATAAAATTTTTTCAATCAAGCAACGATCTGGCGATATTCCTTTATTGGTATTGGTAAATTCAGTTGCTATGTTGGAACGCTATGTGGTTGATATGCCGCAAATTGCCTATGATTTGATTGATTGCGCTACATCGCCATTAACTATTATTTTTGATAAAGCTCGTAATCTTCCTGAAAATCTTATAGGTAAGGATGGTAGTATTGGTATTCGTGTTACAAACGAATTGTTTACAGATAATCTTATTCAACAGTTTCGTAAACCTATAGTGTCAACATCGGCTAATCTTCATGGAATGCCTTCTCCTGAATTCTATAAAGATATTGATAGTCAAATAATTAGTTCTGTCGATTATGTGGTAAATTATCGACAAAACGATTTGAAAAAAGCTAAACCATCCCAAATAATAAAGCTGGGAAATAATGGCCAAATAACTATAATCCGCAAGTAATGACAAGAGAGGAAGTATTACAACAAACATTTTTGCATTCTGTTGATATTCAAATTCGTTTTACCGATATGGATAGCAATGGTCATATCAATAATGGTATTTATCATGCATATTTTGATTTAGGTCGTATGCATTTCTTTAAAGAAGTACTTAAACAGAAGACATCTAACACTATTATTGCTCAAGTAAATACTACGTATGTTTCTCCGTTATATCTAACGGATTCAATTTGCGTGAAAAATAAAATCATTCGTTGGGGAAATACTAGTTTCGATATGCTCCAGGCAATATTCAAAAAAGATGGTGATTCTTTTACACTTGCCAATTTTAATGTTACCACTTTTGTTCATCTCGATAATGAAAAACCATCAGTTGTTCCTGATGAATGGAAACATGCGGTAATGGTATATGAGCAAATGAATCAAGCTTAAAAATTCATTTTCTAATAAAATTTCTTTTTCTTTGTATTAAGTCCTGATAATGATGAAGCGTGTATTCTTTCTCTGTCTTTTATTGCCTCTATCTTTGTTCGCTCAGATAGGTGGAACGACAGTTTTTGAATTTACGACTTTGCCATATTCCGCACGCGACAATGCCCTGGGTGGAAATTGTATAACAAGTGTTTCTCCAGATCTTTCGATAGTTTTAAAAAACCCTTCTTTACTTAATTTGGATTATTCCAATGAGGCCTATGCTAATTTGGGCCAGTTACAAGTAACTCAAACGGGAATATTCTATGGTACATTTGGATATGCTTTTTATAACGAAAAATGGCAGACTAACTTTTTAGGTGGTTTACATTTTATTAATTATGGTGACTGCGATGGCTATGATGAGGATGGGGTATCAACCGGACATTTTTTCCCATTGGAATATGAAATTATTCTTGGGGCTTCAAAACAAGTTTCCAAATGTTGGAATGTGGGCATTGCAATGAAACCGATTTTATCGTACCTTGAAAGTTATTCTTCGTATGGTTTTTTATTTGACTTGGGTGCGACATATAGACATGATTTAACTTGTTTTTCAGCAGAAATTAGAAATGTAGGCTGGCAAATAAAACCATATACGTCCAAAAATCGTGAACCTATTCCGTTTAGTATTGACTTAGGTGTTTCGCAGCGTTTGTATCATGCACCAATTCAGTTCAATATTGGCTATTCGGATTTACAGAAATTTGATCTTTCGTATGAAGATTCATTTTCTCAATCAAATACTTTAATAAATGGCGATAACGATAAGGAACGAGGCTTTGTCTTGATTGGGAAAAATTTTCTAAAGCATATTACTTTCTCTGCGGAATTTATGATTGGAAACCACTTTGTAATAATGGGTGGATATAATTATCGAAAATCGGAGGAATTATCTTTTGGAAATTCAAAACATGGTGCGGGTTTAAGTTTTGGTCTTGCTATGAATTTCTCTCGTTTCCAATTGTCGTATGGACTTGCCAAACAACAGGCTGCTGGATCTTGGCATTTATTTACATTGGGATTTAATACAAAAACGATATATTCGTTATATCAAAATCGTAAAAACTCTAAAAATCAAGAATAATGATTATTGCAATTGACGGACATTCATCTTGTGGTAAAAGTACCATAGCAAAGGCTTTAGCTAAGAAATTGAATTTCACTTATGTTGATACTGGTGCTATGTATCGTGCAGTAACACTTTTCTGCCTACAAAATTCTTTGATCATAGATGGTGTTGTTGATGAATCTAAGTTAGAAAAGCGACTTCAGGAAATTGCAATTTCTTTTGTGAAAAATGGTGATGTGCAAGAAACATATCTGAATGGAGTAAATGTTGAACGTGAAATTCGTAGTATGTCTGTTGCTCAACATGTTAGTACTGTGAGTAAAATAGGATTTGTGCGTGCCTTTCTTGTAAAAAAACAGCAAGAATATGGTGAAAATGCAAGTGTGGTAATGGACGGACGCGATATTGGAACAAAGGTGTTCCCTAATGCTGATTATAAGTTTTTTGTTACAGCTTCTGCCGAAATACGTGCTCAGCGTCGTTACGATGAGTTAATGCAGAAGGAGGGAGTCGCTAATTATGACGAAATTCTCGAAAATCTAAAACAACGCGATTTTGCAGATTCAACTCGTAAGGAAAGTCCATTGAAACAAGCTGAAGATGCAATTTTAGTCGATACAAGTAATATGACTCGTGAAGGACAATTGGAATGGATTCTCAACAAGATAAAATAATAGCAATTGATTCTAAATCAGGTTTTTGTTTTGGTGTAATTAATGCAATACAACAAGCAGAAAAAGCACTTGATCAACAAAAAACTTTATATTGTTTGGGTGATATTGTCCATAATGGAGCAGAGGTCGCTCGTTTGAATGAAAAAGGTTTAGTGACAATTTCCCACGAAGAGTACAAGAATTTGCGTGATTGTACTGTGTTGTTGCGTGCTCATGGAGAACCGCCTGAAACTTATAAAATAGCGACGGAGAATAATATCACAATTATTGATGCGACATGTCCTGTTGTCTTAAATCTGCAAAAAAATATCCGTAAGTCATATTTGGAAATCTTGCAAAAAAATGGACAGATTTTGATCTTTGGTAAACCTGGTCATGCTGAAGTGGTCGGACTTTTAGGACAAACAGATAATACGGCAATTGTTGTATCAAACTTGGCAGATTTGGAAAAAGTTGATTTTTCAAAGCCAACGATTTTATTTTCCCAGACAACTCAGAATATCCATGGATTAATGGAGATAAAGTCCGTTATTGAAAAGAAATGCGCAGAGCATAATAACAAAGACTTTGAGTTTCATGACACGATATGTCGTAGAGTTGCCAATCGTGAGGCCGATTTGAAAAAGTTTGCGCAACAATATGATTATATTGTTTTTGTTAGTGGTAAAAAAAGTTCAAATGGAAAGGTCTTGTATGACATTTGTAAGGAAATGAACGAGAATACTTTTTTTGTTTCCAATAGTGCGGATGTTGAAGAAATTCCATTTCAAGCAGACAAATCTGTTGGGATTTGTGGAGCAACTTCAACACCTAAATGGTTAATGGAGGAAATTGCTGATAAAATTATGAAAATCAAAAAACTATAATATGTACTTGGAGAGATCGCGCGAACGACATAAAAAAAGAATGAATCGTAATTTTCTTATAATTACGGTTGGTTTTGCTATAGTTGCAATTTTGGTTGCCTATGCATTAGAGCATATTATGATTCGTTCTCAATCCAAGACTGCAAGCGGAGTTCTTCATTGTGAAATCGAGAATCAATGTGGCTATGCTGTGCCATGCCGAATAACGTATGGGGATGTTATTATTTATGAGGATACTGTTCAAACTGGAAAGTCTGATTTTTCGAAGACTATTTTCTCGGCTTCTGAGAAAAATATTTTCATCTATTATGGTAATCAAACTACCGAAATTCAACAGGTTGCTGTCCGAGATAGTGTTAGCTATCTCATGATTCAGCTAGTTGATTCATCTCAGGTTATTGCACAATTTTTCGAGTAATGTAAATAATTGAAAAAAATCCAATTATTTACAGTTAATTACAGTAATGATTGAAGGAAATGTATTCTCAAAAACTTTTCCAAAATCGCTTTCTGCCAACCATTGAAGTTCTGTGATTTCTTCTTCAGTTTGAGGCGCACTGTTTTGATTTTTCTGTGCTTCCATATTGTACCAATATGTTTGTTTTAAAACTTTCTGTCCATACATTTCGTATGTGTGCCAAGTGGAGCATCGGTAGTCTTTCTCAATGACATTTTGTAGTCCGGTTTCTTCGGCAACTTCGCGAAGAGCAGCTACTTCCGGAGTTTCTCCTTTTTCGAGTTTTCCTTTCGGTAAATCCCATTTCTCGCGACGGTATATGAAAAGATATTCTCCTAATTCGTTTTTTATGAAACCACCTGCTGCTTCGATGTATGTGTAATTTGACTTGAAAAGTTGTAGCAAAAAGTCTATACTTTCGTTGTACAAAACCGCATAATTGCACGCTTCTTCTGCCAGTGAATTTATGGCTTTTAGAAGGGTAGAATTGTCGTTGCAGATGTAGAAATTCTCGATTTTTTTTGTACCTTTGCTATCAGTTAAAAGTACAAATTTTGTGTCAAAATAAATCTTTAGTTCCATGAGTACTACAATTGAGAGCACAATTATAGAAAATTTATTGCAAATCAAAGCAATAAAATTACAACCAGAAAATCCATTTACATGGGCAAGCGGTTGGAAGTCGCCAATTTATTGCGATAATAGAAAGACATTGTCGTATCCGGCTGTCCGTGAAATTTTAAAACAAGCGTTTGCGGAGAAAGTTCGCGCTATGTATCCAGATGCTGAAGTTATCGCTGGCGTTGCAACTGGCGCTATCGCTGTTGGCGTTCTTGTTGCTGAGGCGTTGAATCTTCCATTCATTTATGTCCGTTCTGCTTCTAAGGACCATGGTTTGGGAAACCAAATCGAAGGATATTACGAAGAAGGTCAAAAAGTTGTGGTGATTGAAGATTTGATTTCTACTGGTGGAAGTAGTTTGAAAGCTGTTGAAGCTCTTCGTGCTGCAAATGTGAAGGTGCTTGGTATGTTGGCAATTTTCACATATCAGTTCCCGGTTTCTGTAGAAGCTTTTGAAAAAGCTCAATGTAAAGTCGATACGCTTACAAATTATACGGCTTTAGTAGAATTGGCAACTGAAAGAAATTATATAACTGCGGATCAAATGGCCAGTTTGAAAGAATGGCGTATGCATCCTGACACATGGGGTAAATAGAAAATAATGTCGATTTCGGTTCAAAATATTACAAAACTGTATGGCACGCAACGTGCGTTAGATGGCATTTCATTTGAAGTGTCTTCTGGCGAAATTGTTGGCTTTATTGGACCGAATGGTGCGGGAAAATCTACAACCATGAAAATAATCACTGGTTTCCTTTCTGATTTTGAAGGAACTGTTTTGGTTAATGGTTTGGATGTTCGAAGTAATGCGTTGGAAGTTAAAAAACATATCGGTTATTTACCAGAACACAATCCGTTATATACGGAAATGTATGTGCGAGAGTATCTTACATTTGTTGCTAAAATGTATGGTTTAGGTAAAGAGACTGAAAATGCTGTAGATAAAGTTATTGAAGAAATTGGTTTAACAAAAGAACAGCATAAGAAAATTGGCATGCTCTCGAAGGGATATCGTCAGCGAGTTGGTTTAGCGTCGGTGTTAATCCATGATCCTGAGGTACTTATCCTAGATGAACCAACAACAGGTTTGGATCCAAATCAACTATTGGAGATCCGTGGTTTGATTGAAAAAGTTGGCAAATCTAAAACTGTGCTTTTGTCAACGCATATTATGCAAGAAGTTGAGGCGATTTGCAATAAGGTGATAGTAATTAGTAACGGACACATTGTTGCAAATGATACTGCCGAAAATGTAAAACAAAATAAATCGCTTGAACAAGCGTTTCATGAATTAACTGTAAATCCGACTGAATGAAGAAACTGATTAGTGTTATAACTGCTGGATTGTTCTGTGTGTCTTTGCACGCACAGGATACTTTGACGGCGGTTGATGCTGTGGTTTCTGATGTGACGGTTGAAAATAGCGCTATTATTCAAAACTATAATACTCAATTAGATAGCGTTGTTAATTTGTGGTATGCACAAAAGGCTGGTGCTTTGGAATATCCAAAGGGTAAAAAACATCGCGATAGTACATTTGTCCCAACTTTTTCGGAAAAAGACTATAAGCAACGCATAGAACAAATGAATTCGGTGGTAAATATTACCTACAATTCAAAGGTTCAAGCGTATATCGATGTGTATGCAAATAAACGTCGTAATTCGGTGTCAACTATGTTGGGATTAGCGGAACACTATTTTCCAATTTTTGAAGATATTTTTGACGAATATGATGTTCCGCAAGAACTTAAGTATCTTGCAATTATAGAGTCTGCCTTAAACCCAAAGGCGAAGTCTCCAATGGGCGCTCGCGGAATTTGGCAATTTATGCCTTCAACAGCAAAAGTTTATGATTTGAAAATAACATCGTATGTTGATGAGCGTTGTGATCCAATTAAATCAACTCGAGCAGCAGCAGCATATTTGAAGAATTTACATGCAATGTTTAACGATTGGATTCTTGCAATCGCTGCATACAACTGCGGTCCTGGAAATGTTAAGAAAGCCATAGCACGTTCTGGTGGAAAAACTGATTATTGGTTGATTTATAATAATTTGCCGAAGGAAACACGTGGATATGTTCCTGCGTATATTGCTGCATATTACGTTTTTGAGCATCATGAATTACACAACTTGTATCCTCGAAAAGTTACTATGCCTCAACTTGATACTGTTGTGATAAAGAAACGTAAAGTTCATTTCAAACAAATCGCAGAATATCTTGATGTTCCAGTTAAGGAAATTAGTGATGTGAATCCACAGTACAAAGCTGAAATGGTTCCATATAGCGAAGAGGGTTCGCCTTTGTATTTGCCAGTAGAAATTGTTTCTCCATTCTTGCGTTTGCAAGATTCTATCTATGCCTATAAGGACAGTTTGTACCAAAACCTAAAACCTGAAGTTGAGTTTGCATCATCGTCGGTGAAAACTGGTACCGGTACAGCTGGAAAAACTAAGATATATTATACCGTTCGAAAAGGTGATACGTTTGCGAAAATCGCAACAAAATATGGCGTATCTGTAAATTCACTTAAATCGTGGAATCATAAGAGCAGCAATATGTTGCATATAGGAGACAAATTAGTCGTATATGTATCTGCTCCGGGTAGGGGAAACTATGCCCAAACCAAAACGACAACGGCTCCTTCGACTGTAACAAAGACAACTACAACTGCGTCAACTCAACAAAAGTCTTCGACGGTAGTAAAATCATCGTCAACTTCTTCATATCATACTGTTCAATCAGGCGATACACTTTGGAGTATTTCGCAACGATATGGAACTACTGTCGCTGATTTGAAAAGTGTGAATGGTTTGACTTCTTCTCGCCTGTCTTTAGGCATGAAATTGCGTATTCCATAATGTGTGGTATTGCTGGATATTATTCGGTAGATAATGCATTTAATTCTAGTGAGTTAGATGCTGTTGGTAAAACTATAACTTCACGCGGTCCTGAGTATCAGGGAATATTTGCTGATGATCGTTGTGGATTGGTTCATAGACGCTTGAAAATCATTGACTTATCGGATGAATCTAATCAACCGATGTATTCTGACGATAGACGATACGTTATTACCTACAATGGTGAGGTGTATAATTATGATGAAATTCGTCGGTATCTTCGTGGCGAAATGCGTACGAAATCAGATACGGAAGTTGTTCTTAAATCGTTGATTGAGTTTGGATTAGAAGCAATCGCTGATTATAATGGAATGTTTGCCATTGCTTTCTATGATTCTGTAGAGAAAAAACTTCTCCTTGTGCGTGATAGAATGGGAGTGAAGCCATTGTATTATTATTGGGACGGACATAATTTTGCTTTCGCTTCTGAAATTAAAGCTTTACTTCAATTTAAGGCTATAAGTAAAAATAAAACAGTTAATTATTCTGCTTTAAATCAGTTCCTTCATCTAGGATATACTGGCTGCAATGAGACAATTTATAATTCAATATTTAAATTGCCTGCTGGTTCTTATATAGAAGTTACTGAATCTGGCATTCAGATTTCTTCCTATTGGTCTGTCCAGGAATGTGTTACTAAGGAAACAACGGATGAATTATATTCTGCAAAAGAGATTCTTCGAGATTTAGTTGAACAGTCTGTCCGGTATCGTTTACGAAGCGATGTTCCGTATGGAACATTCTTAAGTGGTGGCATTGATTCTTCATTGGTTACAGCTGTAGCTCAACGTAATCTTTCTACGAGATTAAAGACATTTACTATCGGTTTTGCGGAAAATAAATTCGATGAACGAACACATGCAAAAGAAATAGCTGAATATTTAGGTACCGATCACACAGAACTTGTTGTCACAGAAAAAGATGCGCTTGCAATTGTTCCAAAAATACTCGATATATATGACGAGCCATTTGCAGATTCTTCTGCAATACCAACAATGATGGTTTCACAACTTGCAAAGTCACAAACTACAATGGTTCTTTCCGGTGACGGCGGTGATGAGTTGTTTATGGGCTATGGGGCATATACTTGGGCACAGCGGTTGCAAAATCCGCTTTTGCAGACATTCCGTAAACCTATTTCAATGATTTTAGGTTGTGGAAGTTCTTGGAGTAAACGTGTAGGTAAGGTTATTAATTATCCTAATAAAGAACAACTTCCGTCTCATATTTTTTCGCAAGAACAGTATTTATTTTCACGTAAGGAAATTGCTTCGGTATTGTCTAAAGAATTTGTGCGTGAGTTCTCTTTCCCACAGGAATATAGTGCTGTTGCTCGTGAATTATCTCCTGCCGAAAATCAGGCTATGTTCGATATGAACTATTATTTGCGTGAAGATTTGCTTACAAAGGTTGACCGTGCTTCTATGCATCATTCTCTTGAAGTGCGTGTGCCGTTGTTAGATTATACTATTGTTGAATTTGCACTTAATTTGAATGAGAATCTAAAAATCCATAACGGCGTACAAAAATATTTGTTGAAACAGGTACTCTACGATTATGTGCCAGCACATTTGTTCGCCCGACCTAAATGGGGTTTCTCTATTCCGTTATGTAAATGGTTACAAACAGATCTTCATTATTTAATCGATGATTATTTGAATGAATCTGCTTTACAGAAAACTGCTGTTTTCAATTCAAATAAAGTTCGCTGTTTAGTTCGTCAATTCAAAAATGGTAGAAATGATTATTTGTACAACAGAATTTGGCAGTTGATTCTTGTACAAAAGTTTTTGCTTGAAAAAATGTAGGAAATAATTACAATTGGCAGCAACCAAACTAATGTATTCCTCGAAAGGGTAATAGTTAAAATTGTAATTAAATTAATCACTAAACACTAATCATTAAACTTTAATAATTATCTTTGCCTAACTAAAACCTATCAAAATATGTTTTCCGGAATAGTTGAAGAATGTGCCAAAGTAGTTGGCATCGAGAAAGACCAAACAAACATTCATTTTACACTTTCGTGTAGTTTCGTGAACGAGTTGGGCATTGATCAAAGTATCGCTCATAATGGCGTGTGCCTTACTGTTGTTCGTAAAACCGACACTACATACACAGTTACTGCTATGCAAGAAACACTTTTGAAGTCGAATTTGGGGGATTTGACAGTTGGAAGTGAAGTAAATGTGGAACGAAGTATGAATATGAACGGACGATTAGACGGCCACATTGTACAGGGACATGTGGATCAAACTGCAACCTGCACAAAAATTGAAGAGGCAGACGGCAGTTGGTATTTCACATTTGAATATGAACCTTCGCAAAAGGATTATATTACAGTGGAAAAAGGTTCTGTAACTGTGAACGGCGTAAGTTTGACTGTGGTCAATTCTCAGCGGAAATCATTCCAAGTCGCAATAATTCCTTACACTTACGAGCATACTAATTTCCATACTTTTAAAGTTGGTTCTCGTGTAAATCTTGAGTTCGATATTATTGGCAAATATATTGCCCGCTACTTGGAATTACAAGGCACTGTAAAATAGCTCGCTTTTCTATATGGCAGCGTCTTCGGGACCTCATTCAACTATTCTTTCCCGAGACCTGTGAGGTTTGTGGCATCAGTCTTCGATTTGGTGAACATTTGCTTTGTACGGATTGTCTGCTCGACCTTCCGCAATTGCATATGCACAATTTGGAACATAATCCTACGGAGAAGATGTTTATTGGTCGAGTACCGTTTGTGCGTGCAACTTCGTTCTTCTCATATCAAAAGCATACAAACTATGCGCATTTAATTCATAAATTGAAATATCAGCATCGTGACGATATTGGAACCTTACTTGGCGAAATGTGTGGCGTTGAATTGCTAAAATCGGGCTTTCTAAGCGACGTTGATGCGTTGGTGCCTATTCCACTCCATCCAAAGAGAGAACGTAAGCGAGGCTACAATCAAAGCGAAATAATTGCTATGGGAATTAGTCATGTTACAGGTATTCCTGTTGTGAATTCTGCAGTAGTTCGTTCCGTTAATACAAAAACACAAACACGAAAAAGTAAAAGTGAGCGGGCGAAGAATGTGTCTGGAATTTTTTCTGTTGTAGATAAGGCCGCTTTGGCTCAAAAACACATCGTTATTATTGATGATGTAATAACTACGGGAGCAACATGTATTTCGTGTGCAGAAACCATTCTGCAAGAATCTGACGTGAAAGGCATTAGTTTTGTCAGTATTGCATTGGCGTAGAATAATTGATAATTGAAAATGGACAATTAACAATTAAATGGTTACAGTTTAACGATTAATTGTTGGGGCGGGGTTCTACCCCGTCCGATGATAGGATAAAATTGTATTTGTCGATTTCAATATACATAAAAAAAGAACCCCCGCCGATTGGCGAGGGTTCCGGTATAATTGAATTATCTTATTTCAATTATTTAGAGATTTTTACTGTACCTTCAGCAGTTGCGATGAAGTAAACACCAGCTTGTAGAGAATCGATAGACAATTCTTGAGAAGCAGTTGCTACAACTTGACCAGCAACATTGTAAACTACGATTTGACCAGCTGAGTAAACAACACCGTTTTCGATAGTTACGTTAGAAACTTCTTCTACAGCTACAGTTGGTTCACCATATTTAGGAGCATCTGTTACATCAACAACAACTTTTGCGTCTTGGAAGATTACATATACACCTGATTTTGGAGATTGTGCTAAGAAGATTTCTTTGAATGCAGGAGCTTCTGATGGATCATCAGTTAAAGCCATTGAGAAGTTTACAGATACATTTGAACCTTCAGCGATGTTAGCTTTGAAAGTAGTCATTTCGCAAAGTGGTTTGTACCAACCAGCTGCTTCAGAACCATCGATCAATGTAAACATTACTTGAGAAACTTCGTTCAATGCTTTACCTGTGAAAGAAACGTTAACATATTGACCAGCTTTTGCTGCTGATACTGCACTGTTTGTAGATGATTGGAATTTGTAACCATCTTCAGCGTTGTCAGCAGGACCTTGGTATGTTAAGAAAAGACCTTCAACATCCATTGCAGGTTGATAGTTAACTTCAAATTTGCAGTTAGAGATTGTACGAACTGGAGCTTGATCTGATTCAGCGTAAGTTACACCAACCATTTCAGCAGCAATTACAAGGTCAGCAACTGTTAAGTCTTCACCGAAAGAAGGTTTGCTTGCGTCTGTTTGAGTTGTGTTTGCGATTGATAATACTGCAGTATATTCAAATGGAACACCTTCAGTAACATCAACTGTTACCATTTCTGACCATGCACCCCAGTAATCTACAGCTTCTTGTTCATCGATCAAAGCTAATTGGAATTTACCAGTGTAGTCAGGAGTACCAGAAACAGTTACCATGAATACTTCACCTTTTGCTGGAGTCCAACCAGTTTCTTCTGTTGCATCGAAAACTGCTTCATCCAAAATAGAAGAAACACCACCTTGGTATTGTACAGAAGAACCGTCAGCGTCTTTTGTACCATACGAGTTGTAAGGGATTGTAAGTGTGTTGTCTGCATACTCCCATGGACCTGCAAACGAAGCAACACCCATCAATGCAGATGTTAATAGTAAAAATACTTTTTTCATAATTTTTTGTTTTTAATTAATAAAATAAATTTTTAACAAGGCAAATATAGTGTTTTTTATATATGTTGGCAATATAGTTTTTAAAATTTTTGTCAATCGCTACTATAAATAAAGAAGGTGATGTACAAAATAAAAAGAGACGATGTACACATCGTCTCTTTAGTATTAGATTGTGGTTGTTTTTTTAATTTTTAGGAGCAGAAACCGTTTCTTGCGATGTCTCTATTGCTTGCGATACATTAATAACGAAATCACCAATTTTTTCGTAAATAGCATATAAACTACTATATAATGTACCAACTTCGTACGTGTATTCTCCTGATTTGATTGCTTCGAGATGGGCGTCGCGAAGCAAATTGCGATATTCGTTGATAGTTTCTTCTGCTTGGTAAGCCGAAGTAATGTCCACATCTTCGTAGTTCTTCGAAAGATTTGAGTCCATGATTACCAAAGCCTGGCGAACGCAGTCGTACATTTTTAATAGATGACCGTCGTTGTTTGCACCAAATTTCATGTCTTGCTCGCGTTGCATTTTCTTGGTAATTGAAATATGATAAATGCTGTCGCCAATACTTTCAAGATTGTCGATTATGCGTAGCATTGAACTGATTTTTTTAGAACCTTCCTTACTACCAACTGCTTCGGAAATGTGAGTGAGGAATTTTGCAATTTCTATTTCCATTTTGTCGGTATAGTCTTCGTCTTTCGCAATTTTCGACATAATGGTACTGAAGTTGTCGTCGGATTTTGCGTTTGTAAGTTTAGGAAGTAGATCGAACATTGCGAGAACTCGGTTCGAAAATAAGCGTATTTCTTGTTGCGCACTTTCAATGTCAAGTTCCGAAGTATTTACAAAGTGACTTGGAATATATTTTAGTTTGAAAACTTCTTCACCTTCGGATTCTGGAGTTTTCACCATCCAGTTTACTATGCGTATGATTTGTGGAATAAACCATGCTAAAATCATCGTATTCACTACATTAAAGAATGTATGGAATATAGATAATGCCATAGGAATAGCTGTCGGTTCATAGCCGTCTTGTCCTGGAAGAATATATGGGTCAGCGCCCATAACTGCTATTGTGATGTGCGAGATTAAGCGTAGAAGCGGGTAGAATACAACTAATGTAATGACTACGCCAAGCACATTAAACACCAAGTGTGCTCGCGCGGCCTTTTTTGCCATCGTGTTGGCAACCATAGCGGCAATGTTGGCCGTGATTGTAGTACCAATGTTTTGTCCCATTACGAGTGCCACGGCAACATCAAAACCTATCCATCCTTTGTAACACATTACCAACGTAATAGCCATCATTGCGGCACTTGCCTGTACAATACAGGTTAAAATTGCACCTACAAATATGAATAGGAAAATCGATATATAGCCATAGTCAGATAAACGACCTAATGTTTCCAATAAACGAGGATATTGCGACAAGTCGGGCATTGCCTCTTGCAAGAAGTGCATACCCATAAGTAACAGTGCAAGTCCTATTATGAATTCGTGTATAGATTTTAATTTGTCTTTCTTCATGAACATGAAAGGAAGCGCAATGGCAATTGCAACCAATGGGAATGTGAAAGCGTTGCTCGACTCACTTAAACCAAATAGGGAAATGATCCAAGCGGTAACGGTAGTACCGATATTTGCACCCATAATAACGGCAATTGCTCCGGCAAGCGAAAGTAAACCAGCGTTTACGAAACTTACCACCATCACTGTTGTTGCCGACGATGACTGAATAGCTGTTGTGACAATAGTACCGGTAAGAATACCTCGGATAGGTTTGTCGGTCATTTTCGCAAGAATTGTACGCATTTTATTTCCTGCGATTTTCTGCAAACTGTCGCTCATCAGTTTCATTCCATATAAGAATACACCTAGTGCACCAGCAGCGACAGCTATCATTATTATAATGTTTACGAATGATTCCATTTTTTTCTAATTTTTCGGTGTAAAAATAGAATGTCAGTGTTATGTGAATGTTAACCAATGTTAAATTTGTGTTAAATTAATTGATAATTGAGAATGGACAATTGACAATTATTTTTGAATGATTAATGTTCAATGATAAATGATTAATATTGTAGGAGCAGGGCTCTGCTCTGCCCAAAATAAATATCGTTTTATTGGAATTGTTGATACGTACGGCCGTACGTATCAACAAAAAGGGCGGAGAAAATCCCCGCCCCTTACAACACAATTGTCGTTATGTTATTTTTTGAAATAGCGTTTGAATAGACCTTCAAAACCTTTTCCGTGACGAGCTTCGTCTTTCGCCATTTCGTGAACTGTATCGTGAATAGCATCAAGATCTTGTGCTTTTGCGTTTTTAGCAATACGCATTTTGTCTTCGCATGCGCCAGATTCAGCCATCATTCTTTTTTCAAGATTTGTTTTTGTGTCCCAAACAACATCGCCAAGTAGTTCTGCGAATTTTGCAGCATGTTCAGCTTCTTCCCAAGCATAGCGTTTGAAAGCTTCTGCTATTTCTGGATAACCTTCGCGGTCAGCTTGACGGCTCATAGCCAAATACATACCAACTTCTGAACATTCACCCATAAAGTGAGCATTCAAGTCTTTTTTCATTTCTTCGCTGCAATTTTTTGCAACTCCGATAACGTGTTCTGTTACGAATGAAAGGGCTGCTGATGTGTCGGCAACTTTCCATTCAATGATTTGTTTACATTGTGGGCAACGTTCTGGAGCTTCTTCTCCTTCGTGTACGAAACCACATATAGGACAAATGAATTTTTTTGACATAATAATAGTGATTAGTGTTTAATGATAAACGATTAATAGTTTTCTGCTTTTACTTGGAAATATGCTTGTGGATGGTCGCAAACTGGACATTTTTCAGGTGCGTTTTTGCCAATAACTATATGTCCGCAGTTTGAACATTGCCAAATCATATCGTTGTCTTTCGAGAATACTAGACCGCCTTCGATGTTAGCCAATAATTTACGGTAGCGTTCTTCGTGTTCTTTTTCAATTTTACCAACTGATTCGAATAAAAATGCGATATGGTCGAAACCTTCTTCTTTTGCTTCTTTTGCAAATTGAGCCTACATGTCTGTCCATTCGTAGTTTTCGCCATCAGCAGCATCTTTTAGATTTGTGATAGTATCTGGAACTGAACCGTTGTGTAATAATTTGAACCAAATCTTTGCATGTTCTTTTTCGTTTGCTGCAGTTTCTTCGAAAATGTTTGCAATTTGAACATATCCGTCTTTTTTAGCTTTTGATGCGTAATAAGTATATTTATTACGTGCTTGAGATTCACCTGCAAATGCTGTTTGTAGGTTTTTTTCTGTTTTTGATCCTTTTAATTCCATAGTTGTATAAAATTAAGTTAGTTCTAAAAATCCTTTTTATTTTGTTGAGCAGTCTTTACAAATGCCTGTGAAATACAATTCCATACCACTTATCTGAAAACCTTCGGGAATAGTGTTAGTTGGAATCGTAAAATCTTGAACGACATCGAAAACTTTTCGGCATTTCGTGCATAAAAAATGTGCATGGTCGTGTGTATAACCATCGTAATGTGTTACTTTGCCATCGATCGAAATAGCTTTTATCAATCCTTTCTCTCGGAATTGCTCCAATGTATTATATACCGTTGTAAGCGATAATGTTGGAATGTGCTCCGAAAGCTGAGCGTAGATTTCATCTACTGAAGGATGGGTGCGATGTTCTAATAAATAGCGCAATATCCCCATTCGTTGAACCGATGGGCGTATCCCTTTCTCCTCCAATTTAGTGAT
>JAZLFM010000046.1:0-8934 GCA_045615765.1 Bacteroidales bacterium
TGAAATGGGTTATGGTGCAGCTTTGTACTTGGATCCAAAAGAAAAGAAATATATTGACGAATGCGGTCCTGCAAACTTCTTCGCAATTAAAGGTGACAAATATATTACACCAAAGTCATCTTCAATTTTGCCATCTATCACAAACATGAGTTTACAAGCATTGGCAGAAAAGATAGGATTGACTGTAGAAAAACGACAATTCCCATTGACAGAATTGGCTGAATGTGATGAAGCAGCAGAATGTGGAACAGCAGCTGTTATTTCTCCAATTTCTGCTGTGGTTGACCCAGATGAAAATAAAACATATACATTTGGAGATCAAGTTAATCCAGGAAAAACTTGTGTCAAATTATATGAAACATTGGTAGGAATTCAATATGGTGATGTTGAAGATCCATTTGGTTGGATTTCTTTTGTAGAATAATAAAACAATTATTGTAGAGACGCGATGTATCGCGTCTCTACTTTTTATACTATGACTAAAATCAGAATCACAAAGGAGTTTGTTTTTGACATGGCTCATGCTCTTCATAATTATGATGGACTGTGCCAAAATATCCATGGACATACATATAGACTGCAAGTTACACTTATAGGAACTCCTTGTTGTGACGTTACTTCTCCCAAATATGGCATGGTTCTAGATTTTAGTGTACTAAAAAATGTTGTTAAAATACCTATTGTTGACGCTTTTGACCATGCATTGGTGGTTCCGAAAAATGGTGGTTTCGATTCTTTACGTCAATATCAGTCAGAAGGTAAGTTTATTGAAGTTCCTTTTCAGCCAACTTGTGAGAATTTAACTATTTACTTTGTTGAACTTATAAAAGAAAAACTTCCTTCACAAGTAGCATTACATAGCATTCGATTATACGAAACTCCGACTTCGTATGCAGAATGGTTTGCAGAAGATAATCAGTAGTTTTCTTGAAAAATACTATCTTTGAACTTGTTTTCTAACGCATTTGTATGAGAGAATTAGTTTCAGGAACAGATATTTTGGTGTTATTGGTATATGTCACCATCATTTTTTGTGTTGCCCGAAACATACAAGATAAAAAGATAGATACTTATAACTATTATTCTCATTTAACGAGGGCGTTGCTCCTTCGAGTGTTTTCTGGAATTCTATTTGCCTGCGTATATATTTTTTATTACGATGGGGGTGATACTCAATATTATTTTACAGGTAGCCGTAGCATCGTGAAAATGGCGGGTAAGAATTTTATGGCTTTTGTACAAATAATGTTTGGTGAACGAACGCCGGAACTACGATCGTTATTTGATGGAACAACAGGCTGGCCGACATATTTTAAAGATGCGAATTCTTGGGCTGTATGCCGTTTCTCGGTACCTTTCTATATTCTGGGATGTGGTTCATATATAGGAACCACAATAGTAATGAATACATTATTGTTTGTTCCAATTTGGCGTTTTTATAAAATGCTGGTTCGTATATATCCACACTTGTCGCGCAATATTGCTATAGCATTGTTTTATATGCCATCGGTTTGTTTTTGGGGAGCTGGATTATTGAAAGATATCTGGTGTATGGTAGGAGTCTTTGCCATATATTCATCGTGCTATATGATTTTTAAAAGGGAACGTTTTGTTGTAAAAAATATCATTCGGTTTTTATTTTGGGCGTATGTTTTAACATCAATTAGACCGTATGCTTTTTATACTGTTTTTGCGACCTGTATTGTCTGGATAGGATTACTGAAATTTCGAAATATTGAGAATAAATTTGTTCGTGTTAGTCTTTTCCCTATGATGACGATAACATTGCTCGCTGTTTTTCTTGTCTTTCTTGATAATATGGGAGATGTCGCCGAGGGGAAATATGCATCTGTTGGTTCTATGATGGAACAAGCGGTTATTATTCAAGATGACTTGAAACGTGATTATTATGGCGATAATAGTTTTGATATAGGTTCTTTCGATGCCTCTTTGACTGGTATGCTGAAAAAACTTCCACAGGCCTTGTCTGCAGGTTTGTTTAGACCTTTCTTGTGGGAAGCAAGAACGCCATTTATGTTATTGTCAGGACTCGAAAATTTTGCAATATTGTTATTGACGTTGTTTGTCGTTCTAAAAATGCGAATGAGATTAATAACGGCATTAAAAGAAGACTCTTTATTACTAAGTCTTTGTTTATTCGTAATTATCTTTGGTTTCTTTATCGGTTTAACGATAGCAAACTTTGGTGCTCTTGTTCGATACAGAATAATCCTTCTTCCTTTCTTTGTAATAACCCTTTCCCGATTATTGGAAGTCTATCGTAAATTAAAAGAAGACGAGGAATAGTTAGTGTATAGTTGCTTTCACGATTTTCACCGCCTCTTTCGCTTCTTTCACATCATGAACGCGTATGATGTTTGCGCCTTTCAATAGCGAAATCGTGTTAAGAACAGTTGTCCCATTTAATGCTTCTTTTGCCGTACAATCAATAACTTTTTGTATCATCGATTTTCTAGAGATTCCTACCAATACTGGTTTCCCAAGAGCAACAAAGGATTCAAGATTATTCATCAATTCGTAGTTTTGTTCTACGGTCTTCCCAAATCCAAAACCAGGGTCAACAATAAATTGCTTAAGTCCGAGTGATGATGCTTCTTGTATTTTTGTTCTGAAAAATTCTAGTACTTCGGAAACCACATCGTTGTATTCAGGTTTTATTTGCATGGTTTGTGGATTTCCTTGCATATGCATACACACAAAAGGTAAGTTTGTTTCTGCACAAAAGCGTATCATCTCAGCATCGTAATTCCCACCGGAAATATCGTTCACCATAATTTCTCCATAGTACTCAAGCACATCTTTAATGACGCTTAGTCTGAATGTATCTATTGAGATAGGGATGTCGGGGAACTTATTTTTGGCAATAGTTAAGGCAGTTTTTAATCTATTGAATTCTTCTTTCTCAGAAATATCTTCTGCACCAGGGCGTGATGAGTAAGCACCAATGTCAATAATATCGGCACCATCGAGTATCATTTTTTCGAATCTTTTTTCTATTGCCATTTCTGTTGTATATGAGCCTCCATCAAAGAATGAATCTGGAGTTACATTTAGTATGCCCATTACAAGAGGTTGCGTATAATCTATTGATTGCCAATTGAAACTCATTGTTGTATTTTTTACAAATATATCATTCTAATTTCTGTTGCAATGTAATCTTTCAATTATTCTTGTATCTTTGTGCAAATAATTCGTGAAATAATGGCTAATACAAGCGAAGAATTTGAGTTGGTAAAAACGATGTGCCTCGGTATATTCGAAAAAAAGTTCGATGATTACGGAACGGCATGGAGAATTATGCGTCCTGAATCTGTTACTGATCAGATTTACATAAAAGCAAGTCGTATTCGTAGTTTGGAAGAGAAAGGAGAAGAGGCTTCGAAGGTTGGAGAAGGTATCGTTCCTGAATTTATTGCTATCGTAAATTATGGCGTTATGGCGTTGATTCAGTTGGAATTAAAAGGTACGAATGCTCCCATAGAACTTCCTAAAGATATGGCTATGGCTTTATATAACAAGCATTTTGATGCCACAAGAGATCTTATGTTGAAAAAGAACCACGATTACGGGGAAGCTTGGCGTGGAATGCGGGTAAGTTCATTTACAGATGTTATTTTACAAAAATTACATAGGACTAAACAAATAGAAGATAATAAAGGGTTAACAAAAATTTCAGAAGGTGTTGATGCCAATTATCAAGATATGATTAACTATGCAATTTTTGCATTAATAAAACTAGAGATAGAAAAATAGCATGGAAAAACGAAGAATTTATTTTTGGACAGGTCTGATAGCATTATTCTTTGCTTTAACTCTGTATGCACATTTTGGCTTTTTTGAAGATGCTTCATGGACAAAATTAGGGGTTCTTCTTGGTATGATATTTTCCGCTTCGGTTGGTTTGTCATTCATATTTAATCCAAAACAATTTTGGTTGAATGTCTGTCGTTATTTCTCCGGAATTCTTTTCGTATTTTCCGGCTTTGTAAAAGCTGACGATCCACTTGGTTCAAAATATAAATTTATAGATTATTTCGAAGCGTGGGGTGTTGACGACATTTTTGCTCCTATGGCATTAGTCTTGGGGATAATTCTTAGTACGGTTGAGTTACTTGTCGGTTTGGCTTTGTTGTTCAAATTATTCCCAAAATTGTCATCGCTGGGTGCATTGTTATTTATGATAGGATTTACACCTATCACATTATATCTAGCATTACAACAAAATATTTCTGGTAAAGAATTGGTTCACGATTGTGGTTGTTTTGGTGATGCTCTGATTCTAACTAACTGGCAAACATTTGTGAAGAATGTTTTTATTCTTATACCTGTACTTATTACATTTATGTTTAGGAATAGATTTGAAGAAACCATCACAAAGAATAAGTCGCTTGCTTTAGTAGGAATTTTCACAGCAATTATTATTGGCTTATCTGTTTTTGCGCTTCGTCATTTACCACCAATAGATTTTCGACCATATAAAATAGGTACGACTTTGGTTTGTGAAAAATGTGGTGCTGAGATTTCTAAAGCTAATGAGATTGTATATCAGTATGCAGATTTTAAGAACTTACAAACGGGAGAACATAAAGAATTCGATATTGTAAATAATTATCCAGATTATACAATATGGGAATATAATCCAGATGTTCCAGTTCGTGAGGTACGTGAAAAACTCAATCAAGAAACAGATACACTTTCTCATACAAATGAATATGTAGTTGAAAGTATGATGTTCTTGAATGGTTCTGATGATGCAACTTGCGATGTGATTAGTGATACTTCGTATGTGTTGTTAGCAATTCATTATGACATTAATCAATCAAACCCAAAGCATCAAGACAATATAAATATATTGTATTCGTGGGCAAAAGAAAAAGGATATGCTTTTTATGGAATAACATCAAGTTTGGATGATGCCATAGATTATTATAAGAATTTAACAAAAGCGGAATATTCATTTTTGTCTGCCGACGATATTCTTTTGAAAACTATGGTCCGTTCAAATCCGGGTGTGATGTTGTTGAAAAATGGTACCATTATAAATAAGTGGAGCCACAACGATATTCCTGATGTGAAAGAGATTGAACAAATATGTAAATAAAATAATTAGTACTAATTTCAATAAATAAAACAATGAGAAAAAAAATTGTAGCAGGTAACTGGAAATGCAATACTACTTTGCAAGAAGGTATTGCTTTGGCAAAAGAAGTAAATGCAGTTGTTAAGACTTCAGACGTACAAGTAATCTTAGGAACTCCATTCATTCATTTGACTGAAGTTGTAAAATTAGTTGACAACAAAGCAATCGCTGTATCAGCACAAAACTGTGCAGCTGAAGCTAAAGGTGCTTTCACTGGTGAAGTTTCTGCAGCTATGGTAAAATCAACAGGTGCTGAATACGTAATCTTAGGTCATAGCGAACGTCGTGGTTACTATGGTGAAACTAGCGAAATCCTTAACAAAAAATTAGCTTTAGCATTAGAAAATGGTTTGACTCCAATTTATTGTTGTGGTGAAGCTCTTGATGTTCGTGAAGCTGGTAAACAAAATGAATTCGTTATCAACCAATTGAATGAAACAATCTTCCAACTTTCTGCAGAAGATTTCAAGAAATTGGTTATTGCATATGAACCAATCTGGGCTATCGGTACAGGTAAAACTGCTACTTCTGACCAAGCTGAAGATATGTTGAAAACTATCCGCGAAGCTATTGCTGCTAAATATGGTCAAGCAATTGCAGACGAAACTTCTATTCTTTATGGTGGTAGCTGTAATGCTAAAAATGCAAAAGAATTGTTTGCAAAACCAAATATCGATGGTGGTTTGATCGGTGGCGCTTCTTTAAAAGCAGAAGATTTCAACGCAATCGTAATGTCATTCTAATCAATATTTGATTTGAAATTTATGTGGGGGCGTATCGTATACGCCCCTTTTTTATTTATATATTTATAGTATATTCATTGTTACACAACAAAAACAAGTGTTCAAATCTTGTTAAAAACAAATAAATGTGTATTTTTGCGATTAAGTCTAATTGGATAATTGTAAAAAGTTGCTATTTCGTGTAACTTTTTTGAACTCCAGTTAGTCTATAATTATATTTTGCAAAATACACGACAATGAATAGATTTAAAAAAATCTCGTTAATGGTAGCCGCTCTTGCGGTAAGTTCCTTATCGTATGCACAAAAGGACTTGTTGATTTCTGGTGGTAACACGGTATCAAGTTTGGTGTGTAGTAATAGTATTGTTTACACAACTGGTGGAAACAAAACACAAAATGGAACAGGTGTTCTTGGTGTTGGTTCTTCTGCGGAAAAAGAAGAGACTTGGAAACAAGTAAAATTCCCTGCTGATGCATCTGGTAATAAAAGTATCAACATATCTCAGGTAAACTCAGGATCTGGTGCTTCTTTCGTCGCTCTTGACTGTTATGGTCAAGTATGGGGATGGGGTGTTAATGACTACGGACAAACTGGTAATGGTGATGCTAGTGTTAAGGTTGTTTCTGCACCAGTACAAGTAAAGTTGGGAACTTCTCCTTTAAAAGGAACTGCCTATGATGATGGTCACGGAAATCTTGCAAATGTTGAAGTCGTGTATGCAGGTAATGCCAACTCTTTTGCAATATTAGGTGATGGTCCTTATAAGGGTCGCGTTGTTGCTTGGGGTGGTAATATTGCAAATGACAATTATACTTCTTCGTTAGGTACAGGTTCGAATGCGCAAGCATTGTATCCAACTTTCTGTAAGGATTTAGCTGGAAATTTCATGACAGATGCTATTCGTATTTTCTCTGGTGACCATATCACGATGATTTTGAAATCTGATGGAACTGTATGGACTTGTGGTGATTCTGCTCATGGAACATTCTTAGGTCGTAACGTAAATGGAGGATATTATACAGGTAATGGTGGCGCAAGTAATGCTTTTGGAGCTGTATATGTCTCAGATGGTGTTATGTTGAGTGGAATTAAAGAAATTGCCTGTGGTGATGGTGCATATTTCGCTCTTGATGGTGATGGATATATTTGGTCTTGGGGTAATGACGGTTGGAATAGTTGTGGTGGTACAGGATCAAATGGTCAAGGTGTAGGTGGAACTACTCCAGGTCGTGTGTTGGCAGGAAATACAGAAGATGAAGATAATGATGGTACATACTTGCTTGCAAAAGCAGTTGGTGCTGGTCAGGCATTTGGTATGGCTGTAACAATATCAGGTAGACCGGTTGCTTGGGGTGGTGGAGGCTGCTCTGGTGGTTATGTAGGAAATGGCTCTGCAGAAACAGCAAAAACTCCAGTTTATATTAATTATGCAGCAGGAAAAGTTCACGAAGATGTAATTCTTATTAACCGTGGTGATTCTTGGGGATTCTATGCTCGTTCTGATGGTTCTATGTATGCTTGGGGATGTAACTCTTCAGGTCAGTTGGGTGTAGGTTCAACAACAAACCAAATGTTGGCAACGAAAATTAATCCTCCAACAGGTTGCGGTTTCCGTGATCCAACTCCTATGGCTACAATAACTCCAGGTACATCAAAAGTATGTGCGTCTTCGTTTAAAGGATATACTTTAGATTGTGGATTTGTACTTTCTGCTAATTTGCAACCAAATTATAAAATTACATGGTATAAAGATGGTGTACAAGTTTCAACAGGTAATGGTTCGAATACAACGTATAAAACTGCAAATGGTGCAGCAGGTATAGGCACATATAAAGTAGTGGTTAGTTACACTGGTGAAAATAATGGTTGTGAAAAATATAAAGATGCAGTTGATGAAATAGAAATTTCTGCATATACACAAGAATTTACACCTGAAGGATACTATTGTGGTGATGAAGCGACAGTAAAAGTTACTCCTTCTGGTCCAAAAGCAGTTTATACTTGGTGGCAAACGCAAGGTGCTACAACTGCTCTTGGTAAAGCTGTTGGTTCAGAAGAAATAAAATTGGATGTGTCAGATATTGTTGCTAATGCTGATGGAACAAAAACAGTATGGTTGCAAGAAACTGCACAAGCAAGTGGTAACTTTTTAACAAGTGCTCAAGTAAAACCTACAACATCTTGGGATGGTGATAATGTTTTGGGTGCGACTTCTTCTTTCTCTACAGGTTTTGAAGTTAAACAAACAGTAGTGTTAAATAGTGCGACATTCCAAGCAAAGAAAGAGTTGGCTGCATATAATTTCCAAAATGCAACAGGTGAAATTACTTGTTCTGTTCCTTTTACAATTACAATATATGGTGCACAATTAAATAATAGTGCATTTATCCCAAATACAGTAAAATATGGTACTATTTCTAAAACTATAACTTGGACTTGGGAAGACTATGCAACAATGAATAAAGAAGGCAATACATATGAATCTGTTGTTATCGATGGTGGAGATATAGTATTGCAACCTGGTACATATTTCTTGACTTTAAGTGCAGGTGCTGCTAGTTCAAGAGCTTTCCAAGCAATTAAAGCAACAAGATCAAACACGAGGTTGGGAGCTTTGAAAGATGATATAGATGGAACTTATCTTGGTTTTGCAGGCGTAAGTGGTTATGGAAACGGAAATCAAGGAAGTACAGGTAACTTTTATGATGTTAAATTCTCAACAGAACAAGGTTTCTGTGATGTTGTGAAATTTAATTTAAAACAAGATTGTCCATGTGTTGCTCCGGAAGATTTCATTATTAACTGTGAAGATGCATATTTTTCAGAGACAATGGATTCTGTAGTAGTTTGTGCTAATAATCCATCTGCAACATTGACTACGAGCGCGTGGGCGGCAAATAGTTCAGCTTTTGAATATATATGGTACAAGGGAACTACGATAGCAAAGGCAGCGACAGTGGGTGTGAAGTCTGCCGATTTTGCGATTTCCGCAACAGGCGAATATACGATTTTGGTCCGCGACAAGGCGG
>JAZLFM010000047.1:0-95855 GCA_045615765.1 Bacteroidales bacterium
ACCTAACATTACTTCTACCGACCATTCTTTCTCTAAAGACGACAAACATTTGTATTTGAACAACTTTATCGTTGAATACGCCCCTGCTAATAAATACGCAGAAGTTGTTGCTATTCCGTATTTCGTTTACGGACTTAGTTCTGACAGTGATTCTGATTCTGACGTATTCGAAACCAACAATGGAGCGTATCAACAAATTCTTGAAGAAGCTGTATTTGAAGCAACAGAAGAAACGGGCTGGACTCCTGAAATTGGAGAAACTTTCACAGTCACGATGGAAGGATTTGCCGACTTTTCTGGCAAAATAGTTATTTCATTGACTGATCAAAGAGAAGAGGTTGCCTTTTGGGCTAATTTGGCTAACGCCGATACGTTGGATGTCGTTGAAGGAGAAAATTTCAGCAAAATCGTTACATTTACAATTTTACATACTGAAAAGGATGGTGTCGAACTTAATGTTCCAGAAATAGTATTTACTGCAAGACCTGACATTACTTCTACAGATTATCGTTTTACAAAAGATTCTAAGCATTTGTATTTAGATAACTTCTCTGTTGAATATACACCTGTTCCAACATACGAAGAGATCAATCCAGAAGATTATTCTACGATACTCTACTTCGATCATGAGTACTACGGCATTGACAACAACAACGATGGGAAAAGTGACACATGGTCATTCTATGACTACAACAACATTCTAGCAAATACAGCAATACAAGAGGGATATTCATGGTCATCTGTAATAGACGGAGATAAAATATATATCCATGTAAAAGGTGTTGCCGATTTTTCAGGAAAAGTAGGATTCTATATCATGGACAGTGAAAACGATTGGAAATTGTGCTCTGGTTTTAATCCCAATATAGTAGAATATGGTCAAGAATTTGAAATTTACGACACACTTATTATAAAAAATGCATCTACGACTATGACTTTACGTGCTGATATAGAATGTAACGATTTGTCATATCCATCACAAAAACATTTATATTTAAATGAATTCTCTGTTAAGTATTCAAATCAATATTGTAAAGTAACCTTAGAATCTCTTTATAATTACTATGGGCATGGAGAAATCGAAGACCACACTCCTAACAATGAACAATATGGAATACGAGAATATACTATTCATAAAGGAACACAAATTACGATTAATGCAATTCCAACTTCAGGCGGTTCTTTTCTTTCATGGAACGATGGAATAACAGATCTTTCAAGAGTTATTACAATCACAGACGAAGATAGGTTAGAACTTAAACTTGATTTTGCTCAACCTGATTTCTTGAACTATGAAAATAGAGGACACGTGTTTAAACCTTTTGATACAATAGCATACAAACTACCAACAACTATTGGAACATTTAACACGCCGATTGTTTCTTGGGAAGTACAATTTGCAGAAAGTTACAAAGAAGATCAGCTAGAAATCAAAACAAAAATTGAAACAAAAATTTCTAACGACACATTGTATATCATGCCATCAACAGCAAACAGCAATAGTTTGGCTTATATTGGTCTAATAGGAACATTAGCAAATGGTAGCTCTTCCACACATGGTATTGCTGGAAAAATCCTTCGTGATTCACTATTCCCAACTCCACAAATTGCTCTTGTAACAGTGAGCAAAGAAAGTGGCAAGAACTTAGTTGTATGGCAAAAATTCGAAACCGATAAAATTGATCACTACAATATCTATCGTGAAACGGAAGTTGCTGGTGAATACAAGAAAATTGCTGAAGTTCCATATTCAGAAACAAGTATATTCGAAGATACAGAAGCCGACCCTCTTGTACGCGCTTGGAGATACAAAATTTCTGCATCTCCTGTAGATACTCGTTACACCGAATCTGAGTTAAGTAAAGCACATAAAACTATTCACTTAACAAAGAATATGGGTATGAACAATACATATAATTTGATTTGGGACAAATACGAAGGTTTAGATTTCTCAACATTCGTTGTTATACGCAACTACAAAGTCGGAACTACAGAAATCTACACCGACACTATTGCCGAAATTCCTTCAAATGTAAATTCTTACACAGACCTTGCCCCACAAAAACGTACTATTTCGTATTACGTTGCCATTAAGTTGAAAGATACTGTTGATGTGAACGAATACTTAAAAGCAGAAATTGGTCCATTCGTACTTGCAATGTCAAACATTGCCGAAATAGAAAATGAGCAAGATGGAGATCCAACTGCTATCGACAACATAGAAAATGCAATTGTAGTATATGCTGCAAACAAAATAATCTATGTTAAGAATGCGAACAAACGAGCTACTGTTTACAATATTGCCGGCGCGTTGGTAGCACAATCACAAAACGATTCTGACTCTCAAGAAATTGCAGTAGAAAAAGCGGGAATCTATTTCGTGAAAATTGCAAACAAATTGTATAAAGTTATTGTAGAATAAAAACAGTAAAGAGATGCAGTAATTGCATCTCTTTATTTTTCACAAAATGAAACACCTATTTACCATAATACGAGTTGCGACTATTCTGTTTTTATTAGCTCTATGCTATTTCGCTATCACGCTTTTATTTAAATAGGCACAAAAAAAGGAGGTAAAAACCTCCTTTTTTTATTTATTGAAATCTGTACAATTATTTACCCATCCACTCTTTGAAAGCAGAGTTTTTTAAACGACTTACCGTTATTTTCTCCTGAACAGGAACAGTTAAATGAACTATTAGCTTTCCGCCAAAGAAATCTTCAAAAGATTGAATTGCTTTAATGTTAGCAATGTATTTTCTATTCAAACGGAAGAAATCTTTATCCGACAATTCCGATTCCAATTGTTCCAATGGGAAATTAACTATATGTTCTTTTTGTGCGTAGGTAACTGCAAATGTTATCTTATTTTCGCTATAGAAATAAGCAATATCATCAACATCTAATTTCGAATATGTTGAATGACCTTGAATTAAGAAACGAGTTCTGTATTTTTTATCGCCCTTACGAATCACATCAAGCAAATCCTTGTATAAATCGTCAGATTTAATTGCCTGGTTCAAGCCGCTCAATTTTTCAAATTTATTGATTGCTTTTTCAATATCAGCGTCTTTTAATGGTTTCAATAGATAATCTACGCTCAAAACCTTAAATGCCTGAATTGCATATTCATCGAATGCAGTAGTGAAAATAATAGGGCAATTCATTTCTACCTGTTCGAAAATCGAAAAACAAAGGCCGTCAACCAATTGTATATCCATAAACATAAGATCAGGTCGTTTGTTCTCTTTGCAGTAATCAACTGTTGATTGTACGCTATCAAACACATGAGAAACTGTCCAAGTTGGGCGAAGTTCCTTCAACATTCCTTCTAACAATTTAACATTGTACTTTTCGTCTTCAACAATAATAACTTCCATACGCTACACTATTTTAAATTAATGGTAATGACACCATAAATTGTTGTTCATTTTGTTCGACCATCACCGGACGGTCTGTCAAGGTTTTATAGCGGCGAGATACATTTTCCAAACCTTGTTTTGAAGAAAATGTCACTTCTTTTCGGTTCACATTGTTTTTGACTACAATAGTATCTATACTAGATTCTATAACAATATGTAATGGTTGGTCTTCACTAGCAATATTATGTTTTAGAGCATTTTCAACCAAGATCTGTAATGCCAAAGGTAAAATAAACTTCTGTAAAGAACCTGGATCCAACTTCAAATCCACTTGCAAACCTGCACCTATCCGTTCTTTATGCAAAGCTATATACGAGTTTATAAAAGTAATCTCTTCAACAAGGCGTACCTCGTCTTTTCCTCTGCATTGCAAAACATATCGGTAAATATCGGTAAAATTTTGCGTAAAGTCAATAGCTTTTTCTGGTTCATATTTTATAAGCGACTTGAGCACCGACAAGTTGTTAAACAAGAAATGCGGATTCACCTGTTCTACCAATATTTTATACTCATTAGTTATCTGTGCTTGACGCAAATTTTCAACCTCGCGTTCCATATCATACTTGTTACGCTCTATACGGATGGACATTATAACAAAAATGACAAGGGCAATAAATGTCAACGTATATACTATTGTCAATCTATAAAAAGGCGCATAGCTTCCCGCAAATTCGTCTATAGAGTTTGAGAACAAAGCAAAAGCCAAAAATCCTATACACAGATTCACCAAAACATGTACCGTAAACTGATATTCACGAACCATACTAGGACCATACGCATGAATCACATGATTGAGCAAAACATTTATCTCTGTAATGACAATATATCCTATACTTATTGAAAAATAAGGAATATTCAAATTTTGAGGAGAAACACTTTCTGCCACAAGCAAAAAAGCAAAACCGATAAGACCTACAATTATAATACGCGCCAACCAATAAAGTGGTCTATACGAAACAATATCGGCAACTAAACGTAAATGGCGAGTATTCATATTCTATCGTTTCCTACAAAGAAATCAATTTATTTCAAACTCATGCAATAAATTTAGATGAAGTGAGGTTTTACAGTCATGAATTGAAACAAAGTGAATTACTTATGTTTCCAACGTTTCACTGCTTCGTAGTCTGGACGCAACTGCAACAATAAATCATAAACATGATTTGCGTCATTATATTTCTTGCCATCTTCATAACATTTTGCAAGAAACAATAAGGAATTTATATAATACCAATTGCACGCCTTATTTTCACCTTTGCCCTCGATTATAGCAATAGCTTTTTTGAAAGACGAAACTGCATCAGAAAATTTTCCGCCGACAAACAACGCATAGCAATATTGCAAATTACCATATTCTGCCCAAGCATATTCCGAATTCGGATTTTCGGAAACAGCTGTTTTAGCTGCAGAAAAACTCATAGGCAGGCGGTACAAGGCTGTAACAGGATTATTTAAGGCAGAATAAGCAAGATACGGTGATTTCAAAGCGAGAACTTGTTTCTTGTACTGTTCTGTTTTCTCTAATGCTTCAATATCTTTTTTCAATCCTTCTAGCTGAACATCAATCTGTTTTGAATTTTTATCGTTAAAAAGCAAATATGCCAAATACATGTGACGAACGATTGCTCTCTTAAACTGAATTGACGGAGAATGAGCTTTGTCATATTCACCAGAAAGCTCGTCCACGAAATTTCCCCATTCTTTCATATTTTGATTTATATATGAATCAGCTAGACGACAATCTATTGTAGAGATTTGCGCCATTGCATTAAAATGCAAGCCAAGCACCAAAATGATAGAAAGAACCTGTTTCATACCACAAAAATACATTTTTCAAACTCATACGCCATTGCATTCCCAAGAAAAAACTATTTTTGTAGAAATTAACTAACACTTGTATGAAAAAATATTTTCTACCCTTACTTATTGTTTGTGGCATTTTAGGAGCAAATTCATGTTCCAACAATTCTAATCAAGCCGAACAAATTGCTACAGACACTACTTGGAAACAACTTTCACTTCGTGAAAAAATCGGTCAAACAATGATGGTCACTGCCGATATGTATGCACAAAAGCAAATCGGAGAAGGTAGTTTACAAACATTCTTAGAGAAATATCCTATCGGTGGTTTCTTTATGGCGCAATGGCATTTTACATACCAAAAACCTGACACGCTTTTATTTGAAACATTTATTCCGAGAATTATTCGCGAATACAACACTGCATCAAAATTGCCGTTATTTATCAGCGAAGACTTTGAACGTGGTGCAGGTTACAACTACAATACAGCTACAAAACTTCCTGTAGAAATGGCTATCGGTGCTGCAAACGACACAGCATTAGCATACGCTCATGGTAAAATTCTTGGCGTTGAAGCACGAGAAATGGGATTCAACTGGGTACTTGCTCCTGTAAGCGATCTTAACATAAACCCTCTACACCCACTTGTAATCGAACGCTCGATCTCCGACGATGCAGACAGAGCAATTCCTTTGTTGCAAAGTCAAATGAAAGGTTTGCAAGACCAAAACATGATTACAACAGTAAAACACTTCCCTGGCGACGGTGCTACTATCTGCGACCAACATCTTGTAACATCTGCCAATAATCTTTCATGGGCAGATTGGCAAAAAAGCTACGGCAAGGTTTTCAAGAAATTCATAGCAGAAAAAACACCATCAATTATGGTTGGACACCTTCGTTTCCCTGCTTACCAAAAAGCAGACACTATGAACGGAGACTTCCTTCCTGCTACACTTTCAAAAGAATTAATGCAAAATCTTCTTAAAAAAGAGCTTGGTTACAAAGGTGTTGTTATTTCCGATGCGTTAAATATGGGTGGCGGCTATGGTTTCTACGAATCTGAACTAGAGACAGCAGTTCAATGTTTCGTAGCAGGAGCCGATGTAGTTCTTTGGCCTCCACTTGGCTATATGGACACTATCGAAGCCCGCATACTTCGTGGCGAAATTCCTATGTCCCGTCTTGACGATGCTGTTGAACGCGTATGGGCATTGCGCGAGCGCTATAACCTTATCAACAAAGAAAACAGAACGCCTGTGGCACAAGCAAAACCAGAAGGCTTTGAAGCATACACGAACGAGCAACTTACAAAACTTGCAGAAAAAGCAGTGACAATGGTTCAAAACAAAGGCGGTCAACTTCCTTTGGATACGAATACGACAAAGAAAATTTTGTTGGCAAACATCAGCCACAACGACTACACTGCTACTTTCGAGCCAATGAAGAAAGAACTTGAAAGCAGAGGTTTCCAAGTTGATGTGAAACATAATCTTCACAAAGACGAATGGGAATGGCAATGGCACAGAATGCTTGAATACGACAAAGTTATCGTATGTTTCGAAAACCATTATTTCTCTCCTATCGGTTCACCACTTTTGAAAGACTATGAAGCATACTGTTTATGGACTATGGTGAAATTGCCAAAAGAAAAAGTTATTGGTGTTTCTTTCAGCAACCCATATTACAACAAATATTATTTGAATAAAAATTCTGTATTAATCAACGCCTACAGCAGCGACGAATGGATGCAGAAAGCCGTTGTAAAAGTTCTTATGGGAGAATTACAACCAACAGCTACATCTCCTGTAAATTTGGATAATGCGATAATGAAATAAAGGATTTTTGTAACGAAATAGAAACGCAGAATTCTCCACAGGGTTCTGCGTTTTTTGTTTGTAAATATAAGCTGCGTACCTACGGCACGCTATCATAACATAATTGTCATGTTCTACCAAGACGTCGCTCCTACGGAGCACATAGTTTTTTATGTATTTAAAAGCTCTGTTAGCACATTCATGATTATTGAAGAATTCCGCGAGGCTGCGTTTTTTGTAAATATGCTCCGTTAGGAGCTAAGGATTGGTAGAATGCGTAACATTGTTGTTTTTTGCGTGCCGTAGGTACGCTGCTATATTTATTTTCGTTCAACGATTCTGTTTTACAAATATAGCCCGTAGGGCTTTAATATCAGTAGCAATAGCACTATCAGCTGTCAAAAACGGCATAATGGTAAAATAAGCCACGTACGGGATAGATTCGGATTTGTTTGTAGCAAAATATCAACTATCTTTGCCAAAGACAAATGATTTGAAACATTTGATAATGAGCAAATTTGAAAACACTGAAAAATAAAATTAAATACCTACAAACATCAATAGAGCAAAACAATAATTAACATATTACAATATACTCGTTCAGAGTCTGTCATTTAAAATTTCCGAAAAATTTAACTACACAGATAATGACTGGGGCGCCCACAACGTGGGCTTCTTGTGTCTGTGTAGTAAGGTCCTCGGAAAACCCTAAATGGCGGACAATTTATAGAAGTCCACGTTTTTTATGCCACAACCCGAGCCAATACATATAGGTCGTTTAATACAGGAAACCCTTGAAAAACAAGGGAGAAGCGTTACATGGTTGGCCAAACAACTAAACTACACACGAGAAAATATGTACAACATTTTCAAAAAATCGTGGATAGACACCGAAACACTCATGAAAATTTCCCTCGCATTAGACTACAATTTTTTCCTCCTATACATTGATTTTTACAAAAAGTGTAAAGAAAATTTTACGGAAGTGTGAAACAAACGGTCATACATCTTCAAGTAGATAAAAAACCTTATTTATTTTCTTGCATAATTAATTGACGTTTTATTAAATACAATTTTATGAAGAAATTTTTACTATTTGGGGTAGCCTTATTGGCTATGGTATCGTGTGAAAAATACGATGATTCAGACGTTTGGAATGCAATCAATGATTTGAAAGCAAAACAAGAAAATGCAAGTAAAGAGGGTGTAACACCAGTTGTAAAAACCGTAAACGAAGAAATGTTCATTTCGTATGATAATGGTACAACATGGACGAAAATGTCGAATGGAATGTATTCGGAAATATCGTATGACGAACGATATGTGGTTTTCACATTAACAGATGGAACAGAATTAAAAGTTTTGAATGCTAATTATGTAGTTCCAATTGAAAAAGGAGCCATAAAAGCAGCATTCTCGGTTGGTGAAGGAAAACAAGTTTACTTCTCTCAAGGAAACTTGCAATATCAAGCAAGCACTGGAATATGGCGATTTGCAACAAATCAATGGGAAGCTATTGGAGAAGGTAATGCTAATATAGCTCCTGATTATGATGGGTGGATTGACTTATTTGGTTGGGGAACAAGTGGTTGGAATAGCGGTGCTGTATGCTACCAACCTCATTCAACTAGCAATACAAATTCAGATTATTTTGTTGGAGGTTCTGAAACTACAAACCTAACGGGGGCTTATGCCAATGCTGATTGGGGAGTATATAATAAGATTGCTAATGGTGGAAATCAAACTGGTATGTGGCGTGTATTGACAAACGAAGAATGTATCTATTTGTGTAACAATCGTGTAGGTGCAAAGGAAAAACGTGGTTGCGCATGTGTAAATGGAATAAATGGATTAGTATTATTACCTGACAATTGGATTTTGCCAGAAGGACAAGCTTTTAATTCAGGATTTGCCAATGGTGAAGATGGTGGTTTATTTCAAACTATAAACAACTATAGTCTTTCTCAATGGGCAGAAATGGAAAAAAATGGTGCAATATTTTTACCTGCTGCAGGAACATTTGAGAAGAAGTTAAATTGTGATGGAAAGTATGGCAAGTATTGGTCTTCAACAAGAAATGACGAAAACTCTATTTATAAAATAGGTTTTAGTGCCGCTAATGTAAATCCTAAAAATGTTCAGATTTTTGTGGAGTCGTGTTCCGTTCGTTTAGTACAAGATGTAAAATAAATGATGCATTACTATGGGATTGAGTTCGAATGTTTTATGGCATCAAACTAACAAAGATGCTTTATTAAAAATTCTAAAAGAGAAATGTATTCGTTTTTCTTTTAGTCGAGAATATTTTCCAACCTCGGGATTATCATATGCTTTTCCTATGATTAGTTTATCAGATTTACCTTTTTCTGAATTAGATTATAACCACGAAATTAAAAAGTACACGTTTTGAACTTACTTTTGCACTTTTTTAAAACTGCATTAAAAAGCAGTTAAATATTTAATTTACAATAAATTACAATGTTTTTCTATGTTTTTTTAGTTCCATTTTTTTAAAAAATGGAACTTATTTTTGTTTAAGTTATTGAAACTCAATAAAATAATATATATATTTAATGGAACTTTTTCCTTGTTTTGCACGTTTTTCCCTGTTAATAAAATCAAAAAGTACAGGTTTTAAAAATCTTGTTTAAATTCTTGTAACTTATTGATTTATATGTTTAAACAAATTTCAAACCTTGTATTTTATTGAAATTCAATCATTTACGCATTATAAAAAATAGGCAAAAACACACATTATTTTATAAGTTGTTGATTTTAATGTTTAAACACTTGCTATTTAAAGTTTTTGTTTAACAATAACAAACAAGCACAAAAAAACCAGCCTTGGGGGGGTGGGGCTGGTTAAAACATTGTGTGCCGTCAATGTTTTATTTTATTCTTCTTGTGTTGCGTCCGCTTTTGAAACCAAAGCCCCAACGCCTTTCCCCCTTATTGGTGCGGCTATAAAACGTTTGTCAAATCCTACTATGGTTCCTCTATAATGTGGGTCGTTTTGGCTTTCGTACATATTGATTTCTCCGTCTGCCTTAAACACTTCGCCAGCCTGAAACGCAATACTTGCAAAAACATCACTATCTTCAGCATCAGCACCAAATGAAACCTTTGTCAAAACGTTTTCTACCATTCTATAAGTAGGCAAAAAATTAAATGTAAATATGCCGAAACCCGCGAATTTAAAAGGCTCTCCGTTCTTCAAATCCGTGATTTCCTTAAATAGTTTTGTGTCTTGGCGTAGCAAGTCCGAAACGTGTTTAGGGTGCAATACAATAAACCTGTTGTTTGGGTCTATAACTGCATCGTCAAAACGTTCTTTTAACGTCAAAATGTCGTCAATAGAAAGCGTTTTGCGTCCGTTTCTTGTTTCTCCTGTTACCTCCAAAACGGGCGTGTCGTTCGTGTCTTTAAGCGGTGCGAATGCGTGTATTGCTTTTTTTGCCGTTGCAAGTCGCAAAACGTTACGATAATGGCGTACTATACTTTCTACTTTGTCGTACGAGTATTCAACCGCATCGGGAGCAATTACAAGCCCGTTTTCAGTTTCAAATTTATCAAGCGTAAATTCGTTGTCTTGGTCGGTTCTTTGCACTATGTCAATTGGGTAAGTAGTGTTATTTATCAACACTTTCGGGTCAATGCCTGTGCTTGGTAGGTGCAATTTATGCCCGTCCGTAAATGCCGAATAATCAACCACTTTTTTCAAAAAATTGTCTTCCGGGTAGAAATTTTCTTTAATTTGACCAACCCAAATTTCTTTGTTTAATGCCATTTTGTTTTTTGTTTAGTTAATAATATGTTATTTATTTGTTTATCATTACTTTATTACTGCCAATACCTATAAATCCGTCTATTTTTTGGGCTACTCGCAAGTATCGCCAAAACGTAGCAATAGAAATAAATTCCTGTTTTTCTATATTTCGTTTAAAAATTGCGGTGCGTGAAAACTTTTGATTTGTTGGTTCAAAATGAACGTCAACTATATGTTTTATTTTCAAAGCCTTATTTATGGTGTTTGCGTGCATATTTATTTTTATTTGCGTTTTTCCTGTTCTAATAAATCGTTGAATAATTGAGGGTTATTTTTAAGCGTTTCGGGTTCGTGCTTGCGATACCAATTTAAACCGCCCTTTATTTCTTTGTTTGCCTCTTTAATTAGTTTTGCCAAACTAACTCTATTTGGTAGCATTTCAATCACTTTTTCAAGCGTTGCAAGCCCCATACGTTCGCCAATAGAAACAAGAATTGGTTTTTGTTCTCCTCCAAATGTTTTTGTTGATAAAAAGGCGTTATTTACGGCAACGACAACACGGCTTTTATTTTGCTCCGCCCTATCTTTTAAAAGGCTTTCAAATGCTTTTTTATCGGCGTTTGCAAGGCTTAAAAATGCCTGTCTTTCGCTATGCAAAATAAATCCTTTTTTACAGGCGTTATTTATTTTTATTTCGCTATCGTCAAGGCGTTTTTTTAACTCTGTCAAAATTTCGCTTTCGTCCGTGTTTTCGTCAAGCCCCAACAACTCGCAAACGCTTTTTTCAAAGTTGTTTTTTTCGTCTTCCTCCTTCTGCATTTGCAATTTTAACAAGCCTTTAAAGTCCGTAACGGGTTTTTCTTTGTACGACAATTTCAATGCGTTTTCGTTGCTCGGTATGTCGCAAATTGAAACCTCCAAAAGGTTAGATTTTGTTATAGTATTGCCCTTTAATTCCACTATATCAATAGATATGGAACAACCACGCAAAAAACCGCTTTCGACCTTTTCTTTTACTGCTTTTGCCCGTTCGTCCTTTTCATAAAAAACAGCGTCCGCAAATAGTGCGTTTTTTTCGGTGCGTATGTTTTCCCAACGACCTATATTTCCCCCCTCCGTGCTATGTGAATAAAGCATAACGGGGTTTTTAATAAATCGGTCTAAATTTATGCCGTCAGTTTTTACAATTAAGCCGTAAGAATTTATACTTTCGTCCGACAATCTAAATGTGTTTTTGTTGTTGTGTTCCATTGTTTTACGTTTTTTTGCAATTATAAAACACTATCATTTTGACAAAAAAAAACACTGTCAATTTGATAGTATTTTTTTTTTTACTGTTGCCTGCTTGATTTTTATTTGTTTTCGGTTAATACTACATAAGTGGGTACACGTTGTTTTTCTTTTCTCTTTCATTTTCAACGTGTACTCTTTTTTGAAACAACGAAAATAAACGCCAAAATTTGACACGCAAGGCAAAAACAACGACAAGACGAACAAATACTCACCAAAACAATAAAAACGTCCTAAAACGCAAGAAAACAGCAAAACACAAATTTTGAATTTTTGTACTTTTTTTATTTTGGTGCTTGTTTTTATAAAAAAATGTGTATTTTTGCATATCCTAAAATTTCATAGTTTGCATTATGCAATTATTTAACTTATTAAAAATCAATCTTTTACAAATAACGCAAAAATTTGCGTGCTTGTGGGTAGCGGTAACGCCCCAGCGTTTTACTATGAGACGTAGGACAAACACGCATTTTTTTCAACCTAAATTCATAGTATTATGTGTAACACACAAACAAAAGGCGTAGAGTTGCAAGGCAACAAAAACGCAGTCGCAAACGTTAAAAACGTTGAAATCAAGCCCGAAATTTTAAAGTTACAGGAATTTATTATTGACTGGTACGGGGAGAACACAAAACAAGCATCAAACCATTTGAGGAGTATTTTTTTGAGTTCGTAAATCAATCACTAAAAAATGACGCTTGTTTATTGGCAACTTACGAAAATGAGTTGTTTTTGTTGCAAAATCTTATTGAAATTTTAGACGTTGAAACACAAACATTTGTTTTCAACGAAAACGAACAACAAAGAACGATAAACAAACAAGAAAAAGAAATAACCGAGTTAAAAAAAACAATCCACTACAAAGAAGAGTTGATACAGGCACAGGAACAAGAAATAAAAACACACAAACAATTAATTGAACTAAAAAGCAGTCTAAAAATAACTAAATAACAAACCAAGCCCCAAACCGATAAAAAGCGGTTTGGGGCTATAAAATTTTATAGATATGGAAATAAACACGCTAAAATCAAAATTAAGATTTTTAAATGAACGCTGGACGGACGAACAAAAGAAACTATTTAAAACGATAAGAGACGAAGAATATAAACACGTTTTAATAAATGCCTGTTACGAATACGCCAAAACCAACAAAACAAAAATTTCAATTGCGAAAAAATACAACGTAAACAAGAGATATTTTAAAACGCTAACAATGACAAAAAGACAAAGAGATAAAGCGATAAAGCAAACAAAATACGACCTATACACGTTTATTGATACGCATTTAACAACAAGAATAAAAGGAGGTAAAACAACAAGAAACGCAATAGTTAAATTCGGTTTTAAAATGACCGAAACAAACTACAAACAAATGATTTTTCGGTACGATTTTATAAACAAAGCAAGCGTGTTATTATATATGGCTGGTATATCTATTGAAAGTATTGAGGCTGGTTTGCACTCACGAAGAAAAAGTTTTAAAACAATCAACCAATTACTAAAAAACGAAATTTCTATTGAGGAATTTTTGGAATTTGCAAAAACAACCTTTGAAAATTTTAATTCTAATTACGGCGAGTATTTGACAACTGAAATAATAATTTGTGAAATGAAAAATTTTATATCACGAAAGAAAAAGAGTTTGTTTTATAATCCAACGATTGAAAATTTGAGTTTGTTTGACGATTTATAATTGTTAATAACTTTTTTTGTTTGTTTTTGTAACCTAAAATGAACACCCAAAGTAAAAAGTACAATTTTCAAAAAAACAACCCTTGATTTTCAATAACTTGCAAAAAAAAGTAATACCCAACACCGAGTAACCTATTAAAAAAAAGGTGTAACCTAAAATAAAAGAACGCCCAAGCGGAATTTTTAGCCGTTTGGGCGTTCTTTTTAGTATTTATGGGCGTTTGAACGCTGTTTTAATAAATATAGCGTTAAAATCAGCAAAAAGAACTTAAATAGAACTTAAATAGAATATAAATGGAACTGAAATAGAACATTTTACAGCGTTTCAGTAGTGAAAAATAGAACATAAATAGAACTAAAATGGAACTTTCAAAAACGTATGTCTCTCAGTAATAGTACTTTTCATTTTAGTGCCTATAAGATACATTTTTAGGCAAATATGGAGATTATATGATCGGTTTCTCACGAGAATGGGGTCATAAGAACCATTTCAATCCTGTGTTGTATTGCGAGCAATTTTCTTATGTAGATCAATGGGTTACGAACAATTTAAGTTCACAAACAAAGTGTTTTGACGTGATTTCTTACATAAAACCAGTTGAAGGTCCATTACCCAAACGAAACATGAAGGTTTATCGTTTTTATGACGAACGTGAAGTTAGATTAGTACTTCCACCAGAAAAGTTTACAGTATTATCAGATTCAGAATACGAACAATACAAAAAACAAAATAACGGTAATTCATGTACAAAGATGGCAATACCTTTTGATTTAAACGATATCAAATATATCATTGTCTTAAATGAGAATAACATTGCCGAGGTAAAGAAAGTATTAAACAACTCAAACCCATCTAATTCACTTCCAATAATATTAACAAAAAAACAAATAGAAGATGATATTATTGGGAAAAATCACAATGTTAAGATATCAGATATTATGAATGATGATAACATTATGATTGTAGAATAATAACAAGTATATGTTCTTTAACGCAGAATTCCTCACGGGGTTCTGCGTTTTTTGTTTGTAAATATGAGCAGCGTACCTACGGCACGCAGTATTTTCGTGAGATTGTTGTTTTACCAAGGCATTGCTCCTACAGAGCTGATTGTAATAGCTCCGTTAGGAGCTAAGTATCGGTAGAAAACGTAATATTATTGCATTTTTTGCGTGCCGTAGGTACGCTGCAATATTTATTTTCATACATTTGTATAGCAACATCAATTATTATGGCAAATACATTTACACAAATTCACATTCATATTGTTTTTGCTGTGCAAAATCGACAATCTTTAATTTTAGAAAATTGGGAATTTCGCCTACACAAATATATAACAGCAATTATTCAGGCAAAAGGTCATAAAGTTCTCGCAATTGGGGGTATGCCTGACCATATACACATTCTTATTGGTTGGAGACCTGAATATGCTATTTCCGATTTAATAAGAAAGGTAAAATCGGAAAGCTCTAAATGGATTAATGAAAACAAATTTGTTTTAGGAAAGTTTTCTTGGCAGGAAGGATATGGTGCATTTTCTTATAGTAAGTCGCAAGTTCCTCGCGTTATAAAATATATCTTGCAACAAAAATTGCATCACAAAAGCAAAACATTTATAGATGAATACAAGAAAATTTTAACAGAATTGGGTATTCAATTTGATGAAAGATATTTGTTTCATAATATAGAATAGCTGCATACCTACGGCACGCGAACATAGCATTATCAGTTATGTTTTACCAAGACATTGCTCCTACGGAGCATATGGTTTCAATGGTATTTATAAAAGTTCTGTTTGTACATTTCTGATTATTGCAAAATTCCCCAACGGGGTTCTGCGTTTTTTTATAGTAAAACCTCGTAATAATTTTCGGGAGTTACTGTAACGATTTCTGTATTAGGATACGCGTTTAGAAATGTTTTGGAAATCTTTGCTTTTTTCTTTGGATTCCATTTAAATTCGTATGCTATTAATTTGCCGTCTTTGTCTTCTATATAGTCAATTTCTTGTTGTTGGGTGGTTCTCCAAAAGTAAGATAGTGCATAGCTGCCAGAATATTCTTTCTTTTTCTTTAACTCGCTAATCATATAGTTTTCCCATAGTTTTCCTTGGTCATCACGAAGTTCTATGTCATTGAAGTTGCCAATTAAAGCATTACGAATACCATTGTCGTAGAAATATATTTTCTTGCTCATCTTTAATTCGTTGCGAAGATTTCTGCTAAATGAGCCTAATCGAAAAATAATCTGAATTTGCTCTAACAATGTTATGTATTTTTCAACAGTTGCTTTATCCATGCTGATGGTATTAGCTAATTCTGTGTAGGAAACTTCGCTTCCCACTTGATATGCCAATGCCTGTAATAGTTTTACAAGTTTGTCAGGATGTTTTATTCTTTCCCATTCCAGGATGTCTTTATAGAGATAACTATTGGTTAGTTGCGACAAAATCGCTTTTTCATTACCTTTATTGTTTACAACATCAGGATAACAGCCATAAACTAATCGAAGAGGTAAATTTCTTATTTCCTCCAGCGTACCAAAATGTTGTTGCAATTCAGAAAAAGAAAAAGGATACAACTGATATTCCCATTTCCTTCCGGTTAATGGCTCGTTTATTCGATTGGAAAGTTCAAATGCTGAGCTTCCTGTAATGAGCAATTGAACATTTGGTAAGTTGTCCGTTATCAGTTTCATTTGCAGCCCAATATTTTCAACTCGTTGGGCTTCGTCAACAACTATCAGATCGCAATTTCCAAACAACGATGGTAGTTTATTGATAGTAAGATTTGAAATTAAGTTTCTTACTATTATGTCATCGGCGTCTAACCATTGGACGTTTTTCCCGTCTTTTGACAATTCTTTTAACAATGTAGTTTTTCCTGTTTGGCGTGCACCAATAAGAACAATAGCCTTGCCAGAGTTCATCAAGCTTCTTAATATGGGCAATAGTTGTCTTTGAATCATATTCAGCTTCTTTTAAAGCAAAGATAAAAAAATAATATTTCAACGAGTTAATTCTCCGAAAATTATAATATTCGGGGAATTGATTCTCCGAATGTTGCAAATTTACCAATTGTCTGCCCCAAATGACAAAGTCAAGCTGCGTACCTACGGCACGCAAACATAGCGTTATTATTTATGTTTTACCAAGACACTGCTCCTACGGAGCACATAGTTTTTTTACACCCAAAAGATAACAAGAAAACCTGTTGGCTTCGTGATTCCAAAAGACAAAAACCAATAAACACTTTATTGCAGGAAAAATTCTATATTTGTACGATTTTAATTCTAACAGTTATGATAAAACCTATTATCGCTTACGGAAATCCTGTTTTACGAAAAGTTGCCGAAGACATCGACAAGACATATCCAGAAATTCAAACACTTATAGATGACATGTTTGAAACCATGTATGCGTCAGATGGCGTTGGTTTAGCTGCACCACAAATTGGGTTGTCGATTCGTTTATTTGTAATCGATGCAGAAGCTTTTGTAGAAGATTACCCTGAAGCGAAAGGTTTCAAAAAAGCATTCATCAACCCACATGTAATTGAAACCAGTGGCGAAGAATGGCTTTTTAACGAAGGTTGTCTTAGCTTCCCTGGCATACACGAAGATGTTTCGCGCCAAGCTAATGTAACTATCTCGTACCTTGACGAAAACTTTGTTGAACATACCGAAACATTCTCTGGCATTTGTGCCCGCGTTGTTCAACACGAATACGACCACCTTGACGGCAAATGTTTTATCGACCATCTTAGTCCATTGAAACGCCGTATGTTACAAAGAAGACTAAACGCTATTGCAGAAGGAAAAGTTCACCCAAAATACAAAATCAAATTTTTTAAAAAGTAGAGAAGACTAAATGACATATTTGCTTGAGTTCTTGTCAAGTGCACGCAACACCATATTGACAAGAAACCCATGTGTTTGCATTACCATAGCATTCATTTGTGGAATAATTGGATATAGCATATATCCACCTATGACAACTAAATCCACGCTGATAGGAATGATTTGCCTTTCTGCGCTTGCTTGTATTTGCCTATCACGAATCTTTAATTCTTGTCGAATACCGATATTATTTCTTTGGTTTGTAATTGCCGGATATGCAACATCAGGATTGAAAAATTTACAATATGGGCAACTGCCTCAAGGAGATATTATTTATGCCACAATAACCTCATCTTTAGAAGAAAAACCGAAATCATATAAAGCTACAATTCAAACGACAGAAGACACTCCATGTAAATCAATTGTTTACTTCAAAAAAGACAGTCTTTCTAGACATCTTTCTTGTGGTGATATTGTGCAAATAAAAGCACAGTTTAATTATATTGAAAACCAAGAAAATGCAACATTTGACTTCAAGCAATTCTTTAGTTTACAATACATCTATTCACAAGCGTATGTTTCAGAATGGCAAAAAGTAGGGGAAGAAACTAGCATTTCATCGGTTTGTATTGCACTGCGAGACAAAGCACTACACACACTACAAGAACTCGGTCTTTCCGATGAAAACCTACAACTTATAGCTGCACTTGCTTTTGGCGACAAGTCTCTCCTTGATGAAGAAACAAAATACAATTTCTCAACTGCTGGAGCCATGCATGTTCTTGCAGTTTCCGGGCTACATGTAGGAATAATTAACGGTATATTATTTTTCTTGTTTTCGTTTATTCGAAATAAAAAAATGCAATGGATAAAAATCATTTTATGCATTAGTGGGATTTGGGGATATGCCTGTCTAACTGGCATGAGTCCATCTGTACAACGAGCGTCCATCATGTGTTCCATGGTCTCTATTGCACTACTATTACAAAGGCGTACCAGTACCTACAACACATTGGCCGCAGCTGCATTTTTTTCGTTGTTGATTTCTCCCAACGATATCTTTTCTGTAAGTTTCCAACTCTCGTATGCGGCTGTAATCAGTATCGTTTACTTTGGTCAAAAGATTCAGCATTTACACACGCCAACAACACCAATTGGTAATTATCTTTGGGGAATAATTGCCGTATCTATTGCTGTGCAAATTGGCACCATGCCAATAACGCTTTACTATTTCGGGACCATACCAACATACAGTTTACTGACAAACATAATAGTTATACCACTCGCATTTGTCATACTAATGTGCGTCATTCTTTCGTTAACAATATGCTGGCTACCTGTTGCTGCAAAAACAATTGTCTCTATACTAAATTTCACAACAGATTATATGCGTGACTGTATGTACGACATCACGACTTTCCCATATGCAAATATACAACTACAAATAACTAATAATCACCTATGTTGTCTATATATACTTATAGCAATACTTATACTTGTAATTGAATACAATAAACGATTACAAATTCAAAAAGATTTGCTCAGGCTTTGACGAAATTATTCCCTGTTTGAATGCATTATCATACAAAGTTTCTATAGCCTGCATTCCCTGTTCTCCTAAACTCAAACTAAAATCATTGACAAACAAAGCGATATGTTTCTTTAGGACATCATCTTCTATTGCTTGAGCATATTCATGAATAAACGAATTAGATTCTTGTGGATGAGCATTTGCATACTCAATACTTTCACGAAGTAATTGATTTATAGTCAGTTTCAAATCTTCGGGCACATCACGACGTATAGTTATCGCACCAAGAGGTATCGGAGTATGAGTTTTTTCTTCCCAGAAATTTCCTAAATCCCGAAGTTTAGCAAAGCCTCGCTCTGCATACGTAAATCGATTTTCATGTATAATAACGCCTGCATCTGCCTCACCGCTCATAATCTTAGACTCTATTTCCGAAAATAGGCATTCCTGTTTGTTCGTATATTCCGGATAAGCCATAGAAAATAACAAATTCGCTGTAGTTTCCCTGCCAGGAACTAAAATACGAGACGAAGGATGTATGTTTTGTTCATTACCTTTTTTACAGATAAACAAAGGACCGTTTGCAAAACCAAGTGCACTACCAGCGTCAAGAATTTGATAGTTCTTATAAACTTGTGCATAGGCGAAATAACTCAATTTTGTCATTTGCAAGTCACCAATAAACGCACGGCGGTTCAATTCCTGCACATCGGCAACAACAACTTTAAAATCAATACCTTTCGTATCAATTTTCTTATGCACCAACGCATCAAATGTATATGTATCGTTGGGACAAGACGAGAATCCTAATGTTATTTCCATTGCATAATACAAATTATCGCATCGTTCGGTTTAATTGTCAAAGGTAACCCATTTACAAGGACATCTGACATTGCATACGACGACTTTTCTCCGTTTAACACATTAATTAAAGTCAATTCTCCATCCATCGGAGCATTCATAACTTCAAGCGCATGTTCGCCGATCGTAAGATTGAAAGTCTGTGAATTGTCAAAATCAAAATTCACGACAACCAACACCTTTTCTTCCTCAGTATGACGTAAATACGCAAAAATCTTATCGTTGTTTAAGTTACCTTGATTTTTCCACATAAGGTCATAGAATTGACCATGAGAGAACGTAGGATACTTAATTCGCGCATTTAACAAACCAGAATAAAATTCGCGAAGTGATTTTTGTTTTTCAGACAATTTTCCACCGTCAAATTTGCCGCCATTCACCCATTTGTTAAACTCTGGAAGACTCCAATAGTCAAAAATTGTCGTTCGGCCATCAACACCACTAAAGCCTTCTTTATCCATGCCTCGTTCACCAATTTCCTGACCGAAATATATCATAAGCGGACCTGCATTCAAAGTAGCCGTAAGAACCATCGCAGCCTTTGCTCTATCGCCATCGCCAGCGAAATAATCAGAAGCAATACGCTGTTCATCATGATTTTCCAAGAAACGCAATAATTTTCCCGCGAAATTTTCGGTACGCTTCCAATAGTCAGAAATAAATCGTGCAGAACTATGTCCTTCAATAATAAGACGCATGGTGTCGTATAAACCAACTTTATCGTACAAATAATCGAAATGGCCGATATTCAAATAGTTCCAATAGGCATCAGGATTATAAATCTCCGCGATGAAAATAATATTTGGATTAATTTTCTTGATTTGTGGAATAACCCAACCCCAAAACTGAACAGGAACCATTTCTGCCATATCGCAGCGGAAGCCATCGACATTTTTCCCTGCCCAAAACGTCAAAATTTCACACATACGAATCCACGTATCTGGAATTTGATCAAAATGCGTCTGCCAACAATTTTGATAATCAATTCCATAATTCAATTTTATGGTTTCATACCAGTCATTTTTCCCAGGATACGAAGAGAACACATCATTACCCGTCACGCGAGCTGGATATTCATGATAAATTTCCGCATTTTCATTATAAGGGAAACTCACATCATTTGGCAAATGCAATTCTTCGTTCGGAATATAGTAGAAGTTATTGTTTGGAGAGAACGCCACATCAACATCATCATAACCGCCAAGCGTTGGAGCATACGAATAAGGACTATCAGACTTATATTCACGAGACACATGATTTGGAACAAAGTCCATAATACATTTCAAGCCATTATTGTGAGTACGCTCGATTAATTGCTCATATTCTTGCATACGATTTTTCACATTCGTAGCCAAATCCGGATCAACATCATAATAATCCTTTATAGCATACGGCGAACCTGCACGACCTTTCACTACACGAGGGTTATCGACAGACAAGCCATACTTTGAATAATTCGTACACGACGCATGGCGAATCACACCTGTGTACCAAACATGAGTCACACCTAATTTTTTAATTTCTTGCAAAGCAGTGTCGGTTATGTCGTTGAATTTCGAACAACCATTTTCTTGCATCGTACCGAACTCTTTGTTCGTTTCATTCGCATTCGCAAAAAGACGCGTAAAAATCTGGTAGATATTTATTGTTTCACCCATTTCTATAAGCATTTCGCCAAAAGTAACCTTTTTTATGTTTCATTGAAATTCTTTGTGATATAATTATTATTTTTGCATTGATAGTTTTACTTCGATGAAGGCATTATTTCAAAAAGAGTTAGCAAGTTTTTTCAGTTCACTCATAGGCTACTTGGTTGTCATTGTTTTTTTGTTGGCGACAGGACTTTCCCTATTCGTGTTCGACAGTCAATTCAACGTATTGAATTCCGGCTATGCAAACATTGACGGATTGTTTATTTTGGCGCCATGGATTTTCCTATTTCTCATTCCTGCCATAGCAATGCGTTTCTTTTGCGAGGAGTCAAAAACAGGAACAATAGAATTATTGCTCACAATGCCTATTTCCGACATTGCTATCGTGTTAGGAAAATATCTTGCCGGAATCGCTTTATTATTTTTCGCATTAATTCCGACATTATTCTACTTCTTTACCGCGTATGCGCTTGGAAGCCCAGTAGGAAACATTGATATGGGAGCAACCATTGGCGCATACATTGGACTATTCCTACTTGGCGGTGTATATTTAGCAATAGGAACATTTGTTTCATCGCTTACCGACAATCAAATTGTCGCATTTATCATAACAGCAGTTGCTTGTTTTATTTTCTTTATAGGATTTGACTTTGTGGCCGACCTGCTTCCACAACTATCATTTCTAACAAATTTGGGAATTAACGAGCACTACAACTCCATAAGCAGAGGCGTCATCGACACAAGAGACTGTATTTATTTCGCTGTCGTTATCGTGTTATTCCTATATTTCACAACAATATCAATTGCTAAAAAACGAAAATAATGGCTACATCTACTCAAAAAACATTGATTCGATCTGCCATAGCAATTGTGGCAGGATTGCTCATTCTAACAATCAGCGGACTTATACACTTCCGTCTTGACTTAACTGAAGAAGGACGATACACACTTACACAAACAACTAAGAAAACGCTTCAAAATCTTGACGACACCATTCGCGTTACAGTATATTTAGAAGGCGACCTGCCAATGTCGTTCGTGAAAATGCAACGCGAGGTTTCCGACTTGTTAAATGAATTCCAACAAATTGCGGGGAAACAAAAATTTTTAATAAAATTTATTGATCCACAAACGATTGGCGATCCTAAAAGCTACAAGCATACTTTACAACGCCTACACGAGTCATACGGTTTGTCTCCTTACACTATTCAAGAAGAAGATGAAACAGGCAAAATGATTCAACGCTATGTTGTGCCGGGTATGATAGTGTCAACATCACAGAAATTTGTGACCGTAAACTTATTAAGCAACGCTCTTGGAAATTCACCTGAAGAACAAATCAACGAAGCTCTCAAAAATCTTGAATATCAATGTGTAAAAGCAATTGCACAACTTACGGCTAAAACGAGAAAGAATGTAGCTTTTCTTGTCGGTCACGGAGAACTTCCATTAGTAAATTGTTATAGCGCAACACTATCCTTATTGGATTTATACAATGTTGACCGAGTTTCGTCACAACAATTGTTGGACTCTATTCAAAAGTATGACGCTGTTATTGTGGCAGAGCCAACAAAAGCGTTTTCTGAGCAAGACAAATATATTCTTGACCAATACATTATGCACAATGGCAATGTGCTATTCCTAACCGACAACATTGCTGTCAACATAGATTCACTCAAGACAAGTTCATACACTTTTGCGTTGCCAAAAGATTTGAACCTATCTGACTTATTGTTCAACTTAGGAGTACGAGTAAATCCAACTATTTTATTGGATAACCAATGTGCTAAAATTCCTATGAATGTAGCGCCATACGGCGAGCAAGCGCGTTTTGCTCCTGTTCCTTGGTTCTATTATCCACTACTTAAGCCAGCTAAAGAGCCACACATAATCACAAAAAACATTGATGTGGTAAAAGCTGAATTTGCAAGTACTATCGATACATTGGAAGGAAATGGAGAATGTAAAAAAACTGTCTTACTTACATCTTCTGCTTACGCGCGAGTTCTTAACGCACCAAACACTGTAGGATTCCAAATCTTACAGAACGAACCAAACAAAGACTTTTTCAACAAATACTATGTGCCAACTGCTGTTCTTATCGAAGGACAATGCAATTCATTGTATCAAACACGAAAATCGCCACTAGAACAAGAAGCAAAATCATTTACAAGAAAGAATCAATCCGACAGTAGCCGTATCATTGTCGTTTCCGATGGCGACATTATTCGTAACGAAATAGAAGTAACAAACAACGACACTGTTCCAAAGCCATTGTATTTCTATAAATATTTCTCTTTCGACAAACGAGCATATACTGGCAATGCCGATTTCTTCACCAACGCTATCAACTATCTCTGCGGAGATGAAGACTTGCTTTCTGTTCGTTCACGAGAAATTACAATCCGACTACTTAACAAGAACCGTATAATTGAAGAAAAAACATATTGGCAGATTTTCAACATCGCATTGCCAATACTTCTCATTTCATTACTTGGCGTTGTAATTTTCTTTGTTAGAAGATATAAATACTCTCAAAAATATGTTGGCTAAACGAATCATTCCTTGTCTCGATATAAAAGATGGTCGCACTGTAAAAGGCATTAACTTTTTAGGATTGCGTGACGCAGGCGACCCGGTAGAACTTGGCGCGATGTACGCGGAACAAGGCGCTGATGAACTTACTTTTTTGGATATCACGGCAACAATAGAAAAGCGTGACACATTTGCCGAATTGGTAAAAAAAATAGCATTACATCTTAATATACCATTTACTGTCGGTGGCGGAATAAAATCCGTTCAAGATGTAGGCGTACTTCTTGCCGCAGGCGCTGACAAAATCACTATAAATTCTGCCGCAGTATATAATCCACAATTGATTACAGACTTAGCGAAAGAATTTGGTTCTCAATGTATTGTAGTCGCAATTGACACAAAATTACACGATGATGTTTGGATGGTTCACACTCATGGCGGACATCAAGCAACAGACATTAAAACCTTAGACTGGGTACACGAAATTTACGAACGCGGTGCGGGAGAAATTCTGCTCACATCTATGAACCACGATGGTACTAAAGGCGGATTCGCGAACGACATCACACGACAAGTTTCAGAAATGGTCGATATTCCTGTAATTGCTTCAGGTGGCGCAGGGACAATGGAACATTTTAAGGATGTTTTCACCGAAGGGAAAGCAGACGCAGCATTGGCAGCAAGTATTTTCCACTTCAAGGAAATAGCCATTCCTGACCTAAAAAATTACTTAAGAGCACAAAATATTCCGGTAAGATAAAATAGACAAATAACAATGGAACTAAATTTTTCTAAATACGCCGATGGTTTAATACCTGCAATTATTCAAGATGCCGATACTCTTGTAGTACTTATGCTTGGTTTTATGAATCAAGAGGCTTATGATAAAACTATCAACACTGGCAAGGTAACATTCTACAGTCGTACAAGAAAAACATTGTGGACAAAAGGAGAAACTTCTGGCAATTTCCTAAACTTTGTTGATGCCAAAGTTGACTGCGACAATGATACGCTTTTGATTAAAGTTCACCCTATTGGTCCAACTTGCCACACAGGAACAGACACTTGTTGGGCAGAAGTAAATCAAAGCGACGTACAATTGCTTCACAATTTGCAAAGTGTCATTGATACGGAATTGAAGGACATGCCGGAAGATTCTGAATTAGCTAAATTAATTCGCAAAGGTGGCGTAAACAAAATAGCTCAGGAAGTTGGTGAAAACGCTATCGAAACTGTTATACAATCAACCAATGGCAGCGATGAAAAGCTGATAGAAAAAGGTGCCGATTTGCTATATCATTTTGTCGCTCTTATGTCGGCAAACAACATACGCATTGACGACGTTATTGACAAATTAAAAGAAACTCGTCTAAACAAATAACACTATGTCTGAAATAGCAACACTACAACCTTTGTGTATTTGGAAATTCTTCGACGAAATTTGCCAAATCCCTCGTCCTTCGAAACACGAAGAGAAAATAACTGCCTATCTTGTTGACTTTGCAAGAAAACATAGTCTTGCCTACAAACAAGATACTGTTGGAAATGTTTTCATTGAAAAACAAGCGACTCCTGGTTATGAAAATCTTGAAACTGTTGTGTTACAAGCACATGTTGACATGGTGCCACAGAAAAGAAACGACAGCAACCATAATTTTCTAACCGATCCTATTGAAGCATATATTGACGGGAACTTCGTTCGTGCCCATGGCACCACATTGGGAGCCGACAACGGTATAGGTGTTTCAATGATTTTGGCGATTCTTGATTCAAAAGATATTCCTCACGGACCAATACAAGCAGTATTTACAATAGATGAAGAAACAGGAATGACCGGAGCTTTCGCTATGAAGCCAACGGACATTACGGCAAAATATCTTATGAACCTCGACACAGAAAACGAGAACGAGATAACTATTGGCTGTGCTGGCGGATTAGATGCCAATTTTACTTTCGACCTTGAATACTCACATATTCGAGAAAATGAGAAAGTCTATACACTTTCACTTTCTGGTTTAACAGGCGGGCACTCTGGCTTTGAAATAATTTTAGGCCGTGCAAATGCAAACAAGGTTTTATGTGAGTTTCTATACGCAATTATGGAAAAGACCGACTTGCGTCTTATTTCTTTCAATGGTGGAAATATGCGTAATGCTATTCCTCGTGAAGCAACTGCAGTTATAGCATTCAACCGATCATTCGAGAATTTGTTCCATAAAATGTTTGAACGCTTTGTCGAAGACAAAATGTCGCAATTCTATCAAACAGATCCTCATTTCTCTTGCATCGCTGCAGAGACAATTTCGGAAGCAGGCGCAATTTCACAAGAACAAACAGCAGGAATCATCCGCGCTATTATCAATTGTCCGAATGGTCCTGTGAAATACGAAAATCATAATTGTAAGATACTGAACACATCTACAAACCTATCGTTTGTAAACACAAAAGACGGCAAACTCGTTGTTGGCTGCTTATTGCGAAGCATAGACGACGACAACAAACATCAGTTGGCTGACGCACAAAAAGCTATCTTTGAATTATACGGAGCAAAAGCTTCTTTTTCAGGAGAATATCCAGGTTGGCAACCGGTATGGGATTCACAACTACTTACTGTTGTTTCTAACGCATGTAAAACTGTTTTCGAAACTGAACCAAAAGTTGACATTGTTCACGCTGGTCTCGAATGTGGCATTTTTGCCGACACTTTCCCTTCGATGGAAGCAGTTTCTTTCGGTCCAAATATAAAAGGTCCTCATTCTCCAAACGAAGTTGTTGAAATTGAATCGGTTGGAAAAGTCTGGGATGTATTACAAGAAGCGCTAAAAAATATTCCTAGAAAATAAAATGAGAATAATTAAAGACATACTATTGGTAACATTAGCACTTATTATTGTAAGTGTGTCTTCGGTTTCTGCACAAAAGAAAATAGAGATTGAAGCGCCAAATGTTATGCCTTTAACTCGAATCCTATTTATTTTTGACGGTTCTTATAGTATGCTTGGAATGTGGAACAAAACGAGTAAAATGGAAGCAGCCAAAAGCATACTCATTCCATTTATCGACAGTGTTTCTAAAATTCCTAATGTGGAAGTAGGTCTTCGAATCTATGGAAACAGAAGTCCTTTCCCACCACAAGACTGTAACGATTCACACCTTGAAGTTCCATTTGGAAAGAACAACTTACCTGAAATCGTAAACAAAATCCTTACATTGAATCCTAACGGAACAACGCCTATTGCATATTCTATCGAACAAGCTGGCAAGGATTTCCCTAAGGATTCTACTGCAAGAAATATCATCTTCCTTATTACCGACGGCTTGGAAGCCTGCGATGGTGATCCTTGCGCTATTTCCCGACAATTACAAGAGAAAGGCGTGATACTTAAACCATTCATTATTGGCGTAGGCTACGATGTGGATTTCAATAAAGTTTTTGACTGCACCGGACACGTTTTCACTGCAAAAAATGAGCTTGACTTTTTGCCAATATTAAATTTTGCAATGGAACGGGCACTTATCACAACTCCTCTCCAAGTGTATTTGCTCGATGCTTATAAAAAACCTCGTGAAACTGACGTGCCAATTACCTTCTACGATAATTCTACCGGATTCATACACTATAATTTCGTTCATTCGGTAATAAAACCGGGCGAGCCAGATATTATGTTCCTCGACCCTTTGATTTCATATAAAATAAAAGTTCATACGCTTCCGCCTGTTTATGCCGACAACATCAATCTAGAACCAGGGAAACATACAATTGTTAAAATTGATGCTCCACAAGGTTATCTTACAGTTGAACGTCCGTATGGATTTAATCTATCGACTCCTATTGAAACAATTGTGAGACAACAAGGAGATATGAATACGCTCAATATTCAGCAGACAAATCAAAAAGTAAAATATATAGCTGGGAAATATGACTTGGAAGTTCTTACTTTACCTCGCACATATTATTATGATGTAGAAATCAAGCCTGACGAAGTTAAGACAATAAAACTTCCTTCACCTGGATATGTTACATTCACTCGGCCGCAATTTGGAGTTGGAGCTATCTATCTTGACAGAAATACCGACTTGGAATTTGTTACAAATTTAAGCGAGGATAGTAGAAAGAACGAAGTTATTGCCTTACAACCAGGTAAATACGTGGTAATTTGGCGTGATAAATTCGAAACTGACACAGAAAAATCTTACTCACAAGCATTTGAAATAAAATCTGGAGGAAACGTATTCATCTCATTACAAAAGAAACAATAATATGAAAAAAATTAGTGTTCTATTCGTAGGAATTCTTTGTTCATTGTCGCTTTGGGCACAACGTCCTTCTGCTACAATCAATCAAGTTAACGACTTTGTTGCAAACTCAACATTGTATGTGGTTTTAACAGAAAATCCTCTTTCTGACTACAATTCAGAAATCCGTAAGGCTGTTGAAAAAAACTGGAACGTAACTACTTGGAAAACAGTCTATATGTCGGATTTGGAAAGTAAACTTACTAATCCGAAAAATGCCTTCCTTATCCCTGTGACAATGCAATTCGAGGAAGACAAGGATTCTGTTCAATATACTTTTATAAGCTTACTTCTTGGCGGAGAATACGAAACAATTAACGATCTTCCAGAAGTATTTACATTTCCTTTCAGCTACGAAGGTGGCGAAGACGAAACAACATACCAGCTTCCTGCTATCATCAATTTCTTAAACCAACACGTAAAGAATATTCAAAACAACCCTAAACTATTAAAAGACAGAAAGTTCACTAACTATTCGTTCGAAAAGAAATCTATTGCAGACAAGACTATTTATCTTATAAAAGATGAACAAGATGCTGCTTTTGATGAAGAGAAAGAGATTCAAGCGATTTTTCCTTCTGCTTCTGTGGCATTTACAGATACAATGACACTTGAAAAAATCATCCGTCGTAAAGAAGCAAATGCTCTGTTCTTCCATATTATTCGTCCGACTGATGAAGATATGATTCCTGGCAGATGCTACACAATTCTATTGGGAACTGACGGCAATCTATACTATTTTGGTTTCCATAAAATTACCGACAAAACTCCTGTTGGGGTGAATGCAAAAGATTGGAAAACAATTTCAATTAATAACAAATAAGTCTTCAACATCATTATTATGGAAAAGAAAATAACTGACATTCAAATACTTGTTAAAGATATCGATGCATATCTTAGCAATAAAACTGCTGGCGAAGAGTTTCCTCCTATTGTATTGGACATTCTATTAGAAAAAACAAGGCAACTTTACGATTCACTTACAAAGTTGAAAAACGCTCCTGTTGCTGAAACAAGACACGAAGAAACGATTATACAACAAGAGCCTGTAAAAGTTGAACCACAAATCGTTGTTCAACAAGAACCTCTTGCTGCAGAAAACGAACCTATTCAAATTGAATTTCAAGAAGAACAACCACAACAACAAACAATAATTGAAGAAATTGTTCCTCCTGTTGAACCAGAAACTGTTCATATAGAACCGAAACCGATTCAAGTTGAACCTGAGCCACAAGTTCAAATCCAACAACAAGAGCAACCAAAGGAACAAATTCATACACAAACAAATGAATCTCATCCACAGTCAATTGGAGAGGCTTTGCAGTCGCGGGCGACACAACAACAAGACCTTGGAAGTAAATTAAGCAAAAAACCTATTTCCGATATCAACACCGGTATTGCTCTTGGCGATCGTTTTTCTATTATCGCACAATTATTCAACCACAGCGAAGACAATATGCGCTCTACAATTGCTGTATTGAATAAAGCTAAGAACTACGAAGAGGCTCTTCAATACTTAAAGGACAACTTCAATTGGGACTTCGAAGACCGTAAGGTTCAAAAATTTATCAGTGTTGTCGAACAAAGATTTCTATAAAAAAATGGGGAAATTAATTGTTGTACCTACTCCTGTAGGTAACTTACAAGATATGACTTTTCGAGCAATCGATGTTCTTAAATCAGCAGACCTTATTCTTGCCGAAGACACTCGTACATCAGGCAACTTGCTCAAACATTTTGGTATCGAAACGCGAATGGTTGCGCACCATAAGTTCAACGAACACGCGACTCTCGACCATACTATAGACATCATCAGAGAAAACACAATGACTGCACTCATTTCTGATGCTGGCACGCCATCAATCTCCGATCCTGGATATCTTATCACCAAAAACTGCATAGAACAAGGTATTGAGGTTGAATGTTTACCTGGTGCAACTGCGTTTGTACCAGCTCTTGTAATGAGTGGGTTTACAACAGATAGATTTTGTTTTGAGGGTTTTCTTCCACACAAAAAAGGCCGTCAAACAAGATTATTATCACTAAAAGACGAAACTCGCACTATAATTTTCTACGAATCGCCTCATCGTATTTTAAAAACACTTACGCAAATACAGGAATTTATCGGGGAAAGAAATGTGGCTGTCGTACGCGAAATTTCTAAAGTATATCAGGAAGTTGTGCGTGGTTCTATTCCAACCGTAATCGAATTCTTTAAGAAGAAACAACCCAAAGGAGAATTTGTTCTTTTAGTGGCCGGAAAAGAAGATCCTATCGTAATTGAAGACGATTCCGACGAAGATGAATAATTTCATTATAAACACACATAGTCATATCTACGACGAGGCTTTCGATGCAGACCGAGAAGAAGCAATGCAACGGGCAATAAACCAACGCGTTACAAAAATCATATTGCCCGACATCGACTCGACATCCCGCGAACGAATGTTCAATCTTGCAAACCAACATACCGATGTCTATTTTCCAATGTTGGGAATACACCCAACTTCAATAAATGAAAACTATCAGCAAGAAGTTGACGCACTACTTGCTGAATTAGACAAACACTCTATTGTAGGCATAGGTGAAATTGGAATGGATTTATATTGGGACAAAACATTTATTGAACAACAAGAAATTGTTTTAAAACTTCAGATGAATATTGCCCAAGAACGAAATCTTCCTGTTGTACTACACGTACGAAAAGCTTTTAACGAAACTTATAATATTATTCGTTCTTTGCCCAAACAACAAAAAGGTATATTTCATTGTTTTTCAGGATCTAAAGAAGAAGCATTTAAAGCAATAGATTTAGGTTATCATATTGGAATTGGCGGAGTGCTTACATTCAAAACATCGCATTTAGATGAAATTGTACGCGCCATTCCTCGCACTGCTATTGTTCTGGAAACAGATGATCCTTATTTGGCTCCAACGCCACACAGAGGGAAACGAAATGAACCTGGGTACGTTTCTATTGTTGCAGAAAAATTAGCTGCCGACCTACACTGTTCCGTAGAAGAAGTTATTGACTTTACAACAGAAAATGCGAAAGGCATTTTTAATCTGTAAGATTACTTTCCAAACTCCATTTGTTTAACGGCTTCCCAAAGAACAATGCCGCATGTTACCGAAACATTAAACGAATGCTTCGTACCATATTGTGGTATTTCCAAACATTTGTCACTCATAGCAATCACCTCATCAGCAACGCCATGAACTTCATTGCCGAAAACAAATGCATATTTCCTTTGTTTATCTATAGTAAAATCCTGTAACATCGTGCTACCTTCTGCTTGTTCAACAGAAACGATTTCATAGCCTTGTGAACGTAATTCCATCAAAGATTCTTTCGTTTCCTTATAATACGTCCATGGCACTGAAAGTTGCGCTCCTAACGCTGTTTTTTGCAATTCCTTATTCGGTGGAACACACGATATACCACAAATGTGCACAGCTTCTATTCGTAAAGAATCTCCGGTACGAAATGCCGAGCCTACATTACTTGCACTACGAATATTATCTAACACAACAACTATCGGATGTTTTTCCGATTGCTTGTATTCATCAACGCTAATTCGTTGTAACTCTTCGGTTTCTAATTTTCTAAAGTTTTCGTTCGATGACATAAGACTTTATTCGGATTTTATCTGCATCAAAAATGTCTATAGTGTATTTTCCATCAAATGTTCCCTTTATATCAAGGAACACCACATTATCGTCAAAATCTCTAGTATATAATTTCGTATATCCTCTACGAAAAACAAAATACATACCTTTTGGATTTGTTGCTGTTAAACGAATTGCGTTTGATTCAGGAATTACAATACAGGTAAATTCGCAATCTAAACTATCCATTGAATAAGCTTCTTCTACTTTTATGGTTCCCAATGGATTACCGACTTCTAATTCTTCCGGAGGACGAACATATCCACCTGCTGTTACTTGTGCATTTGCAACAAACGCACACAACACAACAAAACATGCTAAAAAGAACTTTCTCATATTTCTGTAAAATTGGTTTCTATCTGTTTCACTATACTATCAAAATCGTAACCGCATAACTTATACAACTCCTGCTGCGTACCATGTGCAATAAATTCATCTGGAATGCCTAAACGAGTGACTTTTCCTGAAAAGTTCATCGTTTCCAACGCTTCCAATACTGCAGAACCAAATCCGCCTGCTATCACACCATCTTCTATCGTAATAATTGAAGTAAAGTTTGAAGCAACTTCTTGTAACAACATAACATCAAGTGGTTTAACCCAACGCATATTATACACTGCAGCTTGTTTATTCGTCTGCTCACCGACATAATCAGCGGCTTTTTTTGCCGCATTACCTACGGCTCCCACAGTTAAAATTGCAACTTTTTCGCCTTGTCGAATACACTCACCTTTTCCAATAGGAAGCATTTCCATATCTTTTTTCCATTGTAAAAATTCTCCATTTCCTCGCGGATATCGAATTACAAATGGTTGTGGCGTATTGTATGCAGTAAACATCATATTACGCAATTCTATCTCATTCATTGGTGCCCCAATAGTCATATTAGGAATTGCTCGCATAAATGGTATATCAACTATACCGTGATGGGTAACACCATCAGCACCAACAAGTCCCGCACGATCAAGGCAGAATATCACATGCAACTTTTGTATCGCCACATCATGAATCACCTGATCATAAGCGCGTTGCATAAATGTAGAATAGATATTACAGAATGGAATCATTCCCTCTTTGGCAAGTCCAGCCGACATGGTTACAGCATGTTGCTCCGCAATCCCTACATCAAATGCGCGTTCCGGCATTGCCTTCATCAATATATTCATAGAACAACCTGTAGCCATAGCGGGCGTAACACCCATTACTCTGGTATCGGATTGTGCAAGTTCCAACAATGTTTCACCAAAAACTTCCTGATATTTTGGAGGCATGGAATCTTTGTCTGGAAGCGGAACCATCTCGCCTGTATCTTTATCGAACTTACGAGGTGCATGCCATTCTGTTTGTTCCTCTTCGGCTGGTTTAAAACCCTTTCCTTTTTGCGTATGAATATGCAAAATCTTTGGTCCGTGTATTTTCTGGATATCTTGTAATGTTCTTGTCAACTGGAACACATTATGTCCATCAACTGGTCCAAAATAACGGAAACCAAGCGATTCAAATAAGTTTGATTCTTTAAAGAACAAAGATTTCAAACCATGACCAATTTTTCTAAAAAAATCTTGTACATCAAGTCCAAGGTTACTCAACTTTGTTGAGAAATTCCACGTCTTATCACGAATACGATTATATGTCTGCGATGTGATTATATCTATCAAATATTGATGTAAACCACCAACATTGGCATCTATCGCCATATCGTTATCATTCAAAATCACAAGAATGTTCGCCTTACTTCCACCTGCGAAATCCAACGCCTCGAAGGCTTCACCACCAGTCAAAGCGCCATCGCCTATCACAGCAACGATTTGACGGTTTTCTCCTTTTGCATTTGCAGCCAAAGCCATTCCTGTTGCAGCAGAAATCGAGATAGAAGAATGTCCAGCGATAAAACTATCGTATTCGCTTTCTTGCGGATTCGGAAAACCGGCCAAACCATTCAGTTTACGGTTGGTGTTGAATACCTTGCGTCTTCCTGTTAGAATCTTATGGCCATAAGCCTGATGACCAACATCCCATATAATTCTATCTTCCGGCGTATTAAACGCATAATGCAAAGCGACAGTTAACTCCACAGTACCAAGACTTGCGCCAAAATGTCCAGGATTACGACTTCCTTCGTCTATGATGAAATCGCGCAACTCCTTACAAACCTGCGGTAATTGCTCAATATGCAATTTTCGCAAATCTTTCGGTGTTTCTATGGTTTCAAGCAAGTTTTCCACTGTGTTAATTTGGTCTGTAAAATTATGAAATTCTTTGCAAGATTGCTTTTGCAAAATCATCAAGATGAGGATCACGGGCGCCCATCACTATCACAACATCATTTGGTTGAATCAACTCTGCAATACGTTGCAATGAATGTTCTTTCGACTCCACATATTCTGCACATTTTCCTTGTGCTGTTATTGCCTCGCTCACCACCGTTGACGAAATATTTCTGTCAACTGTTCCACCTGCATAATAAATGTCGTTAATCAAAAAAATATCTTGTTCACGAAGGGTTGCACCCACCATTTCCGACAGTTCTTTATGCATAAAACGCATAGGTCCGTAGCCATGAGGTTGAAACCATGCAATCACTCGCTGTCCTATTTGCTGACAAGCACGTATAACTGCGGCTACTTCTGCCGGATTATGTGCAAAATCATCAACGACATAACAGTTATCTTTCGTTTTTCCAACTAATTGTGCACGGCGATATATGCCTCGGAATGTGGCAAGTGCCTTAGTACTTTCTTCTATGGAAATTCCAGCAGCTTTTGTTGCCGCTATAGCAGCCAACGCATTTTCCATATTGTGTTTTCCTATAGCTGGAATGGTACATGAAACACCATTTACTGTGAAAGAGATAGAAAATCCGTCTTGAACGAAATTGCTTCCGCAAATTCTCGCATATTCGTTTGTACCAAACACAAATTCATTTGCAACCGACAATTTTCTTGTCAGTTCATAATCTTGATTTGCAATAAAATATGATTTTGTGTTGTCACGGAATGTGGCAAACAATTGTTCTAATTCGTCAAATTCCTTATGGTCTCGATCTATGTTCAACAACAAAGAAATTTCTGGTTTATAGTTCACAATAGAGCCATCGGATTCGTCGGACTCTATTACCAACCAATCACTCTTTCCTACCCAAGCATTTCCAGGAAGTCCTTTTTCCTGCAATACACTCAAACCCGCGCCAGTTATAAGCGAAGGAGATTTTCCGCATTGTTCCAAAATATGGAACACCATGGCTGTAGTTGTTGATTTTCCCGACGTACCGCCAACTGCAATAGTTCGCACGCTGTTCGAAATCTCCGCCAACAGCTGCGAGCGTTTCATTATCGGAATGTTCAAGCTCAATGCTTTCTGATATTCCACATTTGTTTCTTCTATAGCCGTCGAAACTACAACCACATCAACATCAGGCGTAATCCCTTGTCCGTCTTGGAAATAGCAGTGCATTCCCAACGATTCGAATTGTGCTTCTGACTGAAGTTTTTGCGCCTGCCCGAACAATCTGTCGGAACCAGAAACTTTTTTCCCTATACCGTTCAGATATTGTGCAATCGCACTCATACCCGTACCGGCAATGCCAACGAAGAAGAAATGTGAATAATTGTCAAGCATAATTTTGCGTTTTATTCCGAGTTCTTAAATAGAAAACTTCTTATCTATCTTTTTATGTGTAAATGCTGACTTACCTGAAACATAATCAGCAACAATTTGACCATTACCTTTTAATTTCCATTTGTAGATAGTCAAACCTTCCAAACCTACAGGACCGCGAGCGTGAATTTTATTGGTACTAATTCCGACCTCTGCACCAAGTCCATAACGGAAACCGTCGGCAAAACGTGTACTACAGTTCCAGAACACATCGGCTGAATCCACAAGGTTCATGAATTTTTCTGCAGCTTGTGCATTTTTTGTAATAATAGCCTCAGTGTGACGACTACTGTAAGTATTAATATGTTCTATTGCATCTTCCAACGAATCAACAACACGTATCGACACTTTGTAATCCAACCATTCCATTTTCCAACTTTCGGCAGGAAGACAAGAAATGATTTGCTGTGTCTTTTCACATCCGTGAATTTCGACATTACGTTCTTCCAACGATTTTGCAAGTTTCGGTAACACCTCAGTTGCGATATTTTTGTGAATCAACATTGTTTCTGTTGCATTACAAACCGACACATATTGTGTCTTGGCATCAGTCGCAACTTTCACTGCCATTTCAACATCGGCGTCTTTGTCTATATACGTATGACAAATTCCATCGGCGTGACCCATCACGGCAATATTGGAATTGTTCATAATGTATTGCACGAACGAATTTGAACCACGAGGGATAATCAAATCGATATACTTGTCGAGTTTCAACATCTCGTTTACATTCTCACGAGTTTCAAGCAATTGTATCCAGCCAGTTGGCACGCCACAAGCCTCAGAAGCCTCGCGTATAACCTTTGCCAAAGCACGGTTTGTTTCCAACGCCTCGCGGCCACCTTTCAACAACGTAGCATTACCACTTTTCAAACAAAGAGAAGAGATTTGCACCAACGCATCTGGACGAGATTCAAAAATTACACCGATAACGCCAATAGGGCAGCTAACTTTGTACAATTCCAAACCATTATCAAGTTCTGTAGCAGAAAGAGTTTCGCCTATAGGTTCAGGCAACAAAATCAAGCTCTTGATACCAGCAACTACATCTTTGATTTTTCCTTCGTCGAATTTCAATCGTTTTAGAAGAGGCGCTGCCAAATTTTCCTCGGCACTACGTTCCAAATCCTTCTGATTTGCCGCGATAATTTCGCTTGTATGTTCAATTAAAGCATCAGCAATACGGGCCAAAGCTTCATTTTTCTTTTCCGTTGACAAAGCGGCAAGTTCTATCGATGCTTTTTTTGCCGCAACTGCTAAATCTACTGTTTGCATATTGTTACATTTTACAATACAAATGTACGGATTTTATGCAAGATTAACAAAGGGAATATCAGTGTCTAAAAGATACTGATTGTTCAAGGTTTCATTCGTGAAGTTGAATTTTACTTTTTCAACAGCTATAGCAAAATCTGCAAAAACCTTCAGTATAGACAACAAAAAAGTTAGGATAACAAAATTGTTACCCTAACAATAGTTTATTTCAATAAATCAGAATTAAGCTTCTACAGCTTTTTCTGTGAATTTCTTACCGTTATAATATAACTCACCTTCTACTTCGTAAGCAGTGTGTCTGCGGTGGATAGTTCCTGTTGTAGGACATTTGCTCAATGTTGGAACAACTGCATTGTCGTGAGTACGTCTCTTGTCTCTTCTTGTCTTTGAGATCTTTCGTTTAGGATGTGCCATCTTATTATTATTTTAGTTTTTAAACATATTTTTTAGTGAATCCCATCGAGGATCCGTTTTTTCTTCTTTATTTTTTTTCGACTGATTCATATATGAAATCACATCAGAATTACAGTCTTTTTCGTCCGCATGAACTTTTCTCATCGGAATGGCAAGCATTATCATCTCGTAGATTTCGGCCGTCAACACTAATTCGGCTTCATCTGGCGCAATCAATATCACATCGTCACTTTCGCTCAACTCGTCATTTTCGTCACCAACCTTCACTATGTAGTCTTGCGTCATAGATATAGGCAGCAGGAAAATGTCCAAGCATCGGTCGCAGGCTACGGAAACGGTTCCATTTATCTGCAACGAAAGGGTGTGGAAATCATTTTGCTTTACGAAATGTACTTTTGCAGTTACATCTGCATCGTACACGCCTTCCATTTCTTGATCTTCAACGAACGCTTTGTCAACTTTCCATTCTGCATCGAACATGCTTTCCTTTAGCAACTGCAACGGAATCGTATATAAACCTTCTGCTCGATTCATCTTGTAAAATTAGCACGCAAAAATAGACATTTTTTTACATTCCACAAACATTTCACAATTTATTAACAATCAAATTTGAAATTAGTACCTTTGTAATCTAACACAACTACTTAGAAAATATGAGCCACATAAACCTAACCTATCACATAGTATGGCGTACGAAGTGCAGTGAAAAAGTCATTACAGAATCTCACGAAAAAGAACTGTTAGCATATCTTGTAGGAATATGCAAAAAGAAAAACTGCAAAGTTTATCGTATCAATTCCATGCCAGACCATATACATTTATGTATTGAAATTCCGCCTATGATATCTATTTCAACCTTCATGAAAGTTCTAAAACAAGAAAGTTCCAAATGGTTACGAGAACACAAAGAACTGTTTCCTGAATTTCGAGGATGGGCAAATGGATATGCCATATTTTCATATTCAAAAAAAGAACGTCAAAAAATCATTGAATATATAAGAAATCAAAAGACACACCATCAAACAAAGACATTTAGACAAGAATATATCGAATGGTTACTGGAAATGGGAGAGAATCCAAGTGAAGATTTGTTCTTTAAAGACTAACAATGTATTGGCCTCCAGCCAATATAGTATCCCATACACCACTATCCTGAGACTGCGTCACAGGTTACTCAAACAATGGCTTTCAGCCATTTAAAACAAGAACTAAACGCCGAAAAGACATCAGGTCCATAGCCCTAAACATAGTATGAATATAACTAAAGACTTATACTTCTTAATATAATTGAGAACATAATATTGGCTTCCAGCCAATATAGCATTCACATACCGCTATCCTGAGACTACGTCACAGGTTACTCAAATAATGGCTTTCAGCCATTTACTTAAACAAGGAAACCATTACAGATAAGAATAAGGACACATTCAAAAAAAGCAAATATTAATTGCTTGAAAACCAACAATTTGTAACAAAGAACAGTATCTCGGGAAGGTATAAGCAACTACCCCAAACGGCTGGAAGCCATTACTAATAAGAAATAAACTCTCTATTTCAAAAACAGAAAAAGCAAACATTAATTGCCTTTCAGGCAATAATTCCGTAACCCGGGACGGAGTCTCGGGAAGGTATAACTAAACTTCCCCAATGGCTGGAAGCCATTACTAATAAAAAAATAAACACTCTATCTCAAAAACAGTAAAAGCAAGTAACAATTGCCTGAAAGGCAATAATTCCGTAACCCGGGACAAAGTCTCGGGAACACATAAACCCTCACATAAATGGCTGGAAGCCATTACAAAACTCACAGGTTATTTTTTCAAATTCGTAAATCGCGCTATAACGCCTAATGGCAATTTCTTCTTGAAATCATCTTCCAGATATACTTCACCAAATTCCTTATCGGCTTTGTGGTTCTTGAAGATTTCTGTCACGAGATTTTCGAGTATGAAAGCTGAAAATCCTAATGAATAGGTATTTAATATAAAGAAGAACTTATTCTTGTCGAGTATCTTTTCTACGTCTTTCAGCAAGGCATTCAAGTCTCGTTCCAACTTCCAATCTTCACCATTGGCGCCACGACCGAATGCTGGCGGATCCATAATGATTCCATTATATACATTGCCTCGCTTGGCTTCTTTTGCCACAAATTTTCGTGCATCTTCTACTATCCAACGAATATTGTCCAAGCCGGAACTTTCCATGTTTTGTTTGGTCCACGAAACCACTTGTTTAACAGAATCCAAGTGAGTCACTTCTGCTCCGGCGGCGCGTGCCGTTACCGATGCGATTCCCGTGTAGCCGAACAAATTCAAGACTTTCAAACCTTGGTTTGCCTTACAAATAGAATAAATGTAATCCCAGTTTACAGCTTGTTCCGGAAAAATTCCTACATGTTTGAACGAAGTAAATTTCAAATTACATGTTACGTTCAAATGGTCGTATTTGATTTTCCATGCATCAGGAATATTTGCATGTTTAATCCAGTCGCCGTTGTTGCTCGAGCGTGCCACGAAGTCTATAGTAGAACGTTTCTGCCATTCTGCTTCACTCAACGATTTATCCCACACCGCCTGTGGTTCCGGTCTGCGAGTAACAACCGGTCCGAATTGTTCTAATTTCTCAAAATTTCCTGAATCTATCAATCGATAGTCGTTCCAATGCGTTGGGGTTAAATAAATCATCGTCGTAAAGTTTGACGCAAAAGTAATGAATAATAGTTGTTTTTTACTATAAAGTAATTTGTTATATTTGCACTCATTTTAATTTGAAACGATATGGGTAAATCTGACAACAACGCTTTTACAACAAACTTAATCACCTCTGGAACTGTCATCAAAGGTGACATTACCTGTAACGGCGACATGCGTATCGACGGTGTTTTGGAGGGTAACCTTTCTGCAAAGGGGAAAATCGTTGTCGGCAAAAATGGCGATGTAAAAGGCGAAATTGACTGCCAAAACTGCGATGTAGAAGGAAACGTGAACGGAAAACTTACCATTAAGGATTTGCTTTCGCTTCGTGCTACTGCAAAATTCTTCGGCGACATTATTGCTTCAAAACTAGCAATCGAGCCAGGAGCAATTTTTACCGGTACGTGTAAAATGACAAATGAAAAAGAAAGTGCAGAAAAAAAATAATCTCGATTCTTTCATTAAATATTCCAACATTGGCATACAAATGCTTGCCGTAATCGCCTTGGGCGTATTCGGCGGGCTAAAACTCGACGAGTTCTTTGGAAACGAAAATCCAATCTGCCTCGTAATCCTTTCGCTTCTTTCGGTATTCGCAGCCATTTATTTGGCCATTAAAGATTTCATAAAACTTAACAAATGAAATTCTTTATCTCCCGCGCAGCTATACACATTTGCATATTAGCAGTTAGCACAATTGCCTGTATGGCACTCATAAAATATCTATATGGAACAAGCGACTTGTATTGGTCTCTTTTCTATAATTCTGTATATGTTGCTATTCCTATAATCGCCACAATCAATATACTCGGTGAAATTGCCTTTAGCCTTTTTGCGAACAAAGAAGAGAAAGAAAGTATCTTCAAAATTATGGCAATACGTACAGTGAAATTCTTGACCTACCTCATCCTTGCACTCTATTTCACCATTACTGCCGCTAATTACCAAGAGAAACTCTTCTTCGGACTTCTTATAGTAGTTTTGTTTTTTATTTATGCAGGAGTGGAATTGGGGTATTTTAGAAAGAATAGCATATAACTGATTTTCAACAAAATCACAGTATCCATTGACTTTCCATAAAATTTTATGTATAATTGCAAAAAATCGTCGGGGGTGCATAAGCATTCCGGACAGTCCCCCCAAATCTGAATAAGGTTTGGGGCTGTTTTTGAGATAATGCGAATTATTTAACAAAAACACTTGACAAGTTTCTATAAAAAAGTATCTTTGCAAAAAGGGATGGGGCGAAAGTTCCGTACCGCCAAAACTCAATCTTTTCAGGTTGAGTTTTTTTTTAGAATTCATACATCTCAATCTCTTTTCCTGTAATGAAATAATACCCGTGAAACTTCTTCCGTTTTAACTCATTTATTTTTCCTACAAATTTGTCGTTCCAATCATCAAATTGAAAAACTATAATTTTTGCATTTTGTTTTTTTATTGCCTCAGATGCATATTTTATAATATTTCCAAAGCCCATAGTTCTTTTTAAATCAGCTGGTATTCCATTTAAATGAATATCGTATGTCCCATCTTTCTTTTCATCGGAAAGATGCTCGACCCTAAAACCATGTTGTTTTAGCACAAGACACATAGTATGTTCTTTCTGATACTTCTCAATTTCTTGTGAATTTTTCTTGAAACGCAATCGCCTCCTCTGGGTAACCAAATACCCTCCATTTGAGAAATTAAAACCATACTTTTTCCAGAAAAGAGCACAATAGCAACAATAAATTTGGAATGAATACAATTTGTATCCAAAGTTTCTTTTTCTCATGTTTTGCAATATTACGGCAAAACAAATATATAGAAATTCTGATATTGTTCCAACACGTACAATCCACAATACTATATCCCTTATAAAATAAAAATGCCCACTCTTATGAAGTGGGCATTAAATAAATCAAAACTAACAAAAAACTTATAATACACTTTAAAGTGTAAAAAAATAAAATAATATTTTGTTCTTTCATACAAAAGGTGTATTATTGCATCTCCACAAACACAAAAGCCATAATAACAATGAAAGAGATCACGATAGATGATGTCAAGAAATTCTTGAATAGTATGAATGTCAAAATTGATATATACGGGATGGTCTTTGCTGAACGCCAACGATGTCAAGAAACCATGCGAATGCTTGGTATTAACGAGGTTGTTGCAAAAAGTATCATAAAGACTTTGGATGCAACAGATTTCTCAAAGTATTTTGACGACACCACACAATGGGGAAGCGACCTTTGGGCATTTGGCAAGGACATAAACGGAGAAGAGATCTATATCAAAATCGGTTTAGGCTTGCCTAACAGGCAGACAGTTTGCGTTTCATTTCATAAAGCAGATTTTCCTATTCAATATCCATTCAAATGAAAGAAGTTATTTTGAGTCCATTCAGAAATTGTGAGGCACACTTAAAGAGAGTGCCGGACACAATGGAATTCCGTGGTAAAACCTATCACTTCTTGAACCATTACTATGTGTGTGACGAGAGTGGTGAAGAGTTTACGGATGAGGCCACGGGCGAAATTAATTTTGCCCAAGTCTATAATCAATATCGCGAAGAAAATAATATTCCTTTTGTTAGCGAGATTATTAACCTTCGTGAGGTTTGTCAGTTATCAAAGGCGGATATGGGAAGACTATTGGGTTTCGGTGAAAATCAGTATTACCGTTATGAACTAGGCGAAATTCCTTCTCTTTCTAATGGTAAATTAATGCGTACGTTTATAGACAACCGAGAGGTCCTTATGTGTGCCATTAATGATAGTAACATCAAAGATAGCAACAAAAAGAAAGCCTTGTTATCATTACAGAAACAAGCAGAAAAAGAAAGCAAGGATAAGGCGATTTTCAATCTTTTGTTCCCTACAAAACGTAGCATCTATAACGGATATGCTATTACAAATGTTAACAAGATTAGACAAATGATTCTATATTTCCTTGAACACATGAATGTAGGTTACAAAACTGCATTGAACAAACTGCTGTTCTATGCAGATTTCTTGATGTACAAGGAACATTGTGTCGGTATTAGTGGATTAACTTATAGCGCACTCCCATATGGCAATGTTCCAAACAATTTTAAGGTTCTTTATGGAATCTTTGATGAAGTTGAAGAGATTGACGACGAGAAACCGTATTTCAAGGCGCTTGTTGCATGTGATTTGAGCGTATTCAATGAAAATGAGATACAAGTACTTGAATCTGTGGCAGAGAAAATGGCGAAGCAAGCGAGTGCCACATTATCTGATACGAACCATACCGAAGATGCCTGGCTGAAATATAAGCATGACACAAAGCTATTGGTTCCATTTAGCGAAGCTTTCTCACTAAAAGCCTTGTAAAAGAGCCAACAATATCCTTTATAAAACAAAAATGCCCACTTTGCAAGAGTGGGCATTAAGTATAATGTTTTTCACATCTTACAATTACATTTCCCCATAAACCTCTTCCATTGCATCAAGCATATTCTTCAGCAGGAAGTTGTTTGCCACACGTTCGTGGGCTGCTTGGGCGTATTGTTTGCGAAGGTTATCATCCATTACGAGGCGATCCACTGCTGCCGCATAATTTTCGTCTTGGTTCGCATCTTGGGGCACTTCCAAGCCGGTCTCCCCATGTAGGTTGACCCAGTTGACACCACATTTTAATCGTATATATATTTGGTTAAGTGAAAAAAAATCATTCCTTTCCATAAAGAAGTTTAGTCCTTTTCAATTGAACGGGACTATTTCTTTTTAGCTTCACTTGCATAATATTTTGTTCTTGTATCATCTATCTCATGTTCGCTAGGTATAAAACTCCAATGTCGTGCAACACATTTCTCCGTCTCACCTACAAGGTTGAAGGTATTAAAGATGGCATCAACCTGCACATCGAACATATTGCCTGTAGAAAAACGTATCATAAAATATAAATTCCTTGCAAAAAAATTTTGATTTAACTAAGCTTCAACAGGTATTGCAATTCCAATTTTGTTTGCAATCTCACTAAAGATTTCTTGTTCAGGAGTTTCCAAGGAAACAATAAGTGAATATTTAACCCGAACATGTTCATATTCAAGATAATTCCTGAACCATCCACTCGATGGGTAAATTGCTATTTTATTACAGCTGGCCAACTGAGCAGACGTCATCTCAATACTATCAGATATTATACTTCCTTGATTACGCATCTGCTTTCCTATAGTCCACCTTGTATTGAGTTCTGAATTGGCCACACGCTCTTCTTCATTCTCTCGAATTTTTTTGATTCTATTTTCAAACGCATGGACATCTTCTGTTGGACCATTTACATCAAAGTTGAGACGTAAAGATTGATACGTATATTTTTTCAACATGCCACGAGCTCCTGGTGAAGGACAAATATAGTACGATAGTGTTATTTTCAATCTAACATTTATTCCACTCATCTGTAATAACGTATCTTTCGGCCAAGGCAATTCATATAGGTTCATACGCCCAAACTTCAAATTGTTGCTAGCCCCTCTAACGTATGGCTCAATGGTATCTTCCGCAATAAAAGTAACATAACTATCGGAAGAAGCAAGCGCCTTTCTTTCATTGGGTACACCATATCCACAAGTATGTAACAAAGCCAATTTGTTCAAATTGCCATTCTCTTCGAACAGTTCCTTCATCTTATCCGTCCATTCTGCAGAATGAACGAGCAAAGCCCTTATTGATAGCGGACTGAGATCAGGATTGGTATTCTTAATCTTTCCAGCTAATCTTGCAGCCATTGCTGTAGCTGCACTTGTTGCATTTGACGTTGTAAACTTTCGTCGGATTGGCTGAGCATCTGCACAAACCAACGACAAATCATCAACAGCATCTATCGTATTGCCATTCAAGATGCCATTTCCACCTTCCATCAATATCTCTGGCTTGATGATGGATTTGCCCCACTGAGTTGAAGTACGGCTAAAAGGACTTATGCCTTCACAAGGAGCAATAACTTGAGCATTTCTGTATTCAGGATTAGCTATTGCGATCTTTCTCGTATATGCTCCTACTGTAATTGCATTCCATGCCTGTGCAGGATCGTCTATTTGATGAGTATGAAGATAATCAGGATAATCGACTCCCCCTGTTTCTTCAATATTGCCAGCGGATATGAACATTATAGAGTCACAGGAGCCATCATTGTAGAGCGACAAATCAATCGCGGAAGATGTAGAAGATGGAATACCTTCATCAGCATGATAACCTGATGTAACAGCCGAGCATAGTATTTCTGCATCATCTTCTCTTCCCTTCACAATTGCATCTTCTGTAACAACTGCATACATTTCAAGCTCGTTCTGAGGTTCGTTTTCCCCTGGAATTATCTTGACAGATGACAAATCACTATACACCTCAACTTGTCCTTGATTGTATATTACATCCGTTAGATCACCATACAATACCAAAGAAGCTAACCCTGTACCATGGTTCCTAAAATCGCGAATACTTTCATTAATAGTCACCGAATGACAACGATCATCAGGTAGAAAATCCTCAATAAGCGGATGATGATTTGTGACGCCCGAATCAAGAATGGCAATTCTATTAGGGTTATTCGCAATGACTCTATCCGCTTTTATAAGATCTACCCATTCGTTTTGTTCTCTCATGCCATTTGCTTGAGTTAGAACATTAGGTCTTCTGTAAACGCGTATTTCTGACACACCCTTTATTGAATGGATTACTTGACTCAGTTGATTTTGATTGGCAGCCACCAAATAGACAACAACATCATTAAAGACTATATTTCTCATGCATCTGGTAACTCCAATCGCATCAAGAGAGGCTTCAACACCTTCGGATTCAAACAATTCCTTGTCTATCCAAAGTTCATATTCAGCCGTGTTCCTCGAAAGAGAATCAAAATCTTCTCTCTTCGGAAAGAAAGAACTTAAATCCGAGCAACGTATGTTTGAAATAGAGTTCACCAATGTTGCATTCGCTCTATTCATACCTTCTTCTGGTTCAAGGTTATATTTGCCCAATCTGCCACTCAACCAATTAGATTGATTAGTAGGAAGGAATACAGTTAGACGTTCTTCCTGCTCGTTCTCAGAAGGGCCAATATTCATTACACGAGGCCCTTTCTTGGTATCAAACTTGTCTGTAGCATTTGCCGATTTCTCAACAGTAATATCCATATAAGTGCCCTCGACACGAGAGATTTGCTCAGGCAACTAATCTGAAACTTGAGCAAATAAATCTATAGCACTAGAATACTGACTATTAAGCATGGTACTATGAGCCAACGCGTTTCCACGATCTATTATTTTTGAACGAGGAAATCCAGTTGGCTCATAATCTACCTGTGAAGATAGACCTTTAAGAATAATGTGTTGATGATCTGCCATTAACCTATCTGTTTCAGAATACTACATCTCTGATTAATAGCATCCTCTATCATTTTGTTGTTTAGTGGTTCATCGTTTAACAACGAATCCTTGACAGCATCCACACATGCTGATGTGATTTCAGCATGGCTCATACCCTTTAACAAAGGCAATAATTTTTCAAGCGATACCTTGGTAGCATCAAAGCCATATAAACAATTTGACAACAATGTTTGAATTTCATTCTCTTCGGGAAGAGAATACTCTATTACATCATCAAATCTGCGAAACAATGCTTTATCCAACTGTTCTCCACAATTTGTTGCGGCAACAATGATACTATCTGATTCAACTCTCTCCATCATCTGCAAAAAAGAGTTTAAAATTCGTCTCATTTCTCCGACCTCATTGTCATGACCTCTTTGCAAGCCAATAGCATCAAACTCATCAAAAAGATACACACCCCTTATATTCGAAATAAGTTCAAATACTTTACCTAATTTCAGACTAGACTCACCCATGTATTTAGTTATGACACGTTCCATTCTCACCACATAAAGCGGGATGTGAAGTTCGTTAGCCAAGATAGAGGCCGTCATGGTCTTTCCCGTACCTGAAGGACCAGAAAGCAAAACTTTGCTTCTATTTGTCAGATTATTTTTGAATAAAATGTCTCTCTGAACGTACTCCCGAATAATCCTCTTCAACTTATTCTTTACCTCATCCTTACATACGATATTTCCCAAGCCAACCGAATCATCAACCTCCATAACAAATTCTGATAGTTCGGAATTGATAGAAGTCAGACTCCTTGTGAAGAAACGAGGTTTCTGATTATTCACTAGATCCGTTATATTTCGAGACAAAACCACATGACCAGCCTTTGCCTCCACAGCAGCCATTTGAAGGGCAATCTCTCTGAAACGGTTATCATCCGCCTCAACGTGACTCTTTACGAGAGCTAATATTTGATTTGCGTTTGGCATAAGCAACATCGGTTTAATAACAGAAAAACACTAACACACCTATTCGTAACTTGCAAAAGTAAACTTTTATTTCCACAAAGGCAATTTTCGTACATGCAAAAACGTAATGTAAAACTTCCCTTTTTTTAGACAATATAAAATTAGACATTTTTTGAATTAATCATTATTAGCATAAAATTTATTTTCTCAAAAATCATAGGGAGTTTGATTATTAAAGGATTTATGGGGTCGTTGCTTGTTGTAGAATGTCATCCAAAGTTCCGTAATCTCTCTTGCTTATCCTATAGTTCTGAATATATATGCATCAAGCACAGTCCTCCGATAACTACCATTAAAGTGCTCTAAATTCTTGTAAATACAACATTTATCTACTTACGTAATTACACTTTCCCCCAAAAAACCAGCAAATCATTCGTGTTTTCTTCCGTTTTTGCAAAACAAATGACTTTGACAGACAAACTCTCCTATTATTTTCACTATCAATAGTGAATTTATTATATCTTCGTACCCAAATGAAAAAACGAATCGCACTATTATTGACACTGTTTCTTCCTATTCTTACAATAGGACAAAATAATAGTGTATTCAATTGCCATTCTTATCAGCCATACGATAGATATTTATATAAACAAGAAAACCGATTTCATACTACAATAAAGCCATACAATTTGCAAGATGTTAACGAAATCGTACATATAGATACTCTTTACAACAAGCCTTGTAAAAACAAGGTTATAAATCATATTCTAAACAATAACCTTATTTCCTATAACTCAGAGGATCTTAATTTTACAATTAATCCTTCGTTTAATTTTGAACTCTCGCAACATACAGGAGAGAACAACGACAAATTAGGCTGGATAAACGACCGTGGTATTTTCATAAAAGGAAACATAACTGACAAAGTACATTTTTACACCTGTTTTCATGAAATTCAATCTAATTTTTCAGATTATAGAAACGACATCATCAGCAAAAATAGTTTCTTCGTACCTGGAATTGAATTTGCTCGACATTTAGGCGAGCATAAAGATCTTGATTATGCATACGTTGAAGGCTATGCTTCATATACCCCAAATAAGATTTTCAATTTCCAGTTAGGACATGGAAAGAATTTTATAGGTGACGGCTATCGTTCCCTGTTGCTTTCCGACAATTCATCCAATTACCCATATTTTAAAATTACTACAAACTTTAAGAATATACGATATCTACTACTGTACTCACAACAATACTATAAACCTTATGGACGTAAAATTTTTGTTAGATATTCTGCTAAATGGAATTACACTCATTATTTAGATTGGAGTATTACGAAATGGTTTACCATAGGACTATTTGAATCTATAATTTCTGCCAGCGATTCCACCAACACTCACACGTTCGACATTAATTACATTAACCCTTTACCTATCGTTATCCCAAGAGAAAGAGATGAAAGTTATAGAGATAATTGCATAATCGGCATTACGGGTAAAATAACGCCGTTCGTAAACCATATTTTCTATGGTCAATTCTTTGTAAATACAAATGAATTCAAACTACAAGAGATGTTTACCAACTATTGGGGCAATAGAATTGGCTATCAATTGGGATATAAAACGTTTGATATCGCTAAAATTAAGCATCTTGACTTTCAAACAGAATTCAATTACGTAAAACCTTTCACCTATTCCCATAATACGACTTCAGGCTCTTACACCCATGCTCAGCAAACTCTTGCACATCCGTACGGAGCAAATTTCTACGAATCGGTTTCTTTTTTGCGTTATAATTGGAAACGAATATTCTTTGCTACCTCTTTCGATTATATTGTATATGGAGCTGACACAGCTTCTGCAAACAATGGCAACAACATTAAGAAAACTTTTATCACAAGAAACACCGATTACCCAACTAAATATATTAATGGAGACATAAATAAAAACATAAAAACTGACTTTTCCATCTCCTATCTTTTGAATCCTCTGTATAATATGAATATAACACTAGGAACAACATACTATTGTAAACATACATCTTCTACTAAAGAAAAGCAATTGATTTACTATATAGGATTTAGAACTAACTTAGGAAATTTTTATTACGATTAAAATTACTACCACTATAAAATAAAAATGCCCACTTTGCAAGAGTGGGCATTTTTATTGCTGCAACTATCTTAATTTTTGTTTTTTATACCTATCTACTTTTCTGAAAAAGGATTCTTATATACTCCTATTATTTGTTTCAAAAAATACCAAAAGAACACTAAATCACAAAAATAACGTTTTGCCATGCGTTTTGGTTCACACCATATACGATAAAGCCATTCCAAAGCAAATTTCTGGAAAAACTTTGGCGCTCTCTGTACCGAACCTGCTTCAAATTCTATCGTTGCTCCAAGAGCCATCCAGATTTTTACATTCGGCATTTCATTCTTCCAACGCATTATCCATTTCTCCTGTTTTGGAGCACCCACACCTACTAACACCACATTGGCACCACTCTCACGAATCATGCGAACAATTTCATGGTTTTCTTCATCATTCTTCTCAAAACCAAATGATGGACTATATGCGCCAATTACCAATTGACACCCACATTTTTCATTGATTCGATTCATAGCAAGCTCTGCAATCTCTTGTTTAGGTGATCCTAGAAGAAAAATTCGAGCCTGTTGTTCTCCTATTTCTTTATTTTTTTCTGCATGATACAGGTAAAAATGTGTAAAAAAAGAACTTCCTGGTATTGGTTCAGGGAACGATTTTTTTAGCATCTTCGAGCATAGCCACAAAATCTTTGAATCACATATTACCCATTCTGCACTTTTGTAGCATTGATAGAATTCTTCATCTTTCTGCAACTTTACCAAATGGTCTAAATTCGGAGTAATTAATACACCGTTACCTGTATCTGAAACTCCCAGGAGCTTCCTATCTAAGCCCTTTAACAACTCATTCTCTGTAATGCAAAGTGCCTCTATATTTAAAACCCTTATTTTATTCATTTCCTATAAATCGTCCTTTTCAATAACCAACTATACAACCAAGCAATTACATAAGCAATTACGAATGTCATAACAATCCATAATGGAAGAAAAAGAACTTCTTTCAACAAATAGCCCATCACGACATACACCAACAAATGTACTAGGTATAATTCATATCCAAAGCCACTTGCCCACATAAAGAAATTCTTTATACAAGCAAGACATTCGAAAGAGCAACTAACCTTATATACAATCAACAAACAAGATAGATATGCAACTAAAGAAGGAATATCATTATACAATTTCAGTATGCCCCCTTTCCATCCCATAAAGCCAGTCAAGCCCATGCCAACTACCGCACCAACTAACAACCAAATCCATTTCACTCGGTTGATGTCGAAACATTCAGATTTTTCAACATATATCTGCGCCAACCACATTCCCAATACAAACTCCCACAAATACTGAAGAAAACAACTACCCCAAGGTCTCATGTCCTCATACCCCAGCAATCCAACCACCGTTGCCCATCCAATGCTAATCAATCCGCTAATCAATAGCCCATAACCGCTGACCGAGGAATTACCCCCCCGACTCGTGCTATTCGCACTATCAAAGGCCAGCAGATATAGAACTGAATAATCGTGCTGATAAACCAGAAAGGATAGCAAAGACTCACATCCAACTCAGCGTCAAACATCTTGTACAGCAACAGGTGACTCAACCCCTCACACCATAAAAAACTGCCACTCGATGCCAGAAACCATAGCACCCATGCCATCACCATAATAGCATATGGCCAATACACCTTACCGAATCTCTTTTTCAGGAACTCACCATACCCCACCGGTTTACGCAGATAACTCAGATACAAACCGAACCCACTCACCAGAATAAACACATGTACACCAGCACCTCCAAAAGCTACAACTTTATTTAATACACCAGAAAGACATCCTTGCACCAAGTGCATCAACGCAATAGTAAAGATGGAAAATCCACGGAGGTAATCTATTAGTTCTAGTTTCTTATGCATATTTATTCTTTCTTATTGCTTTAATTCTATTAACAACAATAGAATAGATAAAAAAAAACAGAATAATAACTAATGCTTCATATTTTATCAACGAACCTATGGATACAACATGAGCAAAAATAATCACAAAGGCATAATGAACATAATATATATTTGTAGAATGTTTTTTCCCTAGATCTTCCAAAAGACCGGCTCCTGCATTCTTATTTTTAAGGCACAAGGAAAACAGACACACCGATACAGGAATTGTACAAAGTACAATATTACCATTTGCTTCAGGAATGCCAATATGGCGAAGAAATAAACTCTCTATATATAAAAGCGTGATTGATATAATAAGAATTACTCCTAGATGTCTAATCTCACATACAATACCATTATGTTTTTTCAGTAACATTCCTATACCTAAACATGGCAGTCCCACAGTAACAACATTTCTTGAGAATGATTGCTGTAAATCGGTAGGTAAGCCTAAAACAAAACCATATTTCCCTAATATCAAATTAAGAAATAATCCTATTGGTATAAGAATATAAAAGATGGATTCTCCATATCTAAAATTCTTTAAAACTAGCAATACTACGAGTGCTTGAACATAAGCATTAAGGTACCAAGCCTGATAAACTAATTTTCCTCCAAATACAAATACGCTTGCCCAATAACTTATTTTCAGCATATCTTTATCAAAAAAACCATTGAAAAGATAGATACAGAAATACAAAAGCAAATACAAAGTATTAATTATAATAATTATTTTTACTAACTTGATGATGTTTTCTTTTGTTTTTTGAGTATTAAACCATACATCATCTTCGAAAGTGAAATATCCTGTTATCATAAAAAAAATTGGAACCGCTAATCTGCACAAAGGCATACAGTACTCTTTCCCAATAAGATTACTATGAATGATAACTATAGCCGAAGCACAAATTAACCGAAGTGACCATAAAGAAGGAACATTTTGTTTGCCCTCATTTGTTATTAATTGTGCTTTGTTTGTAGAGTCTTTCATTATCGACATTACGATTCTCTTACGAAGGAAGTTAGCAAATTCAACAATTTCTTAGCACTAATATCCCAACCATATCTATCGAGAACAAGTTTTGCATCACAGACCTCACGACAGAGCACCTCATCCAAATCAATATCAGTATCGTATGCATCAATGTAATAGGCACTTCCTTGGTAGATCTCTGGCAAACATGTAGTATTTGCTACTACGACCTTAGCCCCATGACACAGTGCTTCCATTGGTGGTATTCCAAAACCCTCATGGATGCTTGGAAATATAAAGGCTTTGCAATTTGCATACAATGCCACAATCTCTGAATCAGATAGAAAACCCAAATAATGAACATTGGGCGTGTTATCGATATCAATACTGCTATTTTTTACACGAACACCACTTAACACAAATGTGTCGTTAGGATGTTTTTTAGCATAATCTACTACCCATTTGGTATTTTTGTTGTAATTGATATTTCCTAATGTGAAATAGAAATTCCCCTTCTTGAGATTGAATCGTTCCAAAACAGTTCCATCAGCCACCATACCTTTCATGTGCTGCCATCCATTGCTAACGACATTCACGCGACTTGGCTCTATACCATAAGTATCAATAAGGCTATACTTTGAGAAATACGATACTGTCAGAATCGGATATTTAGTATGTTTCGTTGCTTGCCAATACACCAATTGATGCCATGCGACAGACAACTTACCATGAAGAGTTTTGAAATATTCAGGATGTGTCTTGTAGGCTGCATCATGAATACAAATAATGCCAGGATGAAGAAGAGGCTGGCTGTTGCATAGATTCACAGTCGTATAACTATGCTTCTTTGCAAACATAGGCAGATCCCATTGTTCCCATATCAAACCGCTATGAGGTCCCATCTCTATCACCTCAAAGTTATTGTATGCTGGTACGTCTGTAGTTCCTTTTGGAACGGCAACTGTCAAAAGTCCCTTAGGTGCTATATTGTCCAATTCGAGCATTAACTCTCTTGCGAACCTATGTACGCCTGTCGTTTTCTGAGAATACAGCAAGCCGTTTAATAATAATTTATTCATTATTGTTTCTTTTGTCGTTGATAAATTTTTTGTTTTGAAGCATACCCCATACTTTTTTTGCATGAAGTAGTTTAGATACTCCAATAAACGGGTTTGAACCATTTTTTAAGATTACCCATAGAACATGAAAAATATATCCGAAACCATATTGGTAAGCACCTCCAATGTAATAAAGGACTGACATTTGATATTTCCCATACCCATATTTTTTCAAAACTTTATTAGTACGTATTACAGATTGTAGTCTTGATTCAAGACGATCCTTAGACAAAGTATTAGTAATGCTACCTTTTGCTACAGTAATCACATATAACGGGTCAGACTCACAGAGGACTTTATTTGACTTGCAGGCTATCATAGCATTAAACATCAAGTCGTTAGCTGCAATGATTTCTTCGTACCATATATTGTTATTAAGTACGAAATCTCTATTTACCATTTTGCTCCATGGAGCCAAGAATCTACATTTAATTTCTTTGGCATCTCTTGTTTTTTCATACCGACTAAATAATTCGTTTATGTGTTCAGCACGATAGGCAGGCTCCAATGTATCACTATAACAACTCTCTACATTGAAGTAAACGACATCCGCATCTGTATCTTGGTATTTATCTACAAGTCTTTCAAAATTTCCCGTATAGAAATCATCAGAATCAGCAAAAAGTAACCATTTACCAATTGCTTTTTTTATTCCCGTATTCCTAGCACCTCCTGCATAAACACCTTCATTTTGATATAACTCAAAATTATAGTGTTTTTTATAAGAGCATACTGTATTTAATTCATCTGTTGAACTACCATCGTCAACAACAACAACTTGAATTGTTTCCAAGTTTGGTATACTATCCAACAATCTTTTCAATAGGAGTGATGAATTTTTATGAGGAATAATAATTGAATACTTCATATAGTTTTTTTGTTTGGATATTCAATTTTAGGAGAAAAAAAGAAATAAGATTTATATACCCTTAATAACAATCTCATTCTATAAAAGTCTAATTTTAATAACGATTTTACAAATAGGTTCAATTGATAAATATATTCAATCACCACACTTTTTTTCTTTTCATATTTCCGTCTATTACAAATAGTATTCCTCAACTGGTAGTAGTAATTTTTTAGTCTTTGAGAACTCTTTTCTGTCATAAAATTCAAAACTTCTTGTTGTTTCCTTTTATGAATAACTTTACTATCCCACACCAAATAAGAGTCATATTTTTCAGATATACGTTGAGTATACTCCATATCATCTCCCCAAATAAAATATTCTTTTATAGGAAGACCCAACTCAAATGCATGTTTTAAAGGAAAAAGTATAGACACAAATGTTGCGGATTTTACTTGAATCATTTTATCATCAATTCTTTTCATCCAAGACGAATATGACCCATTTTTTTGTCTATCATCAACTTCTGGAACATTCATCAAGTTTCCATCCGTTCCAAAGACGCGACTACACAAAAAGCCGATTTCTTCTTCTCTTTCGGCAACATCCACTAGACATTTCAAAGCATTAGCAGAACACTCAACATCATCATCCATCAACCAACAATATTCATAGCCTTGCTCCGCAAAGAATTTTATTCCTGTAAAAAAACCACCTGCACCTCCTAGATTTTCTTGTGTAATGTACAACAAATCCTCTTGTTGTTTTAACCAATCTTCTGTTCCATCTGTAGAGCCATTATTCACAATCAAAATATCAAAATCTTTATAAACTTGATTCCTTAAAGATTTTATCTCTTCTTTTAATAACTCCAATCTATTATACGTAACAACTAATATTCCAACTTTCTTCATATACTAAAATTTAAACAAAGGATTATAACTGCCTATTGTACTACCCATATCCCAAATGAACATCTGTCCCTCAAACAAGAACAAACCTTTTGTAACATGATAAGCGAAAACATAAAGCATCATATAAACAACTATCATACGAAAACTTAATCGAGACACTCGATTTTTCATACATTGCAATACATGTATTTTCTTATACAATAAATAAACAAATAAAATTGGCCACATTGCATAAAATGGCACGACCAAACGACGCAACAGTTGCACATTCATAAATAACTGTAACCCTACAATTCCATATACAATTAAGTTATACATTGCTATCATTGTCTGTTTCCTTTGCGAATCGGACTCTCTCTGTATTGCACAATAAGAAAAGGCTACTAGGGAAATATCAAATATTCCCATAGCTACGCAAGACAAAATACTTTGGGAATAGATTTCATCTACTGCATTCTGTCCGAACCAACTCAAACTATTTTCTGTATATACGGAAAATGCTGTTCCTGCAAACATACCAACTAAATACTCACTTATAAAATTAGAGATAAAATCTAAAAAAGATAATTTTGACACAAATGCAAATAAGACATATAAACAACAAGAAACATATGGCGAAAAAGCTTTTTTAGGATATACACAGAAGAAAATAATAATTTGCAAAACAAAAGCAACTGTATGAAACATTGTCGCAATAGCACTCAAAAAAATAAAAGCACTCCATTTCCTATCCAAACAATAAACAATAGAGACAAGAGAAAAAGAAAATGCAACATATTGTCTTATAAAATTTTCTGAATAATAAAATTGAGAAACAACTAGCAGTGGCAACAAGTAACATGCATAATTTGGAAGACGCCGAACAAGAAACAACAAAGCAACAATAAATAAAAAGTCATAAACAACAAATGCACCATAAAATTCAACATGCATTAGTCTCAAGATACCATTAAGATAAGTAAATAGCAACTCATTTCTTACCTCATATCCTTTATATACATACACATAGACAAGGTAATCGATACCACGTAAATACCGTAAACCTTCTATTAAAGAATAAGAGAGAACTAAAGGTACACATGATCTCCAATACAATTTCAACGAAAGGTTTGATTTTTCCACTTTTTGTATCTTTTTACCTGTCCAAAAGGAAAGACACAATAAATACAAATACAATATGACAAAATCAACCTTTACTCCCGATGCACCTAACTCAAAAATATTATACATACTAACCTACAAAATTTAGCATACAATCTAAACTTTTAACAATAATCATATATATACTATTACGATTATATGAACTTCTCCAGTATCTTACATAACGAAACATTTTACATTTTCTAACTTCCTGTCCTATCTTTTCATACAAATTAGAGTCATAATTTTTAAGTCTTTTATCAAATTCAATCATTTTATTCCTATTGTTTTCTGAGCTAAATCTTAAAAGATATGCAGTATAAACAGCTCTTATTCTATGATTAAGCCTAATGTCAAGATAATTAACAGAATCATCAGGAACATTTTCATATAAATTATGCCTTTGCTCCATCATTACATACAAACCATCTAACTCCATCCAAAAGTTTTTATCCCACACACAAGGATCTACAGTTTGTCCATCTCTTCCTACAAGATAATTATATACAACACGATTAAAATATGTGATTTTTTTACATGTTGACATCGGCAAAAAAAGCCACTCCTGATCTGTATATGAAATCCCTTCTGTTTGTTTATAATTTATTGATCTCAAATTATCTGTCAAATAGCAAACACAATGCATCCAAATATTATCCGCAACATTTAAAAACTCTTTCATTGAAACAATATCAAGTGGAGGCAAATCAAACGATATGGTTGAGAGTATTTTCTTCTTATCTGTCACTTTTACCATATCTGATATAATACAATCGGCTTCAGTGGTCAAGAGGAAAGTCAAGAAAGATTTAAAATTCATTGTATCAAACCAATCATCAGCATCCAGCACCTTGATATACTTACCAGTAGCTTCCTTTAGACCTCGATTTATACAAGAACCGTAATTCCCATTTTCTTTATCAATCACCCTAAATGTATCTGGGTATTTATCTTGATAAACATGAGCAATCTCACTAGATCTATCCTTTGCCCCATCAATAACGACAAGAACTTCAAGGCGCTTCAGCAACTCTTGATCATTAATTATAAGAGAAGTAAGACATTTATCGAGATACTTCTCCATGTTGTACGTTGGGACAACAATTGTAAGAATCTTTTCCATTAATTATATATTCTCAAGTTTTAGTACCTGTTCAATCACCGGTGCCATGTCATAATACTTATACTGCCCCAAACGACCTCCGAAGATTACACCGTCTTCCTTCTCTGCCAATTTACGATACTCTTCAGCCAATGCATTGTTACGATCATCATTCACAGGATAGTATGGCTCCATACCATCCTTATACTCTGTAGAATATTCTTCAGAAACTACAGTCTTTGGACAATCATAAACTTCCTGACCGAACATTTCAAAGTGTTTATGCTCTATCACGCGAGTATATGGTTCATTATGCGATGTGTAGTTTACTACAGCATTACCCTGATAATTTGGTGTATCCTCCACACGAGTCTTGAACGACACAGTACGCCAATCCAGCTTTCCAAGTGAATACCCGAAGTACTCATCTACAGCACCTGTATAAACAAGTTTATCAGCATACTTATGCCAGTTATCTTTTAAAGAACACGAATCGCTCGAATCTAATGTATCCTTAAAAAAATCGAAATTTACTTTTGTTTCGACTCCTTCTAAAAGTCCATCTATAAGTTTGTTATAACCACCAACAGGAATGCCCTGGTACTTATCGTTGAAGTAGTTGTTATCAAAGATCATACGTACAGGCAGACGTTTGATGATGAATGCCGGCAGTTCCTTGCAATCACGCCCCCACTGCTTTTCGGTGTATTCCTTAATCAACTTCTGGAAGATGTCCTTACCCACAAGAGTCAATGCCTGTTCCTCCAGATTCTGAGGTTCACGACCACCAAGTGCAGCTACAGCCTCTGCCTTCTGCTCATCAATGCGAACTTGTGCCTGCACTGGTGTATGAACATCTGGCCACATCTTATTGAACGTGTTCATATTGAACGGCAAGTTATACAACTCGCCCTTGTAGTTTGCCACTGGACAATTGGTGTAACGATTAAACTCCACAATTGAGTTTACGAAATTCCACACTTCCTTATTAGATGTATGAAAAATATGGGCACCATACTTGTGCACATTAATACCCTCCATCTCCTGACAGTAAATATTGCCGCCAAGTTGTGGTCGCTTGTCTATCACCAAACATTTTTTTCCTGTTTGCTTCGCTTTATATGCGAATGTTGCTCCGAATAATCCAGAACCAACTATTAGATAATCGTATCTATCCATAAATAAACTCAATTTTATAGCTTACTAATAAAGTTTCTAATCTTATATTTCTATATGCCCGATTTCTTTCAATTGGCTTTCTGAACGTTCCCGTCTGTCCACATCCAGTCGTACAAATTTAAAATCTTTCTTGACAGGAGCACAAAAACGAATCTCGCGCATTATTGCCAATCCATAATACTCACCCATATCCTTGAGATTAAGAATGTTTGAATATATTTTATTGACAGGGTCTATGAGTTTGTATTCAGGATTATCACATTCATACTCCTTTACTTCACATCTTGGCAGTTTATCCACCTTCATGATAATCATGAAATCCTCATGAGATGGGACGTGATAGATACTCATCCCATTATAGGAATACCCAAAGATTGTCTTCACCATCGGGGCTTCGCCACCGTATAGATCGTCAAACGTATTAAGATGGAATGAAGTCACCACAGCATAAGTATCATCCAATCCTAATCGGGCAAAAGTATCCTTAATTTCACAAAAATTAATCTTAAAACTTGCAGTAGCAGGAGCCAACCACCATTGTGCATTATAGTTCATCCATATATCGTGCTGTATCTCGTTTAAGTACAAATCAGGTGTCATACACACCCAATCCGTTCCTGCTTCGAAGTACTTCTTTTCATGCTCGTAACTTGCCTGAAAGCACTTAGCCTCTTGATGTATCAGCGTTGACGCATAACGCTCACTCATAGGTGGAAGTTGAAGAGGATAGTTTCCAACAGTCTCGCGCATTTCTGCTATGAATCGTTGTACCTTCTCTGCATCTACAGCTGATGGTTGAGCACATGTGCGATTTAAGCGCGTCACTACTGCGATACCCATCTCGGTAAGATAATACTTTTGTTTCGGACTTTTGGGTTTATCAGGCAAAGTACGAGCAACAAGCCCCTTTTCGAGTGCAGGGGTGAGGATATCTGCTCGAAAATACTCTCTTTGACTTAAGCCCATCATATGCATAATATCTTTGGCAAGCAACTGTTCTGTTTTGATGACTTTCAGCATATTTAGCACTTGCTCGGTAACTTGCTCGGTAACTTGCTCGGTAACTTGCTCGGTAACTTGCTCGGTAACTTGCTCACTTACCCTAAAAAGGGTAGTCATAAACTGGCTGTTTGTTGATTTGAACACAGGTTTGAACTTATCAACATATCCTTTTAGCTCTTTTGTAGCAAGGTAGATTTTCTTCAGTCCCGACCCCCGTTTTTCCATATAGTCAAGTTGTGCCATCACATCAGCCAGAATAGGGTTACGTCTTTCGGAAGAGACATCTTTTATGTCCATATCCTGAATCATTCCACCATTGTACATACCACCAGGAGAAGTGACAGTCAAACGATCATCATAGATATCAAGATGTACTTCTCCACCCATAACTGTATAGTCGCGATGTATAAAATGGTTTACCAACACTTCAAGTACGGCACGCTCTGCATATTCTGTCTTATACTTCTTGCCATTAGGCTGCTTTTCCCACCCTTTACGAGTGTTTGACTTGACAAAATTAACAGCTTCGCGCAAAAGCATCAAGATATTGCCTTTGAACTCAGCATCGTTGATAGCATCACCTTTCTCTACACCATCCCATCTCGTACAATAAAGTCTTGATTGCGGTAACACAATATTGTCAGAGAACAAAACACCTGCATTGGAAAGCAAACCTCTTTCTGTGACAAGTCCAAACGATTTTAGATACTTCTCGTCAAATTCCTGACCAATGCGTTCATGAAAAGTAGAAGCCAAAATGCTGAACGAAGATTTCTCTCTAAGAATGTCAGTTATCAGCGAGTCGTAAGTCTGATTCGACCCCTTCAGCACCAGTCTCACCATCCGTTCGGCAGATGCCTGCACACTCTCGTCACCCATACGGACAAACGCTATTCTCTGACCATCACCCACGTAGTAATAGGGAGTGTACTTACCTGAGTGAATCTTCAGCTCCAGCACCCTCACATCACCATCCTTATGAGGAATAGCCTCCACATCTGGGAGTGGATCCATTCGTTCCTTGATGGCTGTACTTATCTTTTCAGTCACCATCTGCACATCATCAAGACCCTGCACGGAGCCATCATTATCCACACCGAAGAACAGCGAGCCACCCTCGCCATTGGCAAAAGCACTCACACTCTTCAGCCAACTCTTAGGTTTCTTTTCCTCCAGCATCAGCTTGAAGTCATACGCAGTACATTCTGATATAAGATCCTCGATATTCATTTGGATAAATTTATGTTTGAGGGGTTCTGTACTATAGTAAAAATTTTAAAACGCAGAGTAACATTTTTCCTTCATCAAGAAAACCAATCACTTTAACATTACATTTAGCACTTTCAAGCTGCACATCGTGCCATTTTTAGTATCAAATCGGTAGTATGCTAATAGTTTTGAAGCTACTTTAACCAGCTTAGTCCATAAACCTTCATCCGATCTTCGGTCTCCTTCTCTACTATCTCACCTATGACGTTTTGTTGTATTGGATTCATATATATATATGATTTATTCTTTAGTTTCTTTTAATTCACGCCCAGAGAATGTCCCATAGCTTTTGCCTGAGACTTCTCCTTTTTTATAGTAATCACATAAAGCCTTTATCATCGTTTCAAAATCTTTTCGTTCCTTTATCTTTATATGACCATCCGCACCGACTGTTATATTATCACCATAACGCTTACAAACAGTCTTCATTTTCTTGATTCGATTAGCATCAAGGTTCGCAAGACCTCCAGTTTGGTGTAATTTGACAAGTTTCTTGTGTAGTGTGGTATTGGTCTTCAGTTCTTCATCCATAATATCCAAGCCATCAATCATGCCAGTAGATTTCATATCATCAACTACTTCTTCAGCTTTTGCATGATATTCTTCTTGAAGTCCGACAATCTGCTCGAATGGAACTTTCTTCAGCACGTAGAATGTATCATCACAGTAGAGACAGTCTATCTGCTTGTCAAGTGTGACAGCCTCACCTTTCATCAAAGTAAGCTTCTTTGACTTCGAATTGAATATAGTTCGAACTTGACGTATTATCAGATTCTTGTCTGGATCTTTATTCTCATCAATAGCTATCTTGCTAACCATAATCTTTCTGAATGTGTAGATCCAACTCGAACTTTCAACATCTAAGAATCCGATGCAATATGCCCACAATTCCTCACTATCAGATATAATACCATCTATGCTTTCGACTTTGGGAAGTTCCTTTCCGAGTTGGTTTATGACAACATCTGAGAATGAGGATGTTTCCGCTTTCAACTTGTAAGAAAACAAATGGTCTGTGTCATCAGAGATTGGGTCATAGTCAATCAACGAATAATCTTTGGACAGTGTACGTTCCAGTTCTTTTATAGAAAGGTCATACAGATACTGTCGAATTTCGTCGTCAACATCAATCTGATAAACCTTGAACAAATACTTATCAAGGGTCTTATCACGCTTACCTACACCATCACGTAAGATGCGAGTAATGAAGTGAAGCTTCACATCCTCTTCGTTAGTCGACTTTATTGTGCCCAGAACCTCGTCCAATTTTGAAGGTTCCTTAATCTTTTCTTCTTTCTTTGCCATAATATAATTTGAATCCTATTTGGTAAATGTCATAGTTGACATGCTCCTTATAATCCTTTGTATCAGTTATAATCAATGCGTCATGAGTATCGTTAGATGAGTCACCAACAAGCGAATACTCAATTTCCAACAACGAATATCTCAAACTCAACAAAGGATTTATCAGGATCATGTTTGAGTTAACGTATATCGTATAGATTAAAGCCATAACAATTACAAATATTCCACACTCGATAGGTGACGAAAAGTCACTTGCAAAGAATGGCACTATATATGTTGCAATATAACCGATAGCTTCACTATTTCTGTTACTAATCTTCTTGACATCTACTATATTGCCACTTTTAAGGTTCCTGTCAAAGTTGCTAAGAAGAACAGACATTCCTACCAATCCGATAATAGAGATAATCGCCAGCAAACATGACATCCCGAAATGTATTAGGAAACAAATGACGGCCGCTTTGTTAACCCCTGCCCAATGCAGAAACTCAATGTTATCACTTAGTTGCTTAACAATAATGATTAGGAATAACGGTATATAGGATGTTACAAAAAGCGAGAACAAAGCGCCAGTTCTGAGCCCATTATTATTATTCGATTTCACTTTTTATGTTTTTATACATTATATTCTTTCCTTAATGATTGCAAGCTATTCATATTGAGCAACACGGATGGCTTTGACCTCTTCGTTTCACCATTCTTGTTTGTCCTATAGCTTGTTGTAATCAAAAAGCATTGAGATTTTGCTCTGGTTACACCTACATAGTGGAGGTTCAAATCCTGCTCAAAATCATAATATATAGGATTATTGAAATCTCCATTTTCTACTTTCTGATATGGCAACTCCCATTCATTAAGATTCATGTGAAAAACAACTTCAAATTCAAGCCCCTTTGATTTGTGAAGAGTCATCAACACTATTTCATTGTCATTTAATGGTCTATATGTATTATAAAACTTCTCATTAGCAAGAACGGCCTTTAACTTTGCATTAGATCCAGAATCCTTAGAATGCGGTAGTAACAAGTTTGCTATGGCTACAAAAAGTTCATAAAGCAATATGACGTTATCCTCTGGAACTTCCTTAACTTTATGTTCCAACTCCAAGAGTCTCTGCCGTATAGATAATGGCAGATTACCATAATCCACATATTCATCAATCACTTGCAAAAAGGGCATTTTAGAATCGAAATAATACGTAAGAAGTTGTGAATACAATCTTGACCGTAAATTCATATCCATTTCAAGTATCGTGGTCTCAAGCACGCGGTGTGGAATTGCCAATGATTCATCCAAAATCTGTAATGTTCTTGAATTTCGAACCAAAATAGCAATATCGGATAGATTTCTTACACAATGTTGGTTACATAGTTCCGGGACACATGCACTGATAACATCTGCAGCTCTTTCTTCCGCACCATCTACGTGCAATAAATATACGCCGTCTTTATCTGTAGGGATGATGGTTGAATTCTCATCAAGTAACCTATTTGAATAGTTTATTATAGGTACGGAACAACGATGGTTTTCATTTAAAGCATAGTATGTAAAAGAAGGATCAAGTTGTAAATTTGTCAAGTACTTGCTTACCTTATGCGAAAATCCAAAGATAGACTGATTGGCATCCCCAACAGCAACTCCAATCATCCCCATGCCTATGAGTTCACGAAATACGCCGTCCGTATAACAGTCGGCATCCTGATATTCATCTATGAAGATATAGCGATAACGCGCGGACAGATAACGACGACAAGCAATGCTCTGTCGTATAATATGAAGAGCCAGCAGCTCTAAGGATTCAATAAGAACATAGCCATCGGTATATAATAGTTTCAAATTATCCCAAGCAGCAGTTTCAATACTTTCATACTCAGGATGAAACTTATCTATCCATTCGAAATCAATCCGCCTATCCTCAATAAGGTCTTGGACAAATAGCGGAACGACTTCTCGTACGGAATTCCCAAATACGTATTTTCCAAAAGGCAGCACTATCTGCGTCAAACAAAAGCTGTCTATCGTACCAAAGTATGAATAACTTGAATTTGTACCCTTTGCCAATGTGCGTCTTTTAAGGTTTGCAGAAGCCTTACGAGTATAAGACAATGCAATAACTCCTTGGTAATCGAGCAAGTCCCCACCGCCCAGGACTTTTCTAATCTTCTCTGACATTATAAATGTTTTTCCACTACCAGGAGAAGCTAACACAACCGTATTGCCAGGATTAGCTATAATGTCGCTCTGTATATCAGTAGGCTCCATAATGACTAACTATATAATCACGTGCAACAATAAGTGGTTTCGCAATATTGTCCACTGCTAATATATTAAGCTTTTCTTTGTTCGCTTTGAGGAATTCATACATATTTATGGCTTTTTGATCCTTCATCGCTGCTATAACTTCTGCATCTGAAAGGTCATCCCCATAGAAAGATTGTAAATCCTGTTTCAGAGGTGTATTGAATAAATCTGTTTCGAGATCAACTAAAGCCAATAATATATGATACTTTTCCATTAACGTTATTATGCTATTTGCTGCTGTTTTGTTTACAGCGGGTATATTGGCATCGTCTGAAAAGCCTCTCAGCAGAGGTTTGTTTGTGCCTATTATCGCTTGATCTGCAGGTTCTATATCGTAGTAACTTTCCATAAGATCCAAACACCGTTCAACACCTGCGTAGCGATACTGGTCTTTCTTTGGTATCTTAAAAATATCATTATCTGTACGCAGTACCCAAGGTATTTCCAAAGACCCAAGGATATTAGTAAACACCCCGAATTGTACACCTTCCACACTTAGAACTGATATATTAAGCCTATCCAAATCAATTCCTATCTGCTTGGATAGTGTTTTGTAGAACAGCATTTCAGATTGTCCTTCTACCAGAACAACGAAATCGGAGAAGAATGCCTCTGCTGGTATAACGCTCATTCTATATCCAAAGTCCCCTATATTGTCAGCTATAATTTTTGAACAACCGTCAGAAGCGACAAGAGTTTCATTGCTTTGATTCTTATAAAGTCGAACTATTGAGTTGGGAGAAAATTCGCTTACAATATATGGAGAATGGCTTGTCAGCATTACCTGCCCCTGTAGAGTTCCACCTAAATATGAAGCCAACTCTCTTTGCTGGTGTGGATGTAAATATGCTTCAGGTTCTTCTATGACAATGATTGAAACCTCGTTAGAAGTCTCTGTCTGCTGATTTTGAGATGCCCATAAGGAAAGATAAATCTGATTTATACGTCCCTCACCACCTATAATCAAACTCTTTTCTCCGTGCTTTGAGGAAATAGAAACACTTGATATGACTCTGTCAATATCAGTAGAGGAAGTATCAAAAACTATTCTCTGTTCTCTATTGTGGATTGCCAGTTTGTTCAGCTCTTCATTGATTTTGTCTGTTGCATTCTTCACATACGAAAGTTCTGGAATCTTTGAATCGACGTATTGAAGTTTTTCCTCTATATCCGCATATAATACATCATCAGCCGCCACCGCATCATCTCCACGGTCCTCCTTTGCTTGATTAAGCAAAAGATTCTTTGATTTGTTGATGTATGACCAAAAATCCCGCCTACTGCTTATATACTTCAAATTAAGGAATTTCCGATAATATGGACTTTGTATTTCTGCCAAATCCTCCTCAGTATCACTCTTTCCACAGGCAAAAGAATATTCCACTTTTCCTGCATTTCGAGACGCTTTGTACTGCAGTACTAACTTATTATCGTCACTTATGCACCCAGGCATACGCGCAACAACACAACCTTCTGTGACATCAACAAGATATGCACGGATTTCTACTTCATTCGTCTCTTCAAACGCATAGAAATCAGAATCAGACAACTCATAATCATAATCAGAGAATCCTCGGTCAAGCAACAACCTCAGAGCATATATCAAGTTGGTTTTGCCAACATCATTTGCACCTATAATCAAGGAATGCTTTTCAAAGTTCACCGTGGCTTCTTTGAAATTCCTAAAACCTTTAATATAAAGCTTTTGTATTTGCATAACATTACATTTTTATTATTTGCTCCATCCGGCAGTATCGAGATTTGTCAAAGAACCACTGGACGAAGGGAGGTAACTGCAAGCATTGCTACTTCACTTGTGCGGATAGCAGTTCTAATCTTATTCCGCAAATTGCAGACTACTATACATCGTTCACAACATTGGTTTAGAACGCTAATAATACTTACTTTTCAACAACACTCATTAATTAAAAACAGTATAACGACCTCTCTACAAACATTTCCTACCTATAAATTCTTCTAAGCCTGTTTGCTTCGCTTTATATGCGAATGTTGCTCCGAATAATCCAGAACCAACTATTAGATAATCGTATTTCATTATATCTTAAATATTTATTCATTACCACAAGATCTTCGGAATAACTATAGCATTTAAGAGAACTATTGATTGGTTTCTATTCATCATATTATAATTTCAATCATTTATCCCAAAATCCTTTTCTTTAGCATCCCCGCTTTAACTCGTAACCACCACAAGTGATATGGCAACAAGAAAGATGCATCTTTGGATATAATATTGTACGCAGTTCGATCGTTCAACATACATGACTCATACAACTTATATTTCAAGAATTCCATTCTCATTTCCTTCAACCGTACCTCGCAAAAGGCATCCTTGCCTATAAAGAAATTCTGAAGTATACCTATAGAAGCCAAATCAGATTGATATCGTTTTATGTTTATTTTCTCAGAAGCTTGAGACATGTATGAATTAGGATTCATACAATTGTAGTGGTAAACTACTTTGTCCAACGTTACTACTTTTTTCGCATAATATGCCAATCTAGGAAGGGTATGATGATCTTCTCCAACATTCACGCCTTCTATAGCAGCAATGTTATTATCTGTATACAACGACTTTCTAATTAGTCTTCTCCAAATAACATGGTCAAGCGTCATTTCAATCGTATTATGCACCATTTCCATATTAGATGCATATTTGGGTTCAGTCATTATATCTTCTCCATCATTTGAATGTCGTAACGCATTCCCCGAAACAATATCGGCATCAGTCTCCACTTGTTTCTTAACAAGTAATTCAATTGCATCAGGCTCTAACCAATCATCAGAATCAAGATGGAAAACAAAATCCCCCTTTGCCGCTGCGACTGCGGTATTGCGGGCTGCCGCAAGTCCTCTGTTGTGATCGTGGTGTATGATTCTAAATTGGATATCACCTTTATATCGCATAATAAAGTCTTCTACAACCATTATACTACCATCATTTCCACAATCATCCACAATGATGCACTCTATCGACTCTTTTGCTGTCTGTATAACTACCGACTCAAGGCAACGATTTATATATTCTTTTACATTGTAGACCGGTATGAGAATAGAAACTTTATTCATTGGAAATAAATTTTATGCTATCGTAGTCACTCAACCAGGAATCATAAAATGATCGATTCTTTCCATAACTATTGTCAAAGAAAGTAATATCCTTTCCTAATAGAACTCCAAGAATTGCTGCATGAAGTCGAGTCGTATAAATGTGTGTGTGGGTATTCAATAGTTTAACACCCTGCTTAATTAAATACGAACGATAATACATCCGAACAAACAAGTCAGCCAATCCCAAACTTTTTAATCGACCGTCTCTTAATTTAAGCATTAGTTTGGTAATACAGTCATCTCCATTCTGCATTGTTTGCCAATCAGAAATGGTAATTCCAGGTATCGCCTCAACATCAGATAGAGCCTTTGTCATTTTAAGTTCACTATCCTTTCTTTTAAGTAGAAGCGGAGAAGATGCAGAATAGTTTTTCTCCCACTTACTCATGTCCATACAGAAGGCCATATCTGGGAGTAAAAGAATTCTATTCTTAAAATTCTTATCTAAAATTTCAAAAGATGTTGTATCACGCGCACATATAGTCACATTAGAGAATTTTGACATAAAAGCTGCACACCCCAACATATTCTCTTCTCTTTGGAACCAAACTGTTTGAGGAAAGAAAAGAAAATTGCAACTAGGATATTCTTCCATGACACTCATCTTGAAATCATGATGTTTTGTCCATAAATCTCCAAAATTACCACCTCCTTGGAATAACACAAGAGCTCCTTCTTCTATTGTTCGATGAGTATTCCTAAATGTTTCAAGAGAGTACATTCCTTTGCATTTATACGGAAGGCATTTCAATAAATCTAATTCTCCTTGCCATATAAGCGTATCACCAATATTAGTATAATACGGAACCTCTAACAAATAATAGTCTCTATCGATTAACGGTGCCAAGGCATCTATGAGCATTTTTCTGAGCTGTGATACTTTTTCTTTTGCATTCATATTTATTTCTTTCCGAAAATTCTTTTCACGATATTTTTCACCTTACCCTTTATAGTTTGCTTCTTTGCTTTTAGTTTCTTCCTCTTTTCTAGAATAGCCATTTCTTTATCAACCACCTGTTTCATCTCGTCAGAATACTCTTCATTAGAATTCTTCAATCTCTGCTCCATAAATGCTTTCATCCTAGGTTGGAGCCATTCCGTGCCATCCACACACACACGGTTACGGATAGCCGCATAGGTTGGTGCAACATGCTCTGGAATAGCACCAAATGTAAGGAAGGCATGGGCATTATAACAATGAGGTTGCTGGCAATGATGCCCGATAGCTTTGAATACAATAGTTTTAGTCACATCATCCATAATATTTTGGCTGAACAGAGAGCAATAGCATTGATGCAAATCTCCTGTACCCATATTATAGAACAATGTCCAATCTCCTGCATAGCAGAACTCCGTACGCTTCTTTGTGAATACAGAGAACTTGTAATCGAAGAATTCGGATTTAAATGTAGACCACGTCTTCTGATATTCCTCAGGTGTCATTTTTGTTAAAATCGGTATGACACTCATATCATGTTCGTCACGCCCAACAGTTACATGATTCACAGCTCCAACTTCCTTGACTGCTAATTCCTTCATTTCGTCAATATATGGAATGAGTTCATCAGAAGGTGTAGCTTCTAACGTAAAAGAAGCTCCCGCTTCACGCATTTTACGGATGTTATTAAAGAAACGATCGAACAAGTTTTTTTCTTTCAACTCTAAATAATGATAAGAAAACTTAAAGAACAGACGTTCCAAATATTCTTTAGGGAAAGTTGCTATTTCATCAAAAGCACGATCAACCGTGGCATTGGTTACAACCATTACATAATGACCTTCTGCCAGTAATGCTTCAATGTACTTCGGCATCTCCGGTGGCAATAACGTCTCACCTCCACCACAAAAGTTAATCATACAAGTACCTCCGAGACGTTCTTTCGAAAATCCTCTACGGAAAGTATCCACATCATATTTGAACTTGGGTAGAGGACCTCCAAAGAGACGATTGTGAGTAATGTAACAGTAATGACAACGAAGTGTACACGTTGTTACTGGCACCCAGATATCAATAAATCTTTTAAACTTCTCCATACTGTTTTAATTTACATATTCTATATTTTCAAATGATAATCTCCAGATAAGATATTCAAGTTTTAGACTGTTTACTTTGTTCATTGCCCATTCATGTGTAAAAATCACGAGAGAAGGCTCTTTTATATTTTTTAAAAGTGCAATATTAGGAAACGTCACCTTCTCTACACGTATGTCTGTTGATTCATAACACATACCATTTGCTGACAGAAACTCTTCACACAAAAGCTCGTCATTTAATTTCCCCAGAGAATAACTCTCTCTGTCATCGTCAGCCGATAAAAGCTTTTTTACCCCCCCCATGCCAGAAATTCCACTTCTTTTTCTGTAGCATAGAAGTAATGAAGTCTTAATATATTGGAAACAGAATTTTCAGAAGCAAACCTTTTTACCTCACTAGTCACTCTATTGAAATCCCTTACAAATGAAGTCATATTTGCTATACTATCTTTTGAAACTGAAGGATTAGAAGAATGAAAACCTATCTTAAGCCAATCAGAGCTTTCTTCAAAATCCTTCTTATATTTTATCGGCATATTCTCTATTCTATAGCCATTAGAGCCATCTGCATAAGTGTACAATGTAAATTTACAACCATACTTATCGTGTAATTTTTTCAAACCACTTATAAACACATTATCAAAAAGGGAGTTGTAATTGTCTTTGTTTATAACAAGATCACTAAAACAGTATTCAACATCATCAAAAGACAAATGTACTTTGGTGCTAGAGCCTAAAAATAACGGAAACGGTAATAACACAAAAGCTAAAAACGTAGATATGGCGACAAATATTACAAGATGCTTTTTCATGCTATATGAAATTTCCTTTTGATTATGGAAAACAACTGCTTTCTCTCTGTCTTTTTTAGAATAACGAATGTGTTCAATAGTAATGATACAGCACATACCACAATAAGTGCTACAAAGAAATTAATCCATGATGTTACCTGTATATTAATCTTATAAAGATAACCAACAACTACTACTAACAACATACCAAGGATACCTCTTAACAGTGCAGGATAGAAGGTTGTAAGCTTTTGACCAAGGACATGAGCCCCATACATTGCTGTAAATGTGGAGTTTCTTAGAATTCCTATAATTCCACCAACTATAATAATTGCCCATACACCAAGATTCGTAGTCTTCAATAGTATGACTGTAATTCCAACATTCAACAATCCAGAAATCAACAGAACGATGGATGGTGTTTTAAGTTTGTTGGTAGTGGTAAACAACCCAAATACAGGATTTATACTGCCTCCAAAAATCATTGGAACAAGTGTGAATATAGTCATCCATTGCAACATTTGAGCGTCTTGTCCTGGCACCCAAAGAGAATAAAAGCTATCGCTAAAAACAGTTAAAAATCCTATCGGTAGACCTATTAGCATACCAATAATAGACATTGATTTGATTGTTTCTGCAACCAATTCCTTGTGCTGTCCTTTGGCGTATAAAATATTAAAATGAGGTATAAAAGTACCAGAAAGCATTGCTAACAGATTCAATATAAGTGTAGGTGCAGTCTTAGCTATTGAATAATCGCCTGTAAGCGTTGCCCCTAAAAAGATGTTAGTAATAAGCAGATCCAATTGATGCAAAAGGAGGTTGCTGAGTTGATTTATAGAATTCCATACTCCTGAACTTGCCAACTCCTTAATCATAGGCATAGAAAAATACCTTTGAGGAGATATGGACAATTCAGGTAATAATTTCTGTTTGAATCTGTAGTTCAACAAAACACCTACAACAACTCCAATCAATGCAGAAAGGCTCATATAGACAATGGACGCCTTAAATAGGTAAAACAGAAGAAGAATAGTACTTATTCTAACCACGTTTATTGCAACCTGACTTAAAGAATTTAAATCCAATCTATTTTTTACATACGTAGCCAAGGAAAGATAACCCAACAGAAGGCCCAATATCATAGACAATGAGCCAAGACCAAAAAGCCATTGTACTTCGCCAACAAGATACTCTGGTATCGTCAGAATTGAATCGATAAAGACCACACAAATGGCACACACTACCGTAAAGAATATCGATAGTGCCAAATTTGCCACCCACATTGAGTTTAAATACTTATTCGCACCTTCAATATCATCATTGTAAATCCGCATCGTAATAAATCGACCAGCCATTGAACCAAAAGCTGATGTTATCACTGATGAATACCCTATCATATTATTCACAAGTGGGAAGAAGCTATAAGCCTCCTTCCCCACAGTTCTAATAAGATATGGGGTGAAGAAAAATGATATTATAAAGTTTATACCAAACGAAACAGTATTGAATACTAAATTCAATGCAATCTGTTTGTTATTTGAATTAGTTTGTGGATTCAATTGTTGAAGTTTTGCTACTAATAAACTTTATCACTAACGAAAAATCAAGAGTATCTTGTTGTTTTACAACAGAATTATTTTTATCCTATTCTAACGAAATAGAATGTTCTATACAACTTACAATCCGACCCTACTTTTCATACCCCTTCGGGTTCCTCTTCTGCCAGTTCCAACTATCGCGACACATATCTTCGATGCCATACTGTGCCTCCCAGCCTAGTTCGGCTTTTGCTTTAGCAGGGTTGCAATAGCATGTGGCGATATCTCCTGGGCGACGATCCTTGATCACGTATGGCACCTTCACGCCATTCGCTTTCTCAAAAGCTTTCACCATATCCAAAACGGAATAGCCATGTCCTGTTCCGATGTTGTAGATAGCCAATCCACACTTACGATCGATCGCCTGCAATGCAGCCACATGCGCAGAGGCAAGATCCACCACATGGATATAATCGCGCACACCCGTTCCGTCTGGAGTGTCATAGTCGTTGCCAAAAACACCCAACTCCTTGCGCAAGCCAACTGCGGTCTGCGAGATGTAAGGCATCAAATTGTTGGGGATGCCATTAGGCGACTCTCCAATGCGTCCACATGGGTGAGCACCTACAGGATTAAAGTAACGCAACAAAACCACGTTCCACTCCACGTCTGCTCGCTGCACATCCATCAACACCTCCTCCAACATAGACTTGGTCTGTCCGTACGGATTGGTGCAATGACCCTTAGGGCACTCTTCCGTAATAGGAATCATAGCTGGCTCGCCATATACGGTTGCCGACGACGAGAAGATTATATTCTTGCAATTATGCTGACGCATCACATCTATCAGAATAAACGTGCCCGTCATGTTGTTGTGATAATATTCCAACGGTTTCGCTACAGATTCACCCACAGCCTTTAGTCCGGCAAAATGAATGACTGCATCGAACGTATTTTCTTCAAACACCTTTGTCAAAGCCTCACTGTCGCGCACATCACACTCATAAAAAGGGATCTCCTTGCCAATGATCTCAGAGACACGTCGAATCGCCTCCGGATTGGAGTTCGACAAGTTATCTACCACCACTACCGTGTGGCCCTTCTTGTCCAATTCTATAATGGTGTGGCTGCCGATAAAACCTGCGCCACCTGTTAATAGGATGTTCATTGGTTATTATTATATATAAGATTAATTAATCTCTCCTAAAAATATCCCTTGTATAAACCTTCTCCATCACATCATCTAAACACGAATCATAACGATTGGCTATAATGGCTTTACTTTGCGCTTTGAATTGTGCTAAATCATTTACTACCAAACTACCAAAGAAGGTCTCTCCATCTTTTAGCGTTGGTTCGTAGATAATAATTGTAGCACCTTTTGCCTTAATGCGCTTCATCACACCTTGGATAGAGCTTTGGCGGAAATTATCGGAATTAGACTTCATTGTCAAGCGATAGACACCAATAGTTACCGACTTCTCCTCCCCATACTGGTTATGATTGGAATAATCGTAGTAACCAGCCTTTGCCAACACTTGATCTGCAATGAAATCCTTGCGAGTGCGGTTGCTCTCCACAATGGCTGTCATCATACTTTGTGGCACATTCGCATAGTTTGCCAACAACTGCTTGGTATCCTTCGGCAAGCAATATCCTCCGTAACCAAACGAAGGGTTATTATAGTGCGTACCAATGCGTGGATCCAAGCCCACACCTTGAATGATAGCCTGTGCATCCAAGCCCTTCACCTCTGCGTAGGTATCCAACTCATTGAAGTAACTTACGCGAAGCGCCAAATAGGTATTAGCAAAAAGCTTCACCGCCTCTGCCTCCTTCATACCCATAAAGAGCGTGTCGATATCCTCCTTCAAAGCACCCTCCTTCAACAAATCTGCAAAAGTTTTAGCAGCCTGTTCCAAGTAAGGAACATCAGCAATCTGTTGAATAGCTTGGTTCTCCTCGGCAAATTCATCATTTGGAATAACTTTAGGATATCCTACTATAATACGAGAAGGATAAAGATTATCATAAAGTGCCTTGCTTTCGCGCAAGAACTCAGGCGAGAAAAGAAGGTTCAACTTCCTAACTCCCTTCTGTGCATTTTTCACATAAAGATTGCGAGTATACCCCACAGGGATAGTACTCTTGATGACCATCACTGCCTCGGGATTAACCTCCAACACGAGGTCAATCACCTCCTCCACATGAGTAGTATCGAAATAGTTCTTTACAGGATCGTAGTTGGTTGGAGCCGCAATAACCACAAAGTCAGCCTCTTTATAAGCAGCACATCCATCTAGTGTTGCAGTCAGATTCAACGGTTTCTCCGCCAAATACTTCTCTATATATTCATCCTGAATGGGAGAAATTCGACTATTAATCTTCTCAACCTTTTCGGGTACTACGTCCACTGCTACTACTTGGTGCTTCTGCGCCAAGAGCGTAGCGATACTAAGACCTACATAGCCTGTGCCAGCTACTGCGATTTGTAAATCTTCAAAGTTTCTCATTATTAATTATTTCACAGCTTTTCTTTTATACACGTCCTTGTAATACTTTCCATACAATTTACAACAAAGTAGTCTAAAACTCAGGATACAAGTTCATCTCTATACTAAACGGACTATCAAAATCCTTCAGTAAATTATGTTTCATATCTTTTTCCGAAAGTAATGCTTTTTCTACCGGTACTTTCCAATCAATGCCAAGACTATCGTCCATAATGCTTATGCCACCATCGTTAGCAGGTGCATAGAAGTTATCGCATTTATACTGAAAAACAGCAGTCTCGCTTAAAACAGAAAAACCATGTGCAAAGCCTCTTGGTATAAAGAATTGGCGATGATTATCTTCTGTCAATTCCACAGCCACATGTTTCCCATAGGTAGGCGATCCTTTACGAATATCAACAGCAACGTCCAACACTGCTCCTTTCACACAACGAACTAATTTAGACTGCGTGTAAGGCATAGTCTGAAAATGAAGTCCTCGCATTACACCATAACTAGACATACTTTCATTATCCTGCACGAACCGGATTCCATGGCCAAGAATTGGAGTAATCGCTTCATTAAAATCTCTTTCAGAAAAACTCTCAAAGAAATAGCCACGAGCGTCACCAAACACCTTTGGTTCTATTATTACTACACCGTCAAGTTCTGTCTTTATTATGTTTATCATGTAACTATTTACTTTACCTCGTCAATTACACAATTTCTTTCGTAAGGTTTTGTTTGCCTTGATGTTACGATACAACTTTCTCCAAATACACTTTTGGCACATACGCCGTTGCAAATGTACCAAGGTTTTCCAATTGCACGAAAACACGAAGTTGATGTTTGTAACGAAGCACGTGTCCTTCTACACCGGCAAATGGTCCGTCAACCACGCGAACGCGATCGCCTTGAAAGAAAGTGGGCATATCACTTTGGTCAGTAACAATATCTTCCATTTCGGAATCTATAATGGTGCGAAAGCTTCTAAATTGAACATCGGGCACTACCATAAATGGATTGGAGCCAAATTCTGTTTGGCGTGTATGATCGTAATATGGCGTAAGTCCTGCTATAGGCAACTGCAATAGTTCACGAAATTGTGCAAGCGTACAGTGAATAAATAGTAAACCAGTATCGAGCGGCTGTTTCACAACCGATACAGTTGGATGATCTACATTTGATTTATCAATCTGTCGTATAGCTACCATAGGAAGATAGAACTCACAATCTGTAAGATTTTCATGTGTCGGAACTGCCTCCATAAGTTTTTCGTACACTTTCTTTGCCCTACCTTGCGTTGCACGTATTACAAACCACTGCGGGACATACTCTACCGACTGCCCTTTCTGGTTCGCAACCCAAGAGGGGGACGTAGTACAGTGCGAAATACTACTCGTGTCGGATAAAAATACGCCATCGACACCGTGGCTGGTATTGACAATATTTTTGTCAATGTTGTTTTGTAGCATAGGAAAAACTCCGTATACAACCTATTATGTTTCGAGGCGTATGTGAACACCTCATGATTTATTTTTATGGGCAAAATAAACAACTGCCCTTAGGTTAAACCTATTATTATCCAATATTATACAAATATCAAAAAAATTATTGAGACTTGCAATATATTGTTTTTTATTCAAGGGGTAGAGTAGAACCCTACCCCAACATTTCGTTATTTCTTATAATATTTTTCTCCATACCCGTACCCATAGCCATAATGATACCCGTATGTTCCTAAACCTTCTTTACTACCATTCAATACCAACGACATGTTTTTGAATCGATTTTCTTCGTAAATAATCGTGAGGTCTTCCAAACGGCTGCGATCCAACAAGCCAACACGAACAACGAATAATGTTCTATCAACATAACTTTCGATAATTTGTGCATCAGCAATTATATCGATAGGAGGACAATCTATAATCACATAGTCGAACTGAGATTTAAGCTGTTGTATGACATGGCCAAATTTTTCATCGGAAACCAATTCCGTAGGATTTGGCGGAATAGCACCAACAGGAAGTACAAACAAATTCGAATAGTCTTGAAATGGACACAACAATGGTTCTATAGTATCGAACTGACCTGCAATATAATTCGTGATGCCATGACGTGGCAACTCCACATATTTCGAAAGCGAAGCACGACGGAAGTCACCATCAATAACTACAACTTTTTTACCTAAAATCGCTAATGAAATTGCCAAGTTCATAGAAATATATGACTTGCCAGAACCCGGATTAAACGACGTCACTGCCATCACCGTAGACTGATTTCGGCCCATATAATCGACATTGGTACGAAGAATACGAAATGCCTCATTAACCATGTCACGTTTACCTTTACCAACAGAAACCAACATATCTGCAGCTTTACCTTTTGTTTTCACAAATGGAATTTCTCCAGCAAACGGAATCGGAAGTTTATCAACATCCTTACGACCACGAATATAATTGAATGTGCTTATTTTCAAATAGATAATTCCCAAAGGGAAAAGCAAACCAAGCGCCAAAGCAATAAGAAATACTTTTTTCTTAACCGGAGAAGTTGGTTTTATCGAGCCACTTGGTGGTGTTATTACACGAGTATTATAGGCTGTAAACGCCTGAGACAATTCATTTTCCTCACGTTTTTGTAACAAGAACAAATAAATTGACTCCTTGATTTTTTGTTGGCGTTCCACCGAAAGCAGATATTTCGCATGATCAGGGTTGGCAGCCATTTGTTCATTGGTTTGATTTTCACGTTTTTGAATAGATCGAATTTTTGCATTCAACGTCATCAATTGGTTATCGACCGAGATTACTATCGCATTCCATAAAGCAGAAATAGCTTCATCATAGTCGAGCACCAACGGATTTCGCTCGCTACTGCTGGCTATCAAGTTGTTACGCAACAACAATTTTTCATTGTATTCTCGTATTTGTGATTCAATGCTTGCATTTGTCAATCCGGTGTTCGAAGGCAAAAGGCGGAATTTATTCGTCGAATTCGACATATAATTTTTCACATAATGTGCCATAGACAACTGCATCTGCAAGTCCTGTAATTGCTGGTTTGATTCATTACTTTGCTGCATATACATATGCGAAGCAGCATCAACGTCGGCAACCAAATGTTCACTCTTGAACGAAGAAATATCGTTGTCAACCATTCCCAATTCCGACTCAATGATAGACAAACGGTCGTCGATAAACATTGACGTACTGATAGTAATTTGATTCTTATCGTCAACCCAACTCTCATTATACACAACAATAAGTGTATTCAACACATCTTCAGCACGTTGAACTGATTCATCGACAAAAGAAAGAACAAGAACATCAGTATTTTTATCAACTCGTTCAACCGTTAATTTAGAACTGAACTTTTCAAGTACATCATTATTATTCCAATGCTTTACATAAATCGCGGGCAGTTCATCATCCGTGCACATTGCTGTTTTTGATACCACGACATCTCCTATTGGTGTCGTAATTTTTTCACCAATTGTACCAGTAAATTTCTGCTTCTCGAACTTTTCCTGCGAATTTGTAACATCGGAAATATACACATTGTTATTAGAAACCTGTACGGTAAATGCCGATGAATTATCGGCAGCAGCCCCAGAAACCACAACACTTATCGGTAAATCCGTTCCATATAATAACTGTTTGTGGAAATCCCCATCCATTTGATATTGCATATCAAGATGTAAACGTTTAGCAACCTCCAACAATAGAACTGGGGAACGAAGAATCACCAATTCATTTTGTACTTTAGAATTGCTTGTAAGAATACTCAAATCCTCAAAAGCCTGTGCACCTTGAATAGAATTCCCTTTACTATTGTCCTTTATCAAAATTTCGGCGGTACGAGTGTATTGAGGTGGAGTTTTAAGTACATACACCACTGCTACACCAACTGTAATAAGAACCGAAAGTAAAAACCAATACCACTGAGATAAGCAAATGCTAAAAAGATCCTTGAAATCAACCAAGTCGTTTTCTGGTTGCGAAGTTACATTTTGATTAGTTGTTGCCACTGAAACTAGTTTTTCTATAGATAGTTAATAAAGAAAATTGCCACTGTTGTAAAAACCGATGCCATCGATGCCCAGAACGAAGCCGAGCGCAAATTGTTACCGTTCACTGTAGATTGGCGCGTACGCATAGCATTCGGTTCCACATAAATCACATCGTTTTGCTGTAAATAATACACAGGAGATTCAAACACATCGCTGGCAGAACAAAGATTCACCACATAGGTTTTTTGTTTGCCGTCTTCATTACGAAGAACCATTACATTGCTGCGTTTGCCATAAATGCTCATATCGCCCGCCATGCTCAATGCATCGAGAATAGTCATTTTATCCTGTGTAATATTGTAACGGCCAGGCTTGGCAACCTCGCCAAGTATAGAAATCTGCAAGTTCATAAATTCAACCGTTACCACAGGATCTTTCACCAAATTCTCGGAAATCAATTTTTCTTTTATGAATGAAGCAACTTCCATGCGAGTCATTCCAGAAACAGCAATTTTTCCAAGCACAGGAAAATCTATATTTCCTTGTGGATCAATTGTATAGCCAGAGACTCCCTGAGCTGAAGAATAATTACCCGTTTGTCCTAATTGGCGAGTAACATATGGCAAATTGAACAAATTTGTCAATTGTTGGTCACGACTATTCACCAAAATAGAAATCTTATCCTCAGGTTGCAAATGAATTTGACCAGCAGAAACATTTCGTTCTACAGTTGAATTATGTGCATCTTGGAAATACGGAATTTTCTTTGTTGACGTACATGAAGCCAACAATACAATACTAAGAATATATATACCTATTTTTCTCATAGTTTTCATAATCGTACACTATACGCCTTTTCCATTAAATGGTTAATTATATTATGCAGTGTTATCAGAAATACTCCTATTAATCTGTCAATCAATAAGATACATAGGGGGGGGTAATAGTAGCTATTTTATAACAACTAAACGCTTGCGGAACGTTACCAGCAAAATTTAAGTAAGAAACCCTTACAATCTGTAAAGGGTTTCTTACATCCCTGACATTTGTACAAAACCTATTGGTTTTCATTCTCTTTTTTTCATTTAACCTTGACTCCTAGGAGCTACGGCTCCGACTTCTTTTTAGACACAACAAAAATGCAGGAATCAATTTTATCATTTTAGTTATGTCGCCTGTGACATTTCCCCAAAGGTCACTCCCAAAGGCGTTGCATATATAAAAAAATATGAATAAATTATACCAAAATGCATAATTTATTACTTAAAAAAACATTTTTCTATACTAAAATAAAAGAGGATTTGTAGCGAATCCGGGATTCGAACCCGAATATCCACCGTGAGAGGGTGGTGTCCTAGCCATTAGACGAATTCGCCATATTTTGTTGAACAAATGTAAACGATTATTTTGAAATCGCAAACATCAACCTGGCGAAATACAACTGTATTTTCTCTATTGTTATTCTTTAACAGACAACAAAGTATTGGCTTTCAGCCAAAATAATGTTCTATATACCGTTATCCTGAGACTACGTCACAGGTTACTCAATTAATGGCTTTCAGCCATTTCATAAACATACGATATCTAATCTTAAAAGACATAAATATCATACCGACAAGGTTCTACTATAATAATAAACTGTATTTTAATCCCCAATAGTGAGAAACAAACTATTGCCTTTCAGGCAATAATTTAGTAACCCGGGACGGAGTCTCGGGAATAAAAAAACAGACAACAATGGCTGGAAGCCATTACATCCATTGATTTTCCGTTAAAATTACGGCAAAGCACAAAGATGACTATCAATTTTCAATTGATTCTAAAATTTTCCGCAAATCTTCTGGCGTATCAACACACAAGTTCTCAAAATCGGTAACGGCAACACTAATTCTATAATTGTTATCAATCCAGCGAAGTTGTTCCAGACTTTCAGCCTTTTCTAGATTAGATTGAGGCAATTTTGTTACTTCAAGTAAAACTTCACGTTTATAAGCATAAATTCCTATATGCTTGTAATATGTACGTTTCGAAACCCACTCGTTTTGATCCTTACAATCACGCAAATATGGAATAGGCGAACGACTAAAATATACCGCATGCCAATCGTCGGCAATGGCAACTTTCGGTTTATTTGGATTGAACAAATCGGCAGCGTCGTCTATCTTTTTTACCAATGTAGCGATTTGTGTCGAAGAATCTTTCTCGAAAATAGTAGAAAGCAATTGTATTTGAGATGGTTGAATAAACGGCTCATCACCTTGAACATTTATGACGACATCGAATTGTTCGCCATTTGGAATAGACTGGATTGCCTGCGCTAGACGGTCGGTACCGCTCGGACAAGACGAAGAGGTCATTACACAATTGCCACCAAATTCATGCACACGCTGTTCAATTCGTTCATCGTCGGTCGCTACCCACACATCATCGAAAGCCTTCTTTGCATTTTCGTACACATGTTGAATCATAGGCTTTCCTTGAATCATTGCCAAAGGTTTTCCTGGAAAACGAGAAGAACCATAACGAGACGGAATAATTACAATTGTTTTCATTGTTCTACTTTATTAAAAAACAGAGGCGTTCTCAAGAACGCCTCTATTATTGTTTTACTACAAATAAGATTCTTTAAAATCTTGATTATTAGAATTTTCAGTTCTTGAAGGAAGCGAACGGAAATTTTTATTTTGTTTCTGACGTTTTTGCCAACGTTCCTTTGCATATTGTTGCAAATCACTCACCTCATCATTCTCGTCTATAATTTCAAGACCAAGAATAGTTTCAATAATATCCTCAAGCGTAAGAATACCTTGGAAGCATCCATATTCGTCTATCATTATAGCAATTTGTGCCTTATTTTTCAGCAACGCTTCCCAAACAGCACTGATAGATTGTTCTTCGTTGAAATAAGAAATTTCACGTTTCAAACTTCCGAGTGTCGAATCAAAATGGTCGTCCGCAAGTTCTTCAAGTACATCACTTCGAAGCACATAGCCTGTAATAAATTCCTTAGAATCAGAATACAAAGGAATTCTCGAAAAATGTAGGAAATCGTCGTTTTCATAAAAATCTCGCACCGTCATTGTTTCCGGAGCAATAGCCGAAACCACACGAGGTGTCATTACATCGCACGCTTGAATATGGTCAAGTTTAATAATGTTCTGAATGATTTTATTTTCATTTTCCTCAATAACACCTTCCTCCTCTCCTACATTAGCAATAGCAGAAACCTCCTCACGACTCACCGTAGCCTCAGCTTCTTTCGGAGTAATCCACTTTGTGATTTCTTGAATTAATTTCACAAACGGGTACATAACCACTATCAACACACTGATTGTGCGCGCCGTAAAACTCATCAACGATTTCCAATACGAAGTACCGATAGTTTTTGGAATTATTTCAGAAAAGACAAGAATCAGCAATGTAACAAATGCCGAAACTACACCAAATGGAATACTATCCAAAACTAAAGCAGCCTGTTTACCGACACCGGCAGCACCAATTGTGTTCGCAATCGTATTCAACGATAAAATTGCGGCAAGAGGCTTATCGGTTTCTTGTTTAAAGTTCTTGAAAATTTTCGCGCTTTTGCTGCCTTCCTCCTCACGCATCGTAATATACGATATAGGCGTTGACATTAGAACAGACTCCAATATTGAACAGAGGAATGAGGTGACAAGCGCAAGAAGCAAATATGCTAATAGAAGTCCCATATAGTAAAAATCAAGGCAAATTTACATTAAATATATATATTTCCAAAATTTACAGGCTTAGGCTTCTAGAACCTCATCAATACAACTACGTAATTGCTTTTCTATTTTTCGTTGTTGGATACACCAATAATGTTCCTTAGGCTCAAGATATTTTCCCAAATAATCTTGCTCGCTTTGGCCAGGAGTTGGGACCAAAATAGCCTTACATTGCAGTTTCTCAAAATCCATAATGGAACTATAACCAGCACGAGCTATCACTAAACGACTACCGCAAATCAATTTGGTTATTTCATTATTAGTGGCAAAAGTTTGAATCTTACAATTCCCCACTTTTGTAGCATTATTCTTTGGAGCAACAACACCACGGATCAAACAAGACTTGTATGGTAACGAAGGTAAAACCGCACGCAACTTCGACTCCAAAATACCACGTTGTGGTTCTGGTCCCGAAAGAATGGCAACAACGTCAAACTCCGTTTCGCATTCAATTTTCTTTCTGCCCGAAAGCGGACCGATAAAATACGTATTAGGCATTTTCCAACTATGCGAAAGAATACCTGAAAGATTCTTCGAGCCCTTGTAGTCAGGCACCCAACATTCGTCAAATCGAGAAATAAACGATTTGTTTACCAAATAAAACACATATTCCAGCCAACGCAACAAAAATGGTAAACGAATACGAAGCTGATGAGTAATATAAATTGACCTGCACAACGAACTATGCATACCAAATCTATTATCGGAAATCAAATATGTTGCCGAATATTTTTGTACCAAGTCATTAGCGACAGTCTCTTCTTTTTTCTTTGTGCCAAATGCTTTTGGTATTTGAAGCAAGAGTTTAAATAATGTTGAAAAAGCATTTGTACTATAAGAAATTGCATATTCCGGTATTTGCTCGTGTTGCAAATTCGGAAATTCCTGGCGTAACAATTCCAACGAACGACCAGATGCGGCGATTACACAAGTATTGTTATTCTTTATCAACTCATTGATAATAGGAATACAACGCGTAGCATGCCCAAGTCCCCAATCCAACGGAGAAACAATTACAGTTTGATTTTGTATCTGAGCAATTCTCTCTTTCATGTCGCAAATATAGATAATATCACTAATCACTAATCACTAATCACTAAACATTAATCACTCTCAATTAATTTCCCACTGTAACAGCAACGAAAACTTCATTTTACGATCATTTAAATATAAATCATACGACTCTGGCAATTCATATTTGTTACTATAACGAGTTTGCGAAACTTTTGCCTGTAGTTGTAGAGCGTTTTTCTTCCACTTCGCTAACAAATACCAGCTACTTCCTGCATATAAATATTGAGCACTACTAAACACATAAGTCACATCATCTTCCCATGCATACTGCCGACAATCGTACGTAGCATCAAATTGTGCAAATCGCACACTTACAGAGAATTGTGGTTTTATTTTCCATACGGCATCAGCGTAACATAAATAGCCAACCTCATCGTCAGTTTTTGAAAATTGTATAGCCGATTTCACAACAAAATCCTTATTCACAGGCAGAGACGCGTACAATTTATGATTCTGCTTTCTCCCCATTACAAAACCAAATTCTTGTTTCTCCGTCTGCATTGTTTGCGAGAATTGATAGAATGCAGTCCTACCCGAGAATTCTTTATACAATAATTTCATACGAAACACATCACCTTTAGTAGGCACATCAATAGTAGTTGTCGCTTTAGGAAACGAAAAAATATCGTTACTGACATACAAAGTTGTTTTCGCATTCAAAAGAAAGCGAGCCGAGGTCGTTGTACCAAATTCATTATTAGTAACGCTTCGCCTTCCTATCGATGACGACATAAAACTCTCGTAATCAGAAGAATAATAGCGAACACTTTGCGACAATTGCAGTTCTTCCGACAACGAAAATTGAGCGCCATGAATCATCGCAACACGGAAATTCTTATCTATTGCTGTCTCACCATACAAACGAACGTTTTGCTTAAAATAAGAATAAGAAAGACTTGCGTTTCGTATAGTCGAACGTATTGAATCTTTCGAAAACGAATGTTGCAACACAGCCGCCGCAATTCGCCACCGGCCAACACTAAACTGTGAATGCAATCCATAAAGCATATAATTGATTGCCTGCTTGTTAGAAATCTCAGAATTAGTTCTATGATATCCTGTTTTAGCAATAGTGAAAGGAAACACACTATCCTGAGAAATCTTTCCATCCAGCAAGCGTTTCGACAAAAATGGAGTAATCCGTATTTTTCCCAATGAGACCGTTGTTCCAATGCCACGCGAAAACAAATATTCTGATGTAGAACTATGTTTAGACAGCACATTAGATTGCTGACCACCAGTTTGTTCCAACGAATTCCCATACGAACCACCTTGCGACAAAATCAATCCTTGACCTATAGAAATCCGATAATCACCAAACAAAATATTTGAAAATCTTCCACGATTTTTTAATTGGACATATAGAGACTGTGAATCAAAGCCATCACGCATTGAGAAAGACTCACCCATATCTTTTTTCAATGTAAAGCCCCAATACAAAGAATTAAACGACTGGAAACGATACCGAATGACTTCCTTCATAGGAGAGCCAGCGTAATGATACATTTCTGTATAGTCAGAAGCAGAAACATTTGAAAATGTAGTAGTTACAGCAACCGTATGCTTTCCTTTTCGAATCAGTTCATCTATATCACGATGTTTCGGAATTGGAGCGACATAACAAAACTGGGCAAGTTGTCGAGCCTTTTCTTTAGGCAATCCCAGCACATATTGCAATTCATACACGCTCAACAAAGGTCGATGATGCGAAATATAGTACCATAGACTTTGCTTCTCAAAATCTGTCAAGAAAAAGAAGTTGTCGCAATCTTCTTCAGTTATTGCATTTAAATTCAAAGGATTGTCGAGCAATTCATCTAAAAAGTCACCACTTTCCTCTGAAGTCGCTTCAATTGTTTCGTTCACTATATGTTGTAACGCATCGACATACTCCTGCGAATAGCAAGAATATGGAACAAATAAGCAATAAAAAAAGCCTATAAACAATAAAAGGAAACGCGGCATTTCCATATCACAAAGATATATTTTTTTCTTTGATTTTAACTCTAATATTTTTTTGTACTTTTGGACAAATTTCTTTTCATGGATAGTAGGGTTCAATCAGTTAAGTTAAATCTTGGAATTATAGGCAATTCCCCACGGCTTAACAACGCCGTTGAGATTGCATTGCAAATAGCTCCAACGAATCTTTCTGTATTGATAGTTGGAGAAAGTGGCGTAGGAAAAGAAGCGTTCTCTCAAATCATACATAAAAACAGCCTACGAAAAGATAAACCATACATTGCTATAAACTGTGGCGCCATTCCAGAAGGAACAATAGATTCGGAACTATTCGGACACACAAAAGGTTCATTTACCGGTGCGGTAAGCGACAGAAAAGGATATTTCGAAACAGTTAACGGTGGTACAATCTTCCTTGACGAAGTTGGAGAATTACCGAAATCCACTCAGGCACGCCTACTTCGCGTATTAGAATCAGGTGAATTTCTTCCTGTAGGAGCATCGAAAGTACAAAAAACAGATGTACGCATAGTTGCAGCAACAAATGTCAACTTGCAGAAAGCCATTGAAAACGGAAAATTCCGTGAAGATTTATACTATCGACTCAACACAGTTCCAATTTCAATCCCTCCACTTCGCGAGCGTAGAGAAGATGTGTATGTGCTATTTCGAAAATTTGTAAACGAAACATCGGAATTATACCGTCGTCCACGAGTTGACCTTGACGAACACGCAAAAGATATTTTGCAAACATATCGTTGGCCTGGAAATATTCGACAACTAAAGAATATCTCCGAACAAATTGCCATGCTCGAAGATGGTCCTATTGTTACGGCTGAAGCTATTAAAAAATATCTTCCAGATCTTGGGCAATCCCACTTGCCAGCTACAACATCTAATTCCGCCGATGCAACATATGCTTCAGAGCGCGAAATATTGTTCAAGCTAATGTTTGACATGAAAAAAGACATTGACGACTTGAAAAAATTGGTTAATACCATGGCACAAAACGGTAGTCAATACCAACCAACAACAATGGTGCAAGACATTCAGCCAGACCAACCAATCTACAATCCAGTCGTAACAATGCCGGACAACGACACGCACATAGACATCGTGTCACCACAGCAAACCCACACGAACTTCATAAAAGAGGGACCGCATGTTATTGACACACAAGAAATACAAGATGAATCGCTTTCGTTGACAAACAATGAACTCACATTCATCAAAAAAGCTTTAGAAAAATACAACGGGAAACGTAAGTTGGCGGCAAAAGAATTGGGTATTTCAGAGCGAACATTATATAGAAAGATTAAAGAATACAACCTGCAATGAAAAAATTACTAATCGCACTATCTATAATGATTGGATTTGCAGCGTGTTCTGTAAACTACTCTCTATCAGGCGCTTCGATATCTCCTGATGTTAAAACATTTTCTGTATCATACATTACAAACCAAGCTCCAAAGAAACAAGCAACATTAAGCGATGTATTTACAGAAGGATTAAAAGACAAATTCCGTTCATCAGCAGGTTTGTCTCTTTCGAATTCCAACGCAGACCTACAATTTTCAGGGAAAATAACTGAGTATTCTACTTCATATCAAGGTGTTACAGCAAGTCAGTTGGCAGCACAAACCCGTTTGACTATAGCTGTACAGATTAAATTTGTGAACGAACAAGACGAAAAGCAAAACTTCGACAAACGCTTTTCCGCATATAGAGATTTCGATGCAACAACAAGCCTATCGGACGTTGAAGACGCATTAATAAAAGAGATCTCTGAAGAAATTATAGAATCAATTTATATGGAGAGCGTAGCAAACTGGTAATCAATACAATAATGAATAAAAAGCAACTCAAAAAATATTTAGAAGATCCTGCACAACTATCGTCTTCCGATACGAGAAAGCTTTCGTTATTGGTTGACGATTATCCATATTTCCAAACAGCGAGACTCTTATACGCGAAAGGACTACAAATTAACGACGAAGAGAAATTTCAACAAAACTTACAGACATTTTCTTTGTACGCCGTTAATCGCTCAAAACTATATGATTTAGTTACTCCAATTGAACAAAACATTGAAGTAAATAAACCAACAACAGAACAAACTGTTACAAAAACAGAAAACAATCAAGAGCTGCAAAAAGAAGAAGTTGCCGAAACAACCGAACAAATTGAGGAAATAGTTGAAACTACTGAAGAAGAGATTCCTACTGTTGAAGAAACTACAACCGAAGAAATCCCTACAGAAGAACCTGTTCAAGAACATATCACAGAACAAGTTGACGAAATAATTGAAACTACTGAAGAAGAGACTCCTATTGTTGAAGAAACAACAACTGAGGAAATTCCTGCAGAAGAAACTGTTCAAGCAGAAACAACCGAACAAGTTGAAGAAATAGTAGAAACTACTGAAGAAGAGACACCTATTGTTGAGGAAACAACAACTGAAGAAATCCCTACAGAAGAAATTGTTCAAGCAGAAACAACTGAACAAGTTGAGGAAATAGTTGAAACTACGGAAGAAGAGATTTCTACTGTTGAAGAAACAACAACTGAGGAAATTCCTGCAGAAGAAACTGTTCAAGAACAAATCACTGAACAAGTTGAGGAAAGAGTTGAAACTACTGAAGAAGAGATTCCTATTGTTGAGGAAACGACAACTGAGGAAATTCCTGCAGAAGAAACTGTTCAAGAACAGATCACAGAGCAGGTCGAAGAAATAGTTGAAACTACTGAAAATCAAACAGAATCTCTTGCTGATCAAATTCTTCGCAAATATCGAGAGATGAAGGCGAAAGAAGAAGATGTAGAAGCATCAACTAATCCTCAAGAAACTGATTCTACTCCAACAATTCAGGAAGAAATTCAGCAAGCAGAAAATAGTATTGAAGAAAACAATACAGAAATTCCAGAAAAAGAACCAATCTTTGAAGAAACTTCGACAAACGAAGATATTGAAGAAGAAACTATAGATAATGACCAACAAAAAATAGAGGAGCACATAGAGCAAGAAGAACCTGATGGTATAGAAACTATTACTTCTTTCGAGGACTCAACTGACGATTCACCATTAAGTTTTGCCGTAACTGACTTTTCTTCTGATAATATCGTATCTAACGAAACTGAAGAAATTCAAACATCAGAAAGCACGACAGAACCTACCATTGAATTTACCGAAAATCCTATTTCTTTTGAAATAGAAGAAACCGAAGAAGAACCTCTACCTACAACTGAAGCAAATCCGGAAACACAAGAAGAAATCAATTTTGGAATTCAAGATGAGGAACCAATCGTAACAGAAGAACCACAAGAACAAGAAACACACAATTGGTACGAAACTTCACAACATGATGACACAAGTCACACACAAGACATTATAAACACATTCATTCAATCCAACTACAGAACTCCGCTAAAAACCGAAGTTGACACAGACGAAGAGGAAGGAATGGATAAAGAAGCTCAAGAAAAATATCTAAAAGCAGGCGAAGCCGAAGTTGAATTTGTGACCGAAGCAATGGCTAAAGTGTACGAAAAACAAAAGCTTTTTGGTAAGGCAATTAAGATATATGAGAAATTAAGTTTGAAATATCCACAAAAAAGTGTTTACTTTGCAAACCGAATTAAGGAAATTAAGCATTAAAAAAGAAAAATACTATGGTAATCGTTAATGTATTATTAATAATTGTAAGTGTATTATTAGTTTGTGTAGTATTAATCCAAAACTCTAAAGGTGGCGGTATTATGTCATCTCGTTATGAAATGGGTGTTGCCCGCACAACTGATTTCGTCGAAAAAGCTACTTGGTCATTAGCTGGAGCTCTTGTTGTATTATGCATCGTATTATCAGCTTTACTACCAAGAAACTCTGCACAAGAAGCACACTCATTATTTGAAGAAAATGCACCAGCAGTACAAATGAATATCCCTTCAGATGTTCCAACTGCTGAAGATCTACAAAAGTAATTTTGTTCTCATAAGTTTTAAGTTTTTATGGTTAGGTGTCAATATGTCATATATTGACACTTTTTTTATAAATTTATGTATATTTGCGTATTAACCAATTAACGCAAATATTAATGAAAAAAGAACTATCAACTAAGGTGGATTATATTGCCATCTTACAAAGTAAAATCTATGAAATTCGAGGTAAATTTGTAATGTTTGACAAAGACATTGCAAGTTTATATGGAATTGAAACAAAAGTACTTAATCAATCTGTCAAGAGGAATATAGAACGATTTCCAGAAGACTTCATGTTTCAATTAACAAAAGAGGATTTGAGGTCACAATTTGTGACCTCAAAAGGAAAAGGTGGAATTAATATGTCATAATGGCAATTTAAAACAGCATTTTTCTGCCAAAAAGTTTAAAATACTCTCTTGGCACAAAATATGACATACCTAATGCAAAATTTTATTGTTAAACATTTAAAAATTACATACTATGGCAGAATTCAAAGGTAAACCACTTGCAGGCAAGGTTTTAGTTAAACCAGAAGCCGCAGAAGAAAAAACTGTTTCAGGAATCATTCTTCCAGACTCAGCTAAAGAAAAACCTCTTCAAGGTACGGTTATCGCTGTTGGTAAAGCTAAAAAAGACGAGGAAATGGAAGTTGCTGTTGGCAATAGCGTATTATATGGAAAATATGCAGGAACAGAACTTACTTTCGAAGGAGAAAAATATCTTCTTCTTTCTCAATCTGACATCCTTTTAATATTGTAGAATCTAAAAACTTATAATCATGGCAAAAGAAATAAAATTTGATATTGACGCCCGCGAATCTCTTAAAAGAGGTGTTGACGCTTTGGCTAATGCGGTAAAAGTAACATTAGGCCCTAAAGGTCGTAATGTTGTTATAGAAAAGAAATTCGGTGCTCCACAAATCACAAAAGATGGTGTTTCTGTAGCAAAAGAAATTGAACTTCCAGATGCATTCGAAAACATGGGTGCTCAAATGGTAAAAGAAGTTGCATCTCGCACAAACGACAATGCTGGTGATGGTACAACTACTGCTACTGTTCTTGCTCAAGCAATCGTTGGCGTTGGTTTGAAAAACGTTGCTGCTGGTGCAAACCCAATGGATCTAAAACGTGGTATCGACAAAGCTGTTGCTGCTATCGTTGCTAACTTGAATTCACAAGCAGAAGCAGTGACTGTTGAAGGTGAAAAAGTAGAACAAGTTGCTCGTATTTCTGCAAACAACGACGAAGAAATCGGTAAGTTGATTGCTGAAGCAATGAAGAAAGTTAAAAAAGAAGGCGTTATCACTGTAGAAGAAGCAAAAGGTACTCAAACAACTGTAGAAGTTGTTGAAGGTATGCAATTCGATCGTGGTTACATTTCTCCATATTTCGTTACAAATACTGAAAAAATGGAGACTGTACTTGACAATCCATACATCTTGATCTATGACAAGAAGATTTCTTCAATGAAGGAAATTATGCCTATTCTTGAAGCAACTCTTCAAACAAACCGTCCATTACTTTTGATTGCAGAAGACGTTGATGGTGAAGCTCTTACAGGTTTAGTTCTTAACAAACTTCGTGGTTCTTTACGAATTGCAGCTGTAAAAGCTCCTGGTTTTGGTGACAGAAGAAAAGAAATGTTACAAGACATCGCCATCTTAACGAATGGTACTGTTATCAGCGAAGAAACTGGTTTGAAACTAGATACAGCTACTATTGATATGCTTGGTCAATGCGAGAAGGTTTCTATCAACAAAGAAAATACTACTATCGTTGGTGGTAAAGGTTCTAAAGAAGCAATTGAAAATCGTGCAGCTCAAATCAAAGCACAAATTGCAGCTAGTACTTCTGACTACGATAAAGAAAAACTTCAAGAACGCTTGGCAAAATTAGCTGGTGGTGTTGCAGTTCTTTATGTTGGTGCAACAACTGAAGTTGAAATGAAAGAAAAGAAAGATCGCGTAGAAGATGCTCTAAGTGCTACTCGTGCTGCTGTTGAAGAAGGTATCATCCCAGGTGGTGGTGTTGCTCTTGTTCGCGCACAAGCTGCTTTGGAAGGTATGACTGGTGCTAACGAAGATGAAACAACAGGTATTGAAATAATCAAACGTGCTATCGAAGAACCACTTCGTCAAATTGTTGCAAATGCCGGCGGTGAAGGTTCTGTAGTTGTAAACAAAGTTCGCGAAGGTAAAGGCGACTTCGGTTACAATGCTCGCACAGAACAATATGAAGACTTAAAGAAAGCAGGTATCATCGATCCTAAGAAAGTAACTCGTATCGCTCTTGAAAATGCAGCATCTGTAGCAGGTATGTTACTTACAACAGAATGCGTTTTAGCAGAAGAAAAGAAAGAAGAACCAGCTGCTCCAATGGGTGCTCCAGGAATGGGTGGTATGGGCGGAATGATGTAATAAATACAATTCTCCATAATAAAAAAGCAGAACCAATGGTTCTGCTTTTTTTGTTTGTATAACAGTATATCTTCCGAGAAATTTCTATTGCACTTTCTCAAAAAATACTGGATTATAACTTGGCATCAATTCTGGATGTATCGCCCAAATATAATCTTGTAACACCAAGTCTGGACGAACATAGCCGTATTCCCAATAATCATTGCCTCCCTCTGGAGTACATCGTTTGCTTCTATGGAAAATTTGCCCTGTTTTAAAAACAGGCAATAATGCATAATTCTTATTGTTATTCTCTAACTCTTTCGTACTTCTTTCATCACAGCCTACCCATAAATCAGCATCTTGTGTAGCTGCAAGGACTTGTTCGAAACTAAAAACAACACTTCCTGTATGTTCATCTTGTTTACCTACAAAATCACCACCTGCGTCTGCGATAAAAGCTGCCACATAACTTTGACCACCAGGCATATACCATACATCGTTTGCCGCAGCTCCAGCAAGAACCTTTGGTTTTCTATCAACCGTTTCGGCTAAAGACTTCGCCGCCAAATACTTTTTCTCGATAGAACGAAATACACTATCTGCTTTTGCATACTCTCCTATCAACAAACCTATGAACTTTATCCATTCCACTCGTGCTAACGGAGAATTCTCCTGCCAACTCATAGTAAAAACAACAGGTATGTTCTGCAAAACTTGATATTTCTGTAAATCAACTTTACTATAGGCAGAACTTATCACAAGGTCTGGTTGCAAAGCTACCAACGATTCCATATTCACATCCATACTGTTTCCAACATCAGCTATTGCCCCTTCTGAGACCCGCTGACGAACTTGCTCATTAGATATACGGAAAGGATCGCAAACTCCAGCAATGCGGTTAATTTCACAAAGTTCCGCCAACATTGCAATATCGGTAGTAGAAAGAGTTGCTATAGAATGTACGCCTTTAGAAACATATTGGACAGATGCCGTATTCTGCGGCTTTGAAGAAGAATTCAAGCAATAAATAATGCTATCACGCGATTCGCCCCAATTACAATACACTATAACTGTATCGCTACACGGACGAGAATAAATGTTTTTAGCGTAAACGAAAACATTATCAGTCTGTAGAGACACATTGTCTTGCGTCTCTACAGAAGAATTTTTACAAGAAAAGAATAATGAACCAACTGCTAAAATTAACGCAATTCGTTTCATGACTATTTCATATATTGTTTCATTAAATCCGCCATTTGAGCCTGCAATTCTTTAGCTTTTTCGCCTGCAACCTCAGCAAATTTTTCTGTTTTATCGGCATAAATAATTCCACGAGAAGAATTTACCAACAAACCACAATCTTTAGTCATACCATATTGGGCAACTGCTTCCAAACTTCCTCCTTGTGCACCAACTCCAGGGACCAACAAGAAATGATTTGGAGCAATGGCACGAACATTACCAAGCATTTCTGCCTTTGTTGCACCAACAACATACATCATATTTTCATCGTTGCCCCATTTTTGCGAAGTTGTTAAAACATGTTCGTACAAACATTTTCCATCGCTTTCTTGGAATTGGAAATCATAGGCACCCTTATTCGAAGTCAACGCAAGCAAAATTGCCCATTTACCTTCGTAACTAAGAAATGGAGTCACAGAATCCTCGCCCATATATGGAGCAATTGTAACTGAATCAAAAGGAAGATTTTCCAAAAACGCCTGTGCATACATTTTTGATGTATTACCAATATCACCTCTCTTGGCATCTGCAATCAAGAAAATATTCGGATAATTACTTTTAATATAATTTACCGTTTTTTCAAGACTTTTCCAACCAGCAATACCATAACATTCATAAAATGCAATATTTGGTTTATATGCAACTGTATATGGTGCTGTAGCATCAACAATTTGTTTATTGAATGCAAAAATTGGATCGTCAGCAGACTGTAAATGTTCTGGAATTTTTGTGACATCAGTATCCAAACCTACGCACAAAAAACTTTGTTTCTTTTGTATTTCTAAAATTAGTTCTTGTCTAGTCATGTCTTCTATTCACTAAAAAGAGACGTTCCACGGAACGTCTCTACAATTATTTTACGATATTGTTGTTTTTCAAGAATTTAATCAAATCTGAACCCATCTTAGCTTGTTGAGCTGCACATGGATGCCAATCTGCACCTGTTCCTGCTGTTTGTGCAAAATCAAAACGATAAATCGGATGATCTTCGGTACTGTAATCTTCTTGAATCTTATTCAAAATTGGTTTTACAGCTTTCAAAGCAGTAGCATCCATCATACTTCCAGTAAGAAGAACGATTTTCACATTTGGATAATGCGAATAGATTTTATCCATTAAGCCTCTATAGCATGTTTCATAAGTTTCTGCATTAAAGCTTGACATTTCCCAAGTATCGTTAGTACCTAAATTAATGAAAAGTACATCAGGAGTATATTTTGTAAAATCCCAATTTGAAGAATTTTGCAACCACAATTTTTCGTAATTATCAGGCATAGATCCGTATCCATCAGCCTTTTCCTTATTACCATAATTACGATAGATGCCTATACCCGAACGAGCAACAACCATCAATTCAGCATTGAATTCCTTTGTAGTTAAGTAAGCAAATCCATGGCAGAAATTTGAAGTTGAATCTTTAAATGGAGAACGGTCAGTGACCTCAGTTCCATAACCACAAGTAATAGAGTTACCTATAAATTCGAACTTAACAGGTTTTGCAGCAGGTTTAGCCAATGAAGCATTTTCGTCAATTACTAAACCATAGAATTTAGGATTCTTATAAATTCCTTCGGAACAAAGAGTTATGCGAACAGTGTGAGAGCCTTCAGCAAGATCTTCGGCCAACATAAAAACATTGTCTTTCACCAAACGTTTCTTTGAATTTGTACCGAATTTAAATGGTTCCATGTCATCAATTTCTATCCAATAATATGCTTCAACTTTATTGAATTTAGCATAGATAGAAGTACCAGTAAATGTTGTTGAAATTGTACTTCCAGGATAAAAATATTGAGCCTCACTTGACGTAAAATTAAAACGTCCTTCGTATGCGATATTTTCATCGCTAATATTTATGTCTTTTTGATTTGGCATAACGGTAATTTTTATTGAGTCTTTGATTGAAGTATTTGCTTTACAAATTGCATATAACCAAGTTGTTCCCAACTTCTTTGCCGCAACAATATTGTTTTCGATAGTAGCAACTGAATTATCTGCAATATTCCACTCAAAAGAATTGTCCAAAGCATTGGAAACTGTTGCAGAAACAGTACTATTTCCATCTACAAAAAGACGAATTGCTTTAGTCGAACAAGTAACTTTTGTTGTATTATCGGAAGAAACAACTACTCTCACCGAATCTTTAATTTGTGGTTTTGCAACACTGACTGCATAAATCCAAGTTTCGCCAAATGATTTTGCCGTAACAACATCGTCATCGACCGATACGATATCGGTATTTGCAATTTCCCAATAATAATCAAGATTTTTAGCACCTTTCGGTAATGCTTCCACAGACAACGAAAGTGTTTCTCCACCTTGCAGCATTACTGTTTCCTCAACACAATTCAATGAAGAAATTTCTTCTTCTTTTTCCTTACAACTCATGCATGTAAATCCAATGAATGCAATTGCAACAAGATTAATAATAGATTTTCTCATATATTTTTTATTTGAGTTTTTTACTGTGTCAAAGGTAGGAAATATTTAGCAAGTGACAGATAATTTTCTGATTTTGTAAAAAATGACAAAAAAAATTTAATTTTGAACATCGAAATTTTCATTTCGAAATAAAATGATTTGTTCTTTTTCATAATATTTTCGATAATAGATTTTAAAAAATCTATAGACGAAAATGCTCTCAATTAAGTTTTTATAAAAATATTTGAGAAATATTTGGAAGATGTTTGTAAAAATTACAATCTTGTAAAAGATATAAACAAGATGGCTGAAATAACAAAGGAAAT
>JAZLFM010000048.1:0-70551 GCA_045615765.1 Bacteroidales bacterium
AATAAATATGGAATAGATTTATCTATACGTAATGAGTGCGCTGTAAATAAAAAGTGGTGTGAAAAATTTTATACAGAAGTTGCTCCTAAAGAATATAAAAAATATGATGGTAGTTATGCAATAGAATCTCCACAAGAGGTAAAGTTAAAAGAATTATTTCATGATTTGCATCCTATAGTTTCTTATAAAATTCTAAAAACCCAAAGGGTTAGTATGAATGTATATCAGGTTATTTGTGAGTTTGAGCAAAGGAAGAAACAAAAACGAGATGATGTATGTAGATTTTTCCAAGGTTCAATTTATGTTGGCCTTTTTGATAATGAGGTATATATATTATTGGATTATTCTCTAGATGATTTACAAGAAGTTATGCATTGATAAAAAATGGTTGTCAAATTATGACAACCATTTTTTGTATTCTATTATCATTTATTTCTTTAATGATGCTCCGTCTTTGAATGCGTTGCCTACTGTTTCTCCAAGTACACGATAAGTGTTTCCTATAGAGTCGTAGCAAATAATTTGAATTTTATCAAGATCTGGGTTTCCGTTAGCGTCAAGATATTCTTCTTCGCAACGAACATTTATAACGTCAGCAACTAGGTTGCAACCTCCACCAGCTTCAGTTTGACCTATTTTTTCTGCTACACGACATTCAAGTGTGATAGGGAAGTTTGTGAATACAGGAGCGTTAACATTTTCTGCTTTCTCTACTGTCCAACCGCAAGTTTCGATTTTGTTTGCGTCTTTGCTTGCAGGAGTAATACCTACATAGTCGGCTGCAACAAGATTTGCTTTGTTTGCTAATGCTACAGTAAATTCTCCTGTGATTTCAAGATTTTCTGTAGTTGTGTGTTTCCCTAATGAGATTGTGATTTGTTTCACGTCCCATTGACCTACCCATGCAGCGTTCATAGCATTAGGTTTTCCTTCTTTGTTGTATGTTCCTATAATAGCAACAGGCATAGGTTGGATCCATGGTTTTGAACCGAAATTTTTATGTGCCATAATTATAAAATTTAAAATTGTGATTAACTAAACATGTGTTTTATTGTGATAATTGGATGATACAGCATCATACGTGGACCGGAATATCGCATAACGCGGCGAATCGATTCACGCATATCTGAACGATAGCAATGTACAGGACAAACTTTGCATTTTGTCTTATCTTCACCAAATCTGCAGTGACTGAGGCGTTCATGTGCATAGTTGCGTAACGTGCTACATTCTTCACAAAGTCCGTCTTTGGTATTGTGATGCGCATGGCAATAAATGCCAATCATCAGTTCTACGGTATTTTTTTCTTTTTCTATTTTTGTCATATAGCTGCAATAAGTTTGTCTAATAAGGGAATTAGTGCGGTAATATCTTCTACAGTTATTCCTTTTTCTGTAAGATTATTTACAAGACATGCGGGAATATCTTTTGCTTTCTTTTCAAGCTGTTTACCTTCTTTCGTAAGTGATACAATACGTTGTCGGCTGTCAATCTTTCCTGTAGTACGAATTACAAGACCTTGTTTTTCCATTCGTTGTAGAAGTGGAGTTACAGTATTTGTCTCTAATTTAAGTCGGTCTGTAATATCGCTGATTACACGATTGTCCTGCTCCCAAAGAATCATAAGAACTAAATATTGAGGATATGTAATACCTAATTCCTTAAAAAAAGGAGTGTATGCTTGCGTAATAAGCCGTGCGGCCGTGTAAAGACGGAAACATACTTGATTATCAAGTTTCAGCTGATTATACGCCATGTCAAACTATTTGTTGTAGTTGTATTTTTCGCAGATAGCTGCACGTTCTTCTTCCGATAGAGATGAAATATAACCTTTCCATCCAGGACAGAAATTAATATGCCAACGCCAAAAGCGTCCTGCAAGAGATTTAGGATTGTTGTCGTACTTAGCACGAAATTTGCAATTTGCGCAAGGTTTTTCTTGTTTTGTTTCCATTGTATTTATTTTTTATGTGAAAAATATGCTTGTAAGCGTTTCCAACCATCAACACCCAAAATTGTGAGTCCTCCGTATTGAAAGGTTTTTGCTAACCCGAAAAAAATGAACCATAAAACAGCTTTCATTTCTTTGGAAATCGGTAATGCCATCTGTGCAAACGATATAATGTAGCAGGGAATACAGAGTACTAAAATAATAACTCCCGTACGAAATGAAAAATGTTGCAGAAATTTTGTGATTTTTTCTTTCATTTAAAGCAGTTCTTTTATTGCCGTTTCTACCATTTCAGGTGTAACTGTTGGATCGAAGCGTTTAACAACAATTCCTTCGCGGTTTATAAGAAATTTTTCAAAATTCCATTTTATGTCACTGTCGTTTTTGCTTTTACCGTTCATTTTTGATGAGAGTGCAATCATCATGTTCATGAAGAAATTTCCTCTGCCTTCACGTTTAGAGTAAGCTTGTTTCAAAAAAGAGTAGAGTGGTGATTCGTTTTCACCATTGACATCTATTTTTTTGAAACGAGGAAATGTAGTATTGTATTTTAATGTACAAAAAGCATTGATTTGCTCGTCGTCGCCTTTAGCTTGTTCCATAAATTGATTACATGGAAAATCAAGAATGGTAAAGCCTTTGTCTTTATGTTTCTTATATAATTTTTCCAGAGCTTCATACTGTGGTGTAAGTCCACAACCTGTAGCGGTGTTTACAATTAGTAAAACTTGTCCTTTGTATTCATTTAACGAAACCTCAATGTCTTTACGGTTTTCGCGTTTAATTACTGTAATGTCATATAGATTCATCGTAAACGATATGTTTGTGTTAATTATCAGTTTTAGTTTATGCAAAGATATAAATTGTTTTATATCGTGCACGATATAAAATTGTAATATTGACGAAAAATGAAATTTTATAGATGAAGTTACGGTTGTGGATGATTTATTCCATTCTTCCGTATTTCATTTCTTCTCCTTGTTTGTCGTATTGTTTGCGTTTACCTACAGGTGGTTCTGTTAATGTTATGCGTACTACTGCTGTTCGGCCAAGACTTCTTTCAATAGATGCGTCGAAGGCATCCATGTGATGAGGTAGAAAACGAGTACAAATGGCGCGGAGGGCTTCAATTTTTTCTGTATTGTTTTCTATGATTTCTGCTGTCCCGAAAGCTATGGCAGACTGAAATTCCAAGGTGAAACTTCCATCTTTAGGACCAACAGTAGGTTTACATTTAGTTACAGCCGAAAGGCACACGCGAGGGTTTTTACGAAGAATATCAAGTTTTTTGCCTTCTGTGGCACAATGAAAATAAAAAGTTTTATCGTCTGTGCGTGCTAGCGATAGTGGAAGACAGTATGGTGTGCCATCGGATTCTGTCATACTTACTGTAATATATGGAGCCTTATCAAGTACTTCCATTGCCCATTCGGCGCTCATTTGTCTGCTTTCTTTTCTCATTGGAATGGTTTTAATGTATTCTGAAAAAATGGTCAACTGGTCCGTGTCCATGTCCTATTTCATATTCTGCTCCCGCTTCAATTGCCTTGCGGATATATTCTTTAGCCGCTTTAGCAGCATCATCAAGTGAATACCCTTGTGCTAGATACGAAGCAAATGCAGAGGAAATAGTACATCCTGTGCCATGTGTATTTTTGCTATTGATTCTAGGAGAACGAAGTTCAAGAATTGTATCAGTTTCGGCATTGTAGAAAATATCAACAAGTTCGTTTTCTACAGCATGTCCAGCTTTCATAAGAACGGATATTTTCCCTCCGCAAGACAGCGTACGAGCGATTTGTGGTAGCTCTTGTTGTGATTTGATTTGTATGCCTGTAAGAAATTCTGCTTCGGGAATATTTGGTGTAACAACGCGTGCAAGAGGAAATAATTCTGTTTTTAAAGAAGATATGGCAGAATCCTCGATAAGTTTATGTCCCGAAGTGGAAATCATAACTGGATCAAGAACAACATTTGTAATGTTCCATTTTTTGATTTGCTCTGCTATGGTATGTATAATTTCTGCACTATGAAGCATACCAATTTTTATGGAGTCAACGCCAATGTCGCTTATCACTGCTTGAATTTGTGCTCCGATAATTTCGGCAGGAATTCCATAAACTTGTTCTACTCCAATAGTGTTTTGTACTGTTATTGCAGTAATGGCGCTTGCGGCATAACTACCTGTTGCTGAGATTGTTTTTATGTCTGCTTGAACACCTGCGCCGCCTCCGGAATCGCTTCCGGCAATAGTGAGAACTCTTGGATAGTGCTTCATATTTTCAAAAATGTCTAAAACCTAAATAATCTTTGTTGGAACCTTTCCATATTAGTTCCTTACCTTCAGTAATTTTCCCGATAACGGTATGGGGAACGGTGATTTTTCTTTCTGCGTCTTCTGTAATAGTAAATAGTAGTTCGTAGTCTTCACCACCACATGTTGCTAATTGAATCGCATCAAGTGTATTTTTTTTACAGTAACGACATAATTGTTCGGATAGAGGAATAGCATTTACAGTAATTTCTGCTCCAACATGTGATTCTTCCAAAATATGTCGGAGGTCGGAGCCAATACCGTCCGAAATGTCCATCATTGCATGTACGCCTTCGGTTTTTGCCAATTCAATTCCTTCGGGAATGCGTGGCGTTGGTAGATAATGACGGTCGAGTAGCCATTGCTCGTCTTCGTTGCGAACTCGTTTGTTGAGAATTACATCAAGGCCTCCTGCTGAGTCTCCCAATGTTCCGGTAACACATATTAAGTCTCCTGGTTTTGCATCGGTGCGTAAGCGTGCTTTGTTCTTGGATGTCTTTCCTAAAACGGTTACACACACACATAATCTGTCAAGTGAAGAAGTTGTGTCTCCGCCTAATAATGGAAAATTGAATTGTTTTGAAATAGCCTGATAGCCTTCCATAAATTTAGAAACCCATTCGTCGGATAACGATTTGGGTAGTGAAAATGCGAGAAAACTACCAATAGGTTCGCCTCCCATAGCGGCAATGTCACTAAAATTTACCGCGGCTGATTTCCATCCAAGTTGATATGGATTCACGTCTTCGATAAGAAAATGAACACCTTCCATTAGCATGTCGGTGCTGACAAGTGTTTCGTATCCTTCTTGTTGTGGAATAACGGCACAATCATCTCCAATGCCTGTGATATGTTGTGGGGCGGGAAACGATGTTCGAATCTGTTTAATTAATTCGAATTCTCCTAATTTGCTCATTGCAATTTATGTGAAAATGTAGAGACGCAAACTTGCGTCTCTACTACAAATATTAAGACTATGACGTGTTATAATTTTCGTAAATCGTGTGTAAGTTTTGCCGCACAGAAATTAGGACCGCACATAGTACAATATTCGCCGTCGGTGTGACCTGCTTCTTCAAAATATTGAAGTGCTCGTTCCGGATCTAGTGAAAGATGGAACTGATCGCGCCATCGAAAATCGAATCGTGCCTTAGAAAGTGCGTCGTCGCGGATTGTTGCACCTGGATGTCCTTTTGCTATATCTGCGGCATGTGCTGCGATTTTATAGGTTACAACTCCTATACGTACATCTTCTTTGTTAGGTAATGCTAAATGTTCTTTTTGTGTAACGTAGCAAAGCATTGCGGTTCCAAACCATGCGATTTGTGCTCCGCCTATTGCTGATGTAATATGATCGTATCCAGGAGCAATGTCTGTTACCAAAGGACCAAGTGTGTAGAATGGTGCTTCGTGACATGCCGATAGTTGACGATCCATATTTTCTCGTATTTTTTGCATAGGAACATGTCCTGGACCTTCTATAAATGCTTGAACATTGTGTTCCCAAGCACGAACAACCAATTCGCCTAAAGTATCAAGCTCTGCAAATTGTGCCGCGTCGTTGGCATCGGCTGTACAGCCAGGGCGAAGTCCGTCGCCAAGCGATAATGCAACATCATATTGGGCAACAATCTCGCAGATTTCATCGAAATGTTCATATAGAAACGATTCTTGGTTGTGTACCAAACACCATTTCGACATAATGGAACCACCACGGGAAACAATACCGCAAAGACGGGAGTCGGCTAAATGTACATTCTTATGACGAATACCGGCGTGTATTGTAAAATAATCTACTCCTTGTTCGCATTGCTCTATAAGCGTGTCCTTATAAATTTCCCAATTTAAGTCTTCAACTTTTCCATCAACTTTTTCCAATGCTTGGTAGATTGGAACGGTTCCTACTGGAACAGGACAGTTGCGTACTATCCATTCACGAGTTTCGTGTATGTTTGCACCTGTGGAAAGGTCCATAAGAGTGTCGCCACCCCATTTACAAGACCAAACAGCTTTGTCAACTTCTTCTTCTATACTTGAAGTTGTTGCTGAGTTACCAATATTGGTGTTAATTTTTACTAAGAAATTGCGGCCAATAATCATTGGCTCAGCTTCTGGATGGTTTATGTTTGCAGGAAGAACAGCACGGCCACGGGCAATTTCATCACGTACAAATTCAGGCGTGATATGAGTTTTTATACCCATTTCCTCACAGTTCATATTTTCGCGAATTGCCACATATTCCATTTCTGGTGTAACAATGCCAGCTTTAGCATACGCCATTTGTGTGATTTGTTTCCCTTTTTGTGCCTTGCGTGGAAGATGTATGTGTTCAAAACGTAAAGAATCAAGAGACTTGTCTGCCAATCGTTGACGACCATATTCACTTGAAACTTCGCTCAATTCTTCCGTATCGTTTCGGTCAAGAATCCATTGCTCGCGTAGGCGAGGAAGACCTTTTTTAAGGTCTATGGTAATAGAGGGATCACTAAAAGGACCACTTGTGTCGTAAATATACACAGGTTTGTTTTCTTCGGAATGGATTTTCCCATCCTTGTCCTTGGTAACAGTCGGAGTAAGGTTGACTTTGGTCATACCAACCCGAATGTCGGGAAAAAGACGCCCCTGCATATATGCTTTTTCCCTTTGTGCGTAAGCCTTGTTGTCTTTTGGCATAGTTACAAATTTTAAAGTTATTACTACGCCCTGTATGGTGTTTTGGGATAATGGGGTGTCCGAAAATCGCACAACACAGGGCAAAAAAATAATCACATCCGTAGCAATAGCATATTGGGTGTGATTTGCCTGTGTTTATGACACTTATACGATTCCCTTGGCAGCATTACCTGCCCAGGTTCAAGGGTATAATCTCAGCCTTTCAGCACCCCTATGGTATCACTATTGTATGATTCCATTGCAAATATAGAATTTTTATTGAGAAATGTTGTAGGACGATTGCTAATAAAATAGAAAATGTAACAGAGATTTAATATGAATTTTACATACACGAAATATGTGCTAGCTATTTTTGCCGAAAAAAGAAATGAACGAAAATATACATATTCTTGTCGTAGATGATGAAGCGGATATCTGCGAAATTCTAAAATTTAATCTGGAATTAGAAAATTATTCTGTTGTTACTGCGAATTCGGTAGAAGAGATTCTTGATACCGATTTGGGAAAATACGATTTGTTCGTACTTGATATTATGATGGGACAAATTTCGGGATTGCAATTTGCTCATACTCTAAAACAAAATCCTGCAACAGCATCAAAACCTATTATTTTTATAACGGCAAAAGATACTGAAAATGATACGATTACAGGCTTAGCAGTAGGGGCGGATGATTATATCTCAAAACCGTTTTCTATAAAAGAAGTACAGCTGCGTATTCAGGCTGTATTGAGAAGAACATATAATAGTAGTATAAATAAGCAACAAAGAATAACATATAAATCACTTATAGTTGATGTTGAGAAGAAATCTGTTTCTGTAGATGCGGTAGAAATAGAACTGACTAAGAAGGAATATGAAATTTTACAATTGTTGATAAGTTCTCCATCGCATGTGTATAGTCGTGAGGAAATATTAGATGAGGTTTGGCCGGAAGATGTGTGTGTACTTGATAGAACAATAGATGTGAATATAACTCGATTACGAAAGAAAATTGCTCCGTATGGAAAATGTATAATAACAAAGTTAGGATATGGGTATAGTTTCGAAAAAAATATATAATAGAAAAAAACTGTCTTTTAGTCAGGTTTTATTTCTTTCTGTTTCGCTTTTATCCTTGTTTTCTATAGGGTGTTTTATTGCTTTTCAATATTCTAGAGAAAAAGAATATAAAGCCGAATTGATGAATCTTCGATTGCAGGATTTTAATAAGGAAATGTATGCCTATATAAAAAATCATCCGTTTGCAGAAGAAGAGTTGGATAAGCTTACGAAGAATTATTCGTTGAATCATGGTCTTGTTTCGTTACGGTTGACATTGATACAAGAAAATGGTATTGTTATTTACGATAGTCAGGAAAAGGACATCCAGAAAATGGAAAATCATGGAAATCGCGATGAGGTTCTTCTTGCAATTCGAAATTCTGAAAGTTTCTCTATAAATCGTGTTTCTGAAACATTTGATCGAAATTATTTTTATTCTGCTGTTTATTGTAATGATTCTCATTTAATAATACGAAGTTCTGTTCCCTATGATGAAAACTTGTATGCAGCACTAAAAGTTGATAATTTATTTTTATTTGTGGCATTGCTTATAACATGTGTGATGTTATATATTCTTTTCCGGTTTACGAAAAAAATAGGTGTTTATATTCAACAGTTACGGGATTTTGTAAAGAAAGCCGATAAGGCGGATTTTTCGGAATTAGAACTACTTACCGATTTCCCAGATCAGGATTTGGGTGACATTTCAAAACATTTGGTTCGGATATATCAGAATTTACAATTGACCAAAGAAGCTCTCAGCGTTGAAAGGGAAAAACTTATAGCTCACTTAAGTATATCGCACGAAGGTTTGTGTGTGTTTGATAATAGTAATCGATGTATTTTGGCAAACAATATTTTCACACAGTATTCAACTTTGATTTCCGATAAAAATCTTACTTCAAATGAACAAATTCTTGAAATTACTGAATTTGCTCCTGTTCGTAATTTCTTACAAAATGATGATGATTCGGAGGAAAGAAAAATGGACTTTACCATCGAAAAAAATGGTCGCTTTTTTATTGTGGAATGTGTTGTTTTTCAGGATAATAGTTATGAAATATCAATAAACGATAATACTCAAGAAAAAGAACAATCACGTTTAAAACAACAACTGACGCAGAATATAGCTCATGAGTTAAAAACTCCGGTGAGTACAATACAAGGCTACCTGGAAACTATCATTTCGAACGAAAACATTAGTGAAGATCTCAAGAATCAATTCATAAATAGATGTTTTGTACAAAGCAATAGGCTTGCAAATTTGCTTCGAGATATTACTGTACTTACGCGATTAGACGAAGCTCCTCAGATGATGGAAATGCATACAATTTATTTGTCTCAAATTATAAATAATATACAGAAGGAGACGGAATTGCAATTAGAGGCTCAGGGGATGGTAATGAAGAATTTTCTTCCTGATACGCTGACTATAAAAGGAAATGCTTCGTTAGTATATTCTATCTTTCGTAATCTTATAGACAATGCAATAGCCTATGCTGGTAAGAATACTATGATAGCCATAAATTGTTTCCGGGAAGATGAAAAATTTTTCTATTTCAGTTTTATGGATAATGGTGTGGGAGTTGGTGAAGAACATCTAAATCGATTATTTGAACGATTTTATCGTGTTGATAAAGGACGAAGTCGTAAAATGGGTGGAACGGGTCTTGGTTTGGCTATTGTGAAAAATGCCGTTTTGTTTCATAAAGGTTGTATTTCCGCTCGAATTGTTCCTACTGGTGGCCTGGAGTTTATTTTTAGCCTTCACAAGTAAAAGTTCTTTTTATATTTTGAATAGCTGATCTTTTTTAGGAAGGTCAGCTATTTTTTTTATTAATACAACTGTAGTTTGGGTGTAATATGGTTGAAATATCGCGCGGTTACTTTTGTCATATAAAATTAAAGTAAATAAATATGAGAACAAAACAGATTGTAATCGCAGGTATAATGAGTACTTGTATGTGGTTTACATCCTTTGCGCAAGAAGAACAAAAAAAGGATGGTCAGTTTCAGGGGAAAGCAATCCTACAAACATTTGGAAATTTCCACGCTGGTTTTTCCGATGTAAAGGATAATAGAGGCTTTGAGTTAGAAAGAGCTTATGTTGGTTATCAAACTAAAGTTACAGAACAATTAGAGTTAAAGAGTGTATTAGACATTGGTAAGTCTAGTGCTGTAGATGATTATCAACGAATTGCTTATATAAAAAATGCTCAATTAACTTGGAAGAAAAAAAATCTTACTATCGCAGGAGGATTAATTGGAACAACACAATTTAACAAACAAGAAAAGTTTTGGGGATATCGATATATTGATAAGTCTTTTCAAGATAAATACAAATTTGGAAGCAGCGCAGATTTGGGCTTGTCGTTAACTTATCAGTTCACTGATTGGTTTTCTGCCGATGCTATTATCGTAAATGGTGAAGGTTATAAGAAAACTCAGGTAAAAGATGGCTTACTCTATGGACTTGGTGCATCGTTTAATCCGATAAAGGGATTGGAATTGAGGGTGTATGGAGATATTAATGAAACAACTATAGATAGTTTGAAGAATACTATGAATCTTGCGCTATTTGTAGGTTATAAAGCAGATCATTTTTCTTTGGGAGCAGAGTATAACTCAAATGCGAATACAAAATTTGCTCCTAATAAAAATTTGTCGGGCTATTCCTGTTATGGAAAAGTTTCTGTTGGTAAACTAACAGAATTGTATGCTCGATATGATTTTCTAACCTCAAACAATCATTGGTCTGTCGGAAGTGAAGAATCGTCGGTTTTATTAGGTGCACAATTTAAATTAGGTAAATATATGAAGTTGGCGCCAAACTTTAGAGTCACAATGCCAAAAGCCGATGGCAAAGAAACAATGTATATGGCTTATGTTAATTATTATTTTTCGTTATAAACAAACTTTAAAATCAATTAGTTATGGAAAAGAGTTTAAAAATTAAACTAATATTAGTAGCAGTTCTTATTGCTGTAATTACTATTGCTGTTACTCTGGTAAATAAAGATAAACAAAAAGAAGAAACTGCTTCTGTAGAGCTTTCTGGAGCAGGGGCAACATTTCCTTTACCATTTTATAACATCGTTTTTGAAAAATATTCGGAATTACACAACGACAAAGTTAGTTATGGTGGTATAGGAAGTGGAGGCGGAATACGCAGTTTAAAAGATGGCGTTGTTGATTTTGCCGGAAGTGATGCTTTCTTGTCCGACAAAGAACTTTCTGAAATGGCTGCAGTAATTCATGTCCCAACATGTATGGGGGCGATTGTACTTAGTTTTAACTTGCCGGGAATAGAGAATCTAAATTTGTCGGGTAGTGTGGTCGCAGATATTTTTTCTGGAAAAATTAGAAAATGGAATGAAGAGAGAATTCAAGCCTTGAATTCAACTATTACTCTTCCTGATGCAGAAATCATACCTGTCTATCGTTCCGATGGTAGCGGTACAACATCGAATTTTACAGATTATTTATGTAAAGTTAGCGAAAGTTGGAAAAATACTTACGGCTCTGGCAAATCGGTGAATTTCCCTGTTGGAATGGCTGCAAAAGGAAATCCTGGAGTTGCAAGTATTATTGCACAAACAAAGAATTCCATCGGCTATGTTGGCTCGGAATATGCATTCGCTCAAGGTATGTCGTTTGCGAATATTCAAAATCAACAAGGTGAATTTGTTAAACCTACAGCTGAGTCAATTTCAAAAGCAGCGGATGGAGATATGCCAAAAGATACTCGAATATCAATAACTAATTCAAATGCAAAAGGTGCCTATCCAATTAGTTGTCTTACTTGGTTGATTATTTATCAGGATCAAAACTATTCAAATAGAACGAAAGAACAAGCTCAAACAACAATAGATTTACTTCGTTTTATTGTAAGTGACAGCATTCAACAAATAACAGCAACAGTGCATTATGCTCCGCTTCCTAAGCAAGCAATAGAATTAAGCTTAGAAAACTTGAAAACAGTTACTTATGGTGGTGAAAAATTGCAGTAAACAGTTAACTGTCAGAGGCTATGAAAGATAAATTGTTTAATAGTATTTTATTTGTTGCAGCTCTGATTTTACCAATCTTTTGTGGGGGAATTATATATTCTCTCACAATAGATTCAAGTGAAGCTTTCTCGGAATTTGGTTTCTTCCACTTTGTCTTTTCTTCTGATTGGAATTATACAGAAGGACAAGAACAATATGGCGCATTGCCTTTTCTCGTTGGAACAATAATGACCACTTTGTTGGCTTTAATGTTTTGTATTCCTTTTGCGTTGTCTATTGCTTTATTTGTTGGTGAATATCATAAAGGTAGTATTTGGGCAGAAGGACTTGGTACTATAACTGATTTGTTGGCAGGAATCCCTTCTATAATTTATGGTTTGTGGGGATTTTATACCTTACGGCCAATAATTATGGGGCTGCATATTTCGGAGCAAGGTTCTGGTATTTTAACCGCTTCGTTGGTTTTGGCTATAATGATAGTGCCTTATGCGGCATCTTTAAGCTCGGAATTTATAAAAATGGTTCCTGCAGATTTGAAAGAAGGTGCCTATAGTCTTGGTGCAACAAGATTTGATGTTATTAAAAATGTCATTTTCCCTGTTGCAGGTTCGGGAATATTCTCTTCGTATATTTTGGCTATTGGCAGGGCGATAGGGGAAACTATGACAGTAACAATGTTGATTGGAAATACAAATCAATTACCAACCTCTATTGTCGATACTGGTAATACAATGGCAAGTATTATTGCTAACCAGTTTGGAGAGGCTGATGGCTTGAAGTTGTCGGCTTTGTTTGCAATCGGATTGCTTTTGTTCTTGCTTACGGCAATAGTAAATATGATTGGTAAATATTTGATAAAAAGAACTCGTGTTGCATAATAAGTTATGGAAAAGAAAAAGTTACAATATCGTCTTGCTGTAAATAAGTTAGTCTATGTCATAGTTATTATAATAGCAGCTTTAACTGCGGTACCATTGCTTGCCATTTTAGGAGAAGTTTTTTATAGAGGAATTCATGAATTTAGTTTGTCTTTTTTTACAGAGGCGACTCCTACTGCATACAAAGCAATGCAAGCTATTGCTGAAGGTAAGAGTATTCCTGGAGGTATAGCTAATGGTATTATCGGAACAGTTTTGATGCTGATTATGGCAACGATTATTGCCGTTCCATTTGGGGTGTTTTGTGGCATATATTTAGCGGAAAATTCAAAAAAGAAGTTTTCTGTATTTGTAAGCTATATGACAGATTTGTTGCAAGGAACACCTTCTGTTATAATTGGAATTGTTGTATATACCTGGGTTGTTATTCCTATGAATGGATATTCTGCACTTGCAGGTGGAGTTGCTCTATTCATTATGATGCTTCCGTTAATTATTCGATCTACTGAAGAAACGTTACGGATGTTACCATCATCGTTAAAAGAAGCGGGGCTTGCTTTAGGAGGAAACTACTCTACGGTTGTTCTGAAAGTTTTATTGCCGTCTGCTTTTGGTGGTGTGTTTACGGGAATATTATTGGCGATATCTCGTGTGATGGGAGAGACGGCTCCGTTGATGTTTACTGCTTTAGGATGTTCTTCTATTAGCTGGAATATGGAAAAACCTATCTCTTCTGTATCTCTTTTAATTTGGGAATTTTTTAATGACCCAAATCTCCAAGAACTCGTATGGGGAGCTTCTCTGTTCCTACTTGTATTCGTCTTATTATTAAATATAACAGCAAAAAGAATAAAAAAATGGAAATCGTAAATCCAATATTAGAATTTAAAGATGTATGTATTTCATACTCTTCAAATACAATGGCAGTAAAAAATGTTTCTGCTTCTATAGAAAAGAAATGTATAACCGCAATTATGGGACCGTCTGGTTGTGGTAAGAGCACATTGTTGCGGGCGGCAAATATGATGCATTCCCTCTATCCAAATATTAAAACTACAGGAGAAATCTTATTGAACAAGGATAATATTTTAAATATGGAACCTGTTGCGGTAAGACGAAAAATCGGTATGGTGTTTCAACGACCAACTCCATTTCCTACAATGAGTATTTATGAGAACGTCCTTGCTGGGTATATGCTCAACGGTATATCAATTTCTAAATCAGAAAAAGATATGTTGGTAGAACAAAATCTAAAAAATGTTTCTTTGTGGGATGAGGTCAAGGATGTGTTAAATAAAAAAGGAACTTTTTTATCGGGTGGACAACAACAACGATTGTGTATAGCAAGAGCATTAGCATTAAAACCTGATGTGTTGTTGATGGATGAACCTACTTCTGCTTTGGATCCAATTGCAACCAAACATATCGAAGAATTATTAATTCGTTTGAAGGATGAAGTGACTATTCTTGTTGTTACTCACAATATGGGACAAGCAATGAGGGTTTCTTCAAAGTCTATGTTTATGTATTTAGGCGAGTTGATAGAATATGATGATACCGAAAAAATGTTCTCTAATCCTTGTGATGAACGAACAAAGTCATATTTGACAGGAAAAATGGGATAAATAGACTTATATACAAACAAAAACGGCGAAACATTTGTTTCGCCGTTTTTGTTTGTGTTCTTATTTATTAATAAGCAATTGCAAATAATGCTCGTTTGTGTGAAGGTTTTCCGGTGAAAATACATTTACCTTCTTCTTCTGGAGCGTCGAATGGAATACAACGAACAGTAGCTTTTGTCTCTTCTTTGATTTTTTCTTCTGTTTCTGTTGTTCCGTCCCAGTGAGCAAGAATGAAACCATCAACATTTTTGATTCTTTCTTTGAATTCTTCGTATGTGTCAACTTTGTATGTGTGAGCTTTACGGAATTCCAAAGCCTTGTTGAAAAGATTTTGTTGAATTTCTTCCAAAAGTTTTTCTACAGATTCTTCAATGTTTTCAATTGGTAGAGTTTCTTTTGTTAATGTATCGCGGCGGGCAACTTCAATTGTTCCGTTTTCAAGGTCGCGTGCTCCTAATGCTAAGCGAACAGGAACACCTTTTAATTCGTATTCTGCGAATTTCCAACCTGGTTTTTGTGTGTCATCGTCGTCAAACTTAACTGTGATGCCTTTTGCTTCAAGATTTTTCTTGATGGCAGTTGCTTTTTCTGTGATTGCTGCAAGTTGCTCTTCTGTCTTATAAATAGGAACGATTACAACTTGAATTGGTGCTAATTTAGGAGGTAGTACTAAACCATTGTCGTCGGAGTGCGTCATAATTAATGCACCCATTAGACGAGTTGAAACTCCCCAAGAAGTAGCCCAAACATAATCAGATGTTCCGTCTTTTTTAGTGAAAGTAACATCAAATGCTTTGGCAAAATTTTGTCCTAGGAAATGTGATGTTCCTGATTGTAATGCTTTGCCGTCTTGCATCAAAGCTTCAATAGTGTAAGTGTCTAATGCTCCTGCGAAACGTTCGTTTGCAGATTTTACACCTTTGATTACTGGAATTGCTAGGAAATTTTCTGCGAAATCAGAATAAACATTAATCATTTTTTCTGCTTCTTCGCGTGCTTCTTCTGAAGTCGCGTGTGCAGTGTGACCTTCTTGCCACAAGAATTCTGCTGTACGAAGGAATAGGCGAGTACGCATTTCCCAACGAACGACATTAGCCCATTGGTTACAAAGAATTGGAAGGTCGCGATATGATTGTACCCATTTTTTATAAGTACTCCAAATGATTGTTTCCGATGTAGGACGAACAACTAATTCTTCCTCTAATTTTGCATTTTCATCAACAATAACACCTTTGCCTTCAGGATCGTTTTTCAAACGATAGTGTGTAACAACGGCACATTCTTTTGCAAAACCTTCAACGTGACTTGCTTCACGGCTGAAGAAAGATTTTGGTATGAAAAGTGGAAAATATGCGTTTACGTGACCTGTTGCTTTGAACATTGAGTCTAATTGATGTTGCATTTTTTCCCATATTGCATAGCCGTAAGGTTTTATAACCATACAACCACGAACAGCAGATGTCTCTGCTAAATTAGCTGCTACAACGAGTTCGTTGTACCATTGAGAGTAGTTTTCGCTACGTTTCGTTAACTTTGCCATAATTTTGGAACAATATTTGCTTATTGTAAAATCTTGAAATTTTATACAAAGAAAACAATTTTATTGATAATTTTAACCGTTTGGAGGATTTTACTATGAAAACAACAATTCCAATTTTCGTATGTGCTTCGTTCTTACTGATGTCGTGTGCATCGTTAGAGTCTTTTAATGCACAGTACACCGATGTTACAGAACCCGATGTTGTGAATACGTATGCAGTACCTGCGTCGTCTTTTGAACCTGCAGAAGATGTTGTAACAGATGCAGCTGATGCTGAAACCACACAAAATCCTGAAACGGATGTGGTGGAATCTGATGTCGATTATTCGGTTTTCGATGACGACTACTATTATTCTCGTCGTCTTATGAATTCGTATGATCCTACTTGGGATGTGTCGTTCAGAATTGGTGGTCCTTTCTGGAGTATCGGATATTATCCTTACGGTCGTCATTATTATCGTACATACTATTATTACGACAGATACAATTATTGGTATCCGTATTCTTATTCATATAATTATTGGTACCCATATCATTATGACTATTACTATTGGCACCGTCCTCATTACTATCATCACTATTATGATTATCATCGTCCATATTATCATAAATACTACAACCATCGTCCTCCAGTGAGTCATTATTATGGTAATCACGGTTATGATTCTCATAGAAATACATCTGCTCGTTCAACTGTTAGTACAAGAGATGCTGGTGCGTCGGTTCGCTCTACAGCTCCAGGAACTAAGAGCTCTTCTACGACATATGGACCAGCAAATTCAAATCGTTCGGCTTCGACAAGAAGTGGTGCGCCAACAACGGTGAAAAGTGATAATAGCTCTGTTAGAACAAGTTCTGCACCAGTTAATTCAACTCGTGGAACATCTACACGAAGTGGCTCTACTACGACTGTAAAAAGTGGAACAACACCTTCGTCTAGAACGGGAGTTTCTACAAGTTCTTCAACAAGAACAAGTACAACGCCTGCTAGTTCTTCTCGTGGAACGACATCAAGTTCTGTAACGACAAAGAGTGGAAGTACTTCATCATCTTCTTCTACAAGAACTACAAGTCCGTCACGAACATATAGTAGTGGTACAACCAGTTCTTCTTCTCGCTCGTATGGAACATCATCTTCGAGTTCTTCTAGCTCTCGTAGTTCATCTACAAGAACTAGTAGCTCTAGTACAACAAAGAGTTCTTCGGTGAGACCAAGTAGTAGCTCGTCGCACAGTTCTTCAAGTAGCTATTCTTCTCACTCTTCGAGCAGCAGGCCAAGTAGTAGTTCTTCACGAAGCAGTTCGTCAAGTAGCTCTTCGTCACGTAGTTCGCAATCAAGTCGTAGATAATTACAAAAGTTTATTATATTTGCAAAAAATAATTTGTTATGAAGAAAGTAAGTTTATTGATGTTGAGTTTCTTGGGAGCGATAGCTTTGCAAGCTCAAGATTATACTGATGCATTGCGCTATGGCGAATCTTTTGTAGAAGGAAATGGTCGTTATATGGCAATGGGAGGAGCAACAACAGCTCTAGGCGGAAATGTTGGTTCGTTGAGCGTTAACCCTGCTGGATCAGCTGTTTTCAAGAAAAGCGTGTTTGAATTGTCTCCATCATATCAATATACAAAATCTGAAAACCATTATACAGGATATGATAAAGCTTTTGCAAGTAAAATTCGTATCCCTAGTTTAGGTTTGGTTGCATATAAACCAATGAAACAAAATTCTGTGTTTGTTTCTGGTTTGTCGTTTGCATTTGCAATGAATGCACAAAATCGTTATGATGAAACGATAAAATACACAACTAAAAATGCTACAAATTCCTTGACGGATGATTTTGTTCGTTTGGCATCAAATAACAAATGGTATGATAACTACAATACATTAGCTTGGAATTCATATTTGTTGGATTCTTTGTCTGATGGAACTATTTACTCTGATTATATAAAAGATGGAGTATATGGTCAATATCAAGATGCAACAATCGACAGAACTGGTGTAAAACGTGAATATTTATTCAATTTCGGTGTTGATTTCTCAGAATGGGTTTTTATAGGTGCTGATTTGGTTTTCGAAAATATCGCATATAGCGAAACGAAAAAAATTACAGAAAAAGACAAAAACGACAATTTAGAATATTTGAATAGTTTCACATATACTGAAAACTTAGAAGCTACAGGTAATGGTGTCGGTGGAAAATTTGGTATCTTGGCTAGACCAATCGAATACATCCGTATCGGTGCTGCTGTACATACTCCAATCAAGTATAATATTAGTGAAGACTATGAATCGCGTATTGTTGCTAATTACGATAAGCCAATAAACGCAGACGGTAAAACACAAGTATCTAGTAAATATACTTCGTCAAATAGTTATAAGGTTGCTCAACCTGCTAAATTTGTTGGATCTCTTGGATTCGTTTACAAGAATATTGCAAATGTAGGCGTAGATATTGAAACAATGAATTTCTCAAACAGTATGTTTGAAGCAGATTTTGATATATCTGATGCGAATGAAACAATAGATACTACACTTGGTAAAGTTACGAACTTAAAATGTGGTGGTGAATTCCGCTATGGTCCATTTACTTTCCGTGCAGGATATGCAATGTATGGTAATCCTTATAAGAATGTAAGTGGTGACAATTTCTATCGTAACGATTATTCTGCAGGTGTTGGCCTTGCAACAAACACAATGTATTGTGATTTGTCTTGGTTGCGTGCAAAAACAAAACAAAATAATACTTTGTATAAAAACTTAGCTGGTGATGATTTGACAGCTAACTCAACATTAAAACGCGATTATATAACTATCACTTTTGGTGTTAAGTTCTAAAATCCACTGAAAACTACCATTGGGGGCGATTTCCGAAACGGGGTCGCCCTTTTTTATTGTAAATAAGTGGTTAATAAAATGTAGGGTACTAATCATAACAACTTTTGTTTTTTTATACTTTTACTAAAAAAAGATATGATTGCGGATTGTGTATCAAATATGGTTCTAAGGAATGGAGAAATGGTCTCTGCTTCTTCGGTGGAAATTCCTAAAAATGCCGTCGTGATTTATGATGTACTTCGTGTAATGGATACCGTACCGCTTTATTTGGAAGATCATTCGGACCGTTTTTTCAATTCGTTTATTTTGTCTGGAAGAGAAAAACCGTTTGCTGAAACAATTTTCTCTGATAACATTCGTGAATTTATAAGACAGACAGCTTTAGTAGAGGGAAATATCCGTTGTGTATATAGTATTGCCGATGAATCACAATTCTTGGTATATGAAATAAAACATTCATATCCTACAAAAGAAATGTATGCGCAAGGTGTTGTATGTGGAACCTTTCAAGGAGAACGATCGAATCCGAATGTTAAGCAGGAAGCGGCAGTGAAAACTAATGCCTATAAGAAAATTGCAGAAACAGGAGTTTATGAAGTTTTGCTTGTGGATATGCAAGGTAATGTTACAGAAGGAAGTAAATCAAATACTTTTTTTGTAAAGGATAATAAAGTTATTACCGCTTTGGCTGAAGATGTTTTATGTGGAATTACTCGTTTACAGATTTTAGATATTATCAGGGATTTACAAATTCCACTGGAAGAACGCAAAATATCTTTAAATGAAATTTCCAATTTTGATGCTGCGTTTGTATCGGGTACTTCGCCAAAAGTTTTACCGATTTCTGCTATAGAAGACAGAAAATATGATGTCGCAAATTCTGTTGTGAAACGAATAGCTGCAGCATACGACGCACAAATTGCTCAATATATACAAGAACATAAAAATAAATAATCGTAATGACAAGGTTTCCCCCTTGCCTTTGTAAATGACTAAATTTAAATAAAAATATGAAACAGAAAATTGCAGTTGTAGGAGGTAGTTTCTCTTCGGAATCTGATATTTCAAAAAATAGTGCGATTCAGGTATGTGGTATGATTGATAAAAATCAATATGATGCATACCCTGTTTTTATCTCTCATGATGAATGGATGGTACAAACACCTGATGGTGAGTTCCCAATTAATAAAAGTGATTTCTCTTTTGAATATAAAGGAGAAAAAATCAAATTTGATTGTGTGTACAATTCAATTCATGGAACTCCTGGTGAAGATGGAAAAATGCCAGGCTATTGGGAATTAATGGGTATTCCATATACAAGTTGTGGCGTTTTCTCTGGTTCGTTGACATTCAATAAATATGCGACAAAAACATTCTTAAAGTCTTTTGGTGTGAAAACAGCAGATGCAGTTTTACTTCGTCCAAATGATACAATTGATGTTCAGGCTATAATTGAAAAAGTTGGATTACCATGTTTCGTGAAACCAAACAATGGTGGTTCTAGTTTTGGTGTTTCAAAAGTAAAAACTGAAGACGCGATGATTCCTGCAATTCAAAAGGCTTTTGAAGAAGATACTGAAGTTATTATCGAACGATTTGTAAAAGGAATCGAAGTCTCTGTTGGTGTGTACGAAGTTGAAGATGGAGTACATGTGTTGCCTATTACAGAAATTCAAACGAAGAATGAATTTTTTGATTATCAAGCAAAATATGAAGCTGGTTATAGTCAAGAAATAACACCTGCTGAATTGCCTGTACATATAACTGCTGCTTGCAAGGAAATGACGGCAAAAATCTATAAATATCTTGATTGTTTTGGTATTTGTCGTGTTGATTTCATTATTACAAAAAATGGTGATATGAATTTCTTAGAAATCAATACTAATCCAGGAATGAGTAAAGCTAGTATTGTCCCAAAACAAATGAGAGCAGAGGGATTAAATGAAGGTGATGTATTTACAGCGATTATAAAAAGAGCTTTATCTAAAAGAAAATAAAAGGTAAACATATTTTATATGTATAAAAAGACGTAGCAATGCTGCGTCTTTTTTTTGTTTGTATATAGTTTTTCGCTTTATACGATTGTGGAAGAAAGTTTTTTCGTATTTTTGACTTGAAAAAGCCGGACATGGAAACATGTCAAAACATAACGAAAAAACAAAACTATGTTAGTAAAAACATTTGGAGGTGCCGTCAATGGTATTGACGCGCGTATTATTACCGTGGAAACAGATATTGTTAGCGGTGTCAATTTTTATTTAGTGGGACTGCCAGATAGTGCAGTAAAAGAAAGTCAGCAACGGATAGAATCAGCTTTACGGAGTGTTGGGTACCAATTGCCCGGAAGAAAAATTACGATCAATATGGCTCCTGCCGATATTCGTAAAGAAGGTACAGCCTACGATTTAACTTTGGCAATAGGTATTTTATCTGCCTCGAAGCAAATATCTGCAGAAGCTGTTGGTGATTACATAATTATGGGTGAATTGTCGTTGGATGGTGGAGTACATAGGATTTGTGGTGCTTTATCAATGGCAATAGAAGCTCGTAAGTATGGATTTAAAGGTTTTATCTTGCCGAAAGAAAATGCTCGTGAAGCCGCTGTTGTAAATGATTTAGATGTATATGGTGTTGAAAATATAAGTGAAGTTATAGATTTCTTTGAAGGAAAGAAATCATTAGAGAAAACGGTAATAAATACTCGAGAAGAGTTCTTTAAACATGTACAAACATGTTCGTTTGACTTTGCTGATGTAAAAGGGCAGGAGAATGTAAAGCGTGCAATGGAAATTGCGGCATCAGGGGGACATAATATTATTATGATTGGTCCTCCTGGAGCAGGTAAGACAATGATAGCCAAAAGAATAGTTTCTATACTTCCTCCGTTAACATTGCATGAAGCGTTGGAAACGACAAAAATACATTCTGTCGCTGGTAAATTAGGAGGGCATATTTCTTTAATGACAGAGCGACCTTTTCGTTCCCCGCATCATACGGTGAGTGATGTAGCATTGGTTGGAGGAGGAACTTATCCTCAGCCAGGTGAAATTTCTTTAGCTCATAATGGCGTTTTGTTTCTTGATGAATTGCCAGAATTTAAACGGCAAGTGTTGGAAGTTATGCGACAACCTTTGGAAGATAGGCATATAAATATCTCTCGTGCAAAGTTTACGGTCGATTATCCTGCAAGTTTTATGTTAATAGCTTCCATGAATCCTTGTCCGTGTGGCTATTACAATCACCCAGAAAAAGCATGCGTTTGTAGTCCTGGTGTTGTGCAGAAATATTTGAATCGCATCTCAGGACCTCTTTTAGATAGAATAGATATACATATAGAAGTTGTTCCGGTTCCATTTAAAGAACTTTCAAAAAAATCGCAGGAAGAATCAAGTCAGGAAATTCGTGAACGAGTTGTACGATGTAGGGAAATTCAACAAAAACGCTTTGAACAATTGCCTATACATTGCAATGCTCAAATGGATGCAAAAATGATTCGTACCTTTTGTGTTTTGAATGAAGAATGTCAGTCTATTTTAAAAACAGCAATGGAAAAACTAGGGTTGTCGGCACGAGCCTATGATAGAATTATAAAGGTTTCGCGTACGATAGCTGATTTAGCAGGGTCAGAACAAATTCAGGCAGAGCATCTATCGGAAGCTATTCAATATAGAAGTTTAGATAGGGAACATTGGGCAGGGTAAAAAGAATTTATTGTTTTCAAGCAAAGTGATAGAAAAATGACTATCTTTGTGATGGGGTATGAAAATAAATGAATTGAAGAAAAAACTTCGTTCTTTAGGATGCTGTCTGGAAAGGGAGGGTGGAAATCATGAATGATGGTATAATCCGATATCTCGAAAGCATTTTACACTTCCTCGACATGGTGCTCAAGAAGTTCCTAAAGGAACATTGAAAAAAATAGAAGAACAATGTGGTTTAAAAATAGATAAATAGATATGGAACAAATTGTTGCTGTAATAGAACGAGGTGATGATGGAAAGTATTCTGTTTATATGCAGGAGACAGAATATGATTTTGCATTATTTGGATTTGGGGAAACTGTAGAGCAGGCAAAAAATGATTTTTTGTCATCTTATGCGGATTTGAAATCATTTAAATCTGTTCCTAATTTTGAGTTTGTTTTTAAATACGATGTTGCAAGTTTTTTGGAAGCATATAGTAAGAAATTGAGTCTTACTGGATTGCAAGCAATAACAGGTATAAATAGAAAACAATTGAGCCATTATCTTACAGGGCATAGAAAACCTTCAGCTTCAACAGTGAAAAAAATCCAAGAAGGTATAACTTTGTTTTCTCAAGAATTGCAAGAAGTTTCTTTTGAATAATATGACTATGATAACAAAACCTACGGTAGCATTAATATACGATTTTGATGGAACGCTTTCTCCGCATAATATGCAGGAATATGATTTCCTTAAAGAAATAGGAATTAAAAATAAAGATGATTTTTGGAAAGAGGTTGATGCTTTAGTTAAAACACATAACGCAAGCAATATCTTGTGTTATATGAAATTAATGATAGATAAATCTCGTGCTGCAGGAAAAAGTATTCGCCGAAATGCGTTTGTGGAGTATGGAAAAAGCGTTGATTTATACAATGGAGTAGAAGAGTGGTTTGATTTGGTCGAAGAATTAGCAAAAAAACATAATGTTATTGTAGAACATTATATCAATTCCTCTGGTTTGAAGGAAATGATAGAGGGCACAAAAATCGCATCTAAGTTCAAACAAATTTATGCTTGTTCTTTCTTGTATAATATTGATGGGATTGCAGAATGGCCAGCAGTAGCTGTTGATTTCACAACAAAAACGCAGTTCTTGTTCATGATTAATAAAGGAATTGCAAATATTAGTGAAAATTACCGGGTAAATGAGTATAAGAAGGAGGCGGATAGACCGGTACCTTTTAAACATATGATATATTTTGGAGATGGTGAAACGGATGTCCCTTGTATGAGAATGATTAAATCGTATGGAGGCAATTCTATAGCTATTTATCCGAGTCGGAATAAAGATAAGAAAGAGACTGCAAAGAAATTGATACACGATGGTCGTGTAAATTTTGCCTGTGTGGCAGATTATACAAAAGATGGTGAAATCTATAAAATTGTAGATGCAATTCTTTCTCAGATTCGTTCGAATTATGCCTTTGATCAATTGGAGCAACAAAATTGTGGTAAACTAACAAAAGAATGAAAGTTTGTATTGCAGAAAAACCAAGCGTTGCACGCGATATTGCCAAAGTGTTAGGAGCTACGGTTGCTCACGATGGTTATATAGAAGGAAATGGTTATCAGGTAACTTGGACTTTTGGTCATTTGTGTACACTAAAAGAACCACATGACTACACAGAGCAATGGAAATCCTGGTCGCTTTCGCGTTTACCTATGATTCCACCACAGTTTGGTATAAAACTCATAGAAGATTCTGGTGTAAAAAAACAATTCAAGATCATAGAATCGTTGATGCAGAATGCAGATGAAATCATAAACTGCGGTGATGCTGGGCAAGAGGGAGAATTGATTCAACGTTGGGTTATGCAAAAAGCGAGAGCTACATGTCCGGTTAAACGTTTATGGATTTCTTCTTTGACGGAAGAAGCTATTCGTGATGGGTTTGCCAATTTAAAGGACCAAAACGAATATCAATCTTTGTACGAGGCAGGTTTGGTTCGTGCTATTGGCGATTGGTTGTTGGGAATGAATGCTACTCGTTTATATACCCTAAAATATGGTCAAAACAGACAAATACTTTCTATCGGTCGTGTACAAACTCCGACATTGGCAATGATAGTGAATAGACAATTGCAGATAGAAAATTTTGTTCCAGAACAATATTGGGTACTATCAACGGTGTATCGTGATACAACTTTTACTGCTACATCTGGTAAAATAGATGATAAGGAATCTGGACAAAAAATCTTGGAGGAAATCAAGAATGCTCCGTTTGTTGTAAAAGATTCTTCGGATAAAAAGGGGACGGAAGCACCACCACGATTATTTGACCTGACTTCTTTACAAGTTGAATGTAACAAGAAATTTGCTTTTTCTGCTGATAAGACATTACAGTTGATTCAAAGTTTATACGAGAAAAAGTTCACGACATATCCTCGTGTAGATACAACATATTTGAGTGACGATATTTATCCTAAATGTCCACAAATCATGGGTGGATTAGCAGGTTTGCAGAGTTATGTCCCGTTATTGGAACCATTCAAAAATAAAAAGTTGCCAAAGAGTAAGAAAGTGTTTGATTCTTCGAAAGTGACCGATCACCATGCTATTATTCCTACAGGAGTAACGCCGTCGGGATTGAATTCTGATGAAGAAAAAGTTTTTGATTTAGTTGCTCGAAGATTTATAGCTGCTTTTTATCCTGATTGTCAATTTACGACAACAACGGTTTTGGGTATGGTTGAAAAATATGAATTTAAAGTCACAGGAAAAGTAATTTTAGATCCAGGGTGGAAGGTCGTATTTGAGAAGTCTACAAATGATGAAGAAGATAAAAAGGAAGATGAGGAAAAGGCTCTTCCTGTTTTTGTGAAAGGAGAGTCTGGACCACATAATCCAGATCTTGCAGAAAAATGGACACAAGCTCCAAAACCATATACGGAAGCAACATTGTTGCGTGCTATGGAAACGGCTGGTAAAATGGTCGATAATGAAGAATTGCGCGATGCATTAAAGGAAAATGGTATTGGACGTCCGTCAACGAGAGCTGCAATTATTGAAACTTTGTTCAAACGTAGATATATAATTAAGGAGAAAAAGAACCTTATAGCTACAGCAACAGGGATAGAACTAATCGCTCTTATTCATGAAGAATCATTAAAAAGTGCAGAATTAACAGGTACCTGGGAAAAGAAATTGCGTGAAATTGAACATCATTCCTATAATGCAAAACAGTTTTTGGATGAGTTAAAGGTAATGGTGTCGGAAATCGTACAATCTGTTATATGTGACAATACAAACAGACGTGTCTCAGTAACGGAAATTGTGGAGAAAAGTAAAAAGAAATCAGATAAACCGAAAACTCCTAAACAATCGAAGAAAAAAGAAACGGTTTCAGAATCTCCAAAAGTGGATGATTCTTTAATAGGAACAATTTGTCCGCTTTGTAAAAAAGGAAAACTATTAAAGGGAAGGACTGCATATGGTTGTTCTGAATATGTGACTGGTTGCACCTATCGGGTTCCATTCTCTTCGTAAGTTTTGGTATATAAAGAATTAATTGTTATTATTAAATAAAAAAGAAAAATGGATTCAAAGGTATATATATTTCTTGCTGATGGTTTTGAAGAAATGGAAGCTTTAATACCATACGATGTGTTGAAAAGAGCAGGTTTTGAAGTAGAACTCGTTTCTGTAACAAAAGAATTAGGAGTGATAAGTACTCATGGCTTATCTGTTTCTTGTGATTTGACAATCTCTGAGATTTCGCAGGGACAAGCTACCTTGTTAATTTTGCCTGGTGGTATGCCTGGAGCTTCAAATTTAGCTGAATCTAAAGATTTAGCTAATATGTTATTGAAACAAAATGAAGAAGGCAAGTGGATAGCAGCAATTTGTGCAGCACCGTATGTCTTAGGTGATTTAGGTATATTAAAAGGAAAACAAGCAACTTGTTTCCCAGGTTATGAATCTCATCTTTCTGGTGCGGAACATGTAGAAAGTTCAGTAGTGGTTTCGCTAAATGTTATTACAGGTAATGGCGCAGGCGCCGCTGTTAAATTTGCTTTCGCCATTGTTGAACAACTAAGAGGTAAACGTGTAGCAGATTTTCTTGCAGAGAAGATGTTGTTAGCGTAGATTTAAAATCTCCATCCAATAGATGCTCCAATCGAAGGCTTTATAACTTGTGGGTCATATTTAGATTGTGCAGAAAAGTCTATTGCTGCTAAAGCGTTGCCCATTTGAATTTTAATTTTTGTTCCAAGTTCAATTAATGGGTAAACGCCATCTTTGCTGAAATCCAATAGTAGAGGATTGATATAAGGGGCAATTGTGAAAAATCTGCCGTCGTTTACTTTGTTAATGTTTATGCTGATACCTTCTGGTATAAAACAAAGTGCCGCTCCAATAACAGATCCAATAAGGTCTTCGTCAAAACAGGCTACAGCAATTAAGCCGGTGAATGCACCTATTGGACATTGGAATACAAACTTATTGTCTTCATCGTTTCCAAAACGTAAACTATAATTTAGTCCTAATTTTCCACTACGAGGTTGCCATTCTAAAGAAGGTCCCATAGAATAAGAAATTTCGGAGCGGATATTTGAAATCGCTTTTCCGTATAGAGAAAGCTCAAATGTTGATTGTGCCTTTGAAATGAAAGGTATGACAAGAAGTAGTATGCAGAAAAATTTTTTCATATCATCTTTTTCTTTCAATAGAAGCAAATAGTATGCCTAAAAAAGATTAGTTACCCCCATTTTTCAGCGATCTCGTCCAATAATGCGATAGTTTCGTCTAAATCGGACAGGTTTAATAGTTTTATTCGAGTTTCTCTAAAGTTTTCTAGTCCTTTAAATGTCTTTGCAAATTGTCTTCTCATGTGTATAACTCCACCTGGTAAACCCATAAATTCAACAGATTTCATCATATATTCTTTAATTTCGGCGACTTGCTCTTTTAAGCAAGGTTCCGGTAGGATTTCGCCTGTTTTCAAATAATGTTTTATTTGCTTGAAAATCCATGGCGCTCCAATGCTAGCTCGTCCAATCATAATAGCATCTACGCCATATAAATCAAATGCATCTTTTGCTTTTTGTGGAGAGTCTATATCGCCGTTGCCAATAATAGGAATTTGCATTCTTGGATTTTTTTTAACCTCACCAATTAATGTCCAATCAGCCTCGCCGGTGTACATTTGTGCACGTGTTCTCCCGTGTATTGTGAGCGCTTGAATACCAACATCTTGTAATTGTTCGGCAACAGAAACTATAGGCATATTATTGCTGTCCCAACCAAGGCGGGTTTTGGCAGTTACGGGAGTAGAAACAGCCTTCACAACCGATTCGGCAATTTCTATCATAAGTGGAATGTTTTGCAATAATCCAGCACCAGCTCCTTTGCCTGCAATTTTTCGAACAGGACATCCGAAATTTATGTCTATGATATCAGGTTTATATTCAGTTTCTACGATTTTTGCCGCTTCTGCCATAGCTTCGGCATTTTTTCCGAATATTTGTACCGCAAAAGGACGTTCGTATTCGAAACTGCGGATTTTTCGTAATGTTTGGTTTATAGAGCGGATTATAGCATCACAAGCTGCAAATTCTGAATATAGTAAATCTGCGCCATGTTTTTTGCACATATAACGGAAGGATGGTTCACTTACATCTTCCATAGGAGCGGCAAAAACGGGTTGTTTACCGAAATCAATAGTTCCAATTTTCATAGAAGACGAATACCGTTAGATTCTAATGTTATTTTACCAGCTTTGTACAAACTGCCAATTGTCATTTTAAATGATTTTTTACTCATGCAAAGGCTCTCTTTAATTTCCTCTGCTGAACTTTTGTCGTGTAAAGGAAGAAAACCATTGTTGTCACTTAAGGCTTGCAGTATTATTTCTTCGAAATTACCTATTTTATTTTTGTAACCGGTCGGTGACAAACTGATGTCTAATTTTAAGTCTTCTCGGACTTTTTTTATGTAGGCGATCTTTTTCTCTCCAATTGTAAGTTTGCCAGCCCATTCGTTTTGGTAAATAATTCCCCAATAGCTGTTGTCGACAATGACTTTTACTCCTAAGTCACTTTGAGAGTGAATTTGTATTGAAACTTCGTCACCTTCGGTGTATGGAGGATTATATATGTCTAAAAATTTGTCAATCTTCGCAGAAGCGGCAATACGGTCAGAGTCTTTATCAACATAGATATATACCCAATAATTTTTACCAGCTTCCATACGCATTTTTTGTTCTCTGTAAGGAACAAATAAATCTTTGGGTAATCCCCAATCTAAAAATGCTCCGAATTTATTTACATCTTTTGCAGTTAGATATGCACACTCGTTTACTTCGGCAACAGGTTTTTCTGTTGTTGCAATAATTCTGTCTTCGGAATCAAGATAGATGAACACTTCAATTTCGTCACCTTCTTGTAGATTTTCGGGTGCATATCTTTGTGGCAATAGAACGCTGTCATATTCTGCCGCGTCAAGATAGTAACCGAAATCAACCTTTCGTAAGACTCGTAATGTGTTGTTTTTACCTAACTGTAGCATTGTAATTTTTTTACAAAGATATGAATTCTCTAGTATTGATTTCAGTAATTAAAACCAATTTGTTATATTTGTAACAGAAGTAAATTATTAAAAAATATAATTATGGGAAAATTTGTAATCAAAAATGCAAAAGGTGGTGTTAAGTTTGATTTGTTAGCAGGAAACAATCAAGTAATCGCGTCATCAGAAGTTTACACTACTATGTCGGCTTGTAAAAACGGTATTGAAAGTGTAAGAAAAAATAGCGCTAAGGCTAATCTTGAAGATCAAACAGTAGAAGGATTTGAAACTGCAAAAAATCCAAAATTCGAAGTTTATACAGATAAAGCTGGTAAAACTCGTTTCCGTTTGAAAGCAACAAATGGAGAAATTATTGCTGTTGGTGAAGCTTATGAATCAAAAGCTGGTTGTATGAACGGTATAGAATCAATTCGTAAAAATGCTCCTGAAGCAGAAATCGTTGATAAAACAGCAGAATAATTTAGACTTTTGCGAATAAGAATAAAGGCAATCCTTATGGGTTGCCTTTTGTGTTTTTAGATGATTTTATGTTCAATAAAATAAAAGAACCTGCTAATGTTGGTAAAACAATGTTTATTAGCCACACAAGGATACTGATCTGAAAAATACTAGTTATTTGTTCTGTAAAAATTTCAAAAATAGCCATTGCGACAGAACCTCGTATTCCAATTTCTCCAAGAACTGATGTGGGGATTATTGTGGTGAAAAAATATGTTAAGGTTATTCCTACAAAAATTTCTATAAATGATAGCTCGGGAATGAGCATTGTTATAAGTAATCCAAATTGGGTTGAAAAAACACAATAACGAATAGCGCTTATACAAGTAGCAACGATAAAATCTTTTCGTTTGTAGATTACGAATAAAAGCTGCAGTTTTCTATAAAAGCTTTTACCTAAGCAGGTTAGTAAAGCCTTTTTTGTCCATCGTTTGCTCTTACAAAACCATATTATAAAACCAATGCTTGCTGTTATTAAAGCAGCTACTAAAGCGGTGATTTTTATTTTTTCATTTATAGGAAATGCAATGCAATAAATGCTAATCCCGATACATCCAAAAAATAATGTTGCAAATAATTGGGTTAAACTTCCTAAAAATGTAGCACAAATGGCATCTTTATGTTTTTTCTGCAATACAATGGCCCGACCTCCAATTTCGCCTATTCTGTTTGGAGTTACAAGTGCTAAAGGAAGTCCGACTAATACACCAGCAATTGCTTTTTTATATGAGATTGTTTGGCTACAGTTTACTAATTGTTGCCATTTAGCAGCTTCTAATCCCCAATTTACAAACATGCATAAGCAAACTAAAACAAATATTGCCGGTGAAAAATTTGAATTGGAAAATATACTTGCAATATCTTGTTCGCTATTAGTGAATTTGTAGAATACGTACACCCAAGCCGCAACAAAGACAATAATCTTTATGCTCCAAGTTGCTATTTTTTTCCAAGTTTGGCTCACGTGTTGATTTTTTGTAAAAAAAAGGAGCTTTGTAGGCTCCCTTTCTTTATAATTTTAATTTATTCTTTACAGGATTTGCGTAAATCTTAAAGATGATATTTTCAATATCACTTTTGTTTTTCGGCATATTTAATTGATCAATGCCTGCAGCAATATAGTCTAAGAATTCTTTTTTATCGTTCTCGTTGTACCGGTCGGCAAATTTTTGTTTGCGACTTAAAAGATCGTATGCGATAAAGTTATTTTTCTCTAGAATATAAGCATCATATATTCGTTGGTCAATAATATTTGCAAGCTGTGTAAATTTATCACCTTTGTCTAGTTCGTCACATTGTTGTAATTCTTCGAAAGTGATAGGTTTTGTGACGGCAAAATTTACATGACCTTTGGGAGTAACAATACCGTTAAGGATACTTTGATAATCTTCGTCTTTATCTTTTATGTATCTTGTGAAAGAAGAGATGAATAATTCTGCAGCTTTCATAAACACACAAGGTTCGTATTCATACGAAACGGCTACTGGAGTAATATTTAGCGACGTAAGGTTCTCAAGAAAAGGCTCGTCGCTACTCATAGCAAACATCTTAAGTACTGCCGCTTCGGTTTTGTCGTCGCCGTCTTTTGTTCTACCATTTCTTTGTGCAATCCAAACAGAACGTTTTTTTTCTGTAATTACATGTCGAATGTACGATGATACTTCAACATAGTTTTTGTAAAGATCACGAATAGTACCGCTACGATTTATGCGAAACATTCTATTTAATTTCCCTAAATCGGCAGATAGCGCATTCTTCATTAGATTGCTTCCAAATGTGATTTCTGTTGGTAGTACGCCACATTGAAAGAAATAAAAGTTTAGTAGTGCGGCATCAAGTACGATATCTCTATGGTTAGAAATAAATAGATATGGTTTTTCTTTTTCTAATTCTTCGCCTCCTTGACAAGTAAAGTCCGTAATAGAAGTGTCGATAACTTTTTTAATAACGGAACAAGTGATATTTTCTTGGAATTGTTGTACGGTTTTTATTTTTAATATGTTTTGCTTCACCTCATTTACCGATTTTTCAGGAGCAATGAGACTTACAAGATATGGGAAATATAAGTCAGAAACGACTCTGCGAACAGCCGCAGGAACTTCGTCGTCGTTAAAAGGTCTTATATCGTCAAAATTTTGCATATTGTTATTTTTTTCTATTGTCAAAAAATTTAATTGGTTTACGTTTTGCTTCAGGGAAATTTCTTCTGTTGATTTCATCAATAGGAAGGAATTGAATGTCTGGTGCAATACGGATTCGTGCCCTAAAACGATCTTTTAGGTCTTTTATTATGTCTTCGGAAGGAGTTTTGCAACCGATAGAAACGCTTACATTATCCATTCCTATATCGTTAGTTGTAGCTTCAACAAGATAGTTTTCTACATAATCGATATTGTCAAGTACATCAAAAATAGCTGCAGGGTACAATGTTGTGCCTTTTACTTTTAGCATTTGATTTTTACGTCCTTTTAATGGACTGATTCTCATTGTTGTTCTTCCGCAAGTGCATTTTTCATAATGGAAGCAAGCAATGTCTCCAGTTCTGAATCGAAGAAGAGGCATACCTTCTACGCCAAGTGTGCATACGGTTAGTTCGCCATATTCACCTTCCTTCACATTGTTTCCATTTTCGTCAATTATCTCGCAGATAATTAGTTCAGGATGATGGTGGCCGCCTTTACCGGCACCGCATTCACAGAAAGATGTACCCATTTCTGTAGATGCGTATGTAGAATATAAATCAATATCCCATTTCTCTTTAATTCGAGAGCCCAAAAGGTTTAAAGAGAAGTCTTCGTTTCTAAGATTTTCACCAATGCAAATGGCTTTTTTAACGCTACTGTTTTTATAGTCAATACCATTTTCTTCTGCAAATTTTATTATGCGTAGAATAAAGGAAGGTACGCAAATAATTGCATTTGGTTGTAGTCTTTTTATTGTTTCCCATTGTAATGCTGGGATACCATTGCCAACACGGATAACAGACGCACCCATAAGTTTTACGCCTTCGAAATAAGCTAATCCTGCCATAAATCGTTTGTCCAGTGTTGTCATAAGTTGGTAAACATCACCAGGTTTTCCGTCGGCACAAGTGAAAGATATTGCTTCGTTATATGCCAATCGCTTCCAGTCATTGTTAGTGGCTGCGAATGTAGTAGGTTCGCTCAGTGTGCCAGAAGTGGACATATAGTCAACAACTTGAGTTTTATCAACGCAGAGAAAATCTTCGTTGTATAGTTGTAGGTCCTCTTTGGTTGTAAATGGAATAACTCGAAGGTCTTCCAATGTTTTTATTTTTGAAATGTCAATATGTTCTTGTAGGAACATTCTTTTATAAAAAGGAGACTTCGCTTGTAGGTATTGTAATAATTCCTGCATTTTTTGCTCTTGGAATTTCTTTATAACCTCACGAGGCTCGTATTCTATAGCTGGGTTGAACATTTTTTACAAAATTTTGGCAAATATACCACTTTTATTTGAGGAAGGTCTTCGGTTGTTTATAAAAGGTTACAATTTGTGTTTTTTTGTATAGTTGAAAATTATGTTCGTATTATTTTGAATATAACAATTCAATTAGTTTACTAATTTTGACAAATTAGTGTGTAAATGAAACAGTTCGTCGCAATATTTATAGTGCTAACGACTTGTGTGTCGGCTTTTTCGCAAGATGAAAAATGGACATTGCAACAGTGCGTTTCCTATGCTTTAGAAAATAATTTAACAGTTTCGCAGTCATATTTGAAACAACGTTCTTCGGAATTGTCCTATAAACAATCGAAGATGAATAGATTGCCATCGGTCAATGCGTCAGCCTCTCAATCATTGTTGGAACCTACTTCAAGTAGTGTTGGTTTAAGTGCTAGTATGAACTTATTCAATGGTTTGAGTACTGAAAATACAATTAAAAAAAATAAATTAGAATTAGAAAAACAATCTTTGCAAACCGAGCAAGTGAAATATGATATTGAACTTGCTGTTGCTGAAGCATATATACAGGTATTGTATTCAAAAGAGAATGTGCTACTTGCAGAAAAATTGTTGGAGACATCTAAAAAAGAATTAAAAATTGCTGAAGCAAAATATAAAGTTGGCTCAATGTCAAAAAAGAATTTTAGTGACATTGAAGCACAATATGCAAATAAGGAATATTCTGTAATTCGTGCAAAAAATCAATATTCTCAACAATTGTTGACCTTAAAACAATTATTGGAATTGGAACCTGGTGCTACTTTCGAAATCGTTGAAAATACATCTCCGGTAACTTCGTTTGTCGTTCCTTCTCCAATGGAGGTGTACGAAGAAGCTTGTAAGGTTTATCCGGAAATGAAAAGTGCGGAACAGCAATTGGCTATAGATAGTTTGTCTGTGAAAATAGCAAAATCGTCTTATTATCCTTCGTTGTCGTTGTCGGCAGGAGTTGGTGCTAGTGGAAACTTTTTCGAGAATGAATCGGAATGGTCAGGAAATAAATCGTTACGAATGTCTTTGTCTGTGCCTATTTTTAATAGATGGCAAACAAAAACGAATGTGGAAAATGTGAAAATCAATTCTGCTTATAATTCTTTAGGGATAGAATCAACAAGAAAGAATTTGTATAAGTCTATAGAAAATGCTTGTCAGAGCGCGGAAGCTTATCAAGCAGAAGATGTTGCTTTGCAGTATTCTTTACAGTCATTGGAGAATTCTTTGGAGCTTGCTCAAAAACAATTTGAGGTTGGATTGATTGATGCTACTACATTGTTGGTTACGGAGACAAATTATGCTCAGACAAGTGTCTCGCAGATACAGGCTAAGTATATGGCAATTTTAAATTATATGGTAATACTTCACTATCAAGGTAAAACAATAGAATTTTAATATGAAAAAAGGAAAACTTATATTGATAATAGGTGTTCTCCTAGCTTTAGGAGTTGCTGCATATTTCTTTTTCTTCTCAAAAGGTAAAAAAGAAATGATTGTGGTTACGGCAGATGTTGTTAAAAAAGGCTCTATTGCAAATGTTGTTACTGCAACTGGTACGATAGAACCAATTCAACAAGTTGAGGTTGGTACGCAGGTATCGGGTGAAGTTAAGAAGGTGTATGTTGACTACAATAGTCAAGTGAAGGCCGGACAGCTAATTGCAGAGTTGGATAAGACTAATTTAAGAGCTTCTGTAGAGGAAGCGCAGACAAGTTATGAACGTGCGTTAAATGAATTGAATTATAATAAGAAAAATTACGAAAGACAAAAGGCTTTGTTTGATGATCAGTTGATTAGTCAAGCAGAATTTGATGAGATTGTATATCGATATACTGCGGCAAAATGCTCATTGACGCAAGCAAAAGCAAGTTTAGATAAAGCAAAAACAAATTTAAGTTATGCCGATATTTATTCGCCAGTTGATGGTGTTGTGCTTTCAAAAAGTATAGAGGAAGGACAGACTGTAGCTGCCAGTTTTAGTACACCGACTTTGTTTACTATAGCTCAAGATTTGACTAGAATGCAGGTTGAAGCCGATATCGATGAAGCTGATATTGGTCAGATAAAAGAAGGGCAACGTGTTACATTTACTGTTGATGCGTTTCAGAATGATGTGTTTGATGGTAAAATCACTCAAGTTCGTTTGGATCCTAAGGTGACATCAAATGTGGTGACATATACTGTTATAATTGAAGCCAATAACCCAGATCTAAAGCTAATGCCTGGATTGACTGCAACGGTTTCTATCTACACATTGGAAGTAAATGATGTGGTGACAATTCCTGAAGGTGCATTGAATTATGAACTTTCGTTTGATTTGTTGAAAAAATATAATGAGCAGAATAAAATAAAAATGGAAAAACCTGAACATGATGGAAATGTTGGTGAAAAAACTCATAGAGAGGGAAGAAATGGAAAAAAAGGAAATTTTGTTTGGGTGATTGTAAATAAAAAAATCGAACGTAAAAAGGTAGAAATAGGTAATTGTGACGAAATTAGATGTCAAATTATATCTGGACTTTCGGAAGGAGATTCAGTTTTAGTTTCTTTACGAACGGCTTCCGATAAAGAATTAGTAAAAGCGAAAAGTCCTTTTATGCAACAAGGCCGACAAAAACGAAGATAACGTATGGAAAAGAAACCAATCATTCATATTGAAAATCTGCGCAAAGAATTTCAAGTTGGCGACGAGGTTGTTCGTGCGTTAAAAGGAGTTTCTTACGATATTTACGAAGGTGAATTTGTAACCATAATGGGAGCAAGTGGCTCGGGAAAGTCAACAATGTTGAATATTCTTGGTTGCTTGGATAAACCAACCGATGGAATTTATGAATTAGATGGAGTCTCGGTTCGAGATTTATCAAACGATAAACTTGCCGAGATTCGTAATAGAAAGATAGGTTTTGTTTTTCAGTCATATAATCTTTTGCCACGAACGACTTGTATTGAAAATGCAGAATTGCCTTTGTTTTATAATCATGAGATTTCAGCAACAGAACGGAAAGAACGTGCTATCAATGCTTTAAATTTGGTAGGATTGCAACAGCGTTTACATCACATGCCAAACCAATTGTCGGGAGGTCAGCAACAGCGTGTTGCTATTGCTCGTTCGTTGGTGAATGATCCTGTTGTTATTTTTGCAGATGAAGCAACGGGAAATTTGGATACGCGAATGTCGTACGAAATTATGGGATTGTTTCAAGATTTAAATCGGCAAGGCAAGACAATCGTATTTGTAACGCACGAGCCTGATATTGCAAAAATGAGTAAAAGAACGATAGTTTTACGTGATGGTCTTGTTTTAGAAGATATTGTGTATGAACATCAAGTTGATGCGAAAGAAGAATTGGCAAAATTGCCTGTAACGGATTAAAATATGGTTTTCTCAAATTTAATTAAGGTTTCGTGGAAAGCGGTAATTCTCAACAAAATGAGAACATTTCTCACTATGTTGGGAGTTATCATTGGTGTCGGTTCGGTTATTACCATGTTGGCTATTGGTGAAGGATCAAAACAAAGTATCCGTTCTCAAATTTCTCAAATGGGCTCAAATATGTTAACCATCCGACCGGGCTCTCAACGTGTTGGCGGTGTCCGTATTGACGATGGTTCGCAACGTTGCATGTCGTTGAAAGATGTTGAGGTCATACAAAATTGTAAATACGTAGATGCTGTTTCTCCTATTGTACAATCAAGTGGTCAAACAATTCATGAGGCAAATAACTGGCCTTCAACAATGTATGGTGTTTATCCTGAGTATCTTGATATTAAGAAGATGGAATTGAAAAAAGGAAGTATGTTTTCTCAACGACATATCAGTCAATCATCAAAAGTGGCTGTAATTGGTCAGACCGTTGTCACGAATTTATTTGGTGATGAAGATCCTATAGGTAAAACAATTCGTTTTAAAAGCACGCCATTTCAAATTATAGGTGTTTTAGAGTCAAAAGGTGAAAATACATTTGGTCAGGATCAAGATAATGTGATATTAGTTCCTTTTACAACTGTACAAAAACGAATATTGTCTATTACGTATGTAAATTCTATTGTTGCTTCGGCAAAGAGCGAAGAAACTGCGAAACAAGCAGTTGAAGAAGTTACCGATGCTTTACGTAAGCTACATAAAAGTAGTGAAGGCAATGATCCATTCTCGGTAATGTCAATGGAAGAATTGTTGACAACTGTAAGTTCTACGACAGAAATTCTTACTGCTTTGCTTGTTGCCATTGCTGGAATTTCTTTGTTGATAGGTGGTATAGGTATAATGAACATCATGTATGTTTCTGTTAAGGAAAGAACGCGTGAAATAGGTTTGCGTATGGCTGTAGGAGGAAAAAGTAGAGATATTTTGCTCCAATTCTTAACAGAAGCTATTTTCATAAGTGTTACGGGAGGCCTAATCGGTGTCGTGGTAGGAATTGCAGCAGCAAAGATAACAACATTGTTTACGCAGTGGCCTACAATCATTACAGGGTCATCTTTGTTGATATCTTTCTTTGTTTGTGCAATAACAGGAATATTTTTTGGTTGGTATCCTGCGAAAAAAGCTGCAAATTTGGACCCGATAGTTGCATTACGATATGAATAGTGTTATAGTACATTCTATAGAAGAATTGCCTCAGGTGGCTCGGTCTATAATCAGTTCTTTACAAGGACGAACAGTTCTTGCTTTCAACGGAGAAATGGGTGCAGGTAAAACAACCTTTATAAAAGCATTTTGTGCAGAATATGGGGTTGTGGATAATGTGGCTAGTCCGACATTTGCTATTGTAAATGAATATTTGACACCACAAAAAAAGACATTATACCATTTTGATTTATATAGGTTGGAAACAATAGAAGATTTGATGAATATAGGTGCAGAAGATTATTTCTATAGTGGAAATTTATGTTTGATAGAATGGCCTGATATAGCATCTTCATTGCTTCCTACAAATACAATGTCTATTTCGTTACGTGTTGCTGATGATGGTGCGCGTATTATTCAATGGGAATAGATTAAGATATAGAATGTAAAATTGTTCAATATGATATTTTATTATTCAGGTTGTGGAAATAGTAAATATGTAGCTTTAGAATTAGCACGAAGTTTAAATGATAAACTTGTGTTTATTCCCGATGCGGAAAAAGCAAAAGAATATAGCTGTGAGCTTAAGAATAACGAAATGTTAGGATTTGTTTTTCCTGTTTATTGCTGGGCACCTCCACAGTTAGTTCTTGACTTCATTTCTCGATTGACATTTAATAAGAAAACTGTTTATACGTTTTGTGTTACTACGTATGGAGATAATGCGGGTCATACGGAACGAGTTTTACAAAAAGCATTGCAAGATAGAAATATTGCTTTGTCTGCTTGTTTTGGACTTCAAATGCCAGAAACATACGTAAATATGTCTGGAATGGATGTAGATTCCAAAGAAGTTGCAGCGCAAAAAATTGCAAAAGCAAAAGAAATTTTACGTGATTTGTTGGAGACAATAGCTGATAGAAGATACGATTCTAATGTGGAAATAGGATCGTATCCATTTCTAAAGACGTATGTTGTTCGCCCTTTATTTTACAAATTCTTAGTTACAGACAAAAAATGGTGGACGACCAATGAATGTGTTGGTTGTGGTTCCTGTGTATCTATATGCCCATTGAATAACATCTCGTTAAATAGCAATAGAAAACCAGAATGGAAAGGTAATTGTACAACCTGTGAGGCTTGTTATCATATTTGTCCAGTTAATGCAATTCAGTTTGGAAAAGCAACAAGGGGTAAAGGGCAATACAAACGATTTTGTTAGTAATTGACCATATTGGAATGGTCACCAATCAATGAATAATCTTAGAGGCGTATTGCATACGCCTTGGGTACATCCATTTTTTATATCGGAAATAATGTGTGCGTATGCAATACGCCCGTACAATTTCATTCCATATTTTGCCGATAATGGAACAATTGGTCTATTACAAAAAAAGCGTTCTAAATAGAACGCTTTTTTTTGTAATAAATATGTTTTGATTTATTAGAATCCCATACAGAATGTAATTAAAACACCAGCTGCAACAGCAGAACCAATAACGCCAGAAACGTTACTTGACATACAGTATTGAAGTACGTGGTTTTGTGGATCGTATTTAGTTGAGATTTCATTAGCAACACGAGAAGCCATAGGAACGGCACTTAAACCAGTTGCACCACAAAGAGGATTGATTTTCTTCTTTGCAAATAGATTGAAAAGTTTTACTAAACAAATACCACTTGCTACAGATAATGCAAATGCGAAGAATCCACCAACGATAATACCGATAGTTTTGATATCTAGGAATACATCAGCTGTCATTGTTGCACCAACGCAAAGACCAAGTATGATAGTTGCAGGGTTCATAATGTATTCTGTTGCTGCAGTAGTAAGTCTTTGAGTGTCTGTACCAATTTCTTTCAAAAGGTTACCAAGTAATAACATACCCAAAAGTGGACCAGATGAAGGAACTAATATGATAACAACTACACCTAAAACGATAGGGAAGATAATCTTAACCGCACGCATGTTTTTAATTTGATGCTTAGGAGGGAACAGTTTATCTTGTTGTTTCATGTTGATTTTTAGTTCTTTCTCAGAGCAAAGCAACTTAACAACTAATGGAATAATTACAGGTACCAAAGCCATATATGAATATGCGGCAATTGCAATAGGACCTAATAATTGTGGAGCCAATTTTAATGTTGTATAAATAGCTGTTGGGCCATCAGCACCACCAATAATAGCTAAAGAAGCTGCTTCTTGTAATGAGAATGCTCCCGAAGCCATTGCTATTAATAATACAGTGAAGATACCGAATTGCGCTGCACCGCCAAATAAAGCTAATTTTAGGTTACGCAACATTGGACCAAAGTCAGTCATTGCACCTACACCTAAGAAAATAAGTGGAGGAAGAAGACCTGTTTTAATCAATGCATAGTATAGGAAGTTGAAGATACCGTATTCGTGAGCAATTTCAAAAAGATTCATGTATTGCATACGACCATTTTCATCAAGTCCTAATTCTATTTTGTCACCTGCAACAACGCCAAGATCTGCACCAGGGAAGTTTGCCAACAAAACGCCGAAACCAATAGGTATTAACAAAAGAGGTTCGTATTTCTTTACTATACCTAAGTAAAGAAGAACGAAAGCAATCAATAACATTAATAGGTAGCCTGGATTATCAATAAAGGCACCTATTGCAGTCATATCATAGATTTTTTCTAGCATAATTATTTAGTTAAAAAAGGGATAGTAGTTAAATACTATCCCCAAATTAGTTTTATTGAATTTTCATCAAAACATCGTCTTCGTCAACGTCGTCACCAGAGTTACGACAGATTTCAACAACTTTACCATCGCAAGGTGCTGCAACAGCATTGAATACTTTCATTGCTTCAATGTAACCGATGATGTCACCTTGTTTTACTGTATCACCAACGGCAACAGCTTTAGAAGATGAATCTTTAGTTTTAAAGAATTTTCCTGAAATTGGAGCTATTACATCAGTTGCATTTCCAGAAACAGGGGCAGAAGCTTGTGCAGCTTTTGGTGCATCTGCTTTTGGAGCATCGTAGCTAACTGTTACAGCATATTTTTCTCCGTTTACGTCAACTGTTAATGTTTGAGGTTTTAAAGAACCTGCACCGCCTTGAGCTTTTTCTGCTTTTTTCTTAGCTAATTCAGCCTCGAAGTCAGCTTTTGCTTTACCTGATTTATATGCACGGTATTGTTCTGGGTGCATAGCCAATTCGAACAATTCTTCGTCGTCTTGACCATATTCCCAACCATTTTCATCCATTTCTTTACGGAATTCATCCAATTTGTCTGGATATAGATCTTGTGGATTTCCAGTGAAGAATTCACGACCTTGTTTAGCAGCCAATTCTTTAATTTCAGGTGCAACTTCTCCTGGTAATTTACCAGATTTACCTAAAATCATATCCCAAATGTTGTCAGCAATCATTGTCCATCTTTCTTGACCTTTTACAGTTTGCATGATGTTGAACAATGCTAAGTTTTTAACATATTGAGAGAATGGAGTTACAAGTGGAGGGAAACCTACACGTGGCCAAACGTAAGCAACTTCATCAAACATTTTTACCATCAAATCATCAGTTGTGATTTCTGGTTTACCTTGTTTTGCTAATGATTTGTTGATGCTTGCCAAGTTTGTAGATAAGTCATTCATCAAACTACCCATCATACCGCCAGGAAGACCTGGAGCAATCAATAATGAAGTCAAACGACGGTTAGATTCAGGAATGTAATAACCCAAGAAATCATCCATAAATTCTTGTGTTAATGTTCTTGCACGCATGTATGCAGACATGTTGATTTCTGGTACATCAAAACCTGCATCTTTTAACATTTCGCGAACCATGATAACATCAGCGTGTCCTGTACCCCAAGAAAGAGGTTCCATACCAACATCGATGATATCGCAACCTGCTTTTGCAACTTCCAAAATAGAAGCTGGAGTAAAACCAGGACCTGTTTGGCCGTGATATTGAATTGTAATGTTAGGATATTTTGATTTAATGTATGAAACGATTTTTCCTAATGAAACAGGACGACCGATACCTGCCATATCTTTCATACAGATTTCGTCAGCACCATTAGCGATAAGTTCGTCTGCTAAATTACAATAGTATTCAACTGTGTGAACTTTAGAAACTGTCAAACATAGAGTTGCTTGTGCAATCATACCAGCTTCTTTCGCATATTTGATAGAGTCGATAATGTTACGAGTATCGTTCAAACCGCAGAAACAACGAGTGATATCAACACCTTGTGCTTTTTTAACTTTGTAGAATAATTTGCGAACATCTACAGGCACAGGGCTCATACGTAAACCGTTTAATGCACGGTCTAGCATGTGTGTTTGAATACCAGCTTCTTTAAATGGTTTTGTCCATTCACGAACGGCTTTGTTTGGATTTTCTCCATATAGTAAATTGACTTGTTCGAATCCACCACCATTAGTTTCAACTCTTGCAAAGCAACCCATCTTTACGATTTCTGGAGCAATGCGAACTAATTGGTCAACACGTGGCTGGTACTTACCAGAACTTTGCCACATATCTCTGTATACCAAAGAAAACTTAATCTCTCGACCCATAATACGTTTTATGTTAATTAATTATACTCTTTTATTCTTATTTATAGTTTTTTTACATCAGTAACGTTGCCTTTGCCGCCAGTAACGGTAGAAACTGCAGAACATATTGCAGAATACACATTTGCGTTTATTGCTGGAGCTGCCGCCGCACTAGGTTTTGCCGCAACTTGTTCTTCTGGGAAGAATTTGTTGATGAAAATAATTATGCCATTTCCTAGTAATACAACAAGGATTAGGACTAAAAATACGGTAAGCATACCTACCAACATTAGAAATAACGCTTGTGCCATAATATTTCTCTTCTTATAGTTAAAAAATCGTTGCGAATTTATGAAATTTCTCCGTATTTAGGTAATAATTTTAAACTAAATTTTGGTGTTTTTTATTTGGCAAGTTACAATTGAAAAGTTTTTTTCTAAAAATAGGAAATGATATATTACTTAGCTGTAAAGATTCTTCGCTACGCTCAGAAAGACGGAGAAAACGCAAATAAGTGAAAGGGAAAAGAAGCACTGTCGTTCCGAACGGAGTGAGGAATCTCTCCTTGACATAATACTGCCAACTTGTATAGTATCCCCAAAGAAATATTTATATCAGTTGATTCTTCAAAGTGTTAAATGTTGTTAACGAAAGAACTGTTTAGGGGTGTTATCGAGATTGACATTTGAAAAAAACAACAATTAGTTGTGCTTTTTTATTCTTGCTTGTCTGTTCCCCATTCTTTTAAAAATTCATCTATGAATTGTAAAAGAAACTGATGTCGTGGTTCTGCCATTTCTTTCGCTGTTGGGGTATTCATAAGATATTTTAACTTCAGTAGCTTTTCATAGAAATGGTTTAGCGTAGGACCGTTTGATTTTCTGTACTCTTCGGCGTTAGAGAAATCTTGTGGTTCTATTTCTGGATTGTATAATTCTCTATTTTTGAAACCTCCATAATGGAATGCGCGGGCAATACCAATTGCTCCAATAGCATCTAAACGATCTGCGTCTTGTACAATAGCACATTCAATTGAAGGAATTCCGTTGGAATTAAAACCTCCTTTATAGGATATGTTTTGAATAATATCAATGATCCTTTTTATTTCAGCAGTCTTGAACTTTGCTTTCTTTAAGATGTTTTCGGTAAGTTTTAGACCTATGATTGTATTGCCATTGCTGAATTTTTCGTCGGAGACATCATGGAGTAGAGCTGCTGCTTGAATAATAACAAGTTCTCCGCCTTCGGTTTGTGCTATTTGTTCCGCATTTCTACAAACTCGTATGGCGTGGGAATAATCATGACCACATTCTGCGTTTTGTAGGGTTCTTTTTACTTCGTTTTGTATTGTTACTATTCGTTTATCAACTTCCATATTTTCTTTTTTAAACACCTTCTCCGGAAACAACAGTTTTTATGGTGTAGATAAGTATTTTTATATCTAAATAAACCGACATGTTTTCTATGTAGATTATGTCATATTTCATACGGCTTGCCATTTCTTCTGGACTTTGAGCATATCCGTATTTTACTTGTCCTAAAGATGTGATTCCTGGTTTAACTTTTTGTAAATGAGTATAATGCGGTGCTATTTTTACAATTTGGTCAATGAAGAATTGACGTTCTGGTCTTGGTCCGACAAGAGACATGTCTCCTTTTAATACATTGTAAAATTGTGGAATCTCATCTATGCGGAATTTGCGCATAATGTGTCCCCACGGTGTAATTCTTTTATCATGTTCAGAGGATAGTTGTGGACCGTCAATTTCGGAATCAATATACATTGAACGGAATTTATAAATGAAAAAAGGTTTACCGTATTGCCCAATTCGTTCTTGTTTGTAAAAAACAGGACCTTTTGAGGAACATGCAACCATTATTGCCGTAAATAGATATATAGGTGAACCAAGAATCAAAACAAGAATGGAAACGAGAATGTCTAAAAATCGTTTTAATTTCTCTTGCCAAGTAGGCATTACATTCTGCGAGATGATAATCAATGGTTCGTCATGTATTGATTCTAAGGTTACGCGTCCAGTGATGATGTCGCAGTTGTCGGGAATTGCTTTTATAATAGCTTTTGTTCCTAGAAGACAATGCAAGATGTGTTCAATATAGCCGTGTTCTTTTGTGTCTATTGCAATAATGATTTCTTCTATTTTTTTATCTGCTAAAATGTTTTTTACGTCATCGATTTTCCCAAGATGTGGCATGTAGTCTGCCATTTGGTATTTTTCTTGGTTTATAACATTTACGAAACCTATAAATTTATTTCCTGTCGATTTCTTTGCACTAATTAATCGTTTATATAGCTTTTCAGCTTTTTCGTTGCTGCCAACAAGTAATGTATTGAAACCAATCTTTCGGGAACTAATTTTATTTTTTGTTCTGGTTGTTATAATAAAACGGGGAATGTATGTTGTACAAAAATGTACTGCAAAAAGTATTAGATAGGAGTAATAGTATGCCTGATAATTTACAACATTGTCGTTAAGTATAATGGTAAAAAATAAAATTAGTGATCCTATTAATGTTACCAATAGTGTGTTGAAAAATTCTCGTAGTCTTGATTTCCGATAAATGTTTTTGTAATAGCCACTTAGATAATATAATGCCAACCACATGAGTGGTATTGCTATTAATCCATGTCTAAAGTTGATGTCTAAGATGATTAATCCTTTCATTTCAGGAAACTCAAGATAATATGCGTCAATATAGTCGTTCCTGAGTATAAAGAACAGTGTCCACGAAATGATAGCCGTAGCTAAATCACAACATATGTATAATAATGTCTGTCTAGTCTTATTCATAGAACATCGTTGGTTGCAAATATGAAACAAATTTTTGTATTATGTTCTTTACTCAGAACAATTTTGACACATGTCAATTTTTTTTCTATTTGTAAAAACGGCTTTTCGTATCAAATCGTATTTTTCGGAGTTCCAAATTTCTTCGAAAGTTTGTTTTTTTATGTTTCCAAAAGTGAATGTATGATTCTTGTCAAAACAGCAAGGTAATACATTCCCATTCCAGGCTACAATGCAACTGCACCACATTTTCCAGCAGTTGTTTTTAAGTTCTTTTTTTATGGTTATTTTGCCTTCATGTATGGTATATCTACTGTTTCTTTGTGAAGGAAGCATATCCATATTTTTCTCGTCGTAGAATTGTGCTGTTTTGAATTTGATGATGTCGGCACCAAATTGTTTGCCTATTTCTTGTATGTCTTTTGTATGATTTTCTGTATGCTTAAATAATAGACATTGTAGTTCTACAAGAGGTAGGTTGCTGTTATTTCTTTTTTTTGCTTCTTGAATGGCTTGCATTCCGTTTAAAACTTTTTGGAAAGAACCGTTTCTTCTATATTTTTCGTATGTTTCTTGATTGTAGCCGTCTAAAGAAATTATAAGTTTCGTTAGACCTGATTTTACGATTTCATCAGCGTTTTCGTTTGTGATGAAGTGTGCATTTGTCGATATAGAAGTAAGAATTTTCGCCTTATGTGCTTGTTGTATTATTGTAATAGTCTGTTTGTTTATGAATGGCTCTCCTTGAAAATAGAGATTTGCAAAGATTGTGTGTTGCTTGATTTGTGGTAAAAGTTTTTCGCAAATGTTTACATCCATTTGTCCTTTTTCAACTATACTACTTTTGTTCCCTGTTGGGCATTCTGGGCATTGTAGGTTGCAAATATTTGTTGGTTCAATGCTGATAAAAGCTGGTCTTCCTTTTAGTTGAACTTTTTTGAAAAGGATAGAGTAGGTGTATGAATAATATAGTCGTATAAAATTCCAAATCCTTGAAAAAGAAAGGCTTTTAAGTACTTGTAATGCAAAAATAATGTAGAACTTCATAGACTATAATTTCGTTGCGAATATACACAAAAGACAAATAGAAGGAAATAAAAAAGGCTGCCCTAATGGACAGCCTTTGATTATACAGACAATTATCTTAGTCTTGGAATTTTGCGCATAAGAATTCTCTGTTAAGGCGTGCAATGTTTGAAATAGATACGCCTTTTGGACATTCTGCTTCGCAAGCACCTGTGTTAGTACAGTTACCGAAACCAAGTTCGTCCATTTTAGCAACCATTGCTTTTGCACGACGAGCTGCTTCTACACGACCTTGTGGAAGAAGTGCCAATTGAGAAACTTTTGCAGAAACGAACAACATAGCTGAACCGTTTTTACAAGTTGCAACGCAAGCACCGCAACCGATACAAGAAGCAGCATCCATTGCTTCGTCAGCATCTTTCTTAGGAATTGGAATTGCATTTCCATCAGGAACACCACCAGTGTTTACCGAAATGAAACCACCAGCAGCCATGATTTTGTCGTATGCGCTACGGTCAACCATCAAGTCTTTGATTACAGGGAAACCTGCAGAACGCCATGGTTCAACAGTAATAGTATCACCGTCTTTAAATTTACGCATATGCAACTGGCAAGTTGTTACGTGATCGTCTGGACCATGTGCATGACCATTGATGTAAAGGCTACACATACCACAGATACCTTCACGGCAATCGTGGTCAAATGCAACAGGTTCTTTACCTTCATTGATAAGTTGTTCGTTAAGAACATCCATCATTTCCAAGAAAGAACTATTTGGAGAAATTCCTTTTAATTCGTTTGTTTCAAAATGACCTGCTTCTTTTGGACCTTTTTGTCTCCAAACTTTTACAGTTAAATTCAAGTTTTGTACTTCGCTCATAACTCGATATTTTTAATCCTTACGGGTGTTTACAATAGATTATTTATAATTTCTTTGTTTTAATTCGCAATATTCGAATTTCAATTCTTCCTTGTGAAGTTCAGGTTCTGCGTCAACACCTTTGAATTCCCAAGCACCAACATATGCGTACTTGTCATCTTGACGAAGAGCTTCACCTTCTTCTGTTTGGTATTCTTCACGGAAGTGACCACCACAAGATTCTTCACGGTGTAAAGCGTCACGTGCGATTAATTCTCCTAATTCTAGGAAGTCAGCAACACGGTTTGCTTTTTCAAGTTCAACATTCAATTCGTCAGCGTTTCCTGGAATACGAACTTTTTCCCAGAATTCTTTGCGAAGTTCTTGAATCATTTTGATACCTTCTTGAAGACCTTCTCTTGTACGACCCATACCAACATGTTCCCACATGATATGTCCTAATTTCTTGTGAATGCTATCAACTGATTCAGTACCCTTAACATTCATAAGTTTTTGGATGTGAGCCTTAACTTCTTCTTTAACTTTTGCGAATTCGCCAGAGTTAGTGTCCATTCTTGGAGTGTGAAGTTCGTCAGCAAGATAGTTTTGTACTGTGTATGGCAATACGAAGTAACCATCAGACAAACCTTGCATCAATGCAGAAGCACCAAGACGGTTTGCACCGTGGTCTGAGAAGTTTGCTTCACCAGCTGCGAATAAACCAGGGATAGTTGTTTGTAGTTCGTAGTCAACCCAGATACCACCCATTGTATAGTGGATAGCAGGGTAGATTTTCATTGGAGTTTCGTATGGATTGTCGTTAGTAATCTTTTCATACATTTGGAACAAGTTACCATAGCGAGCTTCAACAACATCTTTACCTAATCTTTCAATTGCATATTTGAAATCCAAGAATACAGCACCGCCGTTTTCTACACCGAAACCGTGGTCGCAACGTTCTTTAGCTGCACGAGAAGCAACGTCACGAGGTACAAGGTTACCGAATGCAGGGTAGCGTCTTTCCAAGTAGAAGTCGCGATCTTCGTCTGGAATATCTTGAGCTTTTTTCTTTCCGTTACGGATAGCTTCTGCATCTTCAGCTTTTTTAGGAGCCCAGATACGACCATCGTTACGTAAAGATTCTGACATCAAAGTCAATTTTGATTGGAATTCACCGTGTACTGGAATACAAGTAGGGTGGATTTGGATGTAGCAAGGGTTTGCGAAATATGCACCTTTCTTGTAAGCTTTCCATGCTGCCGAACCATTAGATCCCATAGCGTTTGTAGAAAGGAAAAATACGTTTCCGTAACCACCAGTTGCTAGGATTACTGCATGTCCGAAATGAGCATCGATTTCACCTGTGATAAGGTTACGAGTTACGATACCACGACATTTACCGTCAACAACAACGATATCCATCATTTCTGTACGAGGATACATTTTTACTGTACCTTTACCGATTTGACGGCTTAATGCGCTATATGCACCCAACAACAATTGTTGACCTGTTTGACCTTTTGCATAGAATGTACGAGATACTTGCGCACCACCGAATGAACGGTTAGCCAACAACCCTCCGTAATCACGTGCGAAAGGAACACCTTGTGCAACACATTGGTCGATGATGTTGTTACTTACTTCAGCCAAACGGTAAACGTTAGCTTCACGAGCACGGTAGTCACCACCTTTGATTGTATCGTAGAACAAGCGATAAACGCTGTCACCATCGTTTTGATAGTTCTTTGCAGCGTTGATACCACCTTGTGCTGCGATAGAGTGAGCACGACGTGGGCTATCTTGGTAGCAGAAACATTTTACATTGAAACCAAGTTCACCAAGAGAAGCAGCTGCAGCACCACCAGCAAGACCTGAACCTACAACAATAACGTCAAGTTTACGTTTGTTAGCAGGGTTTACAAGTTTTTGGTGAGCTTTGTAGTTAGACCATTTTTCATATAAATGACCTTCTGGAATTTTACTATCTAAAGTTGCCATAATAAATGTTTTTCGAAGTTAATAATTAAAGACTTTGACAAAATGCAACGATAACAACTGCGGCAAAAGCACCACAAACTACTGTTGCAAAAATATCGCTGATACATTTTAAACGTGACATCCAAATTTTGTTGTTCCAACCAATTGTTTGTAATGCACTCCAAAATCCGTGAGTTAAGTGGAACCAAAGAGCAACCAACCAAACAATGTAAATAATAGCGATAGGAGCTTGGCTGAAGTAGAACTTAATCCATGCTGCACCGTCAGTAGCTGCAAATTGATTTTCTATACCTGCTAATTCTGCGAACATCATTTTGTACCAGAAATGAGAAAGGTGAAGAATAATACCGATTAAAACGATTATACCTAAAACAAGCATGTTCTTTGATGCCCATTCAACGCTAGCTGGACGAACTTGACTATCGTATTTTTCTGTTCCACGTGCTTTCTTGTTTTGGTAAGAAAGAATGAATGCGTATACGATATGAACAAGAGTTCCGACTGCCAAAACAGCTGTACCGGCAAGTGCATACCAGTTAGTGCCTAGGAATTCACAAACAGCATTGTAAGCTTCGCCAGAAAAAATCGCAACTAAGTTCATAGATGCGTGAAATGTAAGAAACAGGATTAGGAAAAGTCCTGTGATACTCATCAGGAACTTTTTCCCGATAGAAGAACTAAGTAAATTTGGGTTTGACATAAAAATTAATTTTTAAGTTTTGAATTTTATTTGTTTTTGCAAAAATACAATTTTTACGAAATTTCAAGCAAAAGTTACCGTATATATTGTTAATATTTTTCGGTATGATGCAAAATGAATTTAATTTTATTATTTTTGCGTGCAAATTATATAAGTATAAGGATTACAATGGCAGACGATTTATTAAAAAAAGTTATCGCTCACGCTAAGGAATATGGTTTTATTTTCCCTTCGAGCGAAATTTACGATGGCCTTGGTGCTGTGTATGATTATGGTCAAAATGGTGTTGAACTAAAGAATAACATCAAACAATATTGGTGGAATGCAATGGTTCGTTTGCACGAAAATATTGTTGGTATAGATTCTTCAATCTTCATGCATCCAACAATTTGGAAAGCTTCTGGTCACGTAGATGCGTTCAACGATCCATTGATTGACAATAAGGATTCAAAAAAACGTTATCGTGCGGATGTTTTGATTGAAGAAGAACGTGAAAAACACAATCAAAAAATCCTTAAAGAAATAGAAAAAGGTCGTAAGAAATTTGGTGATTCTTTTGATGAAGCAAAAGCTCGTGAAACAAATCCAAATATTCTTCGTGAACAAGCTAAAATAGATGAAATCACAAAACGTTATGACGAAGCTTTGAATGCGAATGATTTGGAAGCTATGCGTCAGTTGATTTTGGATTTAGGTATTGTTTGTCCTATTTCGGGTACAGCAAACTGGTCTGAGGTTCGTCAGTTCAATTTGATGTTCGAAACAAAACTTGGTTCTACTGCTGAAGGTGCAAGTTCAATCTATTTACGTCCAGAAACAGCTCAAGGTATTTTCGTAAACTACTTGAATGTACAAAAAACTGGTCGTATGAAGATTCCATTTGGTATCGCTCAAATAGGTAAGGCGTTCCGAAATGAAATCGTGGCTCGTCAGTTTGTGTTCCGTATGAGAGAGTTTGAACAAATGGAAATGCAATTCTTTGTACGTCCTGGTTCAGAAATGGAATGGTTTGCTAAATGGAAAGCTGAACGTTTGGCATGGCATAAAGCACTAGGTCTAGGCGATAACAATTATCGTTATCATGACCATGAGAAACTTGCTCACTATGCAAATGCTGCTACTGATATAGAATTTAACTTCCCAATGGGTTTCAAAGAATTGGAAGGTATTCACTCTCGTACAAATTTTGACTTGAGTCAGCATCAAAAATATTCTGGTAAGAAAATTCAATATTTCGACCCTGAATTGAATGAAAGTTATGTTCCATATGTGATTGAAACTTCAATCGGTTTGGATAGAACTGTTTTGGCTGTATTGTCTAATTCTTATTGCGAAGAACAATTGGACGGTGAAGTTCGTGAAGTTTTGCGTATTCCTGCTGCAATTGCTCCTGTGAAATTTGCAATAATGCCATTAACGAAAAAAGATGGTCTTCCAGAAGTTGCACAAAAGTTAATGAAGCAATTAGAAATAGAATGTAACTGTCAATACGAAGAAAAAGATTCTATCGGAAAACGTTACCGTCGTCAAGATGCTATTGGTACTCCTTACTGTATTACTATAGATCATCAAACATTGGAAGATAATACGGTAACAGTTCGCGAACGCGATACAATGGAACAAGTTCGTATGTCTATTGACGAAGTTGTTGCAACACTTCCACAAAAAGTTTCAATGGCAAGTTTGTTGAGAAAAATTCAATAGTAAATAAATAACACATTAATTATAAAAGGAGGTTGTCTTTTGACGATCTCCTTTTTGTTTTTATACATATTTAATAAAAATGTGGAACATTCGGAAAAAAAACTATATTTGCCAAAGTTTTTTAATGTTGGGGTAGTATGCTCTTTATTGTAGCCTGTTCCTCGACAATTTTATGGTAAACGACAATGAAACAAAATAAAGTAATTCGTCGAAGATTTCTTTCATCGTACACTTCTACGCTTATTAGTGTTGCGTTAGTATTGTTTGTGTTATGCTTGATAGGTTTGTTACTTACAAGTGAACGCGCGGTTTCGAAACAAATCAAGGAACAAGTTGGTTTTACGTTATTCTTAAAGTCAGACATTGCAGAAGCTGATATGTTTGAATTGCGTAAGAAAATAGATGTGATGGATATGGTGAAATCAACAGAATATGTTTCTGCAGAAGAAGCTTCGAATAGATTGGCGGAAACATTGGGACAAGACTATGTTGATTTAGCGGAGGGTAATCCAATCCCACCATCGTTGGAAGTGCATTTTCATGCAGATTATGCTACTCCTGAAAATTTTGTTTTAGTAGAACAACAATTCAAGAATAACGAATTCGTAGATTCTATACATTATGATAGATCTCACATAAAGAATTTAAATTCTAATATAAAAAAGGTTAGTTTATTCTTGTTTGTATTAGGACTATTGTTATTAGTCGTTTCTATGGTTTTGATAAATAATACTATTCGTTTGTCGGTGTACTCGAAAAGATTCTTAATAAAGACGATGCAAATGGTGGGAGCAACAAATCACTATATTCGTTCTCCTTTTTTGCTACGAGGTGCATTCCAGGGTTTTTTAAGTGGTGTTATTGCTGTTGCTTTAACGGCAGGAGTTTTGTATTTGTTGAAAACTGCTGCGTTGGAAACAATAAATTATTTAGATCTTGAATTGTTAGGAATAGTGTTCCTTGCTGTGATATTGACAGGAATGTTCTTGACATTTGTTGCAACATTTTTTGCACTTAACAAATTTTTGAAAGTAAATAAAGACGATTTATATATATTGTAATATGAGTTCAGAGATAAAAAAAGAAGATGCAAATTTCACTTTTAGTCGAACTAACTATATTTTGGTCGCTATAGGTGTTATTATTTTGCTTATCGGTTTTATTTTATTGTCAGGAGGTGCTGTTGAAAATCCAGATGATTTTTATCCGAATGGTGATCCTAGCCAAGTGCCTGCAATTTTTGATTTTAGACGATTGACTTTGGCGCCAATAGTGATTTTGTTTGGATTCGCTTTTGAAATTTTTGCAATTCTTTGGTCTCCAAAAACTAATAAAGAAGAAAAATAATGGATGTAATTCAAGCTCTTATTCTTGGATTAGTCCAAGGTTTAACAGAATATTTGCCTGTAAGTAGTAGTGGGCATTTGGAGATAGGAAAAGTCCTTTTGGGCGAAGGTGCAGAAGTTGGTGGTCTGACTTTTGATATTGTTGTACATGTTGCAACAGTTTTGGCAACACTTGTGATTTTGTATAAAGAAGTTTTCTGGATTTTTAAGGGACTTTTTGCTAAACCTGTGAAAAATGGAGACGGGTTCTTGTCTTATTTTAATGAAGAACAGAAATATGTGTTGAATATTATCATCTCTATGATTCCAGTTGGAGTTGTTGGACTTTGTTTTAAGGATTCAATAGAAGCTTTATATGCGGACAATATACTTCCGGTTGTAGGTGTTTGTTTACTTGTAACAGCAGGTTTGTTAGCGTTGACGCATTTTTATAAACCACAAGAAAAAGAATCAATATCTCCATTACATTCTTTTATAATAGGTATTGCTCAAGCGGTTGCAGTATTGCCTGGTCTTTCACGTTCTGGTTCAACAATAGCAACAGGTTTGTTATTAGGAAATAGTAAAGAGAAATTAGCACAGTTTTCATTTTTGATGGTAATACCACCAATTTTAGGAGAGGCATTACTTGATTTTAAACATATTGTAGCTCCTTCTGCAGAATATCTTGCAGAACATGGTGTTACAGAAACAATTGAAATGTTGCCGTTACTTGTTGGTTTTATAGCTGCTTTTATCAGTGGTTGTTTAGCTTGTAAGTTAATGATTGCTCTTGTAAAAAAATGTAAATTAATTTATTTCGCCATCTACTGTGCGATTATAGGTTGTGCAACATTATTATATTCAATATTGTAATGAATTTCATCGAGGGAGAAGTATTATATATTGATAAGCCATTGCAATGGACTTCGTTTGATTTGGTAAATAAAACGAGGTATATGTTGCGTCGTTCCCTTGGTGTAAAAAAAATAAAGGTTGGTCATGCTGGAACATTAGATCCTTTAGCTACAGGTGTTATGATTCTTTGTACAGGAAAGGCGACCAAAAAGATTGATAGTTTTCTTCATCAAGATAAAGAATATGTAGCAACGTTGAAAGTTGGCGCAACAACACCATCTTTTGATAAAGAAACGGAAGAAGATGCACAATATCCAATAGATCATATAACACAAGAATTAGTTGAAAAATCTTTGGAACAATTTATCGGCGAAATTCAGCAGACTCCTCCTGTATTTTCTGCAATACGTGTACAAGGACAACATGCTTATGAATTAGCTCGAAAGAATATTGATGTAGAAATACCAACTCGAACAATTCGTGTTGACAAAATAGAACTATTACAGTATAGTTTACCATATATCACGATAAAAGTTGCTTGTAGTAAGGGCACATATATTCGTTCTCTTGCTCGTGATATAGGAAAAGCTTTAGGTAGTGGAGCATATTTGGAATCTTTGCAACGAACAAAGATTGGAGAAGTGTCGCTATCAGATTGTCTTAGTTTAGAACAGTTACAAGAAATAATTGAACAGGAAAAAGTTATATAAATATGAAGTTATCAGAGTTTAGATTAAAAATTCCAGCTGAATCAATTGCAATGTATCCAGCTGAAAACAGAGATGAATCACGTTTGTTGGTTTTGAATGCGAAAACTGGTGAAATAGAACATAAACTTTTTAAGGATATAATTGACTATTTTGAAGAAGACGATGTTTTGATGTTGAACAATACTCGTGTTTTTCCTGCTCGTCTTTATGGAAATAAAGAACGCACTGGAGCGAAAATAGAAGTGTTCTTGTTGCGTGAACTTAGTCGTGAACAATATTTGTGGGATGTGTTGGTTGATCCAGCAAGAAAAATCCGTATCGGTAATAAATTATATTTTGGCGATAACGATGAATTAGTTGCTGAAGTTATTGATAATACGACTTCTCGTGGTAGAACAATTCGTTTCCTATGTGAAGAGAATTATGAAACTTTTAAGAAGATATTGTTTTCGTTAGGACAAACTCCACTTCCTGACCATATTTTGAACGCCCGTCGTTCTGCAGAAAAACCTATAGTAGAACCTTCAGACGAGGCACGCTTCCAAAACATTTTTGCAACAGAAGAAGGCTCTGTCGCTCTACCAGCTGCAGGTATGCATTTCAGCCGCGAATTGTTGAAACGATTAGAAATCAAAGGAGTTGATTTTGAATATCTAACTCTTCATATGGGCTTGGGTAATTTCAGTGCTGTTGAAGTTGAAGACTTGACAAAGCATAAAATGGATTCAGAACGAATGATTATTACTCCAGAAGTTGCTGATAAAGTAAATGAAGCTCGCGAAAACAAACATAATGTGTTTGCTTGTGGAACAACAGTTCTTCGTGCAATAGAATCTTCGGTTTCAATGAATGGTTTTCTAAAACCATACGATGGATGGACAAATAAATTTATTTTCCCTCCGTATGATTTTACTATTGCAAATCGTTTGATTTCTAATTTCCATTTGTCACAATCAACTATGTTGATGATGGTATGTGCGTTTGGTGGATTTGACTTGGTAATGAAGACATATAATACGGCAATCAAAGAAGGATATCGATTTGGTTCGTATGGTGATGCTTTGTTGATTTTGAAATAATTAATTGTTTTATTTTAAATTATCTACGACATTGGAATTACAGGTAACAACGAAGAAACCTTCGGAATGTACGAATATAACAGATGTTAGAAATGAAATTGACAACATCGATAAAGTCTTGATTTCTTTATTGAAAGATAGATTTCAGTATGTGAAAGAGGTTGTTAAATACAAAGAAAAAACAGCTGCAAGTATAGAAGCTTCGGATAGGCGAGAAGCCGTAATTGCTCAAAGACGCAAATGGGCTGAGGAACAAGGATTAGATCCAAATGTTATCGAGGAAATGTATCGCCGTCTTATTGAATACTTTATAGCGGAAGAAAAGAAGATTATTAATTTGTAATTTATATAAAAACATATGTTTAGAAAAGAATTAAAAGTATTAGACTGCACCGTTCGTGACGGTGGTTTAATGAATAAATGGCAATTCAGCAAAGAATTTGTTAAAGGTGTTTACAATTCTTGTGTAGAAGCTGGTATCGACTATATGGAAATTGGTTATATCAGTAGTGAAGATCAATTCCCTCGTGATGTATATGGTCCTTGGAAATTTTGTATGGAAGATGAAATCCGTGAAATAGTAGGAGATAATAATACAAATACAAAATTGTCTGTTATGGCTGATATCGGTCGTATTAAATTCGACGACATTCGCCCTAAATCAGAAAGTGTGATAGATATGTTTCGTGTTGCTTGCTATGATCATCAAATTGATAAAGCAATCGAACTAGCACACCATGTAATGGACAAAGGTTATGAAGCGACAATTAACTTGATGGCTGTTTCAAAGGTAACAGATCGTAGTTTGACAGAAGTGCTTGATGATGTTGCAAAATCAAGAGTAAACACATTCTATTTGGTTGATAGTTTTGGTAGTTTATATTCTGAAGATATTCATAATTTGATGAATAGATATATTTCTGCTTTACCAGGAAAAACAATCGGTTTCCACGGACATAACAATCAACAATTAGCATTCGCTAATACAATTGAATGTATTATTGCTGGTGCAAATATGCTTGATGCTACAATGCTTGGTATTGGTCGTGGAGCAGGAAACTGTCCTATGGAATTGTTGATTTCATTCTTGAAAAATCCAAAATATAAATTAAGACCAATTTTGAAAGTTATTCAAGAACAAGTAAAACCTCTTCAAAAACAAATTGATTGGGGATATTTTATGCCTTATTTGATTTCGGGTTCAATGAACGAACATCCACGTTCGGCTATGGCTTGGATGGATGGCGAAAATAAAGATGACTATGTAGCTTTCTACGATGAATTCATGCATGAAAAAGGTATGTTATAGTAGAAAATAAGAATCTTCTATAAAGAAAAGGGAACGGTATTCGTTCCCTTTTTTGTTGTAATAGAATTTCAGATACGTTTTAAAATTCAAAGTATAAGTGTACATTTGTATATGATTTCATTGGTCGTTTGTACATATAATCGCGATGCCTATGTTTACAAGACATTGGAGCATATTGCTCTAAATGATTTTCCTTGTGAACAATATGAAATTGTATTGATAGACAATAATAGTACCGACAATACGGCTGCAGAATGTAGTCGTTTCCATAATGATTATCCGTTGGTTGATTATTTATATGTAAAAGAAACACAACAAGGTCTTTCGTTTGCTCGCAATAGAGGATTTGTAGATTCTAAAGGTGATTGTATTGTTTTTCTTGATGATGACGCATTTGTTGAAAACGATTATTTAAAGAATTTGTCGGAATGTTTACAAGCATATCCGAATATGCAAGCTTTTGGAGGGCGCATTTATCCATTGTATGAAACGGGGAAAGAACCAACATGGATGTCTCCACGTTTGATTCCGCTTGTATCAGCAATTGATAAAGGTGACGAAGTTGTTCCTTTTGAGGGAAAATCATATCCTATAGGAGCAAATATGGGTTTCCGTCGTCAATGTTTGGAACAAATAGGTTTGTTTAATACAGCGTTAGGTCGGTCAAAAAAGAATTTGATGGGCGGCGAGGAAAAAGATATTTTTAATAGAATAAAGCAAGCTTCTATGTCTGTTTTGTATCTACCAAATGTACAAGTTCATCATGTCATTCCTGAATTTAGAACTACTATCGATTTCGTAAAAAAAATGGGAGAGGGAATAGGAATGAGTGAAAAAATTCGTTGCTCGAATAATCATGGTGGATATTTACTTGCTTTGTCGAAAGAAGTATGGAAATGGGCTGGTTCTATAGTTTTAGCTTGTTATTATTCTTTGCGTGGAGAATTTCCCAAAGCAAATGCTATAATAAAATTTCGTTGGAGTGTAACAAAAGGTTTGTTGTAACATGATAGATCCAAAAATAGAAGAATCCTGGAAGCGTGTCTTGATAGACGAGTTTAATAAACCATATTTTTATGCGTTAAAAGAATTTCTTGTGGAAGAGAAGAAACACTATGTTGTGTATCCGGAAGGAAAGAATATCTTTAATGCATTTGCTTGTACTCCGTTTGACAAAGTAAAAGTTGTTATTATAGGTCAAGATCCATATCATGGTCCAGGGCAGGCACATGGATTGTCTTTTTCTGTACAAGATGGAATACAAAAACCACCATCATTACAAAATATATTTAAAGAACTGCATGACGATATAGGAAAACCTATCCCTGTAAGTGGAAATCTTGAGTCATGGGCAAAACAAGGTGTATTGTTGTTGAATGCAACATTAACAGTTCGTGCAAATCAAGCAGGATCTCATCAGAAACATGGTTGGGAGCAATTTACCGATACCGTTATTCAAACCTTGTCAGAACAAAAAACAGGTATTGTTTTCTTGTTATGGGGATCGTTTGCGCAAGCAAAATCGATGTTGATAGATACTTCAAAACATTATATACTTAAAGCAGCACATCCTTCACCATTATCTTCATATAAAGGCTTCTTTGGATGTAGGCATTTTTCCAAAACAAATGAGATTTTGCAAAGTATTGGAAAAACGCCGATAGAGTGGTAGTTGCGAATTTTATTCTATAATAATTAAGCTCTTCTATACCAAAATGTGCATTTTTTTGTCATTTTGCATGTACGTATTCTATTTTTAGAAATACTTTTTGTTTTGTAATATGTTGTTTGTTAGTATATTACGATGATAATATCTTATATTCTTTGTGAGATTTTATTGAAGAAAAAATTGTGGATAACTTTCGTATTCTTTTTACTGAAATGTTGTTTGCTCGTTATGTTTTTTTCATACTTTTGAAAGCCTATAAAATGGGCAAATAAATTTTATAAGCGTCTTTCTTTGTTTGTAAAGATGAATATTTATACAAAGATAGTTTGCTTGATTAATAATGTGTAAGTAATTTATTGATAATGAAAAAAATATATAGATTTCTTGCGGTTGCTATTCTCTTTTCGCTATTTGGAAATGCTACATTTTCGCAAGTAAAATTTAATGAAGTTCAACCTTCAAATTCAAAGACACAAATCGATCCAGATTTTTATAAATACAGAGATTGGGTTGAGTTGTATAATACTGGTTCTTCAACGGTAGATTTAAGTGGGTATTACATAACCGACAATAAGGATAAACCAAGAAAATGGCAAGTTCCTGCGGGAAAATCAATTGCCTCAAAGGCCTTTTTGTTGATTTACTGTGATGGTGAAGATGTTACAGGAAAAGCAATGCACACAAATTTCAAAATCTCGGAAGGTGATGTGTTGTATTTGTATTCTTCTACAATGCGTTTGATGGACTCTGTTCATATTGGAAATATAGAGTCTGATTATACTTATGGACGTTTGGTTAATGGTACTGGCGCTTGGGCAGCTTTGTCAAAACCTACTCCAGGAGCATCGAATGTTTCAACAACAGTCAAAGGGTTAGCTCCAAAACCTGTGTTTTCGATAAAGGGAGGTTATTTTAATAAAGAACAAAATATCACATTGTCAACGACTTTGCCGGGATCGGTTATTCGTTATACTACTGATGGTTCTGAACCTACCGAAAAGTCTCCTATCTATGAGGGTGCTATTACGGCAAAAAGTACGGTGAAAACGACTCAAAAATCAGGTTATGATCGTAAGGATAAAACAGGTATTCAACATTATTCATATCCATCTTCTTTAAGCTATCCTTCTTCCAAATATACAGGAACAAGAACGTATGGTTTTGTTTTGAAAGCAAAAGTATTCCATGACGATTATGTACCAAGTGAAACAGAAGGAAATACTTATTTTATAAATATCAACGCTCGTTCGCTTCCAGTGGTGGCAGTGTCGACAGATTTTGCGAACTTTTTTGATGCAGATAGCGGTATCTATATTCAAGGAACTAATGGTGCGTACGATGGTTATGTTACAGCAAACTGGCGTCAGGATTGGGAACGAAAGGTTTATGTTGAATATTTCGATGCGAGTGGAAATCGACAATTTGGTGTGTCGGCTGGTGCTTCAACAATGGGTGCAGTTTCTCGAAATTATGATATGAAATCGTTGAATATCGTAATGAAGAAAAAATACGAAGCAGGACAGATAAATTATCCGTTGTTCGGTGAAGATGGTTTGTCTTCATATAAATCGTTTGTGTTGCGTAATGCCGGTAATGATTGGGAACAAGGATCTAAATATAGAGATGCAGCAATACAACAAGTGCTTCGTGGTCAAATAGATTTGGAGACACAAGATTTTGAACCTGTTGTGATGTATTTGAATGGTGAGTATTGGGGGTTGATAAATTTGCGTGAACGTTTTGATGAAGATTATTTTGCTGGTTATCATGACTATGCCGATGATATTGATTTGTTGAAATATGCGGCAGATAGTACCTATCATTTCCGCGCTTCAAAAGGTACGACAGAACGTCTTGCTGAAATGATGACATATTTGGCGAACAATTCCTTGACTTCGGATGAAAATTATGAGTTTGTTAAAAATCACTATATCGATGTTGATAATGCAATAAACTATTATATCGCTCAATTGTATTGTCAAAATACTGACTGGCCAACAAACAATATGCGTATGTGGCGTCCAAGAACAGAAAATGGAAAATTCCGTTTCCCTTGGTATGATGCGGATTTTGGATATGGTTTGTGGGGTGGCGATGCCTATACAAATCCATGGGATAACTTTGATAAGTCAAGTTATGCAAAGAAAACGTCTGTAGCCATACTTAATTATCTTTTGAAAAACGATGAATTTAAGGCTGAATTTGTTCAACGTTTTTATGCAATGATGGCGACTGTGTATAACCCAGAACGTTTTATTACTATTTCAGACAATATAGAAAATAAATTGTCTATGGAACGTGAAGCCTTAATGGATGAATGGACTTGTACATTGAATGCAGGAGATTGTTATGGTTATGGCGTATGTGCAATGCAATCTTGGGCTACCAAGCGTGTAGGCTATATGAAAGATTATGTTGATTCTAAGTTTGGTAGCAAAGGAACAACGACATTAAATGTGAAATATTCTAGCTCACAAGGACAAGTATATGTTTGTTCTATACCTGTAAGTAATGGATATTCTGCTGCTCATCAAAAAAATAGAGCAATTCGCTTGACTGCCGAACCAAAAGATGGGTATGCTTTTTCTGCTTGGAAAAATGGAACAACTGTAGTTTCTACTGATCCTGAATATTTTGCAACGATAGAAAGTACAACGACAATTACTGCGGAATTTGTTACACGTCCTACAGAAAAGAATTTGTATATCAATGAATTCCTTGCTTCAAATAGTACAGACATTCTAAGTGAGTCTTTGAAACATGAAGATTGGATTGAAATTTACAATGCCGGTTCTTCTGATGTGAATATGGCAGGTTTGTATTTATCTGATAATCTTACAAATCTTACAAAATATCAAATTCCGTATGGAGAAGCGCAAAAAACTGTTATAAAAGCAGGAGGATTCCTTTTGTTTTGGGCTGATAAAGAATCACAAGATGGGGTTCTACATTTGCCATTTAAGTTAGACCGTTCAAAAGGATCGATTTATTTATCACAGAAAAATACATCGGGAACAGTTTCAATTATAGATTCTATTCAATATGCACAACAAAATACAGATGTGTCGTATGGTCGTTTCCCTGATGGTTCTTCAAATTTGATTATATTTACGAAGACAACTCCAAATGCTTCAAATACAATACTTTCGGATAGTTATGTTAACGGTTTGGTAATCAATGAATTTATGTCAAAGAATACCACAACTATACAAGAAGAAACAGGAACTTATGCCGATTGGTTCGAAATCTACAACTCAACATCAAAAGATATTGATTTAGGAGGTTTGTTTGTAACCAATGATTTGAACAACTTGAATAAATATATGATTCCTAAAGGTCAACCGGAATTGACAACAGTAAAAGCTGGTGGATATTATGTATTTTGGTGTGATAAACAGACTGCGATTAATCCAAACCATGTTGATTTTAAATTACCTGCAGCTGCGGGAGATATTGCTATTGTTCAGTTGCGTGGTTCTGAAAACTATATAATTGATCAAGTTTCGTATTCAAATCAAGGTGAAGATGTATCGTATGGTCGTTATCCTTCGGTTACATCGGATTTTAGATATTTGTTAACACCAACTCCAAATGCTAAGAATGCAAACAATGTTACTGTAAAACCAGTTTCTGGTATTACGATTAACGAAGTTCTAGCTTTGAATACTTCTATTGTTGCTGATGAACAAGGTAATTATAGCGATTATATAGAGTTTTATAATGGTTCAAGTTCTGCTATTGATTTAGGAGGATTATTCATAAGTGATTCGGCCGGTTATTCTCTTCGTTGCCGTATTCCTACAACGAATTCCGCTCTTACAACAGTACAGTCGGGTAAGTGGATATCATTTTGGGCAGATGGAAAACCAGAACTTGGTGCAAATCACTTGGATTTCTCATTGAGTGGAGCTGGAGAATCGGTAGTTTTGAGTCAAATCGATGCTGATGGTATTATATCGACTATTGATCAAGTAACATTTGGCGCTCAAACAGAGAATATCAGTTATGGTCGTTATCCAGAGACAAATGATAATTGGGAAGAAATGTCACCAACTTATGGTGCAAAGAATCAATCTGTAAATTCTAGTGTGGCATTGAAGACATTAACATCTTCTGTTGGCGTTATTACTCCATCACTTTCGACTTCAGTTCTTGCTTATGAATGTGTGTTACCTGCAGGTACAACAGAAGTTCCTGTGATATCGGCAACGACAGTTCACGAAAAAGCATCGGCTACAGTTACACAAGCTGAGTCATTAGATGGAAATGCAACAGTAAAAGTTATTTCTGCAAATGGTTATAATAGTGAGGTTTATAAAGTAACATTTAAAATCGCTGCGTCATCGGATGCTACGCTTGCAACATTGACATTAGGTGGTGGAACTTTACAACCAAGTTTTTCTCCTAATGTATATAGTTACAAAGCAATGTTGAATACTACATATGTACCTTATATTACAGCTATTGCTACTGATAAGAATGCGAATGTGGAAATTGACTATGCCGAAACAGTTTCGGAAACAACTGTGATTACAGTTACAGCAGAAGATGGCTCAAGTAAGAGATATGAAATCACTTATTCTGCAGCTTCTTCACAAAATATCGTTTCTGAATGGTCGGATGACTTTACAAATGGAATAGATAATGTTTCTATTGTTTCGGATCAATATAAGATTTCTCTTCAAAATATTTCAACTCCGGGTGGTTTTGGTCAACCTGCTACGTCGAATAAGAAATTAGGTGTTTCTTTAGAACAAACAGGAAAAGAAACTGAGTTTGGCTATATTGAATACCATTTGCCAACGGGATATGTGTTGGATGGAACATCAGCATTGTATGTTTCTATGGATGTTGTTGGTGTTGCAAATGGAGAAACTCTTAATGGGGTAACTGTTGATAATGAATATATTAGCTTTAATGTTGCTTTAGTTGATATTTATGGAAATGTTTCAGATTACTTAACTCCGGAAAAGACTTTGAGTTCAAGTACAACGGGAACGACTACATTTAATTATGCTTCGGCAAGTTATATTACGAAATCGGCTATAGTTGCTGTTCGTATAGGCTTGTCTGGTCCAAGTGATTCTAAAAAAGCAAGAAATAAGGCTGCGTATATCGACAATTTAGTAATAGGTCCAAAAACATCTACAGGAAATAGTGAAGCTGTTGCTTTATCTGACAATGCCGATATGAAATCAATTTCGGTAAATGTCGGAACGTTATCTCCTGTATTTAGTCAAACAACTCATTCTTATGTCGTTACATTGCCTGCAGGTACAACTGAAATACCTGTTGTAACAGCTGTGGCTCAAGATGCTAGCGCTTATTTGGAAGTTACTCAGGCTTCTCAAATGGATGGGGTGGCTTATGTGAAAGTTATATCGCAAGATATGACGAAAATGAATGAATATGCAATTCAATATGTTGTGACTCCTGCAGTTGTTACAGGTTATACTGATTATGTAGTTCGTCCGGCAATGAAAGGTTGGAGTGAGACATCTTCGTTGTACGAGATGACATATAATGGTGGTGATATTGCTGTTGCATATAATAGAACATCGTCAGCATCGGATGCTATACAATATAATATAGTGGACGAAGATTATAAGATATTGGATCTACAAGAAAAACCATATGTTTCTATAAAATTAAAATCTACTGTTGCAACATCCTTGTTTGTTGAATTGTTTGACTCTAAAGGAAATAAGTCTGCTGCAACAGTTAGTGCTGCTGAATGTTCCGCTGGTGCTGAATATGTAACATATACATTTGATTTTACCAATAAGTTTGCATCAGCAAATGCTTCTGATATATATGGAATGAACTTGTATTTTGATAAAGGTTCTTCTACAAAATCTTCAGGTACGATTACAATTGATGAACTTCGTTTTGGTGATGATGTAGAATTGTCAATCAATAAGGCTCCTGTTTGGAGCGAAATTCCTTCGCAAACAATTCAACAAGGGGATTCTTTCTCAAATATTAATTTGACAGCGTTTGTTACAGATGATGCAACAGAACCTTCTCTTTTGAAATATGAATTAGAAAATGCTTCTGAAAACTTATCGTTGACAATTTCGTCAGGAGTATTGTCGATTGCGGTAAAAAATACTAGTTGGTTAGGTTCTGAGACTATAAAAATTAGTGCGACTGATGAAAATGGAGCAAGCTCAAATGTTTCAGTTGTTTTAACAGTTGAAGAATTGAAAATTGATATTGAATCAGTTTCATTTAGTCAATCAAGTATTTCTGTAGCACAAGATAAGAAAGTTGATCTTTCTACTTATGTGACATATAAACCTGCAAATGCGACTATAGAATCGATGGTATGGTCGGTTTCTGATAAAGACATCGCTGCTATTAATGGTGTAGGTGAACTTACCAATATGCTTGATTTCGGTCAAGAAACAGTTCTTGTAACGGTTGTGATAACAGATAAGAGTGGTAATGTGTACACAAAAACTATGTCTGCTGTTCTTACCGGTTGTCCTACTGAAGTTGCAGTGGTTTCATTGGAGGACTCAAAAATAAACCTTCATTATGGCGAAACGGCACAGTTGGAATATGAAATTTCTCCTGCATCAGCGTGTGTAAAATCTGTTTCGTACACTAGTTCAGATAAAACTATTGCAAAAGTATCAGACAATGGTTTGATTACGGCTTTATCTGAAAATGGTTCTTCAGTTATTACAGTTACGGTAAATGATGGATTTTCGGTAAAAACTGCAACTTGTACGGTAACAGTTTCGAAGGATTGCTCTGGTGATATAGAATTGTCGTTGAACAAGACAACAATGTCTTTATTGACAAATGCAAGTGAAAAATTAATATCGGCAATTACTCCGGAAAATGAATGTACTGCAGATAATGAAGTTGTTTGGACTACATCAAATGCCTCTGTTGCAACAGTTTCTAATGGTGTTGTTTCTGGTGTAGCAGAAGGTACGGCAACAATTACAGCGACGACAACTGGTAATGGAAAAACAACAGCTACTTGTATAGTTACTGTTACTTCTGATTGTGTTTCTGGTCCAGTTGAAATGAGTATTAGCTCAGAAAACGAAACTATGTACTTGTCTGGTAATTTAATGCTGACAGCAGAAATTACAACAGACAATCCTTGTAATAGTACTATTGTTTGGTCGTCATCAGACGAAACGATTGCGACCGTTGAAGATGGAGTTGTTACCCCAATAAAATATGGAACTGTCGTTATTCGTGCTACAGCAAAACAAGATGCAAGTTCATTTATTGAATGTAATGTAACGGTAGCAGAAAAAGAAGTAACTGCAGTAGAACTTGTACCACAAGCAAAAATGATGTATGTGGGTACAACACAAACAATGACCGCGAATGTTACTCCTGAAGATGCCGATAATAAATCAATAGCTTGGTTGTCTTCTGATCCTGATATTGCGAAAGTTTCAAATAAGGGTGTTGTTACTGCTTTGTCTAGTGGAACTGTTACGATTTATGCTGTAGCAGCAAGTAGTGTTTCCGATCATTACAGTATTCAAGTTGTGGATGTTGAAGTTCAAAATATAAATTTGAATATATCAAAGGTTACGTTGACAACAGGTGATAAACAACAAGTGTCTGTTTCGTATGAACCAGAAAATGCAACAAATAAATCTTTGACTTGGACTTCTACAGACGAAACAATAGCAACGGTTTCTGAAGATGGTTTGATTACTGCTGTTGGTGAAGGAACTACTACAATTGTTGTAAAAACAATGAGTGGAATTTCTAAGGTTGTGACAGTTACTGTTCAATCTGATGTTATTGCAGTAGAAAAAGTTACAGTTACGCCTTCAACGGTAACAATGACAACAGGTGATACAAAACAACTAACAGCAACTGTAACTCCAGTTGATGCAACAAATAAAACAATCTCTTGGACATCTTCAGATGAGGAAGTTGCAATAGTTTCAGCTGAAGGTCTTGTAACAGCAATAGGAGCAGGAACGGCAGAGATAGTTGCATCGTCGGCAAATGGAAAAACAGCAACTGTAAATGTTACTGTTAATTATAAACAAATTGCAAGTATTACGTTTGCATCAAATAAAGAGACAATAAACGAAGGTGAAAGTTTTGATTTAAGTTCTTTGATAAACCTTTCTCCTGCAACAGTCGAAACGAAATCTATGGTATGGTCAATCAATTCTTCGAATGCCACAATTGATGAAGATGGTTTGTTGACGAATAATCGATTGTATGGCACAGAACAAGCAACAGTAACAGTAAAGGTAACAGATATGTACGGTACCGTGAAGACGGCAACAATGTTGGTTACATTAAATGGTTGTCAACAAAAAGTTACAAGTGTTACTGTAAATACTGATGAAGTTGAGATTTCTGCTTCTGAAACAGCTTCTTTATCTGTTACTATTTTGCCTGTAGATGCTTGTGTGGAATCTATAACATATACTTCTGCAGATAAAACAATTGCTACAGTATCTGCGTCTGGTAAAATATCTGCAGTGTCGGAAGGTAATACAACGATAACAGTTGCTGTTTCGGATGGTTTTTCTACTATAGAAAAGAACATCGCAGTGTCTGTCTTGAAAGATGTTATAGCAGTAACAGCAGTGTCATTTGAACAATCGTCATATATAAAATATATTGGTGATGAGTTTGTAATGAATGCGTCTGTTTATCCTCTTGATGCAACCAATCAGTCTTTAGTATGGACGTCTTCTGATAATACTGTTGCAACTGTTACAGAAAATGGTACTGTTACTATTTTGTCTGCAGGTAAAGTAACTATTACAGCAAAGGCTAACAATGGTGTTTCTGCTTCTTGTTTAATTACAGCAAAAGCTATAGATGTTACAGCAGTTAATTTGAGTCAGACAACATTGTCAATTCAAGTTTTTGATAGTGAACAGTTGACTGCAACAGTCTCACCATTAAATGCGACAGATAAAACTATCATTTGGTCTTCTTCAAATGAAACAATAGCTTCTGTTGATGAAAACGGTATTGTGACAGCTAATAAATCTGGTTCTTGTTCAATAATGGCAACTTCGTCAAATGGAAAGACAAAATCATGTACGGTTACAGTTACTGATATTGAACCAACTTCTATATCAGTTTCAGAATCGTCTGTAAACTTGGATATTGATGAAAGTAAGACAATAGTAACAACATTGTCTCCTAAAAATGTTACTGATACAGAATTGACTTGGAAATCTAATAATACAACTATAGCAACAGTTTCAAATGGTGTTATTACTGCTGTTGGTGCGGGAACTGCTAAAATTATAGTAACAACAGGTAATGGCTTACAAAAAGAAATTGTTGTTACTGTAAATGCATTGGAAGCAACTTCTATTACTTTAAATACAAATGAAGTCACTTTACTTCAGAAAGAACAACAAAATTTAATAGCAACAGTTCTTCCTGAAAAAACAACAAACAAGATGGTACGATGGACTTCATCAGATAGAACAATAGCAACAGTTGATGAAGTTGGAAAAATTACAGCAATAGGAGTAGGTGAAACTGTAATTACGGCAGCGACGGTAAATGGTTTAAAAGCAACTTGTAAGGTTGTTGTGACTTTGAATGTTGTTGCTGCGACTGGAGTTGAAATTGTTCCTAATCAATTGACTATGTATGTTGGCGATATTACTCCTGTTGAAGCGCAAATAACACCAGCTAATACGACAAATAAATCTATTTTATGGTCTTCTGATAAGATTTCGGTAGCTACGGTCGATCAATATGGATCAATCTCTGCTGTATCTGCAGGTAAAGCGACAATAAAGGCTAGATCTGCAAATAATATTATAGGAACTTGTGTTGTTACGGTAAAAGAAATTGAAATAACATCAATCAGTATCCCTTCTGTTTCGTTGGCTGTAGGTGAATATCAAAATCTAACAGCTGTATGTTTACCAGCAAATGCAACAGACAAAACAATTACTTGGTCTGTACAAAATACAAGTGTTGCAACAATCACTTCTTCTGGAAAAATTACAGGTGTTGCTGAAGGAACTACAAAAGTGATGGCAATGTCTGCAAATGGAACAATCGGTGTTGCGACTGTAACTGTTTCGGAAACAGCTATTCCTGTGAAGTCAATTATGGCAAAAGGCGATTCATTTGTAATGAATATAGATAATTCAGTGGACTTGTCTGCGTTAGTAACATTTACGCCTTCAAATGCAACAAATAAGTCGTTGACAGCTGTTGTTACAAACAATTTGCCTGATTACGACGAAACTGTGTCTGTTGTTTCAATATCGAATGGTGTATTGACTGCATTAGCTGCAGGTTCGGCAGATATATTAATTACAAGTGCTTCAACTGGTGTAACGACAAGTATTACTATTGTTGTGAATCCTATAATGCCTCAAAAGGTCTCTTTGGATAAAACATCTTTGGAATTGGTTGTAAATTACAATGAAAGACTTACTGCTACTATTTCGCCTGCAAATGCTTCAAATACTTCAGTGAAATGGGAATCTGCAAATTCTGCAATAGCTACCGTTACGAAAGAAGGTGTTGTTTATGCGGTAGGAATAGGAACTACTATTATTACTGTTCGTTCTGCAATAAATTCTTCTATTTATGAAAGATGTTATGTAACGGTGGTTGAAACTCCAATTCAAAAACTTACTCCAGATGTTCCTACATTGAATATGAATGTCGGCTCAATGAAATCTATTAAGTTGACTGCTGAACCAGAAGAGGCGAACATTTCTGGTATTGTTTGGACAACAAGCGATAGTAAGGTTGTTACTGTTGATAAAAATGGTTTGATTGAAGCTGTAGGTCTTGGTAAGGCTGTGATTACAGCGATGGCACCAAATGGAGTTTCTTGTGCTATAGTATGTGATGTAACTGTTCCTAATGTTGCTCCACAAGTAATTGGTCGTATTCCTGATCAAACATTATCTGTTGGTTCATCTGTATCAATTAATCTTACAGAATATATCTTTGACGAAGATGTGTTGTTATTCTCTATAGATGATATGGGCAGCAACATCAATTGTAGTGTTTCTAGTGACGGAAAGGCAACATTTAGTGTGAAGGATGAGTATGGAATAGGTGGTGAACAAATGGTTGAGATTGTTGCAAAAGATCCGTCAGGTGCAAAGACTTCAATTCAAGTTGTATTCGTTGTAGATGGCGTAAAAACAAAAACAGATCCAGATCCTAATAGTGTAGAAGATGTTGATATTCTTGCTCGAACGATAGATGTATATCCAACTCCAACAGCTGGACCAATAACAGTTTCGTATGAATTACAAATAGCAGAGTCAAGTCGTATTGAAATATATTCTGCTACAGGCTTAAAAGTTGCGGAACGCTCAATTAAAGATAATGAAACTGTAGAAGAAACGTTTGATTTGTCTGATTTGAAAGCAGGTGTATATTTCGTAATTATAACAACAGAATCGGGTAGAGTACAACGAAGTGTTGTTAAAAAATAAGATTTACAATCGTTGTAATAGAAAAGCACTTTTTTGCGATAACAGCAAGAAAGTGCTTTTTTCTTTTACGAAAATTTGTCTGAAAAATTGTCATAGTGTTGTTTTGACACTATAACTAATTGATTTGTAAATAATTGAAAATGGAGGTATTATATTATGAAAGTTTCTTATAAAATCTTATATTTACAAACTTAATATTGAGTAGATGAAACATTCGCTTCTAAATACAATACTTGTTATTTTTCTTACTATTTTTTGTTGTAATGCATATTCGCAAGAAGAATATGAATGGGGTAGTTTGCCATTAGGTGGTGGCGGGTTTGTTTCTGGGGTAATTGCTCATCCGACTCAACGAAATCTATTATATGCTCGTACCGATGTTGGTGGAATTTATCGTTGGATAGAAGAAACTTCGTCTTGGAAACCATTGACTGATTTTATTTCTGAAGCAGATAAGGGTTTATATGGTGTGGAAGCTATAGCATTAGATCCTCAAAAACCTGAAATGTTATATGCTTTGGTTGGAACAAGTTATTTTAGTGGAGGAAAAACGGCAATTCTTATTTCTAAGGACTATGGTGAAACATATAAGGTTGTTGATGTAACATCTAAGTTTAAAGCTCATGGGAATGGTGATGGACGACAAATGGGAGAACGATTGGCTGTTGACCCTCACAATAGTAATGTGATTTATTGTGGTTCAAGAAGTAACGGCTTGTTTAAATCCACAGATGCAGGTTTGACATGGAATAAAGTATCGTTTCCGGTAACGACAACGGCTAATGGGGTTGGTATTAACTTCGTTCAGTTTGATGAATCTTCTGCTGTATCTGGTGGTGTAACACAAAAAAT
>JAZLFM010000049.1:0-105625 GCA_045615765.1 Bacteroidales bacterium
GAGCTTGCAAAGCACATACCGAACAAAAATGCGATTCAATTTTTAGATTGGCTTACCTATAGTGAAAACACAATAGATGGCAAGAGCCAAAAGAAAGCATATCAATTGTGGGAGACCTCGTTTATTGAAAACATAGAAGTGGGAACTACGAAAGGATTACAGCAGATACATGCCTATATATTTGGAGGATTGTATGATTTTGCTGGTCAGATTCGTACAAAAACCATCTCGAAAGGAGGATTTACATTCTGTGTGGCACAATATCTAGACAATGCACTAAAGCAGATAGATGCAATGCCAGAAACGACATTCGATGAGATAGTAGACAAGTATGTGGAGATGAATGTTGCTCACCCTTTTATGGAAGGCAATGGGCGAAGCACCCGCATATGGCTCGATTTGATATTGAAAAAGAACCTCAAAAAATGCATTGACTGGAGTAGCATAGCGAAGAACGACTACCTAGATGCGATGATGAGAAGCCATACAGATAGTAGCGTAATTCGCTCTCTATTGCAAAACGCATTGACGGACAAGATAGACGACCGCGAAATATTTATGAAGGGAATTGATTACTCTTACTATTACGAACAAGAAGAATAATGAACAACAATTCTACATATAGGCGTCTGGGGGATTATATCCGCGAGGTTAGCGTTAGAAACGTTGACTTGACTGTGACTTCTCTTATGGGTATTAATATTGAAAAATATTTCATGCCATCAGTCGCGAATGTTATAGGTACAGACTTGTCCACATACAAAGTAGTCGCCAATGGTCAGTTTGCATGTAACCTTATGCATGTCGGTCGTGATGAAAAGATACCGGTTGCCTTAAACAAAGGGGAAGCAATTATTGTGTCTCCTGCATATTTTGTTTTTGAAGTTGATAATGACGAGATATTACCAGAATATCTTGAACTTGTTCTTAGGAGACCAGAGTTTGACAGAAATGCATGGTTCCACACCGATGGTGATGTAAGAGGAGGTATGGATAAAAACGGCATGAGAGATCTGACGATTCCTGTTCCTTCTATTGAAGAACAACGTCGCATTGTGACCCGTTACCAAGCCATACAGAACCGCATAGAAAACAACAAAAAGACCATTGCGAAATTGGAAGAGGCTGCGCAAGCGCTTTATAGGAAGATGTTTGTGGATGATGTGGATGTGGAGAATCTGCCGGAGGGGTGGAGAATGGGATGTTTGGGGGAGATGACGGAATCATTATATGGTTATACCGAAATAGCAACTATGGAATGCATAGGTCCAAAATTTCTTAGAATAACAGATATTGTAGGGAATTCAATAAACTGGAAAACTGTTCCTTATTGCAAAATAAACGATAATGACAAATCGAAATATGCAGTAAAAAAAGGAGATATATTGATCTCTAGAACAGGTGCAAATATTGGTTGGGCAAAACAAATTAGAGACAATAGCAAAGATGCTGTATATGCTTCTTTTTTGGTAAGATTTAGACCAAATGATGAAAACTTTGTATATTATCTAGGATTGATTGTTGAATCGGATAACTATAAAAAATACATATCTGATAACCAAACAGGATCAGCACAACCTCAAGCAAATGCAAAAATAATGGAATCTTATCCTTTATTAATTCCTACAAATGAATCAATGATTATATTTAACAATCATTATTCACCTTTGTATGATATGATTACATTAAAACAACAAGAGAACGAAAAATTAACAGAACTGCTATCGATGGTGATGGTGGGAATGGGGAGATAAAAATAGAATGAAAAAATATAGTGAATATTTTGAAGAAATAAACGAGAATGAACTTTTTGAAGGTTTATTATCCGAAGGTTTATTTGCAGATAAAATTCCTGATTTTTTAACAGGAACTAATTTTTATGATTATTGCAAAACAATAACAAAGGGGTATCAAGATAAAGAGTATGATTATGTAAGATATAATACAATTAGAAACACAAATTCAATTAGACATTTGGCAATTCCAAATCCATTTGCATATTATAATGTTTGTAAGTATTTGGTTTCATACCGAAATGAAATTTGTAGACATTTTGAAGAAACAACAAAAAATCAAAAAATTAAAAGAAGTTTAATTCATATACAAAAACTAAAAGGAAAAAAGAGTTTGTTTGAAATGTCTAAATCATACGAAGACAAAGACAAATTTTTAGAAAAGGAAATTACCAAATTGCCAATCAAGAAGAGATTTAAAGTTGAAGCTGATATATCTAATTGTTTTCCTAGCATTTATTCGCATGTTTTGGCATGGGCTTTAGTTGGTAAAAGTGAAGCAAAAAAGCATAAAGGTGATACTACTCTATGGTATAATAAATTAGATGCATATTGTAGACATATGAAATATGGGGAAACTAATGGATTATTGATAGGTCCACATACATCTAATTTACTCTCTGAAATAGTACTTTCTTGTATAGACAATCAATTGTCATCAAAATATGATTATTATAGAAACATTGATGATTTTACATGTTATGTAAAGGATGAAGCGGAGGCAGAACAGTTTTTGTTAGATCTCACAAATGCACTAAAAGAATATGAATTAACATTAAATACTAAAAAAACAAAAATTACCAATTTGCCAACAACCACAAATGACGATTGGGTATATTCTTTAAACTGTTTCTTCGTCGGTAATGAAAAAACGGAAGATGGAAAAGTTATATTTAATTATCAGAGGTTGAAGGCATTTTTGGATATTGTCGTTCAAAAAGCAAATGATGCAAAAAATTTATCCGTATATTCATATGCTATGAAAATCATTTGTGGCAAGTATTTTGGGAAAAAAGCCAAAGAATATTACAAGAATTTTATTCATCAAATAGCTTTATTATACCCATATGTTCTTCATTTTGTTGAAAAATGTGTTTTTGAAGAATTCAATGTTACGAAGAATGAAATAAAAGAAATTTCATTGGACATATATGAGTTTTATTTCACGAAGGATTTAATTGAGCCATGTTCGTATGCGTTATATTGGTCCATAAAATATGATTTTACACCACCAACATCTTATGTTAATGATGCTATACAAAGTAAAGATTGTATACATCTTCTATTAGCTTATATTAAAGCAAAACAAGATAAAAACACAGATGGCATAACAAAGCTAAAAGCGGAAGCTGAATCTTTGAAAGATGATATAGAGGCATTTTGGTTGTTTGTATATGAAGTATTACCAAATACAAAATTAGAAGGAGATTTTAAAAGAATAAAGAAAGCAAATGTTTCATTTTTAAAATCAGAATTTTTAGATATTGTAAAAAAGAAATAAATAGGTACAACGCATTCCAATGAGGCGGAACAGACAACGAACCGCCGATGAAACAAATGAATATAGAATGAAAGAAAAGAACAAGAAATAGATTGCAGTGTGCGATTGTAGAGACGTGGCGCCACATCTCTGCGGAGAAATATGGTCTACTCAGATGGTGGAGAAGAAAATAATGGGAAAAAGATATTATAAAGAAACAACTATAAAAGCTTTGTTCGCTAAATCAGGAAATCGATGTGCTTTTCCTGGTTGTTGTGCTCCTATTGTTGAGGATGAAGATAATGTTGTCACAGGGGAAATTTGTCATATAGAAGCAGAATCGGTTAATGGACCCCGATATAACTCTAATCAAACAGAATCAAAACGTAATGATTATGAAAATTTGATACTAATGTGCCCTAGACATCATAAAATCATCGATTCTAGTGAATTAAAATATAGTGTTAGTATTTTAAAAGAATGGAAGAAAATACAAGAATCTAAAGTGTCTGAAGAACAACAAAATGTATTATTTGAAACCTTAAAAAAAATAGAACTTCAATCAGAGGTGTTTTGGAAATCAATAAAAGTATGTGATGATACAGATGAAACAGGATTGAAACGAAAACTTGAAGAGAAAAACATTGAAGAACTATTACAAGATATAGAAGAAATATTTGATTCGTTAATGTATAATTGTGACATTTTAGCAGATGAAGATGATAAGGCGATGTCGCAATTAGAGCAGTTGTGTAAATGGGCGAAAGTAGACTTCAAAAAATTTGATAAGGTATTTTATAAAGATAATCCATTTGTCAGCAGAAATTGGGAAATTCATAATTTAGCAATTCCTAATATTTCTAATCAATTAAAAATGGAATATTTTCAATTGTTGATTTTAATTTTGGAAGAACTTACAAAGTATAATCATAGCTTTGAAGTGACTTTGGATTTATATAGAAATAAATTTAAGGATTTTCATGAAAAAAATTATTATATAGATTAATAACACAATAGTATATAACTAATTGAAAAAGATACATGTATGTGTACTAATGATATAGATTGTCAAAATTATAACTGGGAAAAATATGAAGATGATGTTTTTGAAGAATGCATAAGAATATACAAAGATGATGCTGTTTCAATAGAAAGGAATTTCCATAAGAGAGGGTTTATACAAATAGTATTAGGCAAATAGATGTATGGATAGAATTAAAAAATGGAGATCTAATAGTTGTAGATGCAAAATACTATAAGAAGAAGGTTGATGTAAAGGAAGTTGAATCTTGTATTGGAATGTTGAAGGATATTGGTGCGAATAAAGGTTTGTTGATTACATCGGTTGGATTTACTCAAGGTGCTATAAATAGAGCACATGTTGGAGAAAATAACTTTGAGGTAGATATTTTGAGCCTGAAAGATCTAAAGCAATTTCAAGGTTATGGTGCAATAGCATATCAAGGATGTCACGGTGCTACTATTAAACCTCCATTTGGTTGGATTGTAGATGGAACTAATCGAGATTTTACTCCAGCAACGTTGTATGCGAGAGGTGGAGGTTTAGATGATGCAGGATTAAAGAGAGAATGGATGTATTTAGAATTTTGGGACAAAAAGGACTCAATAAATACAATTCAGTTATTGATAGAATATCAGAATAACAATATTTTGTCGGATGATCCAAATGCTATAATTGAAGTTTTTGAAAAAGAAGATTTGAAAATTAGAACAGCGTTAATAAAGGATTATCCATCAATGGAAATAACCGCATATAAAGATTTTGAAGATTTTATATTATATGGTGTTTTGTTTTGTCCTGATAATATGATAAATAGAGATCTTGAAAAATTATGTTTTGTCTTAAATAAAGCAATACCATTAAAGGTGAATTTTAAATAAATTATGAACGATTCTACAAAGGGTTTAAGATAAATAAAACTCGGTAAAATTGATACAACAATTATTTGCTAATCATCAGCAGATATTAGGGTTGATTAAGACCAATGACATAGCCAAACGACGGGATAATTGATGTGGCGGCAGGTTAGGGGTATAATCGACAACGGGTACAAAATGCAAACGATGGGGTTGTTGTAGAGACGTTGCGCGCAACGTCTCTACGTGTGGTCACCGATTATAACAAACGATGTGCGCCACATATCTACGTTTTTCTTCGTTTATTGCATCCATTGTCCGTTTCTGTTGAAAAATTAAAAATGTTGTTGTTGTAAAATAAAAACAAAAATTTTCCGTTATAAATGACACATCCAATCATAAATACCAATAAAACCAACCGCAATGGCCGAAAAATATCAAAACAAATATCGTGTACCATCGTCACGTGCCCCGTGGCATGGATACAATGGTGGTGTATATTTTGTAACAATATGCACACAAAATCGTGAACATTATTTTGGGGAAATTACGTGTTGTAGAGACGTTGCGCGCAACGTCTCTACGGAATCACAAACGATAACAAATACACAAATTACGCATTGTACAGACGTGGCACGCCGCGTCTCTACCGAACCACAAATGCAATTATCCCCAATCGGGCAATATGTCCACGAACAATTCGTAAACGTAAAAACGCATTATCCGTATGCGGAAATTCCATTGTTCGTAATAATGCCCAACCATATTCATGCAATTGTGGTGATTGATGGGGGATATGATACCGATGCGCGTTGTAGAGACGTTGCGCGCAACGTCTCTACGAAAAACATGAAAATGGCAAATATTTCACCACATAAAAATTCATTGTCGGTGGTTATTCGTGGTATCAAATCGTCCATTACCCATTTTGCCAATACCAACAATATTCCATTTGCCTGGCAACCACGGTTTCACGACCATATTGTTCGCAACCAGGATGAATTGAATCGTATTGCCACATATATCGAAAATAATGTTGCACAATGGCAATTGGATGAATATCGTCTGTAGAGACGGTGTGCACACCGTCTCTACGATTAACGCAATCTATTATCTGAATTATTTTTTTACCTTTGTTGTATCAAATGTACATGTAGGTAAATGTTTAACGAATCCACACTTGAGAATGCAATAATGGAGCTCTTCAGAGACGAAGAGCACTACACCCATAAATTAGGAGAACAGTTGCATAAAAATCTTGCAGAAGTTCTGCTTGTTGAGGATATAGAGGCTTATTTGCGTGCGCACTATGCTGATATAACCGAGGAAGAAATTCAGCAGGTAATCCTTATGCTCAAGGCACAACAATCTCAAAACCTATACGACGAAAACCGCCGTGTAATGCAGATGATTGTAGAGGGTTTCCCGTTGCGTAGGGAGGTCGCAGGTTTGGATGGTTGTAGAGACGTTGCGCGCAACGTCTCTACGGGGAATAATGAACCATTATGGATTCGATTGATAGATTTCGACCATCCCAAAAACAATGATTTCAAAATCGTGAATCAGGTGGAGATTGTTGAGGTGTGTAACCGTCGTCCCGATGCTATTGTGTATGTAAACGGATTGCCGTTGGTGGTGATGGAATTCAAAACAGCCGTAAAGGAACATTGTACTATAAAAGATGCGTTTACGCAAATTACCGTTCGGTATCGCAAGGATATTCCAAGTTTGTTCCGTTACAACGCGTTTGTGGTGATTAGCGATGGCGCTCAAAACAAATTTGGAACCTTGTTCACACCATACGAATATTTCTATGCATGGAACCGTATAGAACCAGAGGACAAGCCAAGTAATGGAATAGATTCCCTTTTCACTATGGTGCATGGTTTGTTCCGTAAAGAACGCTTGCTCGAAGTGGTTCGAAATTTTATCTATTTCCCCGATACAACAACCAAGGAGGAGAAGATTATCTGTCGTTATCCTCAATACTTTGCCGCCACTATGCTTTTCCAAAACATTTTGGAGCATCATGTGATTGGTGATGGCAAGGGTGGAACATATTTTGGTGCAACGGGTTGTGGCAAGAGTTTGACCATGCTATTCCTTTCGCGCATGTTGATGCGTTCAACCGAACTGGAGTCGCCGACTATTTTGCTTATAACTGATAGAACCGATCTTGATGACCAACTTTCAAGTCAGTTTATTCGTGCAAAAAAATTTATTGGCGATGAAACTATTGAACAAATCGACAGTCGCGAAGAATTGCGTAAGAAACTGAATGGTCGAAAAAGTGGAGGCGTGTTTCTAACCACGATACAGAAATTTTCGGAAGATATTAATCTGCTGAGCGATCGCAAAAACATTATCTGCATAAGCGACGAGGCACATCGTACCCAAACCAATTTGGAGGAATCAACCCGGATTTCGTTCGATAAAGATGGTATGGCAACTGCTATGAAGACAACTTACGGTTTTGCACAATATCTGCATAACTCATTACCGAATGCAATCTATGTTGGTTTCACCGGTACGCCAATAGACGAGACCATTGCCGTATTTGGTGGTGTGGTTGATAAATATACTATGGTCGATTCTGTGAACGATGGGATTACCGTACGTATTGTTTACGAAGGTCGTGCAGCCAAAGTTTTTGCCGACAATGAAAAACTGGAAGCAATAGACAAATATTATGAGGAATGTGAGGATGCTGGTAGCACCGAGGAGCAGATAAATAAAAGTAAGCAACAAAGTGCCACAATGGATGCCATTATTGGTGATCCGAAACGTTTGCAAAAAGTAGCCGAAGATCTTGTTTCCCACTATGAACAACGTATAGCCGAAGGTGCGACCGTGTGCGGAAAAGCAATGGTAGTGTGTTCGTCACGCGAAATAGCATTTGACTTATATAAAGATATTATAGCACTTCGTCCAGAATGGGGAAAGAAATTACCATGTGCACCGGAGTTTGAACTTGCCGAAGACGAAAAAGATAAACTTCTGCCAATGGAACGCATAAAAATGGTTATGACCACTAACAAAGACGATGTTCCTGAATTGTCGAAATTGCTTGGAAACAAATCTGATAGGCAAGAATGGGCACGTCAGTTTAAAGAACCACATTCCAATTTCAAAATAGTGATAGTGGTGGATATGTGGCTTACCGGTTTCGATGTTCCAAGTCTTGATACTATGTATGTTGATAAACCATTGCAACGTCATACGCTTATTCAAACCATCAGTCGCGTAAACCGTGTTTGCGAAGGAAAGGAAAAAGGTCTTGTTGTTGATTATCTTGGTATTAAGCGTAACATGAACAAGGCACTTAAGCAATATGGCACTGGCAAAGGCGATGGAGAAGACGATCCAACGGAGGGCATAGAAGAACTGGTAACTATAGTAAAAGACGAAATCGAAGTGCTTGACGATATCATGCACAAGTACGATTACAAAGATTTCTTTGCCAAGAGTGCACTAAAACAGTTACAATGTTTGAATGGAGGTGCAAACTACGTTTTGGAAGAAGAGGAACGCAAGAATTTGTTTATGGGACACTCAAAACGTATGCGCCAAGCATTCAATATGTGTTCGTCAAGCGAGAATTTGCATAAAATCCATAGAGAAAAAGTATTGTTCTTTACCGCAGTTCGTTCCATTGTGTTTAAAATGACTAAAGGTGAAGCTCCCGATGTTGCAGAAATGAACGAACGTGTTAGAAAACTTGTTGCAGATGCACTTGTCAGTAGCGGAGTTGAGGAAGTTGTAAAGATTGTAGAAGATGCCAAAGGTGACCTTGATATTTTTGACAAAAAACACCTTGATAGCATAGAGAAAATAAATCTGCCAAACATACGATTGCGATTGTTGGAACGTTTGGTTAAACAACAGATATCGGAATTTGGAAAAGTGAATAAAGTCAAGTCTATTGTGTTTGGAGAGCGTTTGAATGAAATAATTCGTACGTATAACGACCGCAGTGACGATGTTGCCAACGTAACCGAAGTAATGAAAAAAGTGGTTGACGACATTAAGAAGATGATGGAAGAATTGGACAAAGAACGCAAGTCGCATGAAGATCTTGGCATCGATTACGAGGAAAAAGCATTCTTCGATATATTGAAATCAGTTCGTGATGAGCGAGGTTTTGATTATCCAGATGAAAATATGATTGAGATTGCTAAGGAAATGAAAGCGATTATAGCCGACAAAACCCATTACACCGATTGCTTTAAACGAGCCGATATCATGTCGGAAATGCAGTTCGACTTAATCGTGATTATGGCTAAACATAAGTATCCGCCAGCCGAGGACCATCCAGAAGATGTGTATGACAAAGTGATAGAGCAGGCTGAGAATTTTAAGAGGTATTGTTAAATTAAGAAGAGCGAGAAACGGGGCTCGAACCCGCGACCCCAAGCTTGGGAAGCTTGTGCTCTACCAACTGAGCTACTCTCGCTTAATACTATGCAAATGTAAGATTTCTTTTCTTAAATAAAACTAATGTTTTGTTAAATATCAGAAATAGAAAAAGCACTTATGTTTAAGTGCTTTTTCTACTTTATTTATTCAAAACTCATAATTGTACATACGCCTCGTTCGCATTGTAACTCTACATAGTAGATATTGTTATCAGTGTAGAGAAATGGAGTGAGTTGTTCTCCGAATCTTGCTGCTAGTTTGTATTCTATGCGTACTCGTTTAATTTCGAAGTCCGCAGGTAGATGTTCTAGTGCAATACGAATGTAGTGGCTGTTGTTCATGTGATGATTATAGTCTATATCATCGCGTGTTACCGATACTTTGTCGCACTCCTGCGGAGTGATTTTAGGCAATCGGATTTTACGGTCGGTATAGTCCATCTCATATTTCGGATCGTATGTCAAAGACTCTACTATTTCTTGAGGTAGTGGACATAACTTTCCAGTTTCTCTATTTACGAATGCTCCCATTCCGTAACTTACATAGCACGGATTTCCTGCCTCGTCGCGTATTATGTCGTTTCTAAAGCCGAATAGTGGCTTACATTCGTATATGCCCGTAGAAATTGTTAGCTTTTCCCTAAGCTCCGGTACACGAATAATATCTACTTGTCGGTATGCTAAAAGCTGAGCACGATGCTCGGCTTCAAACAGTTCTTTTGAAAGTGGTTCCGAGTCTATCCATAGATCATTACAGTCATGCATCATCTGGAATGCGGAAAATAACTTTAGTTTCTTGTTCTCATCTACGTTTGTAGGGGTACAAGTATCTTGAATAGTAAACATATGCCTTGTTATTTTCTACCTTTAAACGAAAATCCTGCGTTTTCCACAGCCTTGCAAATATCTGATTCACTTGCGGTTCCTTTAACTTTTACAGTCTTTTGCTCAATATTTACTTCAATAGCTTCCACGCCGCTTACTTTTTCCAAAGCTTTTTCTACAGCAGCTTTACAATGATTGCAATCAATACCTTCAACCGAATACAATACTTCGGAAGCCTCAACTTGTTGTTTTTTGAATCGACTAAATAAACCCATGATAAAAACATTTAATAGTAATAATACAAGAATAATCGTACAGAAAATGGTGAAAGGAGAGGTTTGTTCGTTTACTTCACAGCAATGTTCAGCTGTAGTGTGGGTAAACGAAAGTAATCCGTCGAAGTTGTTTAAAGTTAATCCAAATAAAATTGCTCCAAGAACAACACTGCCTACATAAATCAAGGTGAATTTAGCTCCCATTGCTTTTTTTACAACCAAAATTGATGCAAGATTTACAGCAGGACCAGCCATTAGCAAAACGAGTGCGGCACCTGGCGTTAAACCTTTGGCTAACAATGCGGCAGCAATAGGAATACTACCGGTAGAACAGATGTACATTGGTACAGCAACAACTAACATCGCAAGCATTTGCAAAAGAGGTGCATTGCCATAGGTTAAGAAAAAGTCGTCGGAAACACCAATTTGTATTAGTGCAGCCAATAATAAACCTAAAAATAGACGTCCGCCTATACTTTGTATCATATCTACAAATGAATATTGTAGAATAGCCAATACTGGATTTTTTTGCTTCTTATTGGAACTAATGGTATTCTCTTCGGTAAAGTCTGTTTTGTCCTTAGCGCAAAGCCAAGTAACAAGCATTCCTCCGCAGATACCAGTTACTAAAGCAGCAATAGGGCGTACAATGGCAAACGCAAGCCCCATAAGCGAAAATGTCGCAATAATAGAATCTATACCTGTTTGTGGAGTAGCTATTAAAAACGAAGCCACAGCACCTTTCGAGGCTTTCTCGTTGCGTAGTCCTATTGCAGTAGGGATCACGCCACAGGAACAAAGTGGTAGGGGAATGCCAAGCAATGCAGCTGTCAACACCGAACCGAAATTATTTTTCGATAAATATGTAGAATAAAAATTGCGTGGTACAATTACATGTAGTACGCCTGCAACTAAAAATCCTAGTAATAAATATGGCGCCATTTCACTTGTAATGTGCCATAATGCTGTAAGATAAGTCATCATTGTTTCTTGTTTTTGGCAATACTACGAACAATAAAATAAGTTTTTTTATAGAATTCCGTAAAATGTTTATATGTCAGTTAAAGCCCGTCTGTTTTTCTCTTTTTGCTCACGGAACATTTTAGGTGACATGCCTATAACTTGCTTGAATTGTGCAGAAAGATGTGCCGGAGAACTATACCCTAATTGATATGCTATCTCGCTCATAGTCATTTGACTATAGCATAGAAGTTCTTTGGCGTATTCTATTCTGTGTTGTATGGCAAAGCGTTCTATTGTAAGACTCGCTGATTCACTAAATATTCTACTTAATGTGGTATAATCGGTATTCAGTTTTTCTTGTAAATAATCGGAAAGACGAGGATGTTCTCCATTCATACGAGCCCAATCTATTGTTGTAAGGCGTATTTGTTCCAAAAGAACGCTACGTGGTTCTTCTAGTAATTCAAAACCGACTTCAGTCAGTTTCGTCCTGATGGTTTGCATTTGTTCTGCTGTTGGTTCTTGTGGCAATTCAACTTCGCCTAAGGCAATGCTTGTAGTTGGAATCGACAAGTCTTCGAAAATTGAGCGTACGGACATAATGCAACGTGGACAGACCATGTTTTTTATATGTAGAATCATTTCGCCTCCATTTTTTACAAAGATAAGGAACGCCGTTATAATGTTTACTGCCCATTTGTATAGTTTTTAACGGGAATGATATACAAGTTTACAGTGTTATTTAGGACATGATATATTACTTGCTATCTAAAGATTTTTCGCTGCGCTTATTTTAATCTCATACATTATAATGGGCAACTCATACAATGTCGAATTTTTATTGACGAAAGGGTGTTTTCTGTGTATAATTTTGAAAAAAATCAAAAAATAAACAAACATGAAAACAAGACAATTTTTCTTTGTATGCCTGGCGTCGATGTTGTGTGCCATGGCGAGTTGTAATTCCGAAAACAAAAGTGGTGAAACCGGACTTCCTATTCATGTGTCTGATTCGGCTGCGGCGGCAGATTTTGGTGATAGGGCAAAGGTGTATAATTTAGTGATAATAGACGAGAGTGGTTCTATGTGGCATTTGCAAGAAGCTGTAAAAAATGGAGTAAATCAGACTTTTGCAACAATTAAAAAGGCTGGTGAAGATTATGATACGTCACAAATTCATTTTTTGTCGGTTGTTACATTTAATATGCAACATAAATTTATGGATTCTATTGTAGGTCCGTCTGTTTGCATTAATGAATTGTTCCCAATGTCGTTGATAAATGGAATACCAGATTCTATTAATTATCATCCTAATGGTGGCACTCCGTTGTATGATGCAATTGGTATTTCTGTAAATAAGTTATATAATACGATTAAAGATGACGAAAATTCGGTAGCCGTTGTTACGATTCTTTCAGATGGTTATGAAAATGCTTCTCGTGAATATACTTGTGATTCCATTAGAAAATTGGTGTTGGATTTAACAGAAAAAGGATGGAGCTTTTCATATATGGGATCTGCCCACGATGTAAAACGTGCAGCTTCTGCTATTGGTATAAAAAATACTCTTATGTTTGATCACACCGATGTCGGGACACGTGGTGCATACGATTCTGAAAATGTAGCGAGAAACAAATATTATAACAAATTGAACCGCGATTGGGCAAAAGAAAAACATATGTCTCGTAAAGAAAAAGAGGTTAAAAAACGCCAACGTGCAGAAGAATATTATGATAGTAATGCCCAATAATGAAATGTTTGGTGTAAACTACGAAAAAGCATACCTTTGTATGTAAATATATGGAAATATGGAACAAGAACAATTCTCATACGATGCTGCAATGGCAGAATTAGAACGCATTGTAGAAAAAGTTGAATCAGGTGAATGCAAACTTGATGAGTTGACGGCAGAGGTTAAAAAAGCAGCAGAACTTATTGCAAAATGCAAGCAAAAATTACGCGGAATAGAGGAAGAAATAGATAAAACCTTTAATGATATAGATTAACGACGAATAATGGACTATAAAGATATATATTTTTGCGCCGTTAAACTTTAAAATTAAATGATATGAAAAAAGTATTAATCTCATTGGCTGCTATCGCATTCGCAGTATCAGCAAACGCTCAATTGTTCATCGGCGGAAGTTTATCTGCTAATGGTTCTTCAACTCCTTCAAGTTATGTTGTGGGCTCAACTACAGTTGAATCAAAACCAACTTCTTCTACTTTTGCATTCTCTCCAGTTGTAGGATATGAATTGTCTGACAAATTAGCTGTTGGAGGTATGCTTTCTCTATCTACTTCAAAATCAGTATCTGATAAAGAAGTTGATAAAAATACATGGACAAAATCTAATGCATGGTCTATCGCACCATTCGTTCGTTATACTTTCGTAACTTTCGGTGATTTCGCATTGAAAGCTGAAGCAGTTGCTTCTTTCGGTCAATCAACTCCAGTTACAAATGTATCTTCTACAAAAACAAAAGGTTGGAGAACAACTACAATCGCTTTGAATGTAACTCCTCTTGTAACTTATGAATTGAACGAACACTTCGAATTAGAAGCTGGTTTGAACTTCTGCAGTCTAGGTGCTTCTACAAGCATAACTAAAGATCCAGATGAAAAAGATAACAAGAATGTTTCTAACAGAATCGGTTTAGCTGCTAATGCAAACAATGTAACAACTCTAGGTAGCATTAGACTAGGTTTCGTTTACAAATTCTAAGAATAACCTAAATAATTCATAAAGGCTTTCCTTCGGGAAGGCCTTTTTTGTTTCTGGAGGTTTAAAAATGTGGCATATGTTTTGCAATAACTGTATTTCGTTATAATTCTAAAAAATAAGGTTATGAAAAAAATATCTGTTTTAATTGTTGCATTATTGCTTTCTGTTGTTTCTTTTTCTCAGTCTGCCAACCGTCATAATCGTGGCTCTCGATATGATCGTTCTGAATCAGTCGAATATGTATATGTGGCAAATGCAGAACAAGTTCAGGCAATTGTTGGTTATATTAAATCTTTGAGTTTTGATGATAAAAAGATGGATGCGGCAAAATTATGTGTTCGCATTTGTCCTATACCATTGTATGGGATAGAGCAAATAGTAAAAGAATTCTCTTTCGACGATAACCGTTTGGAATTCTTACAATATGCTTTTGCGTACGCTCCAATCAAGAAAGACTATCATCTGTTAGCAAATTCGTTAACTTTTAATTCCAATAAAGATAAGTTATACGAGTTTTTAGGCTATAAGAATTAATCGTTATAATCTTGGTGTATAAGTCTGTACGCAATAGATCCTGGTGGCGGAGTTGCCGGACAGTTATTTCGGTCGAACCATTGTGCGTCGCTAATTTCATCTTCTTGCGTATGGATTTCTCCACTTTCGTATTCTGCAGTAAATCCTAGCATTAATTGCGAAGGAAAAGGCCAACTTTGACTGCCTCTATATCGTATATTTTTTACCATAATTCCGGTTTCTTCAAAAATTTCGCGTTTTACAGCATGTTCAGCAGTTTCTCCTGCTTCCATAAATCCGGCAATACAAGCGTAAATATCTTGATTGCGTTGTACATGTCGTGCGAGTAAAATCTTGTCGCCTTTGTTTACGAGTACAATAATGCACGGCTCTATGCGTGGAAAATGTATCTTTTTGCAATTAGGACATTCCATTGCGGTAAATTGTGTGCTATTTATGAGTTTGTTTCCACAAATACTGCAATATTGTGTGTTTTTTCTCCAATTAATAAGTGCTTTTGCACGAGAAACGATGGTAGTCAATTGTTCGTCGTTTTCTGCAAAAAACTGACGGATAGTTTTTACTTTATAACAATCGGGTAGGGTGGCCGTATCTTGAATTTCTATGGCACAAAGAGAAAATTCCTTTTCTTCTATACAATCGGTTATAATGCAATGGTTTCTAAGGTTTTCAATATCGTTGAACGATAAAAGAGTGTCGTCGTTGTTTACGACCATATTTCTTTCACACATAACAACAACAGGATGTTGTGATTGTGTCGGATTTATTGTTATAGCCATATTTTATTGAAGGAAGAAAAATTCTATAAGTTCAGACAAATCTTTGCTCGTTAGAGTTGCGCCAACTCCAGCATTTCTGCCTGAATCGAAGAATGAGTTTATTACGGCAAGTAGTTCGTCAAGGTCTATGAAATCGTTCTTGTCTATGTCGCAATCCTTGAATTTCTTTGGAATGCGCTTGTAGGAACCTTGTTTGCTTGATCTTCCGTCTAAAAGATCTGGGTAATATACATACAATTCTTCTTGTGTCAATCGTTCGTTCTTTTTCATGATTGCAACGAGTTCCTCTTCGGTAAGTCCTTTTCCTTTCGTATCGTGGAAGAATGCGTTTGTTTCTGGTTCAACGTCGCAATAGTTAGGAATTCCATCGTTGTCGTCGTCGAGTGGGCAACCATTTGCAAAAACATCTATTCCGTCAGGTGTGTATGGACAATCATCTTCGGTCTCGTCTATACCATCGTTGTCGGCATCCCAACCAATATAGTAGTTTTCGTTGTAATATGATTCAAAGATGGATTTTCGTGATATTTTTGAAAGATCTGTAGTAAGACTAACAAATGCGTATGAAAATCCGTCAGGCCATTTCGATGCTTTTTTTGCATGATGTCCTTGGTTTGAAACATCATCCATAGTGTTGGTTGCAGTAAAATGATATTGGTAGCCAATATTCATTTTTACCGCTTTGGAAATGTTGTAGGTAAGACCTATTTCCACAGGTGCAGTAAATATGATAGGAGTATAGTACCCACGTTGTTCGTTATTTTCTACTTGCAAAGAGGTCTCGTATTCGTAGTCTCTGTATAGAATTTTTGCCTGAGAAGCATTTGTTGGATTTTCTTCCATGTTTCTAAAAGAACCATCAGACCACAAATACATCGTTTCTCCATTCGATTTCCAGTCGCCACGGGCTTCAGGGCGTTGTAGTATTGAAATACCAGCGCTTACAAAAGGAGAAAGCACCTTTCTATTTGATAATTCCGCGCTTTTTCTTGTCAATTTATATTGAACGAAAGCACCGAAAGAATTGACTTCAGTCTTGAAATTGTAAAAAGTTTGGATGTTTGGGTAATAATTACTTCCGCGAACCTCGCTTCGTAGGTATCTAATCCCCAAGCGAAGTGTAGGGGAGAGAGTTTGTAGCATTTCGAAGTGGAGAGCGTTGCAACCTACCGAAAAATTTGAAGGCTCATCGTTTTGTACATTTCCATGAAATGACACAACACCTGTACCAATGGTAAACACTGGCATTTTTAAACTGCTTTTAAGCGGCGTCTTGTCTATTTGTAGGATTTTATCGAAAGTTGAGTAGTTAACAGGCTCTTTTTCTTGGGAATATCCCAAAAAAGGAAATACAAACAATAGAGCTGTAAGTAGCCTGTTTTTCATTTTTCGATAGATTTATTACAAACATACGCTAATTTTGGGAAAATTCAATACTATTTAACCCATTTTTGGTTGGTTAGCATTAGAGCTTCTTGCACAGTGATGCGTTTTTTGCCATTGTATGCCACAACGAATGCACCTTTTATAGGAGTTTGTTCCCAAACGGCATTTCGTAAGTTGCGAGCATTTACATACGTGTCGAAGTTCTTAATAGTGTATTTGTACCAAGTATCGATTTTTTCTGAAGCAATGGCATCGTGTACATTTCTTTTTGCAAAGAAAGATTGCGCATTTTTTATAGGCTTATGTGAGGCAGCCACTTGTACGCGGTACGATACATTGTTTGCACCGTTACTTACTTTTGTCTCTCGTTGTGCAGTATTGTTCTTGTTTGATAACGTAGCAGTGCTTTTAGGACTTGATTTTTGTGCCGTTGCTACTGTCGATGTTGTTTTTGTTGCAGGAGCAGATTTAGGCTCAAGTTTTTTCTCTTCTTGTTTTACAATAGGAGTTATTGTCGTTGTTGTAGTTGTGATTTGAGTCGTTTTTTGTGTAGTCGTTTGTGTTATTTGACTTTGTTCTGCTTCTATAGTCGAAATAGTAGGTTTTACTGTTTGTCCTTGTGATAAAATATTTTTTATCAATTCTGGATTTTCTTTAGTCGTAACAATTTCGCTAGTCGTAGTTGTTTCTGTGGTTTGGTTGATTTCATATTCTTTTGCTTCCGCTGTAGGCATAGGAATATTTAAATCTTCTTCGAATTGCGCAATTTCTTCAGAGCTTGGTTGATAGATGGAATTTAAAGCTGCTGTGTTCGAGAAGAATTGTGCTTGAGCAGATGTGTAGTTTTTGTTTGAAATAGTTTTTAAAACATCTGCGCTCGAGTAATATCCGTTACTTGCGCCATTGGCGATAGTGATAGGGTGGTTGCCCGTATTGTTAGTTACCAAACCGGTGCTTTCGCTTACGCCGTTGTAGTTGTCGGAAATCACAAAGCTTTTTGTTGCGCCATTATCGTAAACCGAAAACGCTCCATTTATAAATAGATCGTTGATATTGTATCCTTTGTCAGCTGTTACTTTATATGTAACGGTGAATTTTTCAGTTGCAGGAGCATTTGTCCACATAAAACGAGTAACATTTTGTATGGTTGAAACTTCGCCACCTTGTGTTTCCATTACTTTTGCTGTATAGCCAGCCGGTAACATTTCCTCTATTTTACACATAGAAGTTGCATTTGCTCTATCAGTTGTGATAGAAACTATAGCTTCGTTAGCCATAAATTCTATTGTACGAGAGCAAGTAATGTCGTTGTATCGTATTTTTTCTGTAGCGGAAGCAATTGCGCCAGTATTTTCTTTTAATTTGATAGTTCGAGGAGTTAGTTCCGCATAGTGTTTTTCATTGTCTTGTACATATCCGAATTTGGCAGAAAGAGTAAATGAACTTTTTGCTTTTTCAGGTACATTAATGTTAAATGTGAAAGAAAAAGCGTCGCTTTCAGGAAGCATAACCCATATAAGTGTTACGGTATTATTTTCGAAAGTAAAATTTTGGTCGTCTGACGTAGCCGTGAATTCTTTTGGTAGGGTACATGAAAATCTACCAAAACCATCGATATTTCCTTTTTCAATTGTTATGGTAACAGGAACGCTTGATCCATATTGCATAGTTTCTGGCATATCGGCAGAAACAGTAACTACATTCGCAAGATATAGGTTTAAAACACCAATCATCGTTATGAAACATGCTCCAAGTGTGAGCAAATGTTTTGCATTTTTGTTTACACGTGTCTTCATACGGATAACCTAAAATTAATACCATGACAAAAATATGATGTAAAAATGTGAAATGCAAGCAAAATGCATATAATTGTTAGTAAAAATGTTTATATATTGTTAATTATGTAATAATCAATTATATATAATGTGCAACAAATATGCAATTGATAGATTTTGATCTATTTTTAATATAGATTTTATGCTGTTAGTCATAGTTTTGTGCATGTCTTATGCACTAAAAATTCTTATTTTATGATGTGAGAATTTTTAGAAATAATGTCGCTTTGTGGTGTGCGACAAAAAAACATCGCCCTAATGGAGCGATGTTCTTTTGTTTATTATTTTGAGTGTTCGTGTAAGGAAACTAATCTACTAGAATTTCCATACTTAAATAGTGAAATTATAAATACACTTTTCTTTTATCGACAACACGAACGGCTTTTCCTTCGCTAACAGGTAAACTACCTTTTGCAACAAGTTTTACGTGAGGAGTGAGTAGAATTTCGTCTTTTAATGCACGAGTTATATTCTTCGTAAGTTCTATGAATTGCTTTGAGTCGTTGGCAAGTGTTTCTGCGAGTTCGACTTCTACGGTCATATTATCATTGTCGTTGTCTGTCGTGAGAGTGATAAGATAATTACTTCCTAATTCAGGATATTGCATAAGAATTTTTTCTATCTGAATAGGGAAGATGTTTACGCCGCGAAGAACCATCATATCGTCACTTCTTCCACGCATACGGTCTAATCTAATGTGGTTACGGCCACATGGACAAGTTCTGCCAAGAACGCGTGTAAGGTCTCGTGTTCTGTAGCGAAGTAGTGGCATAGCTTCGCGGTTGAGAGTAGTAAGTACTAGTTCGCCGATTTCGCCGTCAGGAACGGGTTCGAGCGTTTCTGGATCTACGATTTCGACAATGTAATAGTCTTCCCAAAAGTGAAGACCGTTTTGCTCTTTACATTCGAAAGCAACGCCAGGACCGCACATTTCGCTCATACCGAATGAGTTATATGCTTTTACGCCCATCATATCTTCTATGCGTTTCCGTTGTTCTTCACTGTGTGGTTCTGCTCCGATAGCAAGCACTTTTAGTTTTGTGTCTTTACGAGGGTCTATACCTTGTTGTTGCATAACTTCGTATAAACGTGTTACGTACGAAGGAACAGCGTGTACGGCAGTTGTTCCAAAGTCGGTAAAGAATTTGATTTGTCGTAATGAATTTCCGGCTGCAGCAGGAACGGTAAGCATACCGAGGCGTTCTGCGCCGTATTGGAATCCTAAGCCGCCAGTGAACATTCCGTATCCCGATGAGTTTTGGAAAACGTCGTCAGGACGAAGGCCGACCATCCATAAGCAGCGTGCTACTGCATTTGCCCATTCGTCTAAGTCTTTTTGGGTATGTAATATTACCGTTGGATTTCCTGTGGTTCCCGATGAGGAATGAAGACGAACACATTCACGTAGCGGAACGCTCGCCATTCCGAAAGGATAGGTGTCTCGTAAATCTTGTTTGGTTGTGAATGGTAATTTTTTTATGTCATCAAGCGATGTGATGTCTTCTGGTTTTAATCCTATTTCTTCAAACTTTTTTTTATAGAACGGTGAGTTCATACAATGTTTTACCGTTTCTTGTAGTCTTTGTAATTGTAGTTTTTCGATCTCATTTCGAGAAAGAGTTTCTATTTCGGGATGAAGAAATTCTGATTCTATATTCATCGTATCTTAATTTTTTTTGAATAATTTTCAAAGGTATTGAATTTTGTTGAGAGATACTAATCTCTAATAGTTTTTTACATTGCCATCTTGCGTTTTTTCGTTGATTCAGTATATTTGAAGAAAATGGAATAGATATGGAAATAATTTTTGTTGTTGCGCTAGTTGCTGTAGCTCTTATTGTATATGTTTGTGTTGATCGTTTGTATAGGAAAAAATCAAATAATTATGAAGCGGACATTATTCGATTACAGACATTGGTTGACGAAAAGGATAGGACTATAGCTATTCGTGAAGAAGAATTGCGAACTTTGAAAAATGATATTTTGCAAATTCGTGAGGAAAAAGAAGCTTTCCGTGCGCAAAGTGAACGTTTGGATGGACAAATAGAAATGTTAGTTCAGCAAGCTAAGGATGATGAAAAGTTGCGTCAGGATCAATTTGATAAACAGTTACAATTAGTACAGGAACAGTTGCAGTCGGCGACAGAACAATTATTAATTCAACGAGAAAAGCAGCTTGCGGATACCAATAAATTACAGATGGATGCCATACTTAGTCCGTTAAAGGAGACTATAGGAGACATGAAGAAATCGGTAGAAGCGAGCCGGGAGAGTCATACAAAAGAAAGTGCTACATTGGAACAGCAAATCCGTACCATGATGGAACGAAGTGTTGATATAGGACAAAAGGCTGATAATCTGGCGAATGCGTTGAAAAATAATAATCCTAAACTGCAAGGTAATTGGGGAGAATTGGTTTTAAATCAAATTCTTGAAAGTCAAGGACTTGTAAAAGGTAAACATTTTGATGTGCAGACGACTTTGTTAGATGAACAAGGGAAGGTTCTATCGAATGATGAAAATCATAAAATGATTCCGGATGTTATAGTGCATTATCCGGATGGAAAGGATGTCGTGATAGATTCAAAAACATCGCTTACGGCATTTGTTGATTATCAGAATGCGGAAACAGAAGAAGAGCGCGCACTTGCTTTGAAAAATCATCTTACAAGTGTGTATGCGCATGTAGATGAATTATCGAGAAAAAATTATAGTAAATATGTGATTGGTTCTCGTCCGTTTATAAACTATGTAATTATGTTTATTCCGAACGAAATGGCTATGCAGTTGGCTTTGATGAACGATAATAAATTATGGAGCAATGCTTTTGCGAAGGGCGTTTTTGTTACAAGTGAACAAAATTTGATAGCATTGCTTCGTATGATAGAGTTGGCTTGGACGCAAGTGGAACAAAATAAAAATCAAGCAGAAATAATTCATCGCGCAGAAGAATTATTGAATCGTGTGTCGGATTTTATATCTCTGTTTGAAGAAATGGGAAAGAAAATCCAGGCGATATCAGATTGCTACGAGAAAACGGAAAAGAAACTCTATACCGGAAATCAAAGTGTACTAAAAGGTGCTCATAAATTGCAAGAATTAGGAGTGAAGACCGATATAAAGAAATCGTTGCCAGAAGAACGATTATAAGCGGTTTTATATAGAAGCATAACGACGGACTCTTACGAGTCTTCCGTCGTTTTTGTATTCGATTTCATCAAATTGGAAACGACTGATTAAGATGCCACGTCCGTGAAGTTGTTGAATTTGCGAAAGTTTTGTGAATGTTGGTATTTCGCTTGGATCAAATCCATTTCCTTCATCTTCGATTTGCCATTCATCGTATTGTGAAGTCTGATAAAAAGAAATAGTTACTTTTTTGTCTTTATATAGTTGATTGTTAAGGCGTTCTTGTACTAATCGCTCGAAAGTGTCGTCAAGTATCGCTTTGTTTTTCTCGTTAAAAGTAATGTTTAGATTGCCATGTTCTATGGCGTTGATGATTAATTCTTCCAGTCCGATTCTAATTTCGTTTTGGTCGAAATTTTTGTTGCACAATTCAAGCAAAGAATCCACCGTTTCTGGAATGTTCTCAATATTGTTGTCTATGCAAAGTGTTTTTTGAAAATTTTTGCATGGACTGTTTCCTTTGTTTGTTTTATTTCTTGTTTTTATAATTAGTTCACATAGATTTATGTAATGTGCACAATCTTCTGTTTCTATTGGAAAAACAAGATAGTTGTGTATGCCATACGACATTGCTTTAAAAATAGAGGTTTTGTCTTTTTTGTAAAGCAATATGTTTATAAGTGCATGTGGGTTTGTTTCTCGTATTTTTTTGAAAAGGCTGGAGCCATATAATTTGGCAAATGATAATTCGCAGAGTATAAGTTGTGGCTTTACCTTTTCAATAATAGTTTCAGCATCGAGTAGGGTTGTAGTGTTGTGTATGGAAAAATGTGTTTCTTGAGTAGCGTCTTGTATAGTGCGTAGGCACTGATAGTCGGTACAGACACAGAGTATATCAAGATATTTTTCCATTTTTGTAATTTTTACAATGCAAAAGTATTCATTCCTATTCACATAATAAATAAGAATGGATATAGTTTTTTTGAATTGATAAAAATTAGAATTGTTTTGGCGCTTTGTTGGTATGTGAATTTGTTTGTGCGCCTAAATCATTGTGTGGTTGGTTTTCTTAACTGTTATTTCTTATTTCGAAATTCTTTTGGAGAAATTTGCTCCATTTTTTTGAAAAACTTGGTAAAGTTTGCTTGTGAAGAAAATCCGAATTCGTAAGATATTTCCTGAATACTTTTACCGGTGGTTTTCAGTTCTGTTTTTATCTCCTTTATGATATAGTTGTCTATAATTGTTTTGGGAGCCATGCCTGAAGTTCGTTTTGTTACTTGGGATAGGTAACGGCTGCTTACATTTAATTGCTCGGCATAGAAGTGTACGTCGCTATATTTTTTCCCATATTTTGCAAGTGCATTGATAAATTCATTGTACAATTCATTACATCTACCGGTAAGGTTATGTGAATGGATGATTTGTGTGTTTAAATATGCATTTGCTGATTCTATAGCTTTTTCAGGTGTTGCGCCTTTTCCAAGAAATACCGCTATAGCACTTGAGAATTTATTTGCATAACCATGTAGGAGTGAGTCGTCAATTATATGAAGCTTTTTCTTGAAGTCTTCGCTGTGCAAAATCGATGCGTCTTCTTTCTTTACTATGATGAGATTGCATAAAGGGATAAGTTCTTTTTGGATGCTGTCAAGAACTTGTTGGTTCATCAAAGCTTCGCCTGTTGTGGAATGTACCACAGGTGCGTAGATGATATATTTCGGTTTGTTTTTTCGTATGGCATCACATATTATAGGTATGATTGTGTGGTTTCGAATCATACCGATTTTTACAATTTCAGGTTGCATATCGTTGAAAACAGCTTCTACTTGTTCGGCAACAATATTAGTTGGAATATCAAAAAATTCTTGGATACCCAATGTTGTCTGTACGGTGATAGAAGTGATGGCAGAAGTTGCATAGCCGCCCAGTTCTGATATGGTTTTTATATCAGCTTGTATGCCTGAACCTCCAGTGCTATCGGAACCTGTAATTGTTAATATAGTATTTTGTGTAACCATAGATACTACAAAAAGATTGATAAAATTTGAAATAAAAAAATGCAGTTCTTTTTTGGAAAAATAAAACGGTAATTTTGACAAAAAAAGCCGAACATATTTTTCTATTCGGCTTTTACTTTAAAAAACTATGATTTAATTGTTTTTTTTGTTAGGATGATCAGCCATATAGTGAGCTCCAACGCTTTCTTTTCGTGCTTTCGCCGCCTTGATTACGAGGTAACCAACTTGGATAAGATTTCGTAGCTCGCACAATTTCCGTGACAGTTTTGTTTGTTGGTATAATTCTTCTGTTTCGGAATATATTGTCCAAAGGCGATTAAATGCTTTTTTCAAGCGAACTTCGCTTCGTACGATTCCAACATAGTTGCTAAGAATTTGTTTTACTTCTTTCAAACTTTGCGTAATAAGAATCATTTCTTCTGGGTGCGAAGTACCTTCGTCGTTCCAGTCTGGAATATTTTCTTGCCAAGGATTTTCGTCTTTTTCTTTTAGGGCAGTTTTTGATGCAAAGTCGGCGTATGCGATTGCTTCAAGTAAACTGTTTGATGCAAGTCTGTTACCACCATGTAAGCCTGTACAAGTAGTTTCGCCGGCAGCATATAGATATTTAATGGATGTCCTTCCTTCTAAGTCAACTTTTACACCACCACAGAAATAGTGTGCAGCAGGAGTTACTGGAATCATGTCCTTAGTGATATCTATACCGATAGATAAACATTTTTCGTATATATGAGGAAAATGTTCTTTTAATGCTTCAGAGTCTAAGTGACGGCAATCTAGATATACATGGTCGTCGCCGTTTTTCTTCATTTCGTTATCGATAGCTCGGGCAACAATGTCGCGAGGAGCGAGATTGCCACGCTCGTCATAGCGGGTCATAAAGGCTTCGTTGTCTTTATTTCGAAGAATTGCTCCAAAACCACGCATCGCTTCTGTTATAAGAAAGTTTGGCGATTCGCTAGGATTGTAAAGTGCAGTAGGGTGGAATTGCACAAATTCCATATTATCGACAATACCTTTTGCTCTATAAACCATAGCAAAGCCGTCGCCTGTTGCAACTACAGGATTTGTTGTTGTTAGAAACAATTGACCAGAACCACCAGTTGCTAACATTGTTGTTTTCGCTAGTATTGTTACAACCTTATGGTTCTCTAAATTTAACGCGTAAGCACCATAGCATTTAATATCTGTTTGGTGACGTTTAACAAGATTTCCTAGGTGATGTTGGGTGATTAAATCTACGGCAAAAAAGTTTTCGTAGATTGTAATATTCTTGTGTGAACGTACTTTTTCGCATAGTGCTCGTTGTACTTCAAAACCAGTGTTGTCTTTATGGTGAAGAATTCTGTGATTGCTATGTCCGCCTTCGCGATGTAAGTCAAAACTTTGTTTGTTTGCGTCGTCTTTATCGAATTGAGTTCCCCAAGACACTAAGTCTTTTATGGCATTGGGAGCGTATTCGATAACTTTTTCAACAGCAGCTTTGTCGCAAATACCAGCGCCTGCTATCAAAGTGTCGTCTATATGTTTTTGGAAACTATCCGATGAAGATGTCTCAAGAACTGCTGCAATACCGCCTTGAGCGTATGATGTATTTGTTTCGTCAAGTTTTGTTTTTGAAATGATGGTAACAGAACCTGTTTCTGCAACTTTTAATGCGAAACTTAATCCGGCAAGTCCTGAACCGATAACTAAATAATCTGTAGTTATTCTCATAGTTTATAATTTAATGGAATTTACATTCCTAAGCCCTTGTTATACATTTTTGTGACATCCTCTTTGAGTTTTTTTAACTCTGAAGGAACTAAATACATCATGTGTCCGCCGTTATAATAAGTGAATGTGATTCTGTTTCGTAGAATGGCTGGTAGATTCATGTGATTGAATGCGAATACCGTTCCGAAATAACTTGTTGCAAGGTCGTAGCGTCCGTTAGCTACAAGGATTTCCATGTTTGGGTTTACAAACATAGCGTTACGTAATTCTGGAATCACATTTAAATATTTTCCATCACCATATTTCCATGGACGAACATCGCCAATTAGATAAAATCTATTAGAAATAGGGTAGTTTAATTCATTACGAACGTAGTCGTTGAATGCAGCGCTTACGGCTCCTGCTATTTCTGTGTAACTAGGATCTTCGGATGCATAATCTCTATTGTTTGTTGGGTCTGGCATTGTTAGTCGTCCGTCGTATCTTCCAACTAGTAAGTTTTGTTTGTCAAGTAATAATTTACGGAATTGCCAGCTTGGTATTTTTAGATCATGATCAAAAATAATATCAGCATTAATACCAATGAATGATTCAATTTTCTTTGCTAAAGCGTATTTCTCATTGATTGACAATAAGTCGCCTTTTAATAAAGCCTGTGCATATTCTCCCAAAGCAAATTCTTCTGCTTCTTCAACGAATTCGTCAGTCGTTTTTTCTGGTGTGATTACTTCGTGAAATACAGCTAATTCTGCATATACTGGAAGGTTGCAAATATAAGGAAGAAGATTTCCTTCGTATTCGCGTAATGTTTCAAAATCCAAAGCACATGAAATAAGTGAAATACCATTGAAATACATTGAATATTCTTCCATAAGGTAGTTGACAACACCACATGCTCTTGTTGTTCCGTAACTTTCTCCAGCTAGGAATTTTGGTGATCCCCAACGTTTGTTCTCGCTCGTCCATTGGTTTATGAAGTCCCCGGTAGTTTTTATATCGTTTTCGTAGCCATAGAATTGGTCTGCTTTTTCTTCTCCTATAGGTTTGCTAAAACCGCAACCAACAGGGTCGATAAATACAAGGTCTGTAATGTCAAGCCAACATTGGTCGTTATTTACCAAATTGTATGTTTTTGGTGGAATTTCAGCTTTACCATATTCCGATGTAACTACTTTCATAGGACCGATAGCTCCCATGTGTAACCATGCGGAAGAAGAACCTGGTCCGCCGTTAAATACGAATGTAACAGGACGTTTTCTTGTGTCAGAAACATCACTTTTTGTATATGCAATGTAGAAAATGTTAGCTTTTGCTTTTCCGTCTTTTCCTTGTAGGGCAAGAAAACCTGTGTTGGCCTCATAGTTGACAGTTTTTCCGCTTATAGAAACATGACCTGTAGTTTTTACAACTTTGTTTGTGTCTTGTGCATATGACAAAGTGAACAGTATCAATGCAATACAAGATAAAAGTAATTTTTTCATATTGATATTTTTATTGCCCAAAGATAGTAAATATAACCAATTGCAATGCTTACCAAAGGATTTTTTGTGTGATTTTATTGGTGGCATTTTTTGCGGTTATAAAGTATATTCCATGTGGTAAATTGTGTAGTGAAATAGGAGTGTTTTGTGTTCTTCGTAAGGCGTTCCCGAAAGAATCGTAAATTGTTATGGAATAATCGGTTGGATAATTGCAGAAGATAGTTTCTGTTGTTTTGTCTATGTCTATAGAAAAGTTGTTGTTGGATTTAATTTGGTAAATGGTAGAGTGCTCTGTGTGACCTTTATTGTCTTGGGTGGAAAATCTATAATAGGTGATGCCGTTATGTTTTTGTTGTTTTTCACAATAATGGAAGTTGCCATTGGTGTTGGTGATTTCTGCTAGTTTGAAAAATGAAATTCCATTGTATGATTTTTCAATTGTTATTGTGTTATGTTGCTCAGACTTCCAACGAAATTCCACGTAATCGTCAATTTCTTGTATGGAAACTTCATAAATTGAAATAGGTAGAAAAGATAGATGATTTCCTACAGTGAAATACCCTTCTGGTTTGTGTGTAATTGCTTGATTTTGATAAAAGTATGGTAGGCTTTTCCATCCTTTTCCTGTGGATTGATAAATAGTGCTACTATCGGAAATAAAATATGGTAATTCGTTCTTCGTACTCCAAAAACATCCGATTTGAACTTTGTTCGCATCGGATAATAAATGCCAGGTCGTTTGTATGAATTCTTGTTCTATATGTTCGTCGGTTGATATTCCGCTATAGGTAATAAAGTTGAACACGCTATCAATTATATATGTATGTTTTTCGTTTTCAGGATTTTTTAATGATAGATTTGCAATAGTTGTGTCGTTTGTTAAGAGTGGAATAAAGACATTTTGGTTTGGCTCTATATCTATTGTGATTTTGCCATTTCTTAGAAATATTCCAGTTGTTTCTTGGGGAAGGATTTCTTCATTATTTATGTTTTGAGCTTTTTGTATGTATAATTCATAGTTGTTGCAGTCGATAAATGCTTTTTTTTCGATTGATAGTGAGTTTGTTATGGATGTATTTTGAGATAATACAATGGAGGAGGTCCTGTCTTTTGAAATGATTAAATTATAGAATTCATTACAGTTTATGGTTTGATTTCCGCCTCTTGTGTAAGAAACAGTGTTTCCTTCTGATTTAGCAATAATTTTAGGACTTGTAGTGGTCTTTATTTCTAAAAAGGAATTTGTTCCTTGAGTAAGTGTACCTTTTCCAGAAAAAGATGTGGTTACAGTTATCGAACCATAATTCGTATATGTTGATGTTTCTTTTTCTAAATCAATGCGATAGCATGAAAAATTGCCAGTTATATATTTGTCTGTACCCCAAAGTTCGAAATTGGCATTAGTGCATAGGTTGGGGGAATTGTTTATTGCATTTCCATATAATACTATGTTTTCGTTGTCTGTATTTTTGAAACAACCATTTATGATAAAATCATTTAAGACGGTTTTTACACCAATTTTTCCTGTAAATTCAAGAGTATCATTTATTATAAGATTATTTGTTGTGATGTAGGCGGATTCAATAGTTGTATAGTCGTTAATGTAAATGTTAGCTGTTGTAATGTTTACGCTGTTTATGGAGTCGGTAGATGTTATGTAGGCATTTGCTAGTGTTAGGTCGTTGGTTATTTTTATGGAATCCTTTTTGTGTGAACAGATTGTGCCTCCGCTTACTAAGCCTTCTTGTGCGTAGATAATACCATTATTTATAAGTGTACCGTAAATTATAAGAGAATCCGAGATTGTAATTTTTGCTGTATTGATTAGTGTTGTATTTTCAGCTATGACGAGTTTGTCCACATTCAAATTAGAAGTGATTGTAGTTGTTTGAGAACAGACAATACGACATAAGCAACTCATAACTATGAGTAGTGTAAAAATATGTTTCATTTGTGTTGCGTCTATAACACAAATGTATAAAAAATTTGATTAGATTTTATGTGCTAAAAATACTGAAACTCAGTTTGTTATATGTTATGTATGATTTGTTTGTAAGTGCTTATATATTTTTATAAATATTCAAGAAAAATTATTCTGGATATATCATTTTTCTTGTTACGCCGCCGTCGATAGTTATAGTTTGTCCGTTAAAAAAGTTGTTTGCTTCTTCACAGATAAATAGGGCTGCGTTTGCAATATCTTCGACAATTCCGACTCTGCCACTTGGATGAAATGTATGATCTTCTGGTCTTAGAATTTCATTCTCATCCACATGTATCCAGCCTGGTGCTATGGCATTTACGGTAATGTTGTAAGGTGCAAGCGATATGCATAATGCGTGTGTTAGTGAATAGATCCCACCTTTTGATGCGCTGTATGCTTCGGTTCCAGCTTCGCTCATAAGGTAGCGGGAAGAACAAAGATTTATGATTCTGCCATATTGATTGTTACCGTTCTCTTTTCTATGTATTGCTAAAAGGCGAGAAGTGATGAATGCAGAGCGAAGATTTGTTTGTAATACAGTGTCAAATTCTTCGACGGAAACTTCGGTGATAGGTTTAAAGTTTCCAATTCCAACATTATTGATTATTATATCAATATCATTCCATTCCTTAAAAAGAGAATATACGCAATTTTCGAGATCGTCTTTGTTTGTAACATCTACATAAAAGAATTTCGCATCAAATTTCTGTGCGATTTTTTCTCCTTGTTGTTTGTTAATGTCACAAAATGCAACTGTATCGTTTTGTTTACGAAATGCTTCTACAAGTCCAAGACCGATACCATGAGCGCCGCCCGTTATGAAAACTCTTCTATTCATATATTTATGTTTCTGTACAAAGGTAATTGTTCTTTATTGAAACTCAAATATTCATTTGAGTAAACAATTTTCTCGTTTCTTCTTGATTTTATTGCAATCGCTTTTGGGTTGTTGTATATTTGTAAGAAATACAAATTTGAAAAAAGTATGAAAAGAATTATTTTTTTGATTTTGTTGCTATTGGGAGACGTTATTGGATATTCTAAGACATATACAAGTGTTGCTAGTTTACCTAATACAAAGAATGTATATACCTTGCCGGAAGGTGACAGATTGGAAGTTACGGGTAATCTTACTGTAACGAATAATCAAACGTTAATTATTTCTGCAGGTTCGCAATTTATTGTAAATGGAAATTTAACAATAGAAGAAAAAGGAACGCTTCAATTGAGTTCCAATTCAAAAACTGTTATTAATGGTAATTTATATCAAGACGGTCATTCTCCATTAGGTTGGGGAATCATTAAAGTGGATATCGGTGATATAAAAGCAACAGATGCAACGGTTGTTGTGACAGGGGACTATGATATTTGGAATGGTATAGAGTATGGCGCTGGTAGTTATCTTGACGATGGTACTGGTAATGATGTGTATATATATGGAAGTAGTGATGTGAGTGGATTGGGAAATAAAAGTGATTTTATTGCAAAATATGGTACGATAGATAAGTTATTAAACCCGACTTGGCCTAAATGTTATGACTTGGTTGTTGATGCAGGAGGATTTATAAATGTGTGTACAGATAGTAATGGGGACATTAATTTAAATTTAACTGAAGCGCAATATAGAAATCTGGGTACATTTAGAATTCCGAATGGTATGACGATTGAATGTAGAAATTTTACAATATCAAGTGTTAATCAATATGGTGGAACGGAAGTTGGATTAAATACGTGTTTAGTCTGTGAAGGTAGAATAGTTTGTGAAAAAGATTTTTCGATTTCGAAACTTGCGTATAAGAATTCTAATGAACCATATTTCTATACCACATGTTCGTCTTCTATTTCTGCAAATACAGTGAATATTGGATATGTATATAATATACAGCCTTTCAATGGAATTTGGCTTACAGATAAAATGACAATACAAAATGGTCAAGGTCAGGATGTTGATTTCCCGGAATGTTCATATGTAAAATCTAGTGAAATAACAATTAATGCAAATATCTCGAACGGAATCATAATAGAAGGTCATGTTGTTTCTGATAAAATAACTTCTACTAAGGATATTTATTTGAAGTATAATGGTACAGCTTCTGAGAATGCAATTCTTACTCTTGGGTCATTGGAAGGGTATCATACATGGGATAATGTAAAAATTGTGGCTGAACAATATACTGTTGTAAACCTTTGTGGAAATCCAGTAGAAGGAGATGGAACAACATGGCGCAATAATTATTTTGATGAACCGATAGGTGCAGATAGAATAGGCTTTTTCAATGGTTATGTTGTGTATAATTATGGAACAGGGGGGTGGCCTAATGTTGTAAATGGTAAAAGTTGGGGACCTGAAGATGAATGGGATATTAATCCGCAAAAAGATAAATATGGAGGTGTGCCTGGAGGATATGCAGGATATAAAGCAATTGATGTTATCGCTGGATATTCTTCTTATGCTAATTGTATTGCTGAAGTGGATTTGAAAAAATTGCTACCTATAGAATTGGTAAGTTTTGTTTATGTAAATGGTGTCTTTGATTGGGAAACAGCGTCAGAAACAAATAATGATTATTTTGTTGTCGAATATTCTAAAAATGGAAAAGATTGGATAGAATGTACAAATCATGTCTCGTCTATTTCAAGTGATGGTGCACAATATACATGTTTACCGAATGTAAATGTGGAAAATTCTGTATTTTCGTATTTCCGTTTGAAACAGGTTGACTTGGATGGAAAGTATTCTTATTCTGATATTTATACAGTATATAATAGTTTGAATACTTCTCCTTGTGATTCTGAAGAAAAAGTAACAATTGATGGCATACAATACCGCATATATAAAGGACAGTTATATTATTGCGAAGGAGACAATGAATAATTCTTGTTTTTCTCATTGTACTTTATGTCCTCATAATTGTGGCGTTGATCGTACAAATGGCCAGTTAGGTTTCTGTAAACTTGATTCTAGTTTACATATTGCTAAAATTTGTTTACATAAGGGGGAAGAGCCTATCCCGGGTAGTGAAAATGGAGTGTGTAATGTGTTCTTTTCTCGTTGTAATTTACATTGTGTATATTGTCAAAATTATCAAATAAGCCAACCTCAGTCGCATATACAGAACGAAATTACAGATGTGAATGTTGCGGTAGAAAACATTATTGATATACTTGTACAAGGTGTACAGTTTGTCGGTTTTGTTTCTCCTTCAAGTCATATACCATATATGGTGCAAATCGTTGATTTGTTACATCAAAGAGGATTTTTCCCTAAAATAATTTATAATACAAATGCATATGATTCTGTTGAGTCATTACGACAAATTGAATCTATTGTTGATTTTTATCTACCTGATTTCAAGTATGCTTACGATCAATTAGGCGTTGAATTTTCTTCTGTGAAAAATTATAGTGAGATTGCATTGCAGGCTATTTCTGAAATGTATAGACAGAAAAAAGATGTTTTGTCTGATGAAAATCCTGCGTTGATAATTCGTCATTTAGTGTTGCCAAATCATGTTGCAAATAGTTTGGAAGCGTTGGAATTATTGGAGAAGACGTGTACGAATAAGGTTTTTATCTCGTTGATGTCGCAATATAGTCCTGTGTATAAAGCTTTAGAAATCAGTTCTATTAACAGAACATTGCAAGTCTCTGAATATGATTTTGTGTTAGATAAATTAGAAGAACTAGGTTTTGAAAATGGTTGGACACAATTGCTTGAGAGTAATGATTATTATCAACCTGATTTTGATAAAGAAAATCCATTTGAATAAATAAAAAAAGGTCGACAAATTGCCGACCTTTTTTATTCTTCTAAAAAACGAAAATTATTCGCCTTTAATAGCACCTGTAGGACATACATCTTCGCAAGAACCGCAGTCAGTGCAGGTATCTGCGTTTACTTTGAAAATATCTCCTTCTTCAATAGCGCCTACTGGACATTCGCCTTGGCAAGCACCACATGCGATACAATCTTCTGAAATTTTGTGAGCCATAATAGTATAATTTAAATTGTTTGTAATTGTAATGCAAGTATAATAATTTTTTACTACTTAAACTTTTATTCTTTATATTTTTTTAGTTTAAGTGCTTTCAATAATAGGTTAGGAAGCGGTTTTTTAGGGTCACGACCTTTTAGTTTTAGGGCAAACCATTTTGTTAGTGGAATTTTATATGCTTCCGTGAATTCTATCAGTGTGCCTCCTTGGTCTTCAATATAAGCGAACATTCCCGAAGTATCGCCCATGTCAAAATCACCACCGTTCAATACTTCTAATGTGTCAACAGTAAAAGGATGACCTTTTTCTTTGCAATATTCACGCAAAACATCTACGCCTTGTACATCAAAACAAAGGTGGATAAAACCTCTATCTCCCCAGAATCTGCCTTCGAACATATTTCTTGGAGTTCTGTCGCAAACTTCTACTAATTCAATTTCGCTTGGTCCAAATACTTTGCCGAATCCACCTTCGCGTTTTTCGGAATGGCGTAGCAAAATTCTTTTAAATGTAGAATTTCCACCTGGTACAAAAGCAAAATCTTGATAAACGGCAGCATCAGTTTTGTAAACTTCAATATCGTATCCAAGAATGTCTTTGTACAATGTCATTGCAGCATCAATGTTTGGTACACCAATAACAGCACCTGCGGAAAGACCTGTGATTTTTCCTTCGTTTTTGAATTGATATGTGTCGTGAATTACTTGGAAATAGTTTCCAAATGGATCTTGTAACCAAAAATATGTATCTCCTTTCGGATCTGTACATAGTTCAGATGTTTTAGTTCCGTCGGTTTTTACTTTGAAGAAATCGTGTGCTTTTTCAACATTGCACGCTTTAATTTTACCAGCGTAAATACCACAGTCACCTAATTGAATGTCGAATAAAGGTTTAGTCGATTCGTGAGATTTGTATTGCCAAATTTCAAAACCGCCGCCACCTTGTAGGCTTACAGCAAGAATTGCATGACGACGATGTGGAACACCTCCTGTGTATTTAAGCATATACTTAGCTTCAGAGTCATCGTCCAAAATTTTAATATCTGCACCGAAGTTTTCACGATACCATTTCCATGCTGCATGTACATCTGTAACTCCAATGCCTAATTGTTCCATTCCTCGGATATAATAGTTATTTCCCATAGTTATAATTTTATGTCGGATTAATTTTTGTTGCTAATAAATGAAATAGGCGAGGGAACTTTCGGTAGATATGAACCATTATAAGTTCTCCTTTGCCTACTAAAATTTCGTGTTTCTTTTTTGCTACACCTTTTATTATTCGTTGTGCACAAATACCTGCGTCCAATCCTTTTGCTTGTCCAGGATCCATTTCTCCATGTGGCTTGCCTTCTTTTGTCAGTGCCGATAGGGAAATCGGTGTGTTGATTCTTCCTGGAGAGACAATAGTGACAGCAATATTTTGGGAACGCATTTCTATATCTAATGCCTCGTAGTAACCATATATTGCATGTTTTGCTGCGCAGTATGCAGAGCGTTGTGGAAAACCAAAGCATCCCGATATGCTACTTGTCACAATAATGTGTCCAAAACCATTTTCCATCATGTGTGGAAGTAATGTTTTGGTTATAATTATGGAACTGAAGTAGTCAATTTCCATAATTTTCCTATCGTTTTCTATCGGAGTTTCAAATGCAAGCGATCGTTGACTAATTCCACCGTTATGTACGACAATATCTATTTTTCCAAATAGTTGTATTGCTTCTTTTGTCTTTTCTTCTAATAGAGCCGTATTTTCAAGATCTAGAGGGAATACTTTGCAGTTTGCTCCATTATGTTCGCATTCATTTGCTACTTCTGTAAGTTTCTCGACTCTTCGTGCAGAAAGTATGAGCGAAACTCCTTCTATAGAAGATAAACAAAGTGCAATGTGTTTACCAATACCACTAGAAGCACCGGAAATCCATATTGTTTTATGTTTGAAATATTGAGAAGGAGTAGCCATTAGTAATTATTATAAATCATTTCAAGTATTTGTGCTTGTTTAACTTTCATGTTTGAATCAGTGTCTAGAAATCCATTAAACATAACACAAAAAGCAATCTTTTTACCAGACTTCGTGTCCATATATCCAGCCATATTTCGTACGCCTGTCATAGAACCTGTTTTGGCATGTATTTTATCTACCAATTTTGCAGGGAATGGGAATGAACGAAGTGTTCCGCTTCTTCCTGATGTTGGCAAACTTTTATAAAATGCAGAATTTACACCACCTACAGTGTTGTATTCTTTAACCAAGAATTCTGTCATGTGGTTTGCATTGATGTAATTTGTACGAGACAAACCACTACCGTCATATAATGCAGCGCCTCCGCATTCCATTTTTAAGGTTTTAAAATATGCTAGAACGGAAAGTGCACCATCGGAAAATGTTCCGATACCTTTTTGTGAATAACCGATATATTTTACTAAATGTTCTGCGTAGTTGTTGCTGCTATAATAGTTCATTATAGCTACAATGTATTGTAATTGAGGAGAATAGATTTCCTTTAAAACTGTGACAGGAATACTTTTCTTTGAAATCTTATATTGATGGGTGTATTGTACCAATCCTTTTCTAAAGAATGCTTGATGTAATTCCATACCTAATACATCTGGTGGCGATGGCATGGCGCTTCGAACTACATATTCATTACGATTTGGTGGTAAATATCCTGTAATTTTTACCAATTGATCGTCTGCATTAGAATGGAATAGGATAGTGGAATCTTCTGATTCTGCTAATTTAAGATTCTCATTCTCTGTACTGTCTGTAAATCCAGAAACTTCTCCATTGTCACCAGTTTTTATGCTGATTTGAAATATGTTATCCTGATAAGAAACAGGGAAAACACCTGCAGCATAATCTTTTCCATAATCATCAAAAAGCCATGTTTTTGGAATAGACTCTTTTTCGTCTTTATATAAAGAGCAATCTATAACAACGCTTCCTTTTATTTTTGTTATGCCTGCATTAGTTACGGCTTTGACGATAGTGTCGATAAATGATTTTGTGGAAGGAAAGAATTTTGATCCTGTTGTTGGGTCGCCGCCGCCGACAATTACAACATCTCCTACGAGTGTTCCGCTTTTGTCGATGTTTCCTGTATATCCAACGATTGTTTTAAAACGAAAATTATCACCTAAATACGATAATGCAGCAGCAGATGTGTATAGTTTTACAATTGAGGCAGGAATCATCGAATGGTTTTGATTAATGCCAGCAATTACTTCGCTAGAATTTAAGTCTCTTACGCTAACTGCAACATTGGTATAGAAAAAGTTTTTCTCGTCGTTGCAATATTTGTTCAAGTCTTTTTGCATTGCATTTTGTGACCATGCAAAAAGTGTACAGTGTAGAAATAAAACACTAATAATCAGTTGTATGGAAACATGCTTTCTCATAGGCTAGAATGAATAAGACAAGCTAAATTCTACATAATCTGCTTGAGTTCCGTTAGTATTTATATACATACCCATTGCCATTTTTTGCTTAGCAAAAGAATTCCAAATAGGGTAGAATTTAAATCCAATTTTTGGAGCGAAGATTGATTTGAACCAAAGTGATTCGTCTCTATTTAGCATATATGATCGATAGAATGGATCTATTATTTTTACTCCTAAGTCTGTAACTAATCCAAATCTGTTGATTAGGAATTCGTGACCAACATGAGCTGCTAGTTGTAATGCTCCTAATCTTTGTAATCTGTCATAGTAGTTTGTTAAATGAATAAATTCATAGTAACTTTCATAATAAGAAGCAGATATACCCAATTGGAATTCGTTAATGTTTGTTAAGCGTTTTGATAGGTAACCGGAAACCTTATATATATTGTACGAAGGTCCGTCGGTTGGAAAACTTGAAAAAGCAAGTTCATGTCTTCCTAACGAAAGCATAATTGTTTTTTTCCAGTCTGTATCTTTTTGTGGTAATTGACGACCAAATGTTTGTGTGCCTGTTAATGTTCCAGGTTCGTAAATAACGCCAATTCTAGCAGTTATGTCATTCAAACCATAGTTTGGTATTGCAGTGTGGCCATTTGAAAAATGAAGTAATGATGTTCCTGCTTCAACTTTCCATTGTGGATGGAATTTAAACCAAACTGAAACTCCAAATTCTGTTGCATTTGAAAGATGGGAACCAACAAGTGTGTTCTCTGGATTGTCGATTTTGTCGTATGGTTTTGTAAACCAGGCAAATCCACTTCCTAATTTAATGTTAGCACCAATTGTTTTACTCTCAAAAAATGTGTATCGCCAAGTAGGATAGAGTGCAAAAACAGTTCCTAATGTTTCTCTTTTACCTGGCCAACCTACAAGAAATGAAAATCCAACTTGTGGCTTATGATAGAAATTGAAAAAACTACCTTCTTGCGTACCTGTATTCATTGTAGCAGAAAGTTGTATGTAGTTCGAACCATTAATATCTTTTATACCATGTTTGTTTACAATTTTTCCATGAAGGTAATCAATAGAAAATTGAGGAATAACTAATCCAAAATCAGAAGCGGTATAAACTTCTTGTTGTACTTGTACCGGTTCTGATACAAGCTCTTTTGTACTGTCTGCTTTTGTTGTTTGCTCGCTTTCTTGGGCAAATAGTATGCTTGGCAAGAAAAACAATGATATACAAATATGTAGAATCCTATTCACTTGAAATAAATTTTCGCTAATATAGGCAAAATATTTCAATGAATAGAAATAAGATTTCAACTGATTTTACACAATTGTTAAATCTTATTTTTTGTCTTTCATATAGTTTTGAATATGTTCGGCAACTCGTCGTGAAGCGCCTTCGTTTCCTAATTTGTTACGAAGTAATTCGTAATTGTGTAAAATCTCGTTTCTGAATTTTTCATCAAATAGGATAGAATCTAGTGCTGCCGAAAGTTTGTCGGAGGTCATATCTTCTTGTAAAAGTTCTGGGGTGATTTGGTGCTCCATGATAAGATTAGGCAAGCCTAAATTGTTGAGCTTGACAAACAATTTGCCGAGATTCCAAGTAATTGGACTTGTTTGATACACAATGATTTCTGGAATATTTAGTATCGCTGTTTCCAAGGTCGCAGAGCCTGATACAACAATTGCTGCTTCAGATTTTTTGAGTAATTCGTATGTTTGGTCAAATACAACAGAAAGGTTGTTTGCTGTTATATATTTGTTGTAAAAATCTATTGGAAATCGTGACATTCCTGCTACAACAAATTGGTAGTCAGTATATTTCTCAGAAATAGATTGCATTGTTTTTAAGTTCTCGCGGATTTCGTATTCGCGACTTCCTGGAAGAACTGCAATCAATTTTTTGTCAGGTAGATTGTTTGCTTTTTTAAAGCTTTCAGTTGTGTGTTGTTCCTTAAACTGCGCGATGGAATCGAGTAGTGGATGTCCAACAAAATCTACATGATAATTGTGTCTGGTTTCGTAGAATGTTTTTACAAATGGCAATTCTACAAACATGTGATCTACACAAGCTTTGATTTTCTTAACACGATTCTCTTTCCAAGCCCAAACAGTAGGTGAAATATAGAAAAATGTAGGAATTCCGATTTTCTTGGCAAATGGAGCTATTTTTAGATTAAAGCCAGGAAAATCTATAAATATAATAGCATCAGGTTTGTGGCTTGCAATGTCTTGTTTGCAGAATTTTAGATTGTTTAATATTAAACGGGCATGTTTCACAACTTCTACTATACCCATGTAATCGTATGTTCGATAATGTTTTACAAGCTCTACGCCTGCTGCTTGTGCCATTAGGTCACCGCCCCATAAACGAAAACTTGCATTTTCGTCTGCAACTCGTAACGCTTTAATTAGATTTGAACCATGTAAATCTCCGGAAGCTTCACCTGCTATTATATAGTAATTCATTATAAATCAAGTATTAATAAAATGATTGTGTATATCATTGTTGGGAAAACAACTCCTTTTGCTGCTCTGTCGTAGTGTAAAAAATAGAATAATGCAAAAACAAATGCTATAGGAAGTACGCACCATAAGAATACTTCGGTTTGTATGCCCCATGTTTTTAATTTCTGAATAAATTCCCAATATGAGTTTGTTCTGTTGAACCAATAGTACACTCCGTACGATGCAATTGGTGGAATGATAGTTCCTAACACTAATCCTAACCAAAAATTGTCGAATTTTTTAGGTTTTTCGTATTCTTCAATTTCAGCCATTGTTATTCGTTTAATGTTTGTAATGCTGTGATTGTTTGGAAATCGGTTGCTTCTACTTTTAGAGGAACAATTGATATAATGTTATGTTCTAAACACCATTCGTCTGTTTCTTTGTTTTCTTTTTCTGCATTTTCGAAACCGCCTGTTAACCAATAATATTTTCTGCCAAGTGGATCGATGTTTTCTTCAAATCGTTCAACCCACATTCCATCTGCTTGTTTGCAGACTTTCATTCCCATGATTGTATTCTCTGGTTTTGGGAAGTTGACATTTAAAAATACATGCTTTTCTAAACCTTGTTGTAGTACAGTTCTTACGATTTTTTCAATGTATGGCCTATATGGTTCGAAATTGATTGTTGCTGCAAAGTCAAGGCTTGAGAATGCTACTGATGGAATATTGTTAATTGCTCCTTCGCGTACGCAAGCAACTGTCCCTGAATATATTGCACTGTTTGCTGAATTAGATCCATGATTGATGCCGGATACAATTAAATCAGCTCGTTTGTTTGGTAAAACTTTATCCATTGCAAATTTTACACAGTCAACGGGAGTGCCGCTTACAGAATAAATATGTAGGTTTTCAGTTTCCTTATGCGTGCGTACACGAACGGGTAGTTGTAGTGTTAATGCTTGAGACATTCCTGATTGATGTTGTTGTGGTGCAACCACATAGACATCGCCAAATTGTTCCATAATTGCGGTAAGAAATTGTATGCCTTGGGCTTCAATACCGTCGTCGTTTGTTACAAGAATGATAGGTCTTTTATTCATTGTTAAAATTTTTGCTAAAGTATGATTTTTTTGAGAGAACATCAAGATGGTTAGATGTTCTGCGTAAACAAAAAGATGTACGAACTAATTTGTTTCGTGTCATTTGTGTATTTTCATTATCTTTGCATAAATTTTTTATCTATGAGTGGAGTAATCGCAATTGTGGGAAGGCCAAATGTTGGTAAATCAACCCTTTTTAATAGACTAATCGAAGGTAAACAAGCTATTATAGATTCACAAAGTGGTGTTACTCGTGATCGTAACTATGGCGAGGGTGTTTGGAATGGAAGAGAGTTTAAAGTTATTGATACTGGTGGTGTTACTGTAAAATCTGATGATGTTTTCGAGGAAGCTATTCGTAAGCAAGTTGTTCTTGCAATGAATGAAGCTGACGTCATTATTTTTATGGTTGATGTGAAAACGGGTATTACTGACTTGGATTCCAATGTGGCAGAAATGCTTAGACGCACAAATAAACCATACTTCTTAGTCGTAAATAAAGTTGACGATGGTAAATATTTGTATGATGCCACAGAGTTTTATTCGTTAGGTTTGGGTGATTATTTTACAATTTCGTCGGCTAATGGTAGTGGAACAGGTGATTTGTTGGATGCAGTTATTGCAAAATTACCAGCGGAAGTAAAGAAAGAGGTTGAACAAGAAGAAGAGATTCCTCACGTTGCAGTTGTTGGTCGTCCTAATGTTGGTAAGTCTTCATTTATAAATGCGTTGATAGGTGAAGATCAGCATATTGTGACTCCAATTGCTGGAACCACCAGAGATTCTATAGAAACTCGTTTCAATAAATTTGGATACGATTATTATTTTATTGATACAGCAGGTCTTCGTAAGAAAGAAAAAGTTACGGAAGATTTGGAGTTCTATTCAGTGTTGCGTTCAATTCGTTCTTTGGAAGCTGCCGATGTGTGCGTGCTTATGATTGACGCAACTGATGGTATTGAATCACAGGATATGAATATCCTTCATTTGATTGTAAAGAATAACAAAGGTGTTGTTATCTGTGTAAATAAATGGGATTTAATAGAAAAGACATCTAATACGGCTAGAGATTTTGAAGAACAACTTCGTAAGAAAATTGCTCCTTTCAATGATGTGCCAATTATTTTTACTTCTGTGCTTGAAAAACAGAGAATTCAAAAGATATTGGAGAAAATCCGTGAAGTGTATGAAAATAGAAAACGTCGTGTACCAACATCTCGTTTGAATGAAATTATGTTGGAGGCTATTGATAGATTTTCTCCTCCTGCTGTAAAGGGTAAGAATATAAAGATTAAATATGTTACGCAATTACCAACTCCATATCCGGCATTTGTGTTCTTTGCAAGTAATGCGAAATATGTGAAGGATTCATATAAACGATACTTGGAAAATCAATTGCGTAAGAATTTTAATTTTACAGGTTCTACTATGCGTGTGTATGTTCGTGATAAATAGAACATACAAATTCTATAAAAATAAAAAAGCCTGAAAATTGCGTTTCAGGCTTTTTTGTTATCTAAAAAAAGTTTGAAAAATTTGTTGCGTTTTGCTGTTGCTATTTTCCTTGTTTTTTCTTGCTCTTTTTACTATTGTCAGTTGCTTTAGTGTCGTTGCCATTAATTGCTAATAATTCTAACTCAAAAATGAGGGTAGAGCAAGGTTTTATAACGCCCATATCCATCATTCCGTAGCCAAGTTCCGAAGGAATATATACGATGTATTTAGAACCGATATTCATTAATTGTAATGCTTCGGAAAAACCAGGAATTACTGCCGTAACAGGGAATGTAGTAGGAGCACCTCGGTCTATTGAAGAATCGAAAATAGTTCCGTCTATTAATGAACCTTTGTAATGTACTGTTACGGTGTCTGCTGCAGTTGGTTTTGCTCCTGTTCCTTGCGTAAGAATTTTATATTGTAAACCGCTTTCTGTTGTGACGACATCTTTGTTTTTCTTATTCTGTAATAAGAAATCTTGGTTTGCTAAACACATTTCTTGCTTTTCCTCTTGTTCTTTATTGCTCAATTTTTGGAAATAATTTTCAAGAATCTCGGTTATTTTTTCTTCGGCAATTAGCGTATTGCCTTTTTTGAATATAGCGTCGTAAAAACCTTGTGCGAATTGTTCTATGGAAACAAATTCGCTTATTTCTTTGTCAGTACTTAGAGCTTGGTATATTCCCATTGCATAGGATGCGCTGTCTTTCTCTGTTTGTAGTGTTTGTGCAAATGCACTGGCTGATAATAAAGTTGCCGCTACGATAGTTGTTAATTTTTTCATAATTTTAAAATTTATTGTAAAAATCCCTGCCAGACAACAGGTAAGTTTGAAATTGTTGTTTCTTTTTCGAATAGGCCGTAAACAGTTGCGCCGCTTCCGCTCATAGATGCGTAAATTGCACCTGCTTCATATAATTTATTTTTTGCGTCCGCGATTTCAGGATGAACTTTGAAAATTGATGGTTCAAAGTCGTTTACAACAACGTTTTTCCAATCTGCAAGATTTGTTGGTATGACTTCAGCAAGTTTTTGTGGTCTCTTGTAGGGTGTAACTCCTCGGTATGCTTCCGCTGTACCAACAGCTACATTTGGCTTTACTAGTGCAATCCAATAATTTGCAAGAGAAATAGAAATAGGTGAGAAAATCTCGCCACGACCTTGTGCGAATATTGGTTTGTTGTTTATGAAAAATGGACAATCGCTGCCGATCTCTAATGCCATTTTTTCTAATTCTTCTGTAGAAACTCCGACATTGAATTGTTCGTTTATTGCTGATAATAAGAAAGATGCATCTGCCGAGCCGCCTCCTAAACCTCCACCAAATGGAATGTTCTTGTATAGAACGATATGTATAGGAGGAATGTCATAATTTTTTTTGAAAATGTTCCAGGCCTTTACGCACAAATTCTTTTCTATGGGGGCGTCAATTTGTATTCCTAGATTTTCGAATGTCAGTTCTTTTGATTCGAAAAATTCTAAGCAATCGCAGAAACCATGAACAGGGTAGAATACGGTTTCTATTTCGTGGAATCCGTCAGGTCTTTTTTCTGTGATAGATAGACCAATATTGATTTTTGCGTTAGGAAAAACAATCATGTTACATTGGATTAAAATTGAATTTGTCTTTTAATTGTTTGACAAATGCATTTTTTTCAACAAATGTGTCGTATTTGCTAGGTTCTTTTTTCTCTTCTTTTTCTACTTTAGGTTCTTCTTTTAACTCGGTATGTGCAAATGACATAGTTTCTGTAGGTTTTGTTTCTTCAGTTTTCTTTTGCTGATTGAAAACATATTGGGATTGGGTAACCTTTGCTGTTTGAACAACTTTAGAGACGTATTTTTTCTCTTCAGGTTTAGGTGTATTCGTTTGGCTTGGTTGTGGCGCTTCGTTTGTTACGCTAGTTTTTTTTTTAATATATTACAAAGTTGTAATAGCGCTAATTCAACGTGTAAGCGTTTGTTATTGCTTTCCTTGTATTTCTCATCAAACTTGCTTGTTAAATCAAGGGCGGCAAATAAGAATTGTATTTGGCATTTTGCCGATTGTTCGGCATATTTTTGTTTAGCCTTTTCGCTAACTTCAAGTAATTCAATAGTTTTTGGATCTTTACTTACCAATAAATCACGGAAGTGTGAACAAAGTCCTACAAGGAAATTACGTTCGTCAAAACCTTTGTTCAATATTTGGTCAAAGGCAAGAAGAGCAGAAACATAATCGCATGTAAGGAAATAATCTGTCATTTTAAAGAAATACTCATAATCTAACAAATTTAGATTATCAATGACATTTTGATAGGTGATTGTAGTTCCCGAGAAACTTACGATTTGGTCAAATATGGAAAGAGCATCGCGTAAACCGCCGTTTGCTTTTTCTGCAATAGTACCAACAGCATCGGCATCGATAGTGATACCTTCTTTTTTGGCAACACCTGCAAGGTGATTCGCAATATCTTCTACTTTTATTCGGTTAAAATCAAATATTTGACAACGCGATAGGATTGTAGGTAGAATCTTATGCTTTTCTGTTGTTGCTAATATAAAAATAGCATAACGAGGTGGTTCTTCCAATGTTTTCAAGAAAGCGTTGAATGCTTGTGCCGACAACATGTGAACCTCGTCGATAATATAAACGCTGTAGTCGCCACTTTGAGGAGGAATTCGAACGCTATCGATAAGCGAGCGAATGTCGTCAACCGAGTTGTTTGATGCAGCATCAAGCTCTGTAATGTTTAGTGAGGCATTTTCATTAAACGATTTACAAGAATTACATTCATTACAAGCTTCGCCTTCTGGTGTTAAATTGGTGCAATTGATAGTTTTTGCGAAAATACGGGCACAAGTTGTTTTACCAACACCACGAGGACCGCAGAATAAATATGCTTGTCCAAGATGTTTAGTTGCAATAGAGTTTTTAAGAGTCTTTGTGATAGATTCTTGGCCAACTACAGTTGCAAATGTTGCAGGTCTATATTTTCTTGCAGATACTAAAAATTGTTCCATAACATGACAAAGGTAAAAATTTTCCTTGATTTACGATTGACTATTGAAAGAAATTCTTGTATTGTTCCATTTCATCGTCGTGGTCGTGTTTTACCGGTATTTTACGGTAAATTATTTCAAAACTCATAGATGGAACTTCTATGTATAACTCAAGATTTCGTATATAGTATTTACATTGAGAAAACGATAATAATTCGCTGTAGTCAACCGATTCCGAAAGGGTTATTTGTATCGTTTGTGTTTCTTTTGATTTATTGAAACAGATGTATGCAAATTCGTCGAAGTATTTACGTTTATAAACTAGTATTTGTTTTTCTATGGTTACAAATGTGAAATCACCATAGATTAATGGTAAAAATGACGATCGTAGTTGGCCAAGTTTTTGTGTTATCGCAAGGTTCTCGCTTTCGTTTTCAGAAAGACCTGTGAAATACATTGGTCGGCGGTTATCAGGATCTCCACCGCCAGGAATACCAATTTCGTCACCGTAATAAATTACCGGAATGCCAGGAATTGTTGTGTTAAAAGCTAGCAACATAGCTAGCTTTTTATAACCGATAGGATTTTTAACCGTTATATATCTGTTCCAACCTTCGTATTCGGCGTTTTGGTTTGTCCATAAATCTTCCCCGGCATATGAAATAAATCGAGGTAAATCGTGATTTCCTGAAATATTTCCCATAAGATGATGAGAACCAAAGAATTCCATTTCTTGTCGTAGGCAAATACACAATTTCTCAAAATGTACTTCTTCGTATAAAAATGCGGAACGAGTTTCGTAGTATAAGTTGAATGAGAATTGCGAGTCGTGTATTCCCGAACTTACATAGCTTTGAAGCATTTCTCGACCACCAAATGTCTCACCGATTTGGAATAATCTCTTATTTTGTGGAATAGCAACTTTTTCCTTTAATTTCTTCGTTAATGTACGCCAAAACTCTGTTTGTATATGTTTGCATGCATCATGGCGGAAACCGTCTAGGTCGTATGTCTCAATCCATGATACTGCGATGTCCGTCATTTTTTCAATAACTTCTTTTTTGCTGAAATCGAGCGTAGGAAGGAACTCTTCAAACCAAGTTGAAAATCGTTGGTCTTCCCATCTTCCAATATTTTTTGATCCATCTGGTAGGTAGAGTGGAGTACACCAATTTGGATGTTCTGTTATGATAGCATTTTCTTGGTACACATGGTTGGCAACATAATCTAGTAATATGTTTATATTGTGCTTATGTGCTTTATCTACAAGATTGTGCATGTCTTTTGCAGTGCCAAAATGCTCGTCGATTTTATCAGATTTTAAAGGCCAGTATCCATGGTATGCAGCAGATTTTCTACCATTTTTTTCTATAGGGCAATCTGGGTTTTTGACAACAGGTGAAATCCAGATTGTATTTATTCCTAGTTGATCAAAATATCCTTCTTCTATCTTTTGTGCAATGCCGAGTAGGTCGCCACCGTAGAAGTTTACTTTTGCATGAACTTGGTCGGATTGGATTGATTTGTCGATATGAGGATTTCCGTTACAAAAACGATCTATAAGTGCAAAATATATTATTTGTGCTTCTTTGTCGTCTCTGTTGATTTGATCCGTGGTCGTTATTACTTTCCCGTATTCTAATGGAATAAGCAAATCGTTTGTTGCAAACGCATTGTTGTATCCATACACTCGAATGTAACTTCGTTTGATGTTTTTTGCATCGTTTGGAATTGTAATAATTAATCTGTCGTTTTGGCGAAATGTTGCATCGTCATTTATAAGACTGTTTTGCCACATTGTGACATAGTCGGTAATTTTTTTAGGAATGGCAATTACAATCTTGTTCTCGTATAGTTGAACAGTTTCCAATTGCATATTTGAATTGTCAGCAAAAGGAACTCGTAATAGCGAATTGTATCCTCCGTAACCATTTTCTAGCACTTCGCTGTTAATAGGGTCGTTAATCCAATTGCCGTCAACAATGAGCTGATACGAATAATTACCTGGTTCTATCTCAAGTGTATATTGCCAACAATTATCTTTATATTCAAAATTGTATCCTTGTGGATTCCAACTGTTAAAGTCGCCTGCAATTTGCACCGAAGAAACATACGATTGTGGATAAAAGCGAACAGTATGTTTTACTTTTTTTGATTTTAAAAGAACTATGGATTCTTTTGTTCCGTCAGAAAAAGAAATATCTAAGGTTGAAACGGCAGGAATAGCATCGGCGTCGTCAATCAATAGTTTAACTTTGGCTTGTGCTTTGTTTTCCCATACCTCAAATCCTTGTGGAGCAACGATATTGGTGATAGATTTAGTATTGAGAATATAATCTTCCAAATAGACAATCGTTTCCGTTGTCGATAAATGTATTTCTGATGCTATGTTGCAAATTTTACTGCTCATTTTGTTCTAATACATGTATTGAAACTTCGTTGTTATCAACAGTTAATTCTATTGTTGAATTCGTATTTACTGTATGTGCAAGAATGAATTCAGATAGTGGATCCTCTATGTATTTTTGTATAGCTCGTTTTAGTGGTCTGGCACCATTTCGTTGGTCGTATCCTTTTTCTACGATGAAATCCTTAAGTGTGTCGGTAAGAATTAATCGTATATTCAATTCTTTTGTTCTCTTGAAAATATCTTTCAACATGATGTTGATTATTTCCTTGATGTTTTCTTTAGTCAAAACATTGAATTGAATGATGTCGTCGATACGATTCAAAAATTCCGGAGAGAAGGTTTTCTTTAATTCTTTGCTGATAGTTTCCTTAGCATAATCGGAAGCAGCTTCTTCTTTCGATTTTGCGCTAAAACCAACATTAGTACCAAATTGTGTCAATGAACGACTTCCTACATTGGATGTCATTATTATAATGGTATTCTTAAAGTTTACCTTTCTACCGAAACTATCCGTAAGGTGACCTTCATCTAACATTTGTAGTAAGATGTTGAATACATCAGGATGTGCTTTTTCTATTTCGTCTAATAGCACGACAGAATATGGTTTTCTACGTACTTTTTCGGTAAGTTGACCACCTTCGTCATATCCGACATATCCCGGAGGTGCTCCAACAAGACGCGATACTGAGAATTTTTCCATGTATTCGCTCATGTCTATACGGATAAGCGAGTCGCGGGAATCAAAAAGATATTCGGCTAGAACTTTTGCCAATTCTGTCTTTCCAACGCCGGTAGGACCAAGGAATATGAATGAACCGATAGGTTTGTTCGGGTCTTTTAATCCAGCACGATTACGTTGTATAGCTTTTACAACTTGTTTTATCGCATCGTCTTGTCCGATTACAGAACCTTTTAGCTCTTGATACATTTGGAGTAATCGTGAACCTTCTTCTTGAGCAATGCGTTTTACAGGAACGCCTGTCATCATTGCCACAACTTCGGCTATAGTATCTTCGGTGACAGGGTAGCGGTTTTCTTCTAACGAACGTTGCCATTCGTTTTGAGCTTGGTCAATGCGAAGTTTTAGTTTATTTCTTCTGTCACGTAATTCGGCGGCATGTTCGTATTCCTGTCTTTTTACAGCTTCAGCTGTTTCTTCTTTTATTTTCTCGATTTCTTGCTCCATAGCTACAATTTCTTGTGGAGCAACAATATTTTGGATGTGCATTCGTGATCCTGCTTCATCCATTGCGTCTATGGCTTTGTCTGGAAGACATCTGTCCGATATATATCGTTGGGTAAGTTGAACACACGCTTGTATGGCTTTTTCCGTATAGCGTACATTGTGGAAATCTTCGTAATGTTTTTTGATCTTATTCAAAATGTTGATAGATTCCTCTGCTGTTGGTTGTTCAACTAAAACTTTTTGGAAACGTCTTTCTAAAGCTCCGTCTTTTTCAATGTTCTGGCGGTATTCATCTAATGTGGTAGCACCAATACATTGCACTTCTCCACGGGCAAGGGCTGGTTTTAATATATTAGCAGCATCAAGAGAACCAGAAGAACCGCCGGCACCGACAATTGTGTGAATTTCGTCAATGAAAAGAATAACATCTTTTGCATTGGAAAGTTCTTGTATTAAAGCTTTCAATCGCTCTTCGAACTGTCCTCTGTATTTTGTTCCGGCAACCATTGATGCCATATCTACAGTAACAACCCGTTTGTCGTGTAATGTGCGTGAAACCTCGTGGTTGGCAATTTTTAGCGCTAAACCTTCTACAATTGCAGATTTACCAACGCCAGGTTCTCCGATAAGAATAGGGTTGTTCTTTTTGCGTCTGCTTAGAATTTGCGCTATTCGTTCTATTTCATTGTCGCGTCCTTCTATGCAATCAAGTTTTCCTTCTCGTGCAGATTTCGTTAAATCGTTGCCGAATTTATCTAATATCGGTGTAGAAGTTGCCGATGACGTTGTTTTACTTGAATGTGAAGGATGTTGTGGATAGCGAGGTTCAAATTTGTCTGAAATAGGTTGTTCAGAGTCGTTTGAATCTTCATCTTGTATTTCAGGAAAAATTTCATCATCGTTGTCTAAAGACGAATTGTTTTCGTTCGCTCTTTTTTGTTCTTCTAATGCCTTTTTGTATGTGTTGTATGTTATTCCTTGTTGATTTAGGAAGTTTTTACATTTTGCAGATTCATTTCGTAAAATCGCTAAAACGAGATGTTCGACATCAGTTTCTGCTGCAAACATATTTACCGCTTCGAATTGCGCTATGTTAAGTAGATTATGTGCTTCGGATTGGATAGGAATTTGCGTGTTCTTTTCTGGATCCAAAGGTTCTGCTTGCATATATTCTTGCTCAAGCAATTTCTTGATTTCTGCAAGGTCGGCATTCAATTTTGTTAGAATGTCTGTCGCAAGACATTGATTTTCACGAATAAGAGCAAGGAAAAAGTGGTCTATGTTAAGGAATTCATTTCCCAAACGGATTGCTTCCTCTCTGCTGTTTCGTAAAATTTCAGTTAATTTATGTGAGTATTTCATTGTTTCTTTAAATAGTGTGTAAATGTAATAAAAAAGAAGAAATCTACCTATATAAATATGTAGGCTCGGTTGAGATGATGTGCTTATGGTTTAATTTTCAAACTTTTACCAAAAAAATGATTTATTAACAAAAAAATGTTGAAAAAAAACTAGTAGTTAAGGTCAAAAAATACCTAAAAAAGTAGGTTCTTTGCTATGAATGTTAAGTGGGCAAAATGCCTTCAGCAAAACAAGATAAAATGTCAGAAGAATTAGAAAAAACAACTGGAGAACGAATAGTTCAGTTTGATATTGAAAAGGAAATGAAGTCTGCGTACATTGATTATTCAATGTCCGTAATCGTAGCGAGAGCTTTGCCAGATGCCAGAGATGGTATGAAGCCAGTTCATCGTCGAGTTTTGTTCGGTATGGACAAGATGGGTAATACGCACGACAAACCATATAAAAAATCTGCCAGAATTGTCGGTGAGGTTATGGGTAAATACCACCCTCATGGTGACTCTTCTATTTATGGAACTTTGGTGCACTTGGCACAACCATGGAATATGCGTTATCCTATGGTTGACGGACAAGGTAACTTTGGTTCTGTTGACGGTGATAATCCAGCTGCAATGCGTTATACGGAAGCACGCTTGGCTAAGATTGCGGAAGAAACGCTTGTAGACTTGGAGAAGGATACAGTTGATATGCAAAAGAACTTCTCTGAAGAATACGATGAACCAACTGTGTTGCCAACAAAGATTCCTATGCTTTTGGTGAACGGTTGTGCTGGTATTGCGGTAGGTATGGCTACCAATATGGCTCCACATAATTTGAGCGATACAATTGATGCAATTGTTGCATACATTGACAATAATGACATCACAATTCCAGAATTGGCATCGATAATTCAAGCCCCTGATTTTCCGACGGGAGGAACTATCTATGGATATCAGGGCGTTCTTGATGCCTATGAAACTGGTCAAGGAAGAATCGTCCTTCGTGGTAAGGCTCGTTTTGAAACTGAAAACGGTCGCGATTTAATCGTTGTTGATGAAATTCCATATATGGTTAATAAAGCTGAACTTATTAAAAGAACAGCAGATTTAATCAGCGAAAAGAAAATTGATGGATTGACTGAAGTCAACGATGAATCGGATAAGGAAGGTATGCGTATTGTGTATACACTTAAAAAAGACGCTGTGCCAAATATCGTCTTGAATAAGTTGTATAAGTACACATATTTACAATCTTCTTTCAGTGTAAATAATGTTGCTTTGGTTGATGGTCGTCCAAAGACGATGAACTTGAGAGATATGATTTCTGTATTTACAGAACATCGTCACGAAGTTGTTGTTCGTCGTACGAAATTTGACTTGAACGAAGCAGAAAAACGTGCTCATATCCTTGAAGGTCTTATTATTGCTTGTGATAACATTGACGAAGTTGTTCATATTATTCGTGCATCGAAGAATGTGGGTGAGGCTCGCGAAAATTTGATGAAGCGATTCGATTTAGATGAAGAACAAGCCAATGCAATTGTTGAAATGCGTTTGCGTCAGTTGACAGGCTTGCAAATCGATCAACTTCATGCTGAATATGAGGAATTAGAAAGAAGAATCGCTTATTACAAAGAAGTACTTGCAAATTATGATTTGCAAATGAAAATTGTGAAAGACGAACTTCTTGAAATCAAGGCTAAATACGGTGATGAAAGAAAAACAGATATCGTAAAAGCTGCAGAAGAATTCAATCCTGAAGATTTCTATGCTGATGAAGATGTTGTGATAGCAATCTCTCACATGGGTTATATTAAGAGAACGGCATTGACAGAATACAAGCTTCAAAACCGTGGTGGAGTAGGTTCTCGTGGTGGCGATACTCGTGATGCGGATTATATTGAACATCTATATATTGCAAATATGCATGCCACATTGCTTATCTTTACAGAACAAGGTAAGTGTTTCTGGCAAAAAGTATATGATATTCCTGAAGGCACAAAAGTTTCTAAAGGCCGTGCAATCCAAAATATTTTGAACATATCTAACGACGATAAAGTTAAGGCGTACGTTACTGTAAATACGTTGGATGACGAAGACTATTTGAAGAATCATTTCGTAGTGCTTTGTACAGAAAATGGTATAATTAAGAAAACAACTCTTGAAGCATATTCTCGTCCTCGTCAAAATGGTATCATAGCATTGTCAATTCGTGAAGGCGATACATTGTTGGATGCTTGTTTGACTGATGGGACATGTGAAATTTTGATGGCTATTCAATCAGGTAAAGCAATTCGTTTCCCTGAAGAAAAATTCCGTCCAATGGGTCGTACGGCTTCTGGTGTGAAAGGTATGACAGTTCCAGAAGGAGAAAAGGTTGTTGGTTTAATTTGTGCACCTGCAGATACTAAAAAGGAAATTTTAGTCGTTTCAGAAAAAGGTTTCGGTAAACGTTCATCTATCGAAGATTATCGTGTAACGAACCGTGGTGGTAAAGGTGTGAAGACAATCAATATCACAGACAAGACGGGTAAATTAGTTGCTTTTGAAGCTGTGGATGATGACGATGATTTGATGATTATGAACAAATCAGGTATCACAATCCGTATGGAAGTAGCACCATTGCGTGTGATGGGTCGTGTTGCTCAAGGCGTGAAATTGATTAACTTGAGACCTAAAGATTCTATTGCGGCGATTTCTACAGTTCATGTTGAACCAGAAGAAAGACAAGCAATGAAAGATGCAGCGAATACGGAGTTGGCAGAAGGTGAAAATGCGGCTTCTCAAGAACAAAGCGCTGAAAATCAAAACGAAACAAATTCAGAAAATAACGAATAATAAATTGTAGAAAACGATGAAAAAGAATCTCACTCTAGCCTTAGCGGCATTGTTTTTCGGAAATATAGCTTTCAGTCAAAGCGATGAATTCGTAATGACATGGGGTGTGGTTGAAGCAGAAGCAAAAAAGTCTGATGTGGAAATTACAAATCCTAAAAAGAACATAAAAGTAAACACTTGGACAGAACGTGGTCGTAAATATATTCAAGTGTATAACTTCGATGCGGAAAATCTTTATTCTGGTTTGGATCAAAGCCAAATTATGATGATTATGAAAGGTTCTGCAAAAAATGAAACAGCCAAAGGTGATACAACTATACTTTCGTACGATCGTGTAGATATCTATGCTGTAGGTGGTAAAGTTGTTAAGTATGAAAGAACAGGTAGAGCAAAAGAATTTTTCTTCCCAACTCATACCGCTGCTCTAGATGTTGCAACTGAAGCTTATCTTAAAGCAAAAGAATTGGATAAAGACGGAAAACAAGCAGCAAAAATTAGTAGTAGTTTAAAGACACTTTCTAATTTGTATCAAAAAGAAGGTTATATATTCTATTCAAATAAAGATAATGTAAATGCTGCTCACTGTTTCACTCAAGCTGCAAATATTGCAAAGACAGGTTTAACTGGCGAAGCTGATACAGTTCGTATTGCAACTATGAATTATGCTGGTGTAATGAATAGAATTATAAAGAACTATGATCTTGCAATTTCGTTCTTTAACGATATCATTACAATAGCTGGTGAAAATCAAACAGTTGATATGTATGATGGTGTTTATGCTTGTCAATTAGAGAAAAACGATACTGTTGCAGCAATTCAAACTTGTTTGACTGTTATTGAAAAATATCCAAAGGATAAACACTCTGTTGCATATTTGAACCAATTAATTGATTTGTATCAAAAGACAAACCAAGGAGATTTAGCTGTGACATATTTGCAAAAAGCTATAGAAACAGATCCACAAAATGTAGTGTATTTGGTTGTTTTGGCAAATATGTATGAATCGCAAGGTAATGTAGTTGAAGCAATAAATACATACAAAAAAGCATTGGAAATTAATCCAAAAGATGAAAATGCAAACTTGAACCTTGGTGTTCTTTATGAAAAGAAGGGCTCGGATATTCTTAGCGTTGCAGATGGTATGTATGGTAAAAAAGGTTACCAAGCAAAAGTTGATGAAGGTAAGTCTTATTTGAAATTAGCACTTCCTTATATTGAAAACTTTGCAGAAGTAACAAACGATAATGCAACTAAGAAAAATGCATATCGCGATTTGATGTCTATCTACTTGAAATTAAGTATGATGACAGAATATAAGGCTACAAAAAACAAATACGACGAATTATAGGATTTTGCCGTATAATTTTGAAAAAGTGGAATATCAATGCGATATTCCACTTTTTTTTATATTTGTAAAAAATCCGCCCACGCTCCACAAGGCGTAAAACTGTTGGAGCAAATGAAGTATGAGTATGTATAATTTGCGAGACATAGTAGAATATATGGTTATGTTGATTGGCTCGTTTGCTAAGAGATATAACATAAGCTGTCAGGAGGCTCAGTCTTATTTGAGTCGCTATGGCGCTTTGGATATGATTCAATCTCATTATGGCATTATGCATACGCAACGATTTGAGGATATGGTGGAAGGCTTGTCTGCTTTCTGTAAAAGAAAGGGAGGAAATTTGTCGTGAAACTATATCATGGCTCAAATATGGTTATTGACAAGATAGATTTGTCTTATTCTAAACCTAATAAAGATTTTGGAAAGGCATTTTATTTGTCTGATGATAGTGCTCAGGCTGAGGAAATGGCAAAATTAAAAACTATTTTTCTTGGAGGCGATCCGATTGTTATGACATTTGACTTCGATGATTCGTTGATATATGACGGAACGTTACGGTTCAAAAGTTTTGATAGTTATACAGAGGAGTGGGCTCATTTTATTTATGACCATAGAAATGATGAGCAAGGGCGAACATTACATGATTTCGATGTTGTGTACGGTCCTATAGCCAATGATAGAGTTGGTGCTCAAATAAATAATTTTAGGAATGGTTACATATCTTTTGAAACATTCTTGGAACGAATAAAATATATGAAAGGCATAACTTTTCAATATGCCTTTTGTACGGAGTTGGCAATATCGAAATTAGTTAGGATATGAATGTTACAAAGCAGGAGTTTGATTTTATGGTTCAATCGCTCACAACCGATTTGATAACCATATTAACGGAAGAAAAACATCTTTCTGTTAGCAAGGCTTTTGATATTTTGTATCAATCTAATACCTTTGCCAAACTTTGTGATGCAAATACAGGTTTGTATTATCAGTCCGCAAGATATGTTTATAGTTATCTTGTAGAAGAAAGAAAAGAAATGATTAACCAAGCATTGGCTTGTTGATTATATCCGCCCACTGCTCCCAAGGCGTGAAACTGTTGGAGCAACGACATAAATAAAAGGCGTCATCAACGCTTTGTTCTTGTTGATTCGGAACGTAGGAAATTCAGAATTAGCAATCAAGGTTCTATTTGTTCCCAACCAATAATCCTATCCATAGCATGAACTTGAGGCTGCGTCAAAGGTTACTTATTTGATGGTTTTATGCCATCGATTTAACAACCAACTTGTATATCAACTTCAAGAAATATAATAAAATTGTAATGTGACTCTTTAAAAGAGTGGATTAAATCTACTTTTAGTGTTGGGTTATATGCATAAAAATAATAAAACTCCATAAAAAGGTGGTCTTAGTCCACCTTTTATGGGTAAAATTGTGTTTCAAATGATACACTATTTATTTGTAAACCAAAACCTGTAATTTATTTAATTCTCAAATGTCTATTATCAAATCTCAATTAAATGATGTATATTTGCGTATAAGGTATTGTAATCATCAAATTTTGTAGGCTATGGATTACTGTGTTATTACAAAAAAATCGACTTATACGCTGATAGAAATTTTGGCAGACAGGTTGGATATTCGTATTGCTGCATCATTGAAATCTGATTTGGTTCAGTTGAATGGCAATAAAGAAAAGAATATTGTATTGGATTTGTCGAATTGTGCGTATTGCGACTCATCTGGCCTAAGTGCCATTTTGGTTGCAAATCGTCTTTGTAAAAATTCAAAAGGAATCTTTGTCTTGTGTGGCTTACAGGAAGCAATAGAACGATTGATTACAATTTCACAATTAGATTCTGTTCTAACAATCGTATCGACGAAAGAAAAAGCCGATGATTTATTGAACAACGATTAATGGAAGATAATGCACTAATTGTATTGGGGTGTAGTTCAGCAACTCCAAATTCTGTTCGTTTTCCTTCGGCACAAATACTTCATTTCCGAAGTAAATATTTCTTGATTGATTGTGGCGAAGGTACGCAAATGCAATTACGCAGAGCGAAAATTCCATTTGAACGAATTGATTCGATTTTTATCTCTCATCTACATGGAGATCACTATTTTGGTTTATTTGGCTTGCTTGCATCGCTAAATCTAACCGGTCGAAAAAATCCATTGACAGTTTATGCTCCAGAAGGGTTAGAAGAACTTGTACGATATCATTTTCTGAAAACGGAACAACCTTTTTCGTATCCTTTACATTTCATTCCTTTACCACAAGAACCTTGTGCTTGCATAAAAGAAGGGCGTGGTTATGAAATTCGTGCAATTCAATTGGATCATAGAGTTCCATGTTGGGGCTTTTATTTTGTTGAAGAACAAAAAGATCGAAAAATTAAAAAAGACGCCATAACTACATATAATTTATCTATCGAGGAAGTTAAATGTATAAAAAATGGTTCGAATCTTACCTTGCAGGATGGAACTGTAATTCCTAATGCGGAACTCACGATAGACCCTCAACCTGCTTTTTCGTATGCGTATATTTCGGATACTATTCTAAAACCAGATATTGCCAAATATGTACAGAATGTACGACTACTATATCATGAGGCTACATTTTTACATGAATTGCAATCAATGGCAAAAACAACGCATCATTCTACTGCTCGTCAGGCTGGGGAATTTGCTCAAATGGTTCATGCTGAAAAATTGATTGTAGGGCATTTTTCAGCACGATATAAGGATTTGCAAGGACATTTAGAGGAAGTTAAACAAGTGTTCGAAAATGTAGAATTGGCTTCTGATTTGAATCTTTATACGCTATATAAACCAACTTATTCTGTTTGGAAATAAAATGAAATTACAATCACTCTCCATATATCATTACCGTAATTTAGAAGAGCTTTCGTTTGATTGTAACGAACGGGTTAATTGTTTGGTTGGCAGAAATGGTGTAGGTAAGACGAATATTCTTGATGCAATTTATTATCTGTCATGTTGCAAAAGTAATTTAATGACGAATGATGCATTAAATGTGAAACATGGAGAAACATCTTTCCTTTTACAAGGTTTGTATGAACTAAATGAAATGGAAACGAAAGTTTCGTGTGCATATAATTCCGAAGATAAAAGCAAACTTATTCGTTGTAATGAAAAAAAATATGCGCGTATTTCTGATCATTTGGGTTTATTGCCAGTAGTTTTCATATCTCCGAACGATGTGTCTCTTATTTACGAAGGAGGAACAGAACGACGAAAGTTTTTAGATAGTTTCATTTCTATGTATAATAGAGAGTATTTGTCTAATCTGTTGGTATATAATAAGATATTGCAGCAACGAAATACACTTCTAAAACAAGAACAACCTGTAGATGACGTGTATTTGTCTATTATAGACGAAAAACTATCTATTTTAGGTGCGGCAATTTTTGAAGAAAGAAAATTGGCTGTTTCGGCACTTTCTACGCTTACCAAGCATTTCTATGGAAAAATAGCTTCAACGGAAGAGTGTTCGGTAGAATATGAATCGCAATTGTTTACGGCTGATATGAAATCGCTTTTGGAACGTAATAGAGAGCGAGATACGTACTTGACATACACGAGTAGTGGAATACATCGAGATGATTTGTCGTTTAAATTTAACGATAGTTCCCTGAAAAATACAGCTTCGCAAGGGCAGAAGAAAACATTTCTACTAGCTTTGAAATTTGCTCAATATCAGTTGATTCGTGAACATAAAAATGGCTTGAAACCATTACTGTTGTTGGATGATTTGTTTGATAAACTTGACAAGGAACGTTCTAAAAACATATTTGATATTGTTGATGGTCAAGATTTTGGACAAATTTTTATAACAGATACCGATAAAATCTTACTTCATACAATTTTTGAGCAAAGGAGAGAGGAAGGGATTTTCTGGCAAGTAGCTGATGGCAAAATAGAAAAGGCTATTCTATAATGTTGTGTGTTTTGTCTTTTTTGAGATGCTGTCGATTGTTTTGCTTATCTCTTTGAATTTGTCAAAACATTGTCTGTCTCCTTGTTTTATTTTTTCTGCCAATTCTATTCGTTTTTTGTTGTAGCGTCGTTTTATGTATTCAAAAAGAGTCTCTTTGATGAGATTGCTGATTTCTTCATCTTCTTTGTCTTGTTGCTCTTTTAGCTTTAATTCTTTCTTTTTTTCTTTATTCTTGTCCCAATATTCAACATCTATTTCGTAATCATTATCACCTAAAATATTAGCAACAAGTTCTGTATGTGAATGGTTTAACAGATATTGGGTGATATTCTCTTTTTGTGTGTCGATATTTTGAAAATAAGTGTTAAAAATAGTCTGCTCTGTTTCGTTAATAGGAGTTAAGTTCTCGCTATCGTCAATCATTTTTTGAGATATTTCATAGATGATGATATTAGCGGAAATTTCGATATCGATGTTTTTCTGTTCGTTCGGATCAACGAATTGTTTACGAAAACTGTCGTAGAAAAAGTCGCTAGGGGTAAGTTTTACAATCTTGTCGCCATATTTTATTAGCAAACTAATTATATGGTGCTCGCTTTGTTTAATTTCTTGGTCTATTGTATTGGTTTTTGAACTAGCGATATTTTGACTATTTGTCGTTGCTTTTTGTACTTGTGCCGTTTGATATGTTCGAGTAGGTATTCCATATCCGCTCGCAACCTGGTTTGCAAGTGATTGTTTGTCAATATTTAGAATCTTACTACATTCTTGTATATAGACATCGCGTTTTACACTATTAGGAATTTTAGCTATTGTTGTTGCTATTGAAGTGATAAAGTTTGCGCGTACGATAGGATCGTTTTCGATTTCTGCAGTTGCGGATTTTATGCGGAATGTGAGAAAATCGGTTTTATTGGCCTGAATGTAGGCGGCAATTTCTTCTGCCGAATGTTTTTTAGCAAAAGAATCAGGATCATCGTCATTTGGTAAAAGAAGAATGCGGACATTCAAATCCTTTTCCAAAATCATATCTATACCTCGTGTGGCAGCTTTTATACCTGCATTATCGCCATCATATATGATTACGATGTTGTCTGTAAATCGTTTAATTAGAGTGATTTGATCGTTTGTAAGCGATGTTCCTGACGATGCAACAACATTGCGTATTCCTGCTTGGTGCATCGATAATACATCCGTGTAGCCTTCCACCAAAATACATTCGTCTTTACGGCTTATTTCGCTTTTGGCTTCGGTGATACCGTAGAGAGTTTTACTCTTAGTATAGATTTCAGATTCTGGCGAGTTGATGTATTTAGGCGCCTTATTATCTTTAGCGTGTTCATTGGCAGCAGTCAAAATACGACCGCCGAATCCAATAACCATTCCGGAAATCGAAGTGATAGGGAACATAACACGTCCGTGGTATTTGTCGGCATTATGTTCGTTTGTGAAGCCTAACTTTTGTAAATATTCCAGTTTGTATCCAGCTTTTAAGGCAGTATCGGTGAATGCGCTTCTTTTTTCCGGACAGAATCCCAAGTGAAATTTACGAATAATTTCTTCGGTAAAACCACGTTCCATAAAATAGGAAAGTCCGATAGCTTTACCTTCCTCGGTTTCCCACATATTTTTTTCGAAATATTCTGTGGCAAATCTATTTACGGCCTGCATACTTTCGCGAATGTCTCTTTGTTCCATAGCTTCGGGAGACATTGCGGTTTCGACGATAGGAATGTGATATTTGTTTGCCAAGTAGCGTATTGCATCATAGTACGAGCATTTTTCTTGCTCTTTTACAAATGTTACGGCATTTCCGGCTTTTCCGCAGCCAAAACATTTATATATACCTTTCGCAGGAGAAACAACAAAAGAAGGGGTTTTTTCATCGTGGAAAGGGCAGCATCCTTTGTAGGAAGTACCAGCTCTTTTAAGTGACACGAAGTCGGAGACAACTTCTTCTATACGAGTTGTCATTAAAACCTTATCTATAGTATCTTGTGATATCATTCCTTTGTTGTGTGTATGCAAAAATAGATATTTCTATGCATGCATTTTACACAGAAATGAGTGAAAAAAACTAAGTGGCTAAAAATCAGCGGAAAATGTTATTAACAATCCCTAATTAGAAAAGAGACATTTTGTAATACGATTCGTAGGCGACTTTTAGTTCGTTTAGTACGTTTCTTCGTAATTTGTCTGGCGATTCTACTTTAAGTTTAGAACCAAATGCAAGTATTTTTTCAATCAAATCTTGATTTACAATGACTTTTAGTTCGACAAAAGAGTCTTCATCTCCAGCCTCTTTTATGATTTGTGTAGGGTGGAGTGGACTATTTTGTATTCTTGCAATAATGTCATTGCTTGCTCGTAGTGTTACTGTCGTTGGCTTTATGTTTTCACCAGGATGTACACCAATTAAATACTTGAAGTAGTTTTCTATTGTATATTTCTCGTTCTCAATAAAATTTATGATTTGAGGAGATAACGCAATAATATTACGAACAGGAATTACCATAAAATCAGTAGTGTTGTCGTCGATTCCATATAAATACCATTCGTTGTGGTATTCTTTTAAGAAATATGGGTGTAAAACTTGTTGCGCAACAGTGCTATTTTCGTTTTTAATAGAAAGTTCGACTACAGTTTTGTTTACGACGGCGTCAACTATTTGTTTTAGCCATGAAATACCTTTTATTAGTTTTTGTGCGGACTCAAATGACGCAACGCTAGATTGAGGCTGAGGATTGATAGCAATGATAGCTTCTATTTTTTCTATCAACTTAGAAATGTCGCCAAGGTGAGTGTATTGCTTGTATTGTTTTAAGGTATTTACAACTTCTGTAAGATTATCGATGTCGGGTTTGCTCAATCTCATATTTTGAATAGAGAAGTTTTCATCGGAATAGGTGTATTTACCATCTACACAGATAATAGGCGCATCATAACCTATAGGTTGTTTTTCACGCATTAAAGCAATGTCGTATTGGATAGAACGACGACTCACTTTTTCCACGTTAAATTCGTCTGTCAACTTTTTAGAAACTTCACTGATTAAGTCTTCTAATGTCCAGGTACGAGAACGGTCGCATAGGCATTCGTCTATGATTCTGAAACGAAAATTCTTTGACTTATGAGCTGGCATATCGAAAATAGTTTACTGTTTATGTTTTGCAAATATAAATGCAAAACAAATGCAATGCAAATAAAATGCAACATATTTTTATGTGATATGCAACAGCATATGTCTTAATATTTGTAAGTATTTGGATAGTAATTTATTATATTAATGCATTATGATTGCATATAATGGTATTTCATAAAGAAATAATATATTACTTGGCTATTAAAGATCATTCGCTTTCGCTTAGGATGCTAAGTGACTTGAAGAAAAGAAGAAAAGGCAAATCGCTGTTGTTCCGAACAAAGCGAAAGAATCCTTTTGGAATTAACACTGCCGTTTGTGTATTAATTCCTTCTATAGTTGTTCAAGGTACGATTTTGATTCTGGTCCTAAATTACATAATAAATCAAGAATGCTAAGATTTGGTTGGAATGGCATTTTTTCTTCGAAAACTTGCGTGTATTCCGGCATGTTTATTTCTGTTTTTATTTTAGGAGAAATTGAATATCGAAAATCGTTTTCTATAGTATTAGGTTTTGTAAAATCAGTTGTGAAATTGCAACTACAATTGATTTTTAGAAGTTTTAGAATACATTGTAGTAATTCTGTATTGAAATCAATTAGGGAAGAATACGTATTCGTGAAAAATGGTTGTAAATCATCTGAATAGTATTCAAAATATGGAGAAGAGTTATATGCTGAAATAATAGCATTCCAGTGTTCAGAATTCCATCTATCGTGGTAAGCAATCTTTACATCTTTCATCAATGTTTTGCTTCCGTCTTTCTTTTCTAATGGTATTATTAAATCTAATGGACCATTTGCCGAAAGAATAGTTGTTCTGTTTCTGTAGGTTTGTTTTACATAATGTTCCCATATTTCAATGGTTGCTTCTTTGTGTTTTGCAAGAAGTGCAACGTATTCGATGGGAGGTAGGTATGCAGATGAAAGTAACATATTGTTCTTATGCAAAAAGAGGCGACTTTCATCGCCTCTTAATTTTAATTTTTATGAATTATATTGAATAATCGGCTCCAGCGTATACTTGCAGGGAAAGATTTATTTTGTTCGGATGAGAACCAAATAACAACGGCTTTACCGACAATATGGTCTTCTGGAACAAAACCCCAGAAACGAGAGTCTAACGAGTTGTCTCTATTGTCGCCCATCATCCAATAGTAATCTTGTTTAAATGTATAGGAAGTGGCCAAAGTATCGTTGATGTAAATGTTCTCTCCATCAATACGAAGAGTATTTGCTTCGTATAGTTCAATGATTCGTTTGTACAATGGTAAGTTTTTAGTAGAAAGTTCTACAGTTGTTCCTGCTTTTGGTATTACAAGCGGACCAAAGAAGTCTTTGTTCCAATTGTAGTTGCTACTTTGTGGAAAGCATTCGTTGTAACGGAATCCTTCAGGAAATTCTTGTTTTTGTATGCTCGTGATTGATTTATATGTTTTTAGAGCTTCTAATTGCTTTTCGTTGAGCAACATTACATATCCTTTTTTTGTAATACCATATTCTCGTATTTGTAGTTTTTCGAGAATTGCTGGTCGTAATGGGGCTGTTGTTTGTACTTCGTAACGGAATTGCAATGTTTCTATTTCTTTTTGAGGCTTTCCGTTAATGATAACCTTTCCGCCAACTACTTGTAATGTATCTCCTGCAATCGCAACGCAACGTTTGATATAATTTTCTTTTTTGTCAAGTGGTCTTACTATAATGGAATCCTTGAAATATTCATTGAAACAATCTTCAAGATTATTAGGATATTTCGTTTTGATTTGCATTAATCGATTGTAGTCGTGTTGTGAAATAGGATAGAGGATACCTTCGTCAAGGAAATCTCTTTTTATTTGATAATAACTTTGAGATTGACGAGTAAGTATAACAGTATCACCTTCAGGGAAGTTAAAAACAACAATGTCGTCATTCTTTACTTGTTCGAATCCAGCCATTCGTTCGTATGGACATTTCCATATTTCAGAATACGATTTTTTTGTAGTAGAGAACGGCATAGTGTGATGTACAAAAGGGAATGACAATGGTGTCATTGGTTTACGAGGACCATAGTTGCACTTGCTTACAAACAAATAATCTCCGATTAGCATAGTTCCTTCCATTGAAGATGTTGGGATAGTGTATGCTTCAAAGAAGAAGATTCTGATGAATGATGCCGCGATTACTGCAAATATAATAGCGTCAACCCAACCCATTAACCATTTTCCGAAAGCTGTTTTAGGCTGATAGATTTTCCAAAAAGCCCATGGAACTTTTTTTGTGATACAAAGGTCGAATATTATACCTAAGCCAAGTAACCACCAAAAGTTTCCAAGCCATAAAACGAATAAAATCCAACAAACGGCAGAAATACCGAATATGAACCATTTATTTTTAAGAAATTCTATCAACTTTTTCATAATCAATTATATATCTAGTAAATCTTTCATGCCGAATACGCCTTTTTTGTCTTTTACAAACTCGGCAGCAAGAACAGCTCCGAATGCAAGACCGCGACGAGATTTTGCAGCATGTTTAATTTCTAATGTATCGTCAGCAGAATCGTATGTTACGATGTGAGTTCCTGGGATAGTTCCCAAGCGAGTAGAGACAACTTGTAATTCTTCAATTGATTTGAATTCGTTTAATCTCCAATCTTTTTTTCTGTCAATATTTTCAAGAATACCTTGTGCGATAGTGATTGCAGTACCACTAGGAGCATCAAGTTTTTGGTTGTGGTGAGCTTCTTGTACGCAAATATCATATTGTTCAAACTTGTTCATAATAGCAGCAAGTTTTTTGTTCAATTCAAAAAAGATATTTACGCCAAGGCTGTAGTTTGAAGAGTAGAAGAATGTATTTCCTGTTTTTTCGCATGTAGAAGCAACTTCTTCGAATTTGTCTGTCCATCCTGTTGAACCAGACACAACAGGAACACCAGCTTCAAAACACTTCATATAATTGTCGAAAGCCGTCTTAGGGGTTGTAAATTCAATGGCTACATCTGCTTTTTTTAGATTTTCAGGAGTCATATCCTGTTGGTTGTTGATGTCTATAGTTAATACGATTGAATGTCCGCGTTCGATAGCGATTTTTTCAATCTCTTTTCCCATTTTTCCGTATCCGATAAGTGCGATTTTCATAACAATGTGATATTAAAAAAAAGGGAAGCCATAGAGACTTCCCTAAAATGAATATAATGATGTATTATTTTTTTACAGTTTTAACGATAGCTTCGAACGCTTCTGCATTGTTCATTGCTAAGTCTGCAAGAACTTTACGGTTAAGCGTGATGTTGTTCTTTGCTAACGCTCCCATAAATTGAGAGTAGTTCATTCCAAAAGTACGAACACCGGCATTGATTCTTTGAATCCATAATGCTCTGAAGTTTCTCTTTTTAGTTTTTCTGTCTCTGTAAGCATATTGCAAACCTTTTTCAAGTGTGTTTTTTGCAACTGTGTAGACATTTCTTCTTGCTAGGAAGTTACCTTTTGTTTGTTTTAAGATTTTTTTTCTGCGTGCTCTTGAGGCAACGTGATTTACTGATCTTGGCATGTTTTAAAATTTTTAACGATTAGCGACCACTTATTTCATTAGTACTTAGTTGCTTAATCATTGTTACACAATAAAAATTAAATAGCGAGCATGTTTTTAACACTCTTTTTGTTTGTCTTGTCAACTGTAGTAGAGTAACGAAGATTTCTTTTTTGCTTCGTTTCTTTTCTTGTTAACAAGTGACTCTTAAACGCTTTTTTGCGTTTGATTTTACCAGTACCCGTCAATGTGAAACGTTTTTTTGCACTGGATTTAGATTTCATCTTTGGCATTTTACTTCACTTATTTATTTGTTAAACATTAATTATTTCTTTTTTGGTAGAGGAGAAAGAAGAATAAACATTCTTTTTCCTTCAAGTCTTGGTTCTTGGTCCAAACGTGCAACATCCTCCAAATCTTTTATGAATCGTGTTAATACGTCTGTTCCTTGTTCTTTATATAAAATCGAACGACCTTTGAAGAACACGTACGCTTTTACTTTTGCTCCTTCAGCAAGGAATTTTTGAGCGTGTTTCAATTTGAATTGATAATCGTGTTCGTCTGTTTGTGGTCCGAAACGAACTTCTTTCAAAACAACTTTTGTACTGTTTGCTTTGATTTCCTTTTGTTTTTTCTTTAATGAATAAAGAAATTTTTGGAAGTCAATTACACGACAAACTGGTGGATCAGCATTTGGTGATATTTCAACCAAGTCTAAATTTTGTTCGTCCGCTATTTTTAGGGCATCGAAGATTGAGTAAACTCCTTGAGTTACGTTGTCTCCAACTAAACGCACTTCGCGTGCTCTAATGCTGTGGTTAATTTTAAAGTTATCTGCTAATTCGTCAGCCATTTACAATCGTTATGTTGTTTATACTTAATTAGTTCTATTTCATTTCGTTCATTTGTTCGTCAACTTCGGCTGAAATTTGTGCAACAAATTCTTCTATTTTCATTACTGTTGCTCCGTTTCCTTCGCCTTGTTTTCTCACAGAAACTGTTCCTTCGTTTTGTTCATTTTCACCAACTACGATTAGGTAAGGGATACGTTTCATTTCGTTGTCGCGTATTTTTTTACCTACCTTCTCGTTTCTGTCGTCAATGAGTGTGCGAATATCGTAATTATTTAATAAATTCAAAACTTTTTTCGCATAATCATTATATTTTTCACTTACTGGAATGATAACAGCTTGATCTGGGGTCAACCATAATGGGAATTTACCGCCAGTGTGTTCAATCAATACTGCAACGAAACGTTCCATTGAGCCAAATGGCGCACGGTGTATCATTACAGGACGTTCTTTTGTGTTTTCGCTTGTAATGTATTCAAGATCAAAACGTTTTGGTAAGTTGTAGTCAACTTGGATAGTTCCTAATTGCCATCTTCTTCCAAGAGCGTCGCGAACCATGAAGTCTAGTTTAGGACCATAGAATGCAGCTTCGCCATATTCTACAATAGTATTCAAACCTTTTTCTGCTGCAGCTTCAATGATAGCGTTTTCTGCTCTTTCCCAATCTTCGTCGCTACCAATATATTTAGTAGTGTTGTTTTTATCACGAAGAGACACTTGAGCTTCGAATTTATCGAATTTCAAAGCCTTGAAAATGATTTGGATAATATCAATAACTTTTAAGAATTCGTCTTTTACTTGGTCGGCACGGCAGAAAATGTGTGCATCATCTTGTGTAAATGAGCGAACACGTGTAAGTCCGTGTAATTCACCACTTTGCTCATAACGATAAACTGTTCCGAATTCAGCGCAACGGAATGGTAGATCCTTGTATGAACGAGGTGCATTTTTGTAGATCATACAGTGGTGAGGGCAGTTCATTGGTTTTAGCAAATAAACTTCGCCTTCTTCTGGAGTTGTGATAGGTTGGAAGCTATCTTTTCCGTAATGATCCCAGTGACCTGAGGTAATATATAGATTTTTACCACCAATATGTGGGGTCATAACTTGTTGGTAACCAAATCTCTTTTGGATTCTTTTAAGAGCGCTTTCCAAACGAAGGCGAAGATCAGTACCTTTTGGTAACCAAATAGGAAGACCTTTACCAACTAAATCGGAGAACATGAAAAGTTCCATTTCTTTACCGATTTTTCGGTGGTCGCGTTGTTTTGCTTGTTCTAATAATTCTAAGTATTCATCAAGCATTTTCTTTTTAGGGAAAGTGATACCGTAAATACGAGTTAATTGTTTACGAGTTTCGTCACCTCTCCAATATGCACCTGCAATACTTGTTAGTTTTACAGCCTTGATAGGTTCTGTGTTTGGCAAGTGAGGACCACGACAAAGGTCTGTGAAAGCTCCTTGAGTGTAATATGTAATAGAACCATCTTCCAAGTCATTGATAAGTTCTACCTTATATGTTTCGTTTTTGTCGCCAAAATATTTCAAAGCGTCTGCTTTTGGGACATCTTTACGTACGAAATCATTTTTTTGACGAGCTAAATCCAACATTTTGTTTTCGATAGCTGTCAAATCTTTTTCGGTTAATGTAATGTCACCAAGGTCAACATCGTAATAGAAACCATTTTCTATTGCAGGACCGATACCGAATTTTGTGTTAGGGTATAATGCTTGTAAAGCTTCTGCCAATAGGTGAGCAGATGAATGCCAGAAAGCATGTTTACCTTCAGGTGTGTCGAATTTATGAAGAGCAATTGTTGAATTTTCGTTTATAGCTCGTTTTAAATCCCATGCATTGCCGTTTACAGTTGCTATAACAACTTCGCGTGCTAATTGTGAACTGAGACTTTCGGCAATTTCCAACGGAGTTACACCTTCGTTGAACTCTTTGACACTACCGTCAGGAAATGTTATTTGTATCATTGTCGTAAATATATTTTCGGTCGCAAATGTAGTAAAGATTTAGAAATGATAAGCGTTTCGGTTAAAAAATAACGGCACTATCTATTGTAATCTTGTGATTTTTTTGAATACTATATGTTTTTAACCTTTGTTGGTAACATAAAGAATAACATACAGAATCTAATTATATGCTTTGAATACGAGCCATGGAACTTTATCGGTGTTTTTATGTGGTTGAATTGTTTTGTCTCCCACATCATGTAGTTTGCCGTCTATGCTTCTGTAGTAACTGTATGATTTTCCGCCTGTTATGTAGATGGCGTCTTTGAATCCATAATCTCGTAAAGCATTTGCGAAATCACGCAATGTTTCTTTGTGTACAGTTTCGACATAGATTAATTGTTCGTTGTTATTTTCGTCGATAGTGCGGGCGAGTGCACGTCTTTCTACTTTTCCGTGTAAATAGAATTCTTTAGGAACTTCGCCGTTTGAAATCAATACGAATTGTCTGAAGAAATGTCCGCCTTCTTGTGCTATGTAATCTCTGATGGTTTCTTGTTTTGACACACCAATGATGATGTTGTTTTGTAACATTGCACAATATCCATAGCGTTTTCCTATTGGTTTTTCTGTGATTTTTCCGTTTACCACTATGCTTCCGCATGGTGAAAAGTCTGTGTGATAGTCTGCACAACGGCTGTATAAATATATATTGTTGTCGGTTGTGTCTGGTTCTTTATATGTTATTTCTGCACGAAGGTTTTGGAGTGCGTAGAAATTCATCTCGACGTTAGCAATTATGTCTGTTGTTTTTATGATTTTGGGTTTAGCTATAGCTTGTCTTTTGTATGAATATGTAGCTCTTTGTTGGTTGAAGGTTGATGTTTCTTGTTTTAATTTTTGTATGTTTTCATTAGGAAATACAGATATGGAATAGCCTAATTCTTTTTGCTCTTGGTAATTATTGATAGTGTTTTTGAATACATTTAGGAATAAGAGTATTGCTAATATTACAATACTTATTATGGTAAAGTAAATCGTAAATTTATTTGTAGTGTTCTTTTTTTGTTTCGCAGGCGAAAGGTCTGTTTTTTCTGCCGATTCTTCGGATTCATGTTCTTTTGGGCCGTTCGATTCGATGGTAATAATAGGTATTTCGCTTTCCCCTTGACCAGGAACAAGATCACGACCTTCTTCTACGTATGTTATTTTTTTTTCTTCCATTATTCTTTCTCCATATAAACTTTAAATTCTTTGAGTGCTTCTTTGGAAGTTTTTATATGAATGAATTCCATTAGCCTGTCGCCGCTGAGAATTAATTCTTGATTGGTTGTGTTTATGACAAACACATAATCTTTGTTGATAATAAAACTGCGTCCAACTCTTGCAAAAGGAGAGTCTTGTAATTTTTTAAATGCCTCTTCAAAATATTGTAATTTGAAGGTCATAGTGTAATGTTGCATGTTGTATAAATAAATATCGCAATAGTTTCCATCGGCTTTGATGTAAACTATATCTTCGGTTTTAACTCGAAAAAGCTCAGTTGAAGTTGAAATTCTTATCCAACTCATTGTGCCATGCAATTTTCTTGCAATGTATGTAAAAATTATCAATTAACAATAAGCCCATAGTAGCATGTTTTTTCTTTCGCTGTTTATGAGTCTTTTTAAGTATTGCAGCCCGATGGTTGTTGTTGTTATGCATCCTTGGCAGCTTATGCTATTAAGTGGAATAAATTTGTTGTTTTTGTTTCTGTTGACCCATGTTGATGAATGTATCATGAGTCCTCGATTCCATGCGTTACTATTGGTTTTGTCGTATCCAACTAATCTGAAACTATTTGCTCCAAGATGATGACCGTGGCTTTTGGTTACCTTGAATTTCCCAATGGAAGAACATTTACTTCCGTGTTGGTTGCTGAATACTGGTGTTTCTTTTGTACTTCCTTTTCCTGGACCATGCATGGTGTAGGTGTGTGCTACTATTTTGTTTTCTTTAAATGACCAAACAAATACTCGTGGTGTTCCGCTTGGGATACTATAGTCTACAAAAATGCAATAGTTCTGGTTCAGATTTTTAATTCTTGCAAATTCTTTTGCGTCTTTTGCTCTTTCTTCGAGTGTCGCATAGGTTTTAGTAGCTTCTCTATTTTCTATCATCTTTTGTTGCGCAACATGGTTTCTGTATTTATGAATGCGCGCGATGGATGAGATAATAATACCGATAACAATAAGTGTGCACGGGATGATGATGAGTAATTTTTTTGTCTTCATTTTTCTTTGTTTTTATGATTATGAACAAAGATAGTATACCGCAAGCTCGATAAATAGTCAATAGGTGTGTATTGTGTGAGTTGCCGTTTTTTATGTACGAAAACAATGTTACTACTATTGTACTTTTTTGTTATATGTTTTCAGCAAAAAGTGATTATTTAATGATAAATTATAAGTAAAAAAATAAAAATAATTACAAATTGTTATTAATTTATTAAAAATAGTATATATTTGCAAAAAAAATACAGGATGAGACTAATGATTAACATACAACAACTTCAAAGCCAACAGCCCGCTGGGGCTGTGTATGTGTGTTATGTCATTGAAAATGGCGAATTGTAATCGTCGAATAGGTTAAAAGTCAAATCTTAAACAAAAATTTTATGGAAGAATTATTAGCAGCTCGTGATACTGTTAATTTATGGATGGAACGATATGGAGTTCGTTTCGGAGTATATAAAAATGGTGTATTTAATGAACAATTGTTCCCTTTTGATGCAGTTCCTCGTATAATATCTGCAACGGAATGGGCCACTCTTGAAAAAGGTCTAATACAAAGAGTTACGGCTTTGAACATGTTTTTGTATGACATCTATCATGATAAAAATATTGTGAATGATGGTGTGGTTCCAAAGGAGTTTACATACGAAAGTAAAGGTTATATGCCAGAATGTGAATTGATAACTCCGTCAAAAAATATTTATTCTCATATTTCAGGAATAGATTTAGTGCAAGCTAAAGATGGTCGTTGGTTGATATTGGAGGATAACTTGCGCATTCCGAGTGGCGCCTCGTATCCTATGATTGCTCGAAAAGTTACGCGAAAAGCGTCGCCACAAACATTTCGTGAAAATATGGTTGCCGATAATAGAGATTATGGCAAATTGTTAAAGGAAATGATGGATTATATTAATGACGATAGAGGAATTAATGTTATCTATACTCCTGGTCGTTATAATTCTGCTTTTTTTGAGCATTCATATTTGGCAGAAAAGACAGAGGCTGTTTTGGCCTTTCCTGGTGAACTGATAGTTGAAGATGCAAAAGTATATTATGTTGGTATTAATAAAAGGAAGCGTCGTGTGGGAGCAATTTACCGCCGTGTTTCTGACGAATATATGGATCCACTTGCGTTTGAAGCCTCTTCGCTTTTGGGCGTTCCTAACTTAATGGAAGCGTATCGTGCTGGAAATGTTGGCGTTGTGAATGCTTTTGGTAATGGCGTCGCTGATGATAAGGGTATCTATTATTTCGTGCCTAAAATGATTCAATATTATTTAGGTGAAAAGCCTATATTGGAGAATGCGCCGACATATTTGCCTTTTTTCAAAACTGATTTTGACTATATCATTAATAATATAGAAAAGCTTGTAATTAAGGATGTTGCCGAAGCTGGTGGATATGGCGTTATGTTTGGTAAAGACTTGTCTCCAGAAAGACTAATCGAGGTGAAAAATCTAATTGTGAAAGATCCTCGTCGTTGGATAGCACAAGAGGTTGTTGATTTTATTGATTTGGATATTATTGATGAAACGGGAAAGCCTTCTCCACGAAAATGCGATCTTCGTGCGTTTGTCGTAACGGGAAAAGAAACAAAAGTGTGGAAGTCGGGGTTGACTCGTTTTAGTAGAAATCCTGATTCTTTTGTGGTTAATAGTAGCCAAGGTGGTGGATTTAAGGACACTTGGGTTATGGAAAAATAATGTTTTAAAGAGGATTTATTATGAATGCAATACTTAGTGCTAATAAAGCGAATAATTTATTTTGGTTAGGACGATACGCGGAGCGTGGTTATTTAATGCTTCATTTAATGCGTCGTGCTTACGATGAAGTTATTGATGTTCCTGTTGGGGAAGTACCATATAGTGATTTCTTGAAAAAACTTGATGTGTATGTTTCTAGTGAATTTACCACAAGTTATCAGATGATGGCTCAAATTTATGATCCTGAAACTGTTACTTCGCTTCGAAGTGTTTTGGAAATGATGATGAATAATGCCATTGTTCTTCGTTCTGATATTTATTCTGAGTCGTTCTCATATATAGAAATGAGTCGTGATTTTATAAAAAAGAAAGCTGAAAGTTCAGAAATGAATATTACAGAATTACAGCCTATTACCGATTGGTTGCTTGCATTTTGGGGATCAGTTCGTGAGCGTGTGCACGGAACTTCGTATGCTTTACTTGAAATGGGACGTTTAGTTGAACATTTAGATATGTTCATTCGTTTTGATTATAAAGTAAATCGCTTGATGGAAAGTTGGGATATGTTAAAGAAGTATATGCTTTCCGAGACAGAATTATTTGCCAGTGAACAGGCTATTGTTTTTGATAAATTATTGGAATCGTCGGATTTCGCGAAATCAAAAGAAAGAAAAGACGATGCTTTGTCGGTGTTGAACTCTATTGTATTGGTATAAGGTGGATTTTGAAGTACGAAAATATGAATTTTCGCTATCGATAAAGGCAGATTTTGTTCCTGAGGTGACACATCAATTCTTTAAGTTGCGTGTTTTGCCTTGTGCAAATTCTTCCCAGGCTATACTGTCGCAATGTTTACAACTTTCGCCAACATGTAAGGTAAATCACTCTATTGATGGTTTTGGAAACTTTGTTCAATATGGTAGTTATGCCGATAAGCACGATTTCTTTTTGGTCGAAAGTAATGGTGTTGTTGTTTGTCATGAATATAAAGTTCGTGACAATGGTAGTCTGCCGATTTATGCAACACCTTCAGCTTTAACGCAATATGATGATGCGATGTATTTGTGGGCAAAACAAGCAACGGTAGGATGTTCGGATAATCGCCAGAAGGCATTTTCTTTAATGCATGCTGTGCATGACCATGTAGCATATTGCAAGTCGTCGACAGAAAACACTACAACGGCAAAAGAGGTTTTTGTATCCAGAAAAGGTGTTTGTCAGGATTTTGCTCATGTGATGATTGCTGCTTGTAGAAGTTTGGGTATTCCGGCTCGATATGTAAATGGATTGGTATTGGGAGAAGGAGCCACGCATGCTTGGGTAGAAGTGTTTTTTGATGGTTACTGGTATGGTTACGATCCGACTTTGGATTGCCTTGTGTTGTGGGGATATGTAAAGATTGCCCATGGTCGTGATGTGAGTGATTGTCCAACGAATAGAGGACAGATCTTTGGTAATACGAAAGAGATAGTTTATAGTAATGCAAATTTGAAATTGGTGATATGATACAAAATGTTACTTCGTTGGAAATGCCTGTAGATGAGGAATTCCGTATTGTGAAAAATCATTTGAGCCGTGGAATAGGTAAACGTATTTGTATTGTTACCGGTACCCATGGTGATGAATTAGAAGGACAATATGTTTGTTTCCTTTTGGCGAAGATGATTAAGGAAAATATGGAGAAACTTTCAGGAACGGTTGATATTTACCCAGCATTAAATCCGTTGGGCATCGATTCTATGCAACGAGGCGTTCCTGCATTTGATTTGGACATGAATAGAATCTTTCCGGGAAATTCTCGTGGCTCAATGATAGAAAAGGTTGCTCACGATATTTATACTGATTTGAGCGGAGCGGATATGGTTTTAGATATTCATGCCTCTAATATATTTCTTCGTGAGATTCCGCAGGTTCGTATTAGTGAAACGACAGCGGAAACTTTAGTCCCTTATGCTAAATTACTTGGGATAGATTTTATTTGGGTACATCAAGCTGCTACAGTTTTAGAATCAACGTTGGCTCATTCTCTAAATTCGACAGGAACTCCTTGTTTGGTCGCAGAAATGGGTGTTGGTGGACGTATTAGTCATTCTATGTGTCAGCATTTGGTTGATGGAATTCAAAATCTTATGTTTTCACTTGGAATATGGAATGAAGCGCCTGCGGCAGGATGTATCGGAAATAGTGTAGTTGCAGAAGGTGCTAATTCAATAGCATTTCTTAATGCAAAGACAAGTGGCGTTTTTGTAACGACAATTCATAATGATGTGTATGTTTCAGAAGGACAGGAAGTTGGACAGATTATTTCTCCGCTAACGGGTGATGTTTTGAGTGCGGTTCTTGCTCCTTGCGATGGATTGCTTTTTACAATTAGAGCATATCCAATGGTGTACGAGGGCTCATTGCTTGGAAGGATTTATAAAATGAAAAAATCGGAATAAAATGAAGGTACAAACTATATATAGCATGTCGTCTCCATATCGGGATGATTTTCGTATAAAGGCCTACGTGTTTGGTGAAGGTAAGAAGACTTTGTGTATAGTAGGTTCTATGCGTGGTGATGAAATTCAACAGCAATATGTTGCAAGTCAGGTAGTTGCTATGCTAAAAAAACAAGAGGAAGAGGGTAGAATTCAACCTGGCGTTTCTATTTCTGTCATACCATCGGTGAATCCATTTAGCATAAATATAGAAAAGCGATTTTGGGCACTGGATAACACTGATATAAATCGTATGTTCCCTGGATACGATGAGGGGGAGACAACACAGCGTATTGCTGCAGGTTTATTCGAGTACATCAAGGATTTTGATTATGGTATTCAGTTGGCTTCGTATTATCTTCCTGGAAATTTCTTGCCACATGTGCGTATGATTCATACTGGATTCGAAGATGTTGATAGTGCGCATAGTTTTGGGTTGCCATATATTGCAATTCGAGAACCAGAACCGTTTGATACAGTGTTACTTAACTATAATTGGCAAATATGGAATACAAAAGCGTATTCTTTATATGCTGGTACGACAGATGTGATTGATTCAAATATGGCACAAGTTGCTATAAATGCAGTTTCTCGTTTTCTTGTTGCCAATCAAATGGTGATTTCAACAGAGGTATTGCAAGATTCTAACTCTGTTGTAGTTATGGGAAAGCAGTTGTTAAACATTCAGGCTCCACATGCTGGTATTTTTATTGTGTCGAAAGATGCAGGTAGTTCAGTTAAGAAGGGGGATTTGTTAGCAAAAATTATGAATCCCTATGATGGTGGGGTTGTTTGTGAAATAAAAAGTCCAGCTGATGGAATAATCTTTTTCGCTAGAAATAAGGCGATTACATTTCAAAATACATTATTGTTTAGAATTATTTTACTATGAAAAAATCTTTGATAGGAGTTCTTCCTCTTTATGATAAAGAACGAAATAGTTTTTGGATGCTTCCTGGGTATGTGGATGCAATTGAACGAGCTGGTGGCATTCCGGTAATGTTACCTCTAACTTCAAATGAAACAATTTTGTCTCAATTGTTGGATACTGTAGATGGCATTTTGTTTACGGGTGGTCAGGATGTGTATCCAATGGTATATAATCAAAGTCCAAGTAAATTTTGCGGCGAAGTTTGTTTGGAACGCGACGATATGGAACAAAAACTGCTTCGTTTAGCTATGAAACAAGACAAACCTTTATTGGGAATTTGTCGTGGAATTCAAATTTTGAATGCTACTTTAGGAGGTTCATTGTACCAAGATATAGCTGCGGAATATAAGTCTGAAATCAACCATCGACAGGAAGCTCCGTATGACAAGCCTGTTCATACCGTTCGCATTATTCAGGATTCTCCTTTGTATCGATTGTTAGGAAAGGATTTAATTCCTGTAAATAGCTGTCATCATCAAGCGGTAAAGTCTTTAGGTAAAGAATTGCAGGTTATGGCATATTCAGAAGATGGTTTGGTGGAGGCTGTATGCGTTAAAGATAAGAAATTTATGTGGGCTGTTCAATGGCATCCAGAATGTTCTTATTTGACTAACGATGCAAGTATGAAGATTTTTGAAGAATTTGTTGCGGCAACTACTAGAAAGTAATTAAACGTTCTTTTATTCCTCGTTTCGTATTAAAAAACCTATAAAACCAGTCAGTAAAATAGCACTGATTATTCCTAACATTGGCATGTTTGATAGTGTTCCAATTTCGGGCATGTCATTATAATAGGAACTGGTAATAACAACAAGTGTGTTGTGGCAACAATGGGCAATGATAGGGAAGATTATGTTCTTTGTATAGGCAAATAAGTATCCTAAAAATACTCCTAATACAAAGCGAGGAATAAAATTAAATATATCTCCGTGTAATAAACTGAAGATTATTGCTATTAGTATGATAGCTAAGTTTTTATGTTTTGTTATGTCTGATGCGACTTGTTGTAAAAATCCTCTAAAAAATAACTCTTCGCTGATTGCTGGTAGTATGGCCATACATACAATTTCTACAAAAACCATATCGGTTGATAATAGAGAGTTTATAAGTGATTCTGATTGTTTGTAGGCAAGCCATTGCTCAGAATCTTCACCGATAAAGTGTAGAATTGTGCTTGTATTTATGTCCGAAAGGAGGTTTATGCATGGAATGTTTGCAATAACGATAAGAATTGTTGCAAATACAATTGTCGTATTCTTTTTAACTTTTTCTGCAAATAATATTGGCAGAGGATTTATATAGATAGTTGTTAACAATATAATTGCCGGAAGAAGGAATATGCAAATTGTTTCGGCGGACAAAATGTACTGTACGCATAATTTTTGCTCGTTTGTTTGCAACATATTTTGAGCAATACATTGCAGGCCATTTAGACCATTGCTTGTTGGAGCAAAATAGAGGAGTAGATAGAAAATTAAAAAGGATACCAATATGGTTCCTAAGAATCCAATTGCTATCCTTTTTGTGAAATTTTTATCGAGTGTAATCACTATTCGCCTAATGTTGCCACCATAATGGCTTTAATTGAGTGTAGGCGGTTTTCTGCTTCATCAAAAACTATTGATGCAGGTGATTCAAAAACATCTTCAGTAACTTCAACGCCGTCTAATCCGAATTGTTTATGTACATCGCGACCAACTTGTGTTTCCAAGTTGTGGTATGCAGGAAGACAGTGCATAAATTTGCAGTTTGCGTTTCCTGTCATTTCCATTGTTTTGCTGTTAATTTGGTAGTCTTTAAGCAAAGCAATTCGTTCTGCCCAAACTTCTTTCGGTTCACCCATAGAAACCCATACATCTGTATATAGGAAATCACAACCTTTCACGCCTTCGGCTACATTGTCTGTAATAGTTAGGGTTGCACCTGTTTCTGCTGCAATTTTCTGACATTGAGCTACTAATTCTGCGTCTGGTTGTAATGCTTTTGGAGCAACGATTCTTACGTCCATTCCCATTTTTACGCCACCAACCATAAGTGAGTTACCCATATTGAAACGAGCGTCACCAAGGTATGCGTAACTAATTTTATTTAATGGCTTAGAACTATGTTCTTCCATTGTCATAAAATCTGCTATGATTTGTGTTGGGTGGAATTCATCGGTAAGACCATTCCATACAGGAACGCCGGAATATTTTGCAAGCTCTTCCACAGTTGTTTGTGCGAAACCACGATATTCAATAGCATCGTACATACGGCCAAGAACGCGTGCTGTATCTTTCATAGATTCTTTTACGCCAATTTGTGATCCAGTAGGACCTAAATATGTAGTATGTGCACCTTGGTCTGCAGCGGCAACTTCGAATGAACAACGAGTACGAGTAGAAGTCTTTTCGAAAATTAAAGCAATGTTTTTGCCTTTCATTGTTTGTTTTTCTACACCGTTCTTTTTGTCTGCTTTTAATTTATGAGCTAAATCAAGAAAATAGCGAATTTCTGTAGGTGTAAAGTCTAAAAGTTTAAGAAAACTTTTGCCGTGTAATGATTCCATGTTATAATTTTTAGTTTTTACAAAAATAGGAACTTTTATTTTCTTCCGCAAATTCATTCTTCGCATTCTGGGCAAGGAAGTGTAAACGGTTAAATACATTTACTTCACTTGTATTTCCGTCAAAATCAAGGAATAGAAGACTTGTTTTTGGATATAATGATTTGATTTTCTTTTCAATACCTTTCGAAATAATATGGTTCGCAATGCAACCAAAAGGTTGAAGGCTGACTACATTGTTTACGCCTTCTTGTGAAAAACTAACTATTTCGGCAGGAATAAGCCATCCTTCTCCAAATTGATTTACAAGACTTAGAATCTTTTCTGCGTTTTCTGCTTCTTGTTTTATGCTATGTTTCTCTCGATAGTATTTGAATTTCGAAGCAATTTTTTCGACTTTCTTTTCGAATCTATCGTAACGCAAGTGCAAAAAGTCTGCAAATAGTTTTGTTCCTATGCTTGTCGTTCTTAAATTATGTTTTGTATTGACTTTTAAGTTAATGAATTCCTGTGTGAAGAAATCCATTAAGTCTGGAAAACGAGGCTCTATACCTTGTGAAATGAGCCAATCTGCAACATGCATATTTGCATACGGATTGTATTTCAAATAAATTTCTCCGACAATTCCAACTTGTGGGCGAGGACAGTTGTCTTTTGCCATTTTGTTGTAGTCTTGTACGGCTTGTTGTAGTAATTTTAACACGCCGACATGATCGTTGTGTCGGATTAGTTCTGCAGCGTTTTCTAGATATGATTGGGTTAATTTTTCTGTTCCTCCTTGTTCTACTTCGCGAACAATTGTTGCATAATGCATACGAGAAAGTGCGTCGCTAAATAATGCAGCGGAAAGAATCAGTTTAACAACTTTTGTCCATGCGACTTCAAAGCCTGGTTGTTCGTTGTCTTGCGTTCCGCCAGTAGCGAAGGAAACGACAGGCACATTCGTGATACCGCTGTTCAATATTGCTCTACGAATCAGTGCAAGGTAGTTCGAAGCTCTACATTGACCACCGGTTTGTGTCATTATGACTGCAGTGTTGTTTAAATCGTATTTTCCTGATTTTAATGCTTTTATAATATCTCCAATAACTAATGTCGCAGGGAAACAGATTTCATTATTTGAACAGGCAAGTCCCACATTTACAGATTCTTTGTCGGAAATCGGCAACGTTTCCACCTCGTATCCTAAATTCTCAAAAATAGGAGGAATAAGAGGGGATATGAATTTTGTAAAGAATGGAGCTAGAATTTTTCGTTTTTTGTCTTCAGTTTGGAACGCAGGTGTTTTCTTTATGACTTTATCGCCTGTTGAATTAGATTTGTTCGTTCCTAATTTTATTGTTTCGATTAGCGAACGAAGTCGTAAACGCATTGATCCTGTGCTGTTTATCTCGTCAACACGGATGAATGTGTATGATTTCTTTGCTTGTTCGAAGTATTCTTTAATTTCATCGGATAAGAAACTGTCTGGACCACATCCAAATGAGTTCATTTGTACGAAATGAATGTCATATTCGTCGTTATTGATAACCCATTGTGCAGCACGCATAATTCTGTTTGGATAATTCCATTGAGCTACATGCAAATAGTCTGTTAATGAAATTCCTTTAATATTTGTAACAATTTCTTCGGTTACAATACTTGCTCCTAATTCTGAAAGAATTTGAGATGTTTTTTGATGTACAAGATGATCGGAATGATATGGACGAGCGGCCAACATTACGATAGGCTTGTTTTCTTGTTTTGCTCGTTCTAATATGCGAAATCCTTTTTTCTTGTATTGTTCTCTGAAGCGTTTTTGTTCGCGAAGAGCTTCGTCAAAAGCATTTTCGAACGTACGAGCAGATATGCCAAATTGTTTCAAATACGTCCAGCAACTTTTTCGTAACAATTTGTCGTCACGGAAAGTAATTACTGGTTTATCTAATGGTATGTTGTTGCGCTTTTCAAGTGGAATTGCACAATCAAGCACTTCGGAATAACTTGAAACAACCGGACAGTTATAACTGTTTTTTGATTCTTTGAATTCGTTTTCTTCGTAGATAGTCAAAGGGTAGAAAATTCTATCTACATCTTTTTCTACCAAGTTGAAAATATGACCATGTGCAATTTTAGCAGGGAAACAAATGTTATCTGCCATAATTGTTCCTTGGCCTTTTTCGTATGTTTTTGTAGTTGATTCGTCTGACAGAACCACATCAATTCCCGAATGGGTAAATAATGTATTCCAAAACGGGAAGTTCGAATACATTCCTAATATACGAGGAATACCAATTTTTATGTTTTTTACATCATTTAATGCATTCGTATCGCGATTGAACAGTAAATCGTACTTGAATTCATACAAGTTTTCACCTCGTTCTGCGATATTTCCCTTTGATGTAAAGATTTTCTCACACTTGTTTCCTGAATAATGAACTGCATTGTTGTTGAATGTGAATTTTGTCACCAAGCAACTGTTTGCACAACCATGGCAGTTTATTTGTCTTGTTGTATATGCGAGTGCATCTTGACGATTTTCGTACCCGATAAATACCGATGGAGCAGGAGCGTTGGCATAGCATGTTTGTGCATAATATGCAGCACCAAGTGCACCCATCAATTCAGGTTTGTTAGAACTACAGATTGTTTTCCCAGTCAGTTTTTCCATTGCTCGGAAAATTGACGGATTCTTGAATGTACCTCCTTGAACAAGAATTTTGTCTCCAAGTACATTCATATTCTTGATTTGTAATACTTTAAATAATGCGTTCTTTATTACGGAATAAGCAAGTCCTGCTGCAATTTCCGATGTCTCGGCACCTTCGCGAAGAGCTTGTTTTACTTGTGAGTTCATGAACACAGTGCATCTTGAACCTAAGTCGCAAGGATTTGGTGCGCAACATGCAAGTTTTCCAAAAGATTCTGCACTATGGTTTAGTGTTTGGGCAAAGTTTTGGATAAAAGAACCGCAACCAGAAGAACAGGCTTCATTGATTTCTACATTTTGGATTTGGCCGTTTTTAATGAAAATAGCTTTCATATCTTGTCCGCCAATGTCCAAAATAAAAGAAACTTCAGGTTCTATTTTTTGTGCTGCAGTTGTGTGGGCTATTGTTTCAACAATGCCTTCGTCCATATTGAATGCTGCACGAATTAAATCTTCGCCGTAGCCTGTAACTGCAGAACGTATGATTCTTATAGACTTACACGAAAGGTCGGCGCAACAAGCTTCTAAACCTGTATTTACAGCAAGTATAGGATTGCCTTTATTTGTGTCGTAATGTGAAGCAATAAGTTTACCGTCTTTATCTAACAATACAACTTTGGTTGTTGTTGAACCGCTATCTATACCAAGGAAAACATCTATAGATTCTATATTTGCTTCGACAGAATTTTCAGGAATAGAAACTATTTTTCTGTTTTTGTACCATTCTTGTAATTCGTTGTCGTCAGCGAATAAAGGTTGTAGTCTGTTTTTTGTAACGATGTTTGTAGATTTCTCTATTTTTTGATAAATCTCATTGATATTGAAGACTTCTTCCTGGTTTTCGGCTGTGATAGCGCTTCCCCAAGCCGGAAATAGTTGGCTGTTTTCTGGGGTGAACGCATTCTCTTCCGTACAACCAACCAACTCTCGCATCATTTTCTGTAATGCAGGAATGTAGGTGAGAGGACCACCAATAAAAAGAATATTTGGTTCTATGTCTATACCTCTCGATAGCGCATTGATTACCTGTAGTGCAACTGCGTGAAAGCAAGAAGCGGCAATGTCGGTAATTGGAACTTTACGGGCGATAAGGTTTTGAACATCGGTTTTTGCAAAAACGCCACAACGCGATGCTATTGTATATATTTGTGTGGATTGTTCTGCCAGATTGTTCAGTTCTTGAGTCTCGACATTGAGTAGGGTAGCAATTTGGTCGATAAATGCACCGGTTCCTCCTGCGCAGCTACCGTTCATTCGAATGTCGGGAGATTTGCCTTCTTCGTAGAATATGATTTTAGCGTCCTCGCCACCAATATCCACAAGAGTACGTACATTGGTATAGTTCTTCTGTATGACTTCGGAAGCAGCAATAACCTCTTGAACAAACGGAAGGTTTTGTTGCTCGGCAATACCCATTGCGGCGCTACCAGTCAAACAAATCTTTATGTCTTGTTCTTCTGGAAATTTTTGTTTTATCTGATCAAAAATGGCAAGAATACTTTCTTTTATTCGAGTATTATGTCGTTGATATGTAGAAAAAACGATTGAACCATTTTTTGTCGCCACGGCTTTTGCCGTTGTTGAACCTATGTCTATACCTAAATGTAAGTTCACTGTATTCATATTTTGCGTGCAAATGTAGTAATTAGTTTTACAAAGATTGTTTTTAATAGATGTTTATAGATTAAACATAGATTTTATCCAAATAGGAATTTCCTTTTTCCGTTGTTCTAAAAAAAGTACGTATTCCTGTTCGTCTTTTCCACAAAATGATTGTATTATAGGTTTCCCAATTATAGGAAGAACTATTAACGACACAGTGTTTATTATAAGGTTTTCTATTTCTTTTTTTGACTTGCCGATTTCTAATAATTGTTTTTGGAATATACTGTTTTCAATTATCTCTCCAGGTTTTATGCTTTCATTGAAAAAATCTGCAGTCGTGTTGATCTCTTTTGTTAAGAAAAATGTAAGATTTGGCTCCTCTTGTAAAAGCGATAAGTAATTGTTTACAATTATTGTGATTTTTTCTTGTGGAGTAGTTGCAGGGTCATTAAGATAATTACATAATTCTTTTTTGAAAGCTAAAAGGCATTCTTTCATTATTTCGTTAAATAAAGCTTCCTTGCTTTTATAATAGTAGTTGATTAATGCAAGATTTACCCCAGCATTTTCAGCTATATCGCGTGTTCGTGCTTCTTTGAATCCTTTCTGCTTGAATACGATACTTGCAGCACTTTTGATTTTTTGTTCCGTTTCGGAGTTCTTCATTTTTATTTTGTTTTTGCAAATATAGCAATTAATCATTTGTTTTAATCAACTGTTTAATTTTTTGTTTGAGGATAGTTGTTGCTTGAATTTTTCTTTGTTTTCAGTTGAAAAATCTTAAATGTTGTGGTATGGTTGGTATTTTCTATGTAGAAAGGGTGGTATTCCTATAAATCAAATTTATATAAGATAAAACAAGGTGGATTCGCTTTTCTTATTTGAAAATAGATATATTTGCCACAATTAATGAGCTATGTTTTTCCTCTTAAACTGAAAACAAAATGACAAGAACTGTACAAGAATTGGACGGCGTAACCTTGCTTGGAGAGAAAAAGACTGTGTATCCTACAGATTATGCGCCGGAAATGTTGGAAACTTTTATCAACAAACATCAGGAAAATGATTATCTCGTGACGCTGAATTGTCCGGAGTTTACGAGTTTGTGTCCGAAAACTGGACAGCCTGATTTTGCAAAAATCGTAATTAATTACATTCCCAATGAGCGTATGGTGGAAAGTAAGTCGTTGAAACTATATTTGTTTAGCTTTCGTAATCACGGCGATTTCCACGAAGATTGCATTAATATTATAATGAAAGATTTGATTGCGCTTATGGAACCTCGTTATATAGAGGTGTACGGTATTTTTACTCCTCGTGGTGGAATATCGATTTACCCATTTGCGAATTATGCAGATGAAGCCCATCAAGAACTAAAACAACAGCGTTTGGTGGCTCAAATGAATCGTATTGTTTAAATCGTTGGATATGAAAGATAGTGTTATCATTCTCTCTGGCGGAATGGATAGCGTGACATTGCTTCACGAATACAAAGATTCCATTGCATTGGCTATTTCTTTTAATTATGGAAGCAAACATAATGACAAAGAAATACCTTTTGCTAAAATACATTGTGAGCAACTTGGTATAAAACATATTGTAATTTCTATGGACTTTATGCAACAGTATTTTTCAAGTTCTTTGTTGCAGGGTGGGGAAGAAATTCCTGAAGGAAATTATGATGAAGAAAATATGAAATCTACCGTGGTTCCGTTCCGTAATGGTATCATGTTGTCCATAGCTGCAGGGTTTGCCGAGAATTATGGACTAAAGCATGTAATGATGGCTAATCATGCGGGCGACCATACTATTTATCCTGATTGCAGACCGCTCTTCGCAGAAAAAATGAGCGAGGCGATTGCGGCTGGAACATACGATGGAATCACTTTGGAAACTCCATATACAAATATCACAAAAACGGATATTGCAAAACGGGGAAAATCGTTAGCTTTGGATTATACGCAAACATGGAGTTGTTATAAAGGTGGCGCAATTCATTGTGGAAAATGTGGCACGTGCAATGAACGAAAAGAAGCATTGCGTGAAGCTGGTATAGAAGACAAAACTGTATATGAAGAATAAAATAGTAGAGATATTTTATAGCTTGCAAGGGGAAGGTTTTTATACTGGTTCTCCTGCTGTTTTTGTTCGTTTTTCTGGTTGTAATCTCTCTTGTAGTTTTTGTGATACAAATCATACGAAACAGCTTGAGTTGTCGGATGAAGAAATTGTTGCGGAAGTCTCAAAATATCCAACAAAATATGTCGTTCTAACAGGAGGTGAACCAAGTTTGCAAGTTACAGAACGCTTGGTTGATTTGTTACACGAGAAAGGTAAGTTTGTTGCAATGGAAACCAATGGAACTCATTCTGTTCCAAGTAATTTAGATTGGGTAACTTGTTCGCCGAAAGAAGATGCAAAAGTTGTTTTGTCTAAAGTGAATGAGGTGAAAGTTGTCTATTTGAATCAAGATGTAGAGAAATGGAAAAATGCTATTTCTGCTGATTGGTATTTTTTGCAACCATGTTCTTGTAAAAATACTGCAGATGTGGTTGCCTATATTCAAGAACATCCACATTGGCGTCTTTCGTTGCAAATACATAAATATATTGGGATTGAATAATTTATAACTAATTTTCTTATGTCGGAACATACAATTACAAAAACACACAAAGGTCGGGTAGTGTTGGGCGTTTTTTGCGTATGTACAGGTATTGTACTTCTTTGTAGTAAATTAAATATCGATTTGTTTGGTCCATGGAAAGATGCAGTTTTTTCTATTCCTATGGTTCTTATTATCTGCGGTTTGTTGGCAATTTTCAGAAAATCATATTGCGGTGGATTTTGTGCATTGGGTACGGGTTTGTTTTTTATTTTACCAAAGGTTCCGTATGACATCGTTCCCGATAATTTTATAGGGGACTGGTATCCTTTGTTTTGGATTTATATAGGTGTTGTACTGATTTTGTTTAGAAAAACGGTTGTGTCGCAAAGTGTTGAAACCGAACAAAATGCAGATAATATGCATCATACTACTGCTACAGTTTCTGAAGATGGAAAGATTAATCATTTTTGTTTTTTGAGTGGGGCGAAACTTCATTTTTCTGAACCGATTTTTAAAGGTGGAAACCTTCGTGCAACTTTCGGCGGAATTGAGTTTGATTTAACAAATACTATCTTAGCGGATGGTGAAAATCATTTATACTGTTCCGCTGTGTTTGGCGGTATAAATATTTCTGTTCCAGATACATGGCTTGTTTCTGTGGAATCGACAGGATTTATCGGAGGTTTTTCCGACAAACGAACAAATAATTTCGCGACAAATACCAACAAAAAGCTAATAATCCACATGAATTCTGTTTTAGGAGGTGGAGAGTTGCGCGCTGTTAAAATTTAGTGCTTAACAAACAATATTCTTTACTCTTATTATGTCATAAATTTACCTATATTTGCGAGATTTAACAGATAAATTAGGTATATGAGACATATTACGATAGGAATAACTCAAGGTGATGTTAATAGCATTGATTTTGAGGTAATTATGAAAGTTTTGGCGGAGTCGAAAATATACGAAGGCAAAACTTTTATTGTGTACGGTTCGCCAAAAGCTGCGGCATATCATAGAAAATCGCTTGATTTACAGAATTTCAATTTTAATTTGATTTCTTCGGCGGCTGAAGCTATGCCCAAACGAGCAAATATGATAGATTGCGTAGGTGAGGATGTTCGTGTTGATGCGGGAATGGCTACGCAAGAGGCTGGAAAGTTTGCTATGATGGCGCTTCAAGCTGGTTATGAAGATTTGAAAAATAATAATATTGATGTGCTGATTACAATGCCATTGAATAAAGACAGTGTTCAAAAAGCTGGTATTGTTTTCCGTACTCATACAGATTTCTTAGGTAAGGCTTTTAACACAACGCAACATTCTGAATTGTATGTGAATGATGCGTTAAAAGTATGTTATGTGTCTTCGGCTTCGCAACTTTCTCAAGTTGCTAAATCCATCTCAAAAGATGCGGTTTTGGAGAAAATTGTTGCTCTAAATGATTCTTTGCGTGTAGATTTCGGTATTTCAAAACCAAAAATCGCAGTTCTTGCTTTGAATGCTGAGTTAGGCGAGGAAGATGCTGTTGTTACTAAGGCGGTAGAAGAAGCAAAAGCTAATGGATTTATGACCGTTGGCCCATATACGGCAGAAAAATTCTTTGGCTCGGCAATATATAAAGATTTTGATGGCGTTATCGGTATGTATCGTGATCAAGTAGTGACTCCGTTTAAGGCGTTATCTTACGATGATTCTTTTTTGTTCACAATGGGATTACCAAAAATCTGCGTTTCTCCACAAATGTCTTTGGATTATGCAAATGTTGGTAAAAACAATGCTGATGAATCGCCATTGTTGTGTGCTATTTACTCTGCGTATGATTTAGTAAAACAACGCGAGGAATATGCAGAACTAATCAAAAATCAACTCAAATAAAAAATTATGTTAGAATCAATCTCTGGAGTAATTCAGAAATTAACACCGACCTATGCAGTTGTAACAACTTCAGGTATAGGTTTTTATGTGAATATATCGGTAAACACATGTGAGCGTTTGCAAGAACATGAAGAGTGTTTTTTACTGTTACATGAAATTATTCGTGAAGATGCCCATGACTTATATGGCTTTTTCGACGAGAATGAACGTACAATGTTTCGTTTGCTAATATCTGTTTCGGGAATAGGGGCGAACACAGCACGGGTAATTCTTTCGAAAATGACGCCTTCGGAACTTGCTTCGGCTATCTTGTCTGGCGATTCCGCAACAATTCAAAGTATAAAAGGAATTGGCGGAAAAACAGCTCAACGATTGGTGCTTGAATTAAAAGATAAAGTTTCGTTTGCCGAAGGTGATGAAAAAATATCTGTGTCGCAAGGCAATACTTTGAAGATTGAATCGTTATCTGCATTGGTAATGTTAGGTTATCCAAAAAATGCAGCGGAAAAGGTTGTCGATGCTATTATGAAAGAATCTGTTCAACATAGTGTTGAGGATATTGTGAAAATGGCATTGAAACGATTATAAACCGTTATTGTAGGTAGGTTGAAATTCGTAGCACGAATATATATAATTTGTGTATGTGCAGTTCTGAGCGTTCTGTTCGCTTCTGCCGTTACTGTTGTGTGGACAACGGTTCCTACTGCTATTCAACAACCTGAAGACTCTATAAAATTACAATCTCCTTTACCTAAGGAAACGGGTAATACATTTCAGGATGCTGAAAGAAGAAATTCTGGTATCCGTTTAAATGAGTCGCCGGAGGCTGGCTATTCTGTTGAATATAATGCGGAAACTGATGAATATGAGGCTCGTAAAATGGTCGGCGATAATGCTGTAACGCCTTCGTTCTCACTTCCTTCTCTTGATTATTTTAAAATCTCGGGCAAACAACGCTCTCGCAATTATTGGCGTACGCGCGCGAGCGAAACGCGCATAGGTACGGAATCGTCTTATGAACCGTTGAGCTTGCTTGGTGAAGATTCGAAATTGGCGGAATTTATCGATATCAAGCCTCAAGGTGCGGCAGAGTTGAATTTTGGCTTGAAGTTTACGAATAACCATAATCCTCGTCTTTCGAAAAAACAACAACGACAGTTGCAGTTTGATTTCGATAATAAAATTCAAATGAGTGTGACTGGATCTATTGGCGATAAGGTCGCAATGACGATTAAATACGATACTGAATCTCAATTTGAATTTGAGCAAGAAATTAAACTACAATACGAGGGTGATGAGGACGAGATTATTAAAAATATTGAAGTAGGTAATGTTTCGTTTCCTCTTTCAAGTTCCTTGATTTCTGGTAGTTCTAGTTTGTTTGGTCTAAAAACAGACTTGCAGTTTGGTAAATTGTATTTAAGTGGCGTGTTCTCTCGTCAACGAGGAGAAATGTCTTCGATTTCGGTGCAAGGTGGGGCACAAACGGAGGATTTTGAAATCCAATGTGATCAATACGATAACAATAAACACTTCTTCTTGTCTCAATTCTTCCGTGAACATTATGAAGAATCTTTGAAAAACTTACCTGAAATTAATAGTGGAATAGAAATCCGTAAGGTCGAAGTTTGGGTTACGCAGACTTCGAGTGGTAAGGAAGATGCTCGTAATATTTTGGCAATGACAGATTTGGGTGATGTGTATTCGGGTGGAATTGGTGGCGCCAAAGAATATGAATTGCCAGAAAATGGTAAATTGTATAAACAAATAAAAAATATGTCGGGCATCCGTAACATTAATACGGTATCGACTACATTAAATGGAACTTTTGAACAAGGTCCAGATTATGAGAAAATTGAACAAGCAGTTTTGTTGAAACCGACGGAATATGAAGTCAATAAAAAACTTGGATATATCTCTTTGCGTTCGCCTGTTAGTTCTTCTAAAATCTTGGCGGTTGCTTATGAGTACGAGTATAAAGGCAAGGTCTATCAAGTTGGTGAATTCACAAGCGATGGAATTGAACATCCTGATGTTTTAATCGTAAAACTATTGAAAGGTACGCAGTCAAATCCAAATTATCATAACTGGGATTTGATGATGAAGAATGTGTATGCTATTGGTAGTTACCAAATTAGCTCTGAGGATTTTGTAATGGATGTCTTGTATCAAGATGATCGTACTGGTGCTCCAATTCCATATTTGTCGGAAGGAAGTTTGAAAGGAAAAAGTTTGATTTCTGTTTTGAACTTGGATCAATTGTCGTCGGACTTACAACCGTATTCTGATGGTTTGTTCGATTTTGTTGAAGGTGTTACTATCAAGTCTTCTCGTGGTTTGATTTATTTCCCGGTTCTTGAACCATTCGGCTCTTCTTTGGAAGAAAAAATAGGGGATGAGTCTCTTGCAAAAAAATATGTGTATAATGAATTGTATGATTCAACACAAAGTGCTGCGCGCCAGGTTGCCGAGAAGAATAAGTTCATTTTAAAAGGTTCTTATAAATCGAGCGTGTCTTCTGAAATTTCGTTGAACACAACTCAGGTGAAGTCCGTAAAGGTTATGTGCGGTGGTTTGACTTTGGTCGAAGGTGCGGATTATACGGTTGACTATTCTTCGGGAACGGTTTCGATTATCAATGCTGGTATTTTGGAATCTGGCTCTAATATCAATATTACATACGAAAACGATCCGTTGTTTAGCACGACAACAAAAACGTATATGGGTACTCGTGCGGAATATCGTTTTAGCGATAAAATTTCTTTGGGTGGAACATTGATTCATTTGTCGGAAGTTCCTTCTGTTGCAAAGGTTGGTTTCGACGAATATCCAATATGTAATACTATCTGGGGACTTGATGCTAAATATTCTACTGAGTCAATGTTTTTGACAAAGTTAGTAGATAAGATTCCATTGATTAACACAAAAGAAATGTCGTATGTAGAGGCTTCTGCCGAATTTGCTCAATTATTGCCAGGTCAGTCGAAACATATTTCTGATGCCGTTTCTATCGATGATTTTGAAAGTTCTGAAGGTCGTATTTATTTGCGTGAACCTACTTCATGGAAGCTTGCCAGTACGCCACAAGGACAGAAGTCTTTCTTCCCTGAAGCTTCTCTTGTGAATGATTTGGCTTTCAATTATAATAAGGCTTTGATTTCGTGGTATAATATCAATACCTCTTTCTATGAAAGAAGTTCGCCGGTAAGTAAATCGGTGCAAGCAGAACAATTCTCTCGTACGGTTTATCAGTCGAATTTGTTCCCAAATCGTGACTTGTCAACATACGAAGATGTGCCGATGACGTTGTTGAACATTGCGTACTATCCGTATGAACGTGGACAAAATAACTACGATACAAAAGGTCGTGCAGGTATTTCTGCTGGTTTGGATGCCGATGGTAAGTTGAATAATCCTGCTTCTCGTTGGGGTGGTATTATGCAATCATTGACAACTACCGATTTTGAAGCTAGTAATGTGGAATATATCGAGTTCTGGATGATGGATCCGTTCATCAATGATGAGTTTGGTGTTCACAAAGGTGGTGATTTGTACTTAAATATCGGCCGCATATCCGAAGATGTTCTTCGTGATGGACGAAAATCTGCCGAAAATGGTATGGTTACCGATAAGTCTCGCCTTGACGAAACTGTTTGGGGTAAAGTTCCTAATTATTCAATCGTGGAAACTGGTTTCAGTAGCGATATCGATCGTAAAGTACAAGATGTCGGCCTTGATGGTTTAAGCGATATGGCTGAACAACGATTTTTCGCTCAATATCTTCAGGAAGTAAAAGAAATCGTTACGCCGGATGCTTATGAACTATTTGAAAAAGACCCTTCGCACGATAATTTTTCTTCGTATTTGGACAATAGAGGCGAGGAACACGATATTGTTTGGCGATATAAGTATTTTAATGGAACGGATGGCAACTCGCCTTCGGAAACGTCGCAAGGTTTGTCAACTTACCGTCCTGAAGTTGAGGATTTGAACCAAGACAATACGTTGCAAGAAACTGAAGCATACTATCAATATCATATTAGCTTGCGTCCGGAAGATATGGTTGTTGGTAAAAACTTTATCGAGGATGAAACAATAGAGGTGGTGAATAACGACCACTATCAAACTCAGGCAAAATGGTATCAGTTCAAAATTCCTATCAATAGCGAGGAAAAGGAAAGAATCGGTAATATTTCTGATTTCCGCGACATTTCGTCTATGCGTATGTTCTTGCGTAATTTCAACGATTCTATCGTGTTGAGAATTGCTGAATTTGCTTTGGTTTATAGTAACTGGCGAGTATATGAAGATCCTTTGTTTGAATCTGGTGAATATGACCTTTTCTCTGATTCTAAGGTTGATATCTCTAGTGTGAATATAGAAGAAAATAGTTCTCGTTCTCCGGTAAATTACGTATTGCCTCCTGGTGTTGACCGTGTTATCGATCCAACTAGTACAACTTTGGAGGAATTGAATGAGTCGGCGCTTTCGATGAAAGTGGTTGATTTGGAAGATGGTAATTCAAAGGCTATTTACAAACAGGTAAATAAAGACTTCCGTCAGTTTGGTAGCTTGGAAATGTTTGTACACGCCGAAGCATTGATTGATGAAGAATCTATGCTTAATGATGGTGATTTATATGCTTTCATTCGTTTGGGATCTGATTATGTGGATAACTACTACGAATATGAAATTCCATTGAAGTTAACGCCTCACATAATGGAAGGGGCTGTTCGTTATAACAATAACAGTAATAGTGATAGACAAATTGTTTGGCCTTCTGACAACAAAATAGAACTTCCTTTCTCTATTTTGACAGATATTAAGTTGGAACGTAATAAAATGATTGCTGATGGTATTATTCCTGAATTGGAATCATATCATACTTATACTATCTCGCACGGAAATAATAGGGTAAGTATCAAGGGTAATCCTAATATCGGAAATGTTCGTACCGTTATGCTTGGTGTGCGTAACCGTAAGAAAAAGTCGTCAAATCTTGAAGATGATGGATTGAAAAAATCTGGTATTGTTTGGTTTAACGAATTGCGTTTGACTGATATGAACGACCAAAGTGGTTGGGCAACTGTTGGTTCTGTTCGTGCAAGTTTGGCCGATTTTGCAACGGTTTCCTTGGCGGGAAAGGTTAGTAAACCTGGTTTTGGTAGTGTCGATCAAAAAGTGTTTGAACGAAGCACCGAAAACTTATATCAATATGATGTTGCTTCGAGTGTTTCGCTCCATAAATTCTTCCCTGAATCTTGGAAATTGGTGTTGCCGTTCTATATTGACTTGTCGGAGACATATATCCGTCCACAGTACGACCCAACTAATCCTGACATTACGTTGGAACATTCATTGTCGAATTTGACTACGCAACGCGAAAAGGATTCGTTGTTGAATATTACTCAGGATTTCACACAAAATTTCAGTTATAACTTTACGAACGTAAAAATTGCTCGTACACCAAAGAAACAACATCCATTCAATATCTCGAATTTCTCTGGAACATTTGCATACAATCGCTACCGTTCCCACGATGTTGATTATCAGTTGGATTATCGCCATCAGTATAAGGCGGCGTTTAATTATGCCTACAATATGCGTCCAAAGAACTACCAACCATTTAAGTCAAATAAAATTCGCATAATAAAAGATTTCAATTTCTATTTGTTGCCATCGAGCGTTTCGTTCAAGAGCGAGTGGGATAGAACGTACAAGGAACAACAAAGACGTAACCTTTCTGCCTACACGTTTGAATTGCCGAAAACTGCAAGCAAATGGTTCTATTGGTATCGTACATACAATGTGAATTATCCTGTTTCGAAAGGTTTGAAATTGTCATATAATGCTACAAACAATTCTCGTTTGAATGAACCAAGTGGCGTAATTAACAAAACTGACGATGACATCTGGCGTGAATACAAACGTGAAATTTGGAATAGTGCGAAGACCTTTGGTGAAAATATGGAATTTGTTCAAAAATGGAATCTTACTTGGCAAGTTCCTATCAACAAATTCTCTTTACTTGATTGGACAACGGTGAACTACAAATTTGCTGGAAGCTACAACTGGCAAATGGGTACGGAAACGCAAGATGATGAATTGGATTATGGTAATTTCATCACTAATACGGGTACACATACTATCGATGGTACATTGAATTTCACAAAATTGTATTCTAAGTCGAAATATTTGGCTGGCGTACAAAAACGTATGAAAGCGGCTGATTCAAAGAAAAACGTAAATCAGAAGAAGAAAGAAACGGTTAAATTCACCAAATCTGGTGTGAAGACGAATAGTGATAACGAGATTTATATCAATCATAAATTAGGAACAACGGATGTGAAAGTTACCGTTCTTGATGACGATGGTCAGTTGGTTCCTTCAGAAATGGAAGTCATTTCTCCTAAGAAGATAAAGGTTACTTGTAAACGCGAGGTTGAAAAAGGTAAAGTTACCGTAACGGGTAAGAAAGATGTGCAACAAACAGCTTTGACTCGTGCTACAGACAAAGCGGTTAATACGTTGATGATGTTTAAAACTGCTACTGTTAACTATACGCAAGCCGAAGGTAGTTTCGTGCCTGGTTATAAATACGACACCAAGATTTTGGGCTTGAATAAGCCATTCTCTTCGTCGGTAACTCCTGGTTGGGGATATGTCTTTGGTTTCGTTCCTTCTGACTTGGAATCTCATTTGAATACAAATGACTGGTTGGTCGATAACGATAATATCAGTGATAAGTTAAAATATACGTATTCTAATAGATTGAAAATTCAATCTTCGTTGGAACCTGTTAAGAATATGAAGATTACGCTTTCTTCGGAACGTAGTTTCTCTAAAAACTATACGAAGTATTTGTGGGGCGATGAAAAGGAAAATGAACGTAATAAATTGACGAATGGTAACTTTAGTATTTCAACAAATACTTTGGCTTCTGCTTTCAATTCCGACAAGGCTTACGAACGTTTCAAAGAAAACCGATTGACTATTGCACATCGTTTGGCAAAGGATAAATTTGGTGGCTTGTATGAAACGAATGTTGAGACTGGTTTCCCTTCTTTGTACAATGAAATGTCGCAAGATGTGTTGATTCCTGCATTCTTCTCTGCTTATACTGGTCAGTCGGTTGACGATGTGAATATTAATACGTATTTCAATCCTATGTTCTCTAGTTTTGCGACATTCCTTCGCTCTTTGAACTGGAAGCTTACGTACAATGGTTTGTCGAAATTGCCTTTCTTTAGCAAATACTTTAAGACGGTTAATATTAACCACGCATATACTTCTACATACAATATGGGAGCGTACGAAACATTCTCTTCGGCAAATACGTATGAAGACGAATTCTATATTGATCCGGTAGATGGTTCATTGTATGTGTCTCCTGATTACGATGTGTCAACTATTAGTATTTCCGAACGCTTGAATCCATTGATTGGATTTGATTCTAAGATGAAGAATAACATTACGGCTAAGGTTGAATTGCGCAGAAATAGAACAGTGACGCTTTCGTTTACAAATACTGAAATTTCTGAAGTGTCGAACTTTGAATATGTGGTGGGAGCTGGATATGTATTCGATAACTTTAAGTTGAATATTACAACTTCTGGAAAAACTCATCATTTTGAAAATGACTTGACTATTCGTCTTGATTTTTCTGTTCGCGATAACCAAACAATTCGTCGCAATATTGCGGAAGATATTACTCGAAAAATCTCGGGAACAAAATCGTATGCGCTTAAAACATACGCTGAATATATGTTGAGTGAACGAATCACATTCCGCCTATATTTAGATTATACAATGAATCAACCTCTTACAAACGGATATAGAACATCTACAACAAGTGGTGGTGTGAATATGCGTTTCTCTTTAATGTAAAATGATGAAAAAAAATATTGTATATATACTACTTTTAACGGTATTTACATTGTTTGGTTCTTTTGCTTTTGCAGAAGAAGATCCTGCGGATACAACGATAGTGAAAGAAGTGATGATGTGGTCGTATAATACAACTCACACACAACGCATTCGTGAAACAATAGATACTACAGTCGATTATTTTTACCTACATGAACCGAATGGCAGCATTGCTGACTTTAAAGTTGATGTAGCTGGATATGCGTCGCCGGCATTTTCTATACAATTGGCTCCAAAGAAAGGTAAATCTATGTTCTTGAATGCATACGAGTCTTCGTTGATTTCAACAGACGATATGCTTGATTATAGCGCTCAACATCCATATACAACATTGACATATACTGCTGGTTTAAATGGCGAACAGTCAGGTAAAGTTTTACATACACAAAATGTGAATAAATATCTGAATGCAGGCTTTGCCATGAATTATTATAAAAGTGTGGGAGAGTATGATAATCAAAATATTAAAGGACAACATGTCGCTCCTTGGATTTCATATTATGGACCACGTTTTTCTACTGTTTTTAAATATGCCTACAACAATGTGAAGCGCGAAGAAAATGGTGGTATTGTGGCGGATTCTTTGTTGCAATACGAGAAACTACTTCGAATGAAATTCCCTAACGGACAATCTGCTCTGAGATATCAGGATCTTTCTTTTGTACAAAAATGGAATTTAGGTAAAAAGCCAAAAGAAGATAGTCTTTCTTTGGATATTCCACAATATAAGTACGCGTTTGGGTATCGTTTGAATTATTCTTCGGTAAAACATAGCTATTCCGATAAAAATCCGGATACGGCATTTTATACAAATGTGTTTTACGATTCGCTAAAAACAACAGACTCGTCATTCTATAAAATACTTACAAATTCGCTATTCCTTGAATTACAACAAAATATAGGTAAGGTAAAAGTTGTTGCAGACTTTGATCTTGGATTGGAATATCAAACCTTGACGTATTTCGACTACGATTATAGAATTCCTGAATATTTTGAACGCAATTTGTTTTATCAGGGAAGTTTTGATATTTCGTTTCCACAAGATTTCAATATCTCTCACAGTCATAGATTCTATGTGGGCGGACCAAGTAAATCGGATCTAGAAGTTACAACTTCGTTGGACAAAGAATTTACAATAGGGAACCATAACTTGTGTGTGCTACTATCGCATTCGTATTCACGGTTAGGATCCGACTGGTCGTTGTTGAATTTTGAATCTAATCATTATGTATGGCACAATGATTTTGTTCCCGAAAAACTAACTGATTGTAATTTGCAACTATCTTCAAGTTTTGGAAACCTATCGCTTGATGCTCATTTCTATAGTACAAGAAATTATGTGTATTTCAATAAAGCGGGCGATGTAAGTTCTATTTCGACTTGTTCCGAAGATATTGCATTTACGGCTATGGTAAAGAAAACAACATCCTATAAACATTTTATGATGACCAATGGTTTGTTGTTGCAAAGTACAAGAATGGGCGAACAAACATATCCAATGTATGCGACGTACAATTCAATGGAAGTTCGTTTTTCTTTACAGAAAAAATCTATACCTCTGTATTTCTCATTAGGCGGCGAGTTGTTGTATTATCCAAAATACTATGCTCCGGTTTATGACGGCGCATTGGGAGTTTTCTTGCCACAAAATCAATATAAATACGGAGGCTTCCCTTTGGTTAACGCATACGCAACTATAAAATACAAACCAATTCGTGTGTTTGTGAAATATAGTGGCTTGTATGCTTTGTTTGAACAAAATTACGCAGTTGCAAGCTATCCACAAAGCAATGGCACATTGTCGTTTGGTTTAACCTGGTTGTTCAATAATTAACAATTGACCATTATTGTTTTCCCCCGAATAGGGGAATCCATTTTCTGTAGAATTTCAAATATTTGTGGAAACACAAAATATTGTGGTATTGCAAAATTTTGTTGTGATACAAAATCCTGTAATGAAAAAATGTAGAGACGCAAAATATTGCGTCTCTACATTTTTTTATTACGGAAAATAATTATTCGAAATATTCGTTATTTGTTTGAAACATCATCCAATTATTATAACCAATAAAAATTAACCGCAATGGTCGAAAAATTTCAAAACAAATACCGTGTACCATCGGCACGTGCCTCGTGGCACGGATACAATGGTGGTGTGTATTTCGTAACGATATGCACCAAAAATCGTGAACATTATTTCGGACAAATTGACAATGAGGGAATGAAATTGTCGGAAATTGGACAATATGCCAATAAATGTTGGCGAGAAATTCCACAGCATTTCCCGCATGTCGAAATACCAATATGGGTTGTAATGCCAAATCATATTCATGGAATAATTAAAATCAATCCCATTTGTGGGGACGCAAAATCACGTGGAAACGCAAAATTTTGCGTCTCTACGCCAACAACAACGCCAATGAAAACCACCAATAAATTTGGTCCACAATCGAAAAATTTGGCATCGGTTATTCGTGGTTTTAAAATTGGTGTAACCAAATTTGCCAATGAAAATAATATTCCATTTGCCTGGCAAACACGGTTTCATGATCATATTGTTCGCGACCAAAAAGAATTAAATCGTATTGCCAAATACATCGAAACCAATGTCGTTAATTGGTATCTGGACAAATTCCATAAATGACGATTCCTATCGTTCTTCATTTTTACTGCAAATTATTCTCAATTTTTTATCTCTATGCGGAGATTTCGCACACTTAGATGTTTTATTTGTAGAAAAATTTTAGATAGGTAAAAGGATAAAATATGTATATTTGAAAAATTAACTTCACCATGATTATTTCACATATAAAAAGAAACACTGATGGTTCATTGTCATGTCAAACTAATGAAGAACATCAGCAAGGTGTGGCAAGACTTGCGAGTAGTTTTGCTGCAGAGTTTGGTATGGCTGATTGGGGGTATTTTATTGGGATGATTCATGACAAGGGAAAAGAACGAGATGATTTTCAAAATTATATTCGTAGAGAAAATGGTATAGATGCCCCTTCGTATGAAGACAAGACTCATGCATGGATAGGTGCATTACTGGCAAAACAGATAGCACCTAAACTATATCCATTTGCAACTTTCCCCATATTGGGTCATCATGCTGGTCTTTGTGATTATACTCGATTAGATGATGTTAGGGCTAAAACAATTCCTTCTGAGGTAGATTGTAATGTTCAGCTACAGGAACCTTCATTGGAATTCTTAAAAAGTAATAATTTGTTACAACAAGATAGATTGAAATATATGCATCATGTTGTGCGAATGCTATTTTCTTGTTTAGTGGATGCAGACTTTCTTGATACAGAACGATTTATGCAACCAGAAAAATTTGATGCAAGAGCTACAGGTATACAACTGCAAGATTTGTTGCCCAAACTAGAATGTTTTTTGTTAGGATTAAAGGCTGATACTCCCGTAAATAGAATAAGAAAAGAAATTCAAGATTGTTGTCGCATCGCTGCAAATAAACCACAAGGAGTATATAGTCTTACTGTTCCGACTGGTGGTGGGAAAACTTTGTCTTCATTGTTATGGGCAATGCTTCATGCTATAAAAAATGGGAAACGACGAATAATTGTTGCAATACCATATACAAGCATCATTTCGCAAACTGCGGCAATCTTCAAGTCTATTTTTGGAGAAGATGCAGTATTGGAACATCATTCCAATTATGATTACCATGATGTTGAGGATAAGTTCGGTGAGTTTAATCCAGAACGTATGGCAACTGAGAATTGGAATGCTCCCATAATTGTTACCACGAATGTCCAGCTATTTGAATCAATGTATGCGTCACATCCTGGACGTTGCAGAAAACTACATAACATAGCAAATAGTGTAATTTTACTAGACGAGGTTCAAACATTACCCGCTGAACACTTGCAAGCCATTGTTGATGCATTAAAAGCTTATAATGAATTATTTGGTGTATCATTGATGTTTACCACAGCAAGCCAACCTACGTTAGAAGGAGAACGCACAGGACATGAAAGTAATCTATTATTAGGTTTTGATAAGATAGAGGAATTGATACCTTCATCAATGCAATTACATGACAAATTGCGCCGTGTTAAACTTGAATTTATAGATGATGCTCTTAGTTATGATGAAATTGCCAAACGGATGATGCAATATGACAGAGTATTGTGTATAGTAAATACTCGTAAGGTTGCTTCTGAGTTATTTAATCACTTGCCTAAAGATGAAAATCATTATCACCTGTCTCGTAACATGTGCCCAGAGCATGTCGATTCTACACTACAAACTATTAAAGACAGACTATCAGCAGGTGATGGAAAACCTATACGAGTGGTTACTACTCAGTTGATAGAGGCTGGCGTGGATATTGATTTCCCTATTGTGATGCGCCAGGAAATTGGACTCGATTCTATATTACAGGCTGCAGGACGCTGTAACCGTGAAGGTAAAATGACTGAAATAGGGACAACCTATGTATTTAAAATTGATGGTGTCAGCATTCCTCGAGGGACAATGAGTTATGCAAATGATGCACGATTAAATATGCACCCTCAGGATGATTTGTTTGCTCCAGAAGCTATGACTGAATACTTTACGCAATATTATGGTAAGATTCCTTCTTTTGACAAACCAGATAATGAAGGAAATAATATAGATAGTTTATTGCATAATATGAAAGAACTTCAATTTGATTCTGCGGATCGGTACTTTCGTTTAATTGATGATAGTGGATATTCGGTAGTGGTTAATCACAGGGATTCCGCGACACTTGTTGAAGAAATGCGAAAAGGAAATATTGGAAGGAAGATGTATCGCAAATTAGCTAGATATACGGTGACCATCCCAAAATATGCATTTGATAAGTTGTGTAAAATAGGTTTAATAGAAACAATTGAGACGCAAGGAAAGGAAACTGGGCTTTATTACATATCTGACCCTAAGCAATACAATGAACAATTTGGATTGTCATTTGACAATCATTTCATAAATGAAATGCTAATTATTTAAAAATATAATAAGATGGAATATACAGACAAGGAATATTGTCTTGAGGTGCGAGGTGACATCGCTTGCTTTACACGTCCAGAATTGAAAGTGGAGCGTGTAAGTTATGATGTGATAACACCATCAGCAGCAAGAGCCATTTTTGAAGCGATACTCTTCAAAAAAGGAGCGATGCGTTGGGAAATCACACGAATAGAGGTGTTGAATCCTATAAAGTGGATCTCAATACGGAGAAATGAAGTTGGGGCAACAGCATCACCCAAAACAACTGCAATATACATAGAAGACAAGCGACAACAGCGTAATTCTTTAATGTTGCGTGATGTGGCTTATCGTATATATGCAAAATTGGTTTTCATTCCTGTTGCTAAACGAGACGCATCATTACAGAGTCGTGAAGCTGGTGATGATGAAAATCCGATGAAGTATTATCAGATGTTTGAGCGACGTGCGCAGAAAGGGCAGTGTTTCTCACAACCATATCTTGGAACACGAGAATGTGCGGCAGATTGGCGATTGGTGACAGATATTAAAAATGAGCCAATGCCGATTGAAGATAGTAGAGACCTTGGCATAATGCTTTATGATATGGATTTTTCTAATCCTAAGGATATTCAGCCAATGTTCTATCGTGCAGAGATGAAGAATGGAGTAGTTGAAGTGCCATCATTAAATAGTGAGGAGATATTGCGATGATACTGAAAGCGTTATATGATTATTACCATAGGAGTGGAGATCTACCTCCTATGGGATTTGAAAAGAAAGAATTATATTTCATAATTGTTATCAAGGAAGATGGAACTCTCGTACGCATTGAAGATACTCGCAATGGAAAGACACCAAAGTCATATATTGTGCCTCGTGGGGAAACGCGTACTGTTGGTATAAAGGCAAACTTACTTTGGGATAATGCAGAGTATGTTTTAGCGATTCCAAAAGAAGAAAAAGATTCAGAGAAAAAAAAGGCAACGGGAAAAAATAATGCTTTTATTCAACGTTGTAAGCAAATTTCAGATGCAATGCCAGACATTGTAGAATTTAAAGCAATATGCGCATTCTATGATAAAGGTATTAGTCAAATAACTGAATCAAAGGAATATGAAACTTTGCTTAAAGAACGAACACGAAATATCTCCTTTCAGCTTGAACACGCATTAGATATTATTCCATCAATAAAAGCGGTGGGAGAATATTTGTCTGCCAATGATAAAGATAATGAAGATTCAAATTTGCAGTATTGTCTTGTTACAGGTCAAAAAGGAACTGCAGTACGATTAACAACAAGTACTTCAATACCAGGTAGTCAAGCTACTGCTAGTCTTGTTGCATTCCAAAAATCGTCAGGTTATGATTCGTATGGAAAAGAGCAATGTGGTAATGCTCCAATTAGTGAAGAAGCAGAAGCTGCATATGTGACAGCCCTGAAAAAACTCACAGCAAAAGACTCTCGTAATAAATTCTATCTCGCTAATCGAACATTCCTATTCTGGGCTTCCAATACAAAAAAAGAATCGCAGGAAGTAGAGGAAGGATTCTTTGCTTTACTAAACAATGTTAATACGGATGACCCCAACAAAAACATTGCGAAGGTCAAAGAAACAATGAAGACTATATGGTCAGGATTAGCAAAAACCACATCAGATGACAGATTCTATATGCTTGGCCTTGCACCTAATGCGGCACGTATTGCAGTCGTATATTGGAATGAATGTTCTTTGAAAGATTTTGCGGGAAGGATTCTTCAACATTTTGATGATATGGAGATTGTGGACGGAAGAAAAGAAAAGAAACCTTATGCGGGCATATATTCAATGTTAGGAGCGGTTACACTTGGAGGAAAATCAAGTGATGCACAACCAAACATGCCCGAAGCAGTACTTAAAAGCATTGTGCAAGGTTTACCTTATCCGTTTCCACTATATTCGTCATGTATTAGAAGAATTCAGGCGGAACAAGGAACTATAACTATTACGCGTGCAGCTATCATTAAAGCCTATTTGAACAGATTAAATAATAATGAAAAAAAACTAAAAGTTATGTTAGACAAAGAGAACACAAATCAAGGTTACCTATGTGGCCGGTTGTTTGCGGTCTTGGATAAAATTCAAGAAGATGCAAACCACATCAATAGTATTAGGGAACGTTATATGAATGCGGCAAGTACTACCCCTTCATCGGTATTTGCAACAATACTTAATCTTTCTTCGCACCATGTGGAAAAACTAAATGAAGGTAGCAAAGTATTCTATGAAAAATTAAAGCAAGAAATTATTGGTAATATGTCATCAGATGGTTTTCCTGCTCATCTCGATATGCAAGACCAAGGACGATTTTTTGTAGGATACTATCAACAAAGAGCCGATTTTTTCAAAGGCAAACAAGAAAATAATGAATAATAACCTTTTATATTAGAAAATATGAACAGAATTGATTTTGTCTATTTATTTGACGTACAAGATGGTAACCCAAATGGAGACCCAGATGCAGGTAATCTTCCTCGTGTAGATGCAGAAACAGGTCAAGGACTTGTAACCGATGTTTGCCTTAAGCGTAAGGTTCGTAACTATGTGCAGATGGCAAAGGGAGGAGTGGACGGATTTGATATTTTTATCAAAGAGAAAGCGGTTCTTAATACATTGATTGATGCAGCACACGAAGATGAGACTGTAAAGTCCAAAGAAAAAGATGCAGACAAAACATTGGCCGCACGTGATGTGATGTGTAAAAAATATTATGACATTCGTTCTTTTGGTGCAGTTATGTCCACAGGTAAAAATGCAGGACAGGTTAGGGGTCCGATACAATTGACTTTTGCACGCTCTATAGACTCTGTTATGACCCAGGAACACTCAATTACGCGTGTAGCTGTTGCTACAGAAAAAGAGGCAGAGAATATGAAAGGAGAGAACCATACTATGGGACGCAAATCAACCATTGCTTACGGGGTTTATCGTTGCCATGGCTTTATCTCTGCAAATCTTGCAAAGCAAACAGGGTTCAGTGAAGGTGATAAAGAACTGTTCTTTGAAGCGTTGAAGAATATGTTTGACCAAGATCATTCGGCCGCCCGTGGTTTGATGAGTGCAAGAAAATTGATTGTTTTTGAACATGATTCAGAACTTGGTTGTGCTCCAGCATCAGATTTATTTGATCGTGTATCAGTAATAAAGACCTCCGATGCTCCTGCACGTAAATTTGCCGATTACACAGTTACAATAAATCGAGAAAATTTGCCACAAGGTGTAACTGTAACCGAACTTATCTAATGTATGCAGAAGAAGATATGCTCATGTTGTCGGGAATACAGCACTATGCGTTCTGTCCCCGACAATGGGCATTAATTCATATAGAACAGCAGTGGGAAGAAAATCGTTTAACTGCGGAAGGACAAATAATGCACAAGCATGTGGATGATCCTTATTATCGTCAGAAAATGGGAAGTAATATATGTCTTCGTTCTGTTAACATAGCCTCTAAAGAGTTGGGGTTGTATGGCCTCACGGATGTTGTAGAATTACATCGTTCGTATGAAACAACAAATGCAATAACACATCCTAAATATTCAGGCTTTTGGATACCTTATCCTGTTGAGTACAAACATGGAAAACCGAAGTTTGATAACATTGATGTTGTGCAATTAACAGCTCAAGCAATGTGTATGGAGGAACAGTATAATATTCGAATTTTCAAAGGAGCTTTGTTCTATGGAGAAACACGCAGGAGAGAAGAAATATGTTTTACTGAAGAATTGCGTTCCATCGTAAAAAACTATGCGGAAGGAATGCATAATATATATAAATCTCAAAGAACTCCAGTTGCAGAGTATCAACCGTATTGTAAAAGCTGTTCATTGAAAGAAATTTGTATGCCTAAAACTGCTAATCAATCTGCTTCGCACTATCTAAAACAATATTTATATGAGGAAACTTCTTAACACACTTTACATTACAACTCCAGAGTCCTATATTAGTAAAGATGGAGAAAACGTAGTAGTATCTATAAAACAACAAGAAGTTTTTCGTATTTCTGTTCTAAATATAGAGTCAATAGTGACATTTGGATATATGGGTGCAAGTCCGGGTGTTATGAAACTATGTGCAGACAATGGTATAGGTTTGACATTCCTTTCTCAAAATGGAAGATTTCAGAGTAGAATACAAGGACAAACAAAAGGTAATGTGCTACTGCGTAAAACCCAATATGCATTATCTGATGATATTGATAAATCGACGAAAATAGCAAGTGTATGTATAGCTGGTAAGATTCAAAATTATCGAAATATACTTCGTAGGTATGAAAGGGATTATGGCCAAAATGCCGATGTTGAGTCTGCGGTGCAAAGCATGGATTTAATCAAGCGAAGAGTATTAACAGCTACAGATAAAGAAACAATTAGAGGATTGGAAGGTGAGGCGGCAAGTTTGTATTTCTCTGTCTTACCATATATGATTATCAATCAGAAAAGCGATTTTCCTTTTTCTGGTCGCAATAGAAGACCTCCGAAAGATGCTGTAAATGCTATGCTTTCATTAGCATACACTTTGCTTACAAATGATATTACTTCTGCTTTGGAGACAGTTGGTTTAGATCCTTATGTTGGTTTCTTACACACGCTTAGACCAGGTAGAGCTTCGCTAGCTCTTGATTTGGTTGAGGAATTGCGTGCATATATGGGTGACAGATTTGTATTATCTTTAATTAATCGTAAACAAATTAATGCATCGGATTTCTTGTATCAAGGGGAGCAAGGTGTTGTGTTGACAGAAAATGGACGCAAAATATTTCTTACAGCATGGCAAGCGAGAAAAAAAGATATAATAACTCATCCGTTTCTTGAAGAGAAAATACCTTTAGGATTAATTCCGTATGCACAAGCTATGTTAATGGCGAGATGTGTTCGAGGAGATATTGATGATTATCCTGTATTTTTACTTAAATAACAAAGTATGTATATATTAATTACTTATGATGTGCAAACTGAATCAGTAGAGGGACAAAAAAGATTACGTAAAGTTGCAAAATTATGTCAGAATTACGGACAAAGGGTACAGAATTCAGTGTTTGAGTGTGTTCTTTCTGAGGTTCAGTTGGTGACATTAAAAGATAAACTTGAACAAGCTATGGATACTATTAATGATAGTATTCGTATTTATTATTTAAATAAAAATGAAAATAGAAGGGTTCTCACACTTGGTAAGAATGATGTAATAGATGTAGAAGGAACATTGTTAATTTAAGTTTGCGAATATATAGCATTACAAAAAAAACTAGTCTTTCGCATTGCCTGAAAATCATAGTGTTTGGTTAAAAGTAAAGAAACTTAAATATATATTTGCAAATACTTTCGCAAATTATGTATTAAATCTCTTTGAATCTTAATGATTTCAAAGAAGGGTGTCGCCCCTTATGTAGGGGCGTGGATTGAAACTGCATCACCGAACACTTTTGCATCACCGAACACGTCGCCCCTTATGTAGGGGCGTGGATTGAAACAAGCCCTTCAAGTAATGAGTACCACCCATTATGTCGCCCCTTATGTAGGGGCGTGGATTGAAACTTAGTTAATTAAACAAATGGTACTTTTTAGAACAGTCGCCCCTTATGTAGGGGCGTGGATTGAAACACATATAAAGGAGATACAATTATGGACCCGTTTATGTCGCCCCTTATGTAGGGGCGTGGATTGAAACCTAAATACTTCCAATTACCTTTTACCCTAAACACGTCGCCCCTTATGTAGGGGCGTGGATTGAAACGTACTGGCATGCCTTTGTGTATTTGTACACGAAGTCGCCCCTTATGTAGGGGCGTGGATTGAAACCTTCAACTTCAGTTTGTTAAAGTTGACGATGAACCGTCGCCCCTTATGTAGGGGCGTGGATTGAAACTTAAAGCATCTTTTAAAGAAACCGAATTGTCAGTCGCCCCTTATGTAGGGGCGTGGATTGAAACTAACTTTACTTTCATTTTTTTTGCCTTTATGGGTCGCCCCTTATGTAGGGGCGTGGATTGAAACCTGAATGTTGGTATGTTTGGTGAACAACGTGATGTCGCCCCTTATGTAGGGGCGTGGATTGAAACTATAATGGCGTTTTGGTGTGCGACGATCCACGCGTCGCCCCTTATGTAGGGCGTGGATTGAAACCATCGTGTCATCAATCAACGAATTGTTTCAACGAACTCAAAAAGAAACAAGAATCATTCGTTAAACATTCTGTAAATATCTTTTACAATAAGAAAAAAGATTTTTAACATACCATACCCTAAACAAACTACAAAACCAAAAGATAATATTGAAAAAAGGATATTCATATTGTTGTCATAATAGCTTTGTCAAAGTTAAAAAAATACGATGTTAGACAATAGTCAATAAATGGTAGCATAAATCAATAGTGCAACCCTTAGCAGGGTTGTAGAGATAGGGAAGACATTGTTTGCTATTGATATATAGTTCCTACGGAACAATTGTTATTATTTTCTTATGGTTGTTTATGTTTGCTTATGAAAATAATTCATTGAAAAAGAGGCAGTTTTGCGTATGTTTGTAATACACAAAATCAATCGCAACAATGGAAGCAAACAAAGGGGAGATAGTTCTCTACAATCCCAATGAAACTATCCGTATAGAAGTTCGTTTAGATAGTGAAACGGTATGGCTAACGCAGTCGCAGATGGGAGTACTATTTGGTCGTGACAGAAGTGTTATAGGTAAACATATCAATAATATTTTTTCCGAAGGGGAGTTAGTTAGAGAGGTGGTGTGTGCAAATTATGCACATACCACTTTGCATGGTGCAATA
>JAZLFM010000050.1:0-39607 GCA_045615765.1 Bacteroidales bacterium
TGCTTTCGCAGTTTCTTTTACATTTGAGTTGGCAAACTTTTCCTTTGCGTTGCTGACAAGTCTTTTCGACGAGTTGACAATTTTGTCTTTCGCTTTTGTCGCCACATTTTTGGCGAGATTCTTGACCTTTCCACTTGCGAAGATGTTTTTCAGTTTCCCAAGTATTCCTGCCAAAATTCCGCTTGCCGAAGCCGAACCGCTTGCAATGGTTGCCGTAGCCACCACGCCAAGCCCTGCAAATTGCACGTAGCCGTTTTCGATAAGCCCGAACAATCCGTTTACGGCAGTTTCCTGTATCACGTCAACTTCCGTTTTCGTTTCCGAGTAGGTCACGTTAGGGTCGTTGGTCGATGTCGCTCCCTGCTTTTTCAGTTCTGCTTCATCTTCGTCGTACATTTTGCTGATGTTCTTTTGATTCTTGAGGGCAGTTTCTTTCAGCGTGTTCTTGCTGAACGTGTCGCCACCTTTCCAAACCTTTTTAGAACCCTTTTGCAGGTACTTTACAAGTTTTGATTCCTTGCCACCTATCTTTGTGAACGCATTACGCAATTTTTCGTAGCATTCCTTTGATTTCTTATACAGGTCGGATGTCAGCCCCATTTTTAACGCTTCTGTTTCCGTGAGTGTGGCAGGGTACATACGTTCCGACATTTTGAACATATTAAGACTGCACGCCATAAGGATTATGGCACGGCACACAAGCGTAATGGGATTGTATTTGATAACGAACTTTACAATCTTCTTGACTGCCTTTTTGATTGCGTTGCCTGTCTTTTTAGCCACTTTTGTCGTTGTCTTTGCGACTGCTTTTGTCGCCTTTACCGTTGCCTTGATTGGTGCGGTGACTACCTTTTTCGTAACCTTTGCGACCGCCTTTCCTGCTTTCTTTACGGCATTTTTCACGTTCTTGAAAAGTTTCTTGCCATTCAGCGTGTTCTGTTCAGCTTCGATGAGTTTTGCCAAAATCTGCTTTTGTTTGGCGTTGTCTGTCGTTTGGTATGCCTTTTTAAGGTTTGTTATGGTCTTGCTTGTTTTAGCAAGTTGTTTTGTCTGTTGTTTCTGTTGACGTGTCTTTTTTGAAAACAACGCTCCAAGTTGGTCTTCCACGTTGTCGTATTGCTCGTTGGTAAGTCCAATGCCACAAAGCGTGTTCACTGCATTTTCGTTGTCCCAATTGCCAAGAGCGTAGCCAAGTACGCCCATCACGTTTTCAAACTCGGAATTATCGTCAATGTATGCCAATGGATTTTCCGACACTTGTTTGATTTTCTTTGCGATGAGCGACTTCGCTTCTGCCTTGTCTTTCAGTTTCAAGTTTTTGAAAAACGCTTTGCGTTGGTTTTGTCTGCGGAGCATACCCAACGATTGCAGGTATATTCCGTATTCATCGTCGCTCAATCCGTCGCCCGAAAGCCGTGTGAAAACTGCGTCGTAGGTTTCGGGAGTGTCGATGTTGCCGATGGCGTACTCAAGCGAACCGAGAATTTTATGTTCCTCGCTTTTTGTGGTGAAATAATCCTTTGGATTTGCTTCCAACACCTGTTTGGTGCGAATAAGGTAGTTTTTAATCGCATTCGTGTCTGCTCCGTTCAATGATTCGGCAAAGTCAACGCCTTGCAACACGTTTTGCAGTTCTGTGTCGATTCCACCCAAACCGTTTACCGTTGCAATGTTTTGGGAAATAACCTTTGTCTTGTGCGTTTCTCCATTTGTTACGTTTTGATTGTGGATTTTTCGGCTTTGTCCTATTTTCTTACGGATTATTGCTTTTTTTTTATCGAAATAGGGGTTTGAACTAACGATTTTATTAGCGTCGTTAGATATATTCATATTTTGGTGCAGTTTCTTCACTTGATTGAAAAATCCGTTACGGTTCTTTTTCGCTTTTACAACTTGTTTGATACCGTCAACGGTGTCGATTGTTCCCACTTGAGTGTGTGTTTCTTCGTCGTAATCGTCGCCAATTTCAACTTCATCGTCGTCGCCAGCAATGCCCAAGTCAACAGCACCCATATTTGCCAATCGAGTTTCCTCGTTTGCCACATCTTCCAATGCCTGTTCACGGTTTACCGTGTCCCATTGGGTAAGCACGTAGCCCAACATTTTCGAGAATGTTTCGGGGTTTTGATACCCACAAATTGCCTGTGGATAACGGTCAACCACTGATTTTGTGCGTAACAGGTAGGCACGTAGTTTTTCAGTGTCTTCCACGCTTCCGTCGCCTTTGATACCAAGCAGGTCGTAACCGTTCATCACGGTGTCTATATCGTCGATTACATCTGTCGTGTAGCCGTTCATAACCGAGCCGACGAACGAGAGAACTTGCGTTTCCTGTTCGTCAATGCCGTCGAGAAATTGTATGGGAATACCGTTCATCATTAGAAGTCCATTGTTTTTGAGGGTGGTTTTTCCGAAAAGCATTTATCAAGAACAGGGTCGCAAACCTTGTATCCTGCACCTGTTGGGACTATCACATAAACGTGTTGGAAGTTTTCACGACCGTGATATGCTGCCACTCTGAACTTATAGGGAATACCCAAATTCGTGAGGATTGAGCCAATCAGCGTCGCAAAACAATCACAATCACCCTTTCTGTCCCAAAGTGTTCGGAGCGGTCTGCGTACCTGTTCTGTAGTGATATTGTCTTGTTCGTATTGAATGTAGTTATATACAAAGTCAAAAATGCTTTGGAGCGTTGCGTCGAGCGTGTTCCTGCGTAACTTTTGAGCAAGCATTTTTGTGTCGGGTGCAAATTCCTTTGCCACCTTTTTCATAAGTGCCACCGTGTCATCAACGCCACCGTTGGGGAACACAATCATATTTCGGTTGTATAATTCCGACTTTGGTGGAATATACATTTCGTAGTCCTTGAACGGTTTTAGGTTGCGTGGTCGTGAAGCCACTAAACCAAGCCCTTTCACATTGCCCGACGGGTCAAATTTTGTTGCTTCGCCAAACTTTTGTGTGAAACGGCAAATAATAGAGTTGTTAAGTATAAAACGAATGTCGGCACTCAAACAGGAAACAATTGTGCTGAAATTCTGCGTAGTGATAAGCGTTGAAATCGCTTGACCTGCATATTTCACAAGGTTGCTCAAAGGTATGGCAACCGTAAGTCCTGTAAGTGTGTTGGCTTTGTATTTTTCAATTTTAACGGTTTTGCTATTTGGTTGCAAACTGCCGACCTCGTTGCCGTTGTACTTTATAATGATGTTCGACAATCCGATGGTCACTTCCTTGTCGGTCTTGTTTTCAAACACGATTGCCAATGGAATGTGGAGATTTCCGTTTTTGAACGAGATTTTTTTCAGTCCACCGTCAATTTTGGGTGTACACACAAGTTGGTCGGCAAAGTCGAATAGCGACAAACCTTTTCCAACAACATATATGCCACCGCCGAAAAGTAACCAACCAAGTATTTTAAATCCTTTGCCCATTAAATTTTTAATTTGACAGAGCAATGTTACGACAGGGCAAAAACGTCAATTCGGGGTTCGTTAGGGTTCGTCGGGTTTTCTACACGATAAAGATGTATATTGTGTTTTATTGAAAGAGGGGAGTTTCCTATTTTTTCTTACATTTGCAAAAAATCAATAAATGGTAGAAACGAACCGCATAGAGTTCAAACAAGAATTAACTGACGACCTCGATATAGAAAAAGAAGTTGTCGCATTCCTTAATTATAGGGAGGGTGGAATTATCTATGTCGGTATTGACAAAGACGGGAATGCGGTTGGGGTAAAAGACCTTGATGGTGATATGTTAAAAATCAAGGCAAGAATCCGCAACAACGTGTCGCCCTCGCCAATGGGACTATTCGATGTTACTGCCGAAACCATAAATGATGAGAAAGTCATTAAAATCTTTGTCGCTTCGGGAAGTGAGAAACCATATTACAAAACAAAATATGGTATGAGTACCAAAGGATGTTTTATCCGTGTTGGTACAGCAGCAGAACCAATGACAACGGCATTGATTGAAGACTTGTTCGCCCATCGTGTACGTAATTCTCTTGGTCGTATAAAATCACCTCGTCAAGATTTGACATTTCGCCAGCTACATATTTATTATGAAAGTAAGAAATTGAAGTTGAACGAGAATTTTGCAAAGTCTTTGGAATTGCTAACTGCTGACGGCTCATATAATTATGTCGCCTATCTGCTTGCCGATGAAAATAACAATTCTATGAAATTAGCAAAATATGCTGGTGAGGACAGGTGTAACTTGATTTCAAACAATGAATACGGCTATTGTTCTCTTTTGAAAGCGACTGACAGTATTCTTGATAAATTGAATGTTGAGAATACGGTTACTTCTACAAAAACATATCCATACAGAATCGACAAAACTCTTTGGGATACGAATGCAATGCGGGAACTTATCATTAATGCCGTTGTTCACAACGACTACTCAAATGAGATTCCGCCAAAAGTTGAAATTTTTTCAAATCGTGTTGAAATAACTTCGGCAGGGCGTTTGCCAGAAGGGATGAACGAAGAAGAGTTTTTTAATGGCGTTTCTAATCCTCGCAATAAAGAATTGATGAGGGTTTTTCGTGATGTGGAAATGGTGGAATCTCTTGGTTCAGGAATGCCTCTTGTATTGGAAACGTATAGCAGAGATTGTTTTACATTTATGCAAAACTTTATACGAATAACCATTCCATTTGAAAGAAATTCCTTTAATGACACTCACGATGATACTCACGGCAAACCCCTTGTTAATACAAGCGTTGACACCAATCGTGATACTCACGATGATACTCACGATGATACTCACGGACAAACAATAATAAATCTAATTAGAGAGAACAAAAACGTTACTCGTAAACTGATGGCTGAAAAGTGTGGGGTTAGTGTACCAACAATTAGCAGAATCTTACGAGAAATGAAAGACAAAGTTGTTTACGTGGGTTCGGGAGACAAGGGACATTGGGAAATTATTTTCAAATAGCGTTTCAAAACCTGTAACTTCCACCTACGCAAATTCCCAATCCGTTGCTGATTTGTCGGTGCGAAATGTCGTAGCCCACGAAATAGCCACCTGTAATTCCCAAATGCCATCGTTTGGGCTTTTGCATTATTGTGTTTGTTATGGTTGTTTCGTGCTTTGTGTACGAGAAATGTATGCTGTCGAGCATTGGATGGTAGCCCGACACAAACGCATTGTAACAAATCGTGTCAGTATTTTTTACTGCCGTGTCGGTAAATTGTGCCGTTTCTATGGGGATTTCAACGGCAACCAACACGCTATCGGTGGTTCGGAGCGTGTCAATTTTGGTTCGGTACACGTAACGCACTACTTCCACAGGTTGCAGGGAACGAACGGTGTCGTGAGTTACTTTGGTTACCGTGTCGGTTATGGTTTTGGAATGTTGTGTTTCGCTCAATTCGCCTATGTAAAAGCCACTTGTCCACGCCAAAAGCACAAGCAAGATTAGGGGAAAAAGTATATCGTTTTTTTTCTGTGTTTCCTCCATCAGTCGAGGTATTTTAAGTATAGTTTTTTGTCGGGAAAGTTACTTTCCAATATCGGTAGTATAGCCTGTGGACGCTCTTGCAAGTATTTTGCGATTTTCCGTGTGCAGTGTAATTCAAGAGTGTCGCCATTGGGAACAAGTTTGTCGGTTTCGCGTAGAGCTTTCACGTTGTCGTGGAGGTTGACGGCTTCCAACATTTTCCGCAGACATTCAAGGTGTTTTCGTGGCATTCGAACGTTTTGTTCCTCGCATTTCCACATTCGCACCACCGACGCAAGGTCTGTTATTTCCCTGCCGTTGGCTTTTTTCCAACCTTGACTTTGGTAGTCATAAAATTGGGATATTTTCTAAAAAAGGCAAAAAAAAAAGCACTTACAGTTGTAAGTGCTTGATTATCAGTGAGCGGGAAACGAGACTCGAACCCGCGACCCTTAGCTTGGAAGGCTAATGCTCTACCAACTGAGCTACTCCCGCTTATGTGGGGATGGGTGGACTCGAACCACCGAACTCGAAAGAGGAGAGATTTACAGTCTCTTGTCGTTGCCGCTGGACAACATCCCCGAAGATTGAGCCTCTTGTCGGATTCGAACCAACGACCCCGAGATTACAAATCACGTGCTCTGGCCAACTGAGCTAAAGAGGCAATCTTTTGTATTTAAAAGAACTTTGCTTTCGTAAAAGCAGTGCAAATGTACGATTTTTTTATTACGATGCAAATGTTTTGAAGAAAAATATTGATTTTTTTACTTTGATTATTTGAGATTTCGCTTTAAGTGTTTGATAGCTAATTTGTTATTGATTATTTATTTTCTGAATATTTTCTTAGTCTTATGTCGTAAGATTCTGTTTGATAGGATGAAATAGAAATTCTATCTACAGTTTAAATTTGTGAAAATGTATACTAAGAATTATTTTCTTCCAAAATCGGCAGGGATTTCTCCCCAAGATTTTGTTTCCCATTTGTAGATAGGGGTGGTATATGAATTGGTTGCAAGCCAATTCTCGGCCCGTTGTATTAGGTTGAATAGTTGTTTGTTGTTTTCGGTTATGGCAAGCTTGGTTTTACATTGTTTTTGGGTAATCCAACTCATCGCAATTTTCGAATCGGAATAGATAGGCATATTCAATCCTTTTTGTTTTAGTAATGAAAGGCCGTGTACTATTGCGAGAAATTCGCCGATATTGTTTGTTCCTTCTGGGAATGGCCCCATTCTAAAAACTTCTTGCCCAGTTTGTACATATACACCTCGATATTCCATATCGCCAGGATTGCCACTACAAGCGGCGTCAACGGCTAATGCCTGTTGGATGATTTGAGATGCGGGAATTTTTGGGGCTTGCTTTGCTTGGATTTTTTTCTGTATGTTCGAAACAAATCGTGGAGAAGCTCCTTTTTTTAGGGCTTCAAATGCTTCGTCTTCATTTTCGAATGATTTATATAAAGCTCCTTGAAATTTATCAACTTGGGCTTTACAATCATCCCAAGAGTAGAAAACACCAGTGTCTCTTCCTTTCCAAACTACATAATATTTCTTCTTGTTGTTTCCCATTGTCTATGTGTTACAAATATACGAATTTGAGGGATTTTGAAAAGGGGAATGATTCACATATTTTTGTTATAATATTAAATATGACAAAATAGCAAAAACTGCCACTAAATTGTGTCAGTTTGACAAATTATTAAGCATGGCAAAGTGTTTGACTTGTAACAATCAAAATTATGATGATATGGCAAAAGAACAAGAAAATCAAGAAGAAAAAGTTGATGAAACTATTGAAAATCAAGATACTGCGAATGATGCAGTGACTGATGATGAAGCTAATACAGAACAAGAACCTGCTGCTGATTCAGCGGAAGAGGTTGACGAATTGTCAGTTTTACAAAGTGAGTTAGAGTCATTAAAGGACAAACATCTTCGTCTTCAAGCAGAATATGATAACTATCGCCGTCGTACTCTTAAGGAAAAGGCTGATTTGATAATGTCTTCGAATCAAAAAATATTAAAGGATTTACTTTCTGTTGTTGATGATTTAGATTTGGCAATGGAAAATATGTCTAAAACGGAGGATATTCAAGGTGTAAGAGAAGGTATAGAATTGATAATGAAGAAATTCCAGTCATTTCTGTCTCAGCAGGGTGTTGCTGAAATTACAGCAAAAGGTGAAACTTTTGATGTTGATAAGCATGAAGCTATTGCAAAATTTCCTGCTCCAAGCGAAGATATGAAGGGAAAAATTATTGATGTAACGAAAAAAGGATACACATTGAATGGCAATGTAATGCGTTTTGCGCAAGTTGTTGTTGGTGAATAATTTGAAACGCCATGGCAGAAAAAAGAGATTACTATGAAGTGTTAGGGGTTGCAAAAAATGCAACTGCTGATGAAATTAAAAAAGCTTATCGTAAGCTTGCGATAAAATATCACCCTGATAAAAATCCTGGTGATAAAGAGGCTGAAGAAAAATTTAAGGAAGCTGCAGAAGCCTATGATGTGTTAAGTAATGACCAAAAACGCCAGAAATACGATAGATTCGGTTTCCAAGGTGTTGGTGGTGCTTCAGGCGGCGGAGCAGGTTTCTCTGATTTGAATGATATCTTCAGTCATTTCGGTGATATATTCGGCGATATGGGATTTGGTGGCTTCGGCGGAGGTTTTGGTGGCGGTGGTCGTCGCCAGGCTGTTCGTAAAGGTGCAAATCTTCGCGTGAAGGTTAAATTAACTCTTGAAGAGATTGTTAATGGTTGCGATAAGACAATAAAAATAAAGAAAAAGGTTGCGTGTACATCTTGTAATGGATCGGGAGCAGCTTCTTCAAGTGATGTAACTACTTGTAGTACTTGTAACGGATCGGGTGTAACATATCGTGTAGTGAACTCTATGTTTGGTCGTATGCAACAACAAATGGAATGTTCTGCTTGTAGTGGTGAAGGTAAAACTATTACCAAAAAATGTTCTACTTGTGGTGGCGAAGGCGTTGTGACAGCTGAGGATACTGTTACAATTCATATTCCTGCTGGTGTTGGTGAAGGTATGCAGTTGACTGTACAAGGAAAAGGTAACGCTCCTCGTCGTGGTGGTGTAAATGGTGATTTGTTGGTTCTTATAGAAGAAGAAAAACAATCAGATTTTGAACGCGATGGAAATGATTTGATTTATGATTTGAATATTAGTTTCCCTGATGCGGTATTGGGTACTACAGTTGAAATACCTGCAGTTGGTGGAAAATTGAGAATAAAGATAGATGAAGGTACTCAGCCAGGGAAAATTTTACGACTTAGTGGAAAAGGTATTCCTGATGTAAATGGATATGGTCGTGGAGATTTATTGGTACATGTAAATGTCTTTGTTCCTAAAAGTGTAAACAAAGAAGAACGTAAGATTCTTGAAAAATTACAAACTTCTGAATCATTCAAACCAAAATCTCAAAATGGATTTTTTGATAGAATGAAAGAGTTCTTTTAATAAAGAAAAGTGATAAACAAAAACGGCGAAATCGTAAGGTTTCGCCGTTTTTGTTTAATTTTTATCACAGAATTTATATCTATCATTTGGAAGTAAGAAAATCATTCTAAAATTATTTCATTCTGTAATAATCCATTTTCCATCTTTAGAATCACGATGTGCAGAGGTTCCTTTTTTTAGATCTAAAATTTCATTCAATGAATTATCGATATCTAGTATTTGACCTAAAGAAACAATAGCTGCATCTTCTTCAACAACTTCTTCAGAACCGAAAAATTGCCAATCACCATCAGTTTCATGGTAAACATGTAAAATTACAGAATTTTCTCTTATCACATGTTTGGTGGTATAAACGGCGATAGATAAATCAATATTCTTTTCCCCGTTCTTAAAAAATGATAATACTCGTGAAATTATTTTTGACATAAAGACTCAGTCTTTAAAGAATTTGTGTTGGAAAATCAGTAGATAAAATACTCCCATTGTAATTGCGGAGTCTGCAATGTTAAAAATTGGTTTGAAGAAAGTGAATGGTTCTCCAGACCACAATGGAAACCATTCAGGAAATGTACCTCGTATAATTGGACAATATATCATATCCACAACTCTTCCTTGCAAAAATGGTGCATAACCTCCATCGGCAGACATAAATTCTGCAACAGTTCCATAGGTACTTTCGTTGAATATAAGACCATAAATCGTACAGTCTATAATATTACCTGCTGCACCAGCCAAAATTGCGCTCAAACCTAATATTACATCTAAAGGAGCATCACGTTTTATTAAACGATGAATGTATATGCCTATGAGCACAGAGGCAACTAATCGGAATAGGGTAAGAGCAATTTTCCCAATAACTCCTCCTAATGTCATACCAAAAGCAAATCCTGGATTTTCTACAAAATAGATGAAAATCTTGTCCCCAATGACAGGAATCATTTCATCTAAATGCATATTGGTTTTTACTAAAATTTTGGTTGTTTGATCAACAACCAAAACTAGTAAAACCATAAGAATTGCCCAGTACTGTTTTTTCATATTAGATTAAAGGCTTCTTTTTCTTTTCTTCTTTTTTTGCATCAATGCTTAAAGTAGCATGAGGAACAGCGCGAAGACGTTCTTTTGAAATCAATTTTCCTGTTTCACGACAAATGCCGTAGGTTTTGTTTTCAATACGGACAAGTGCGTCTTTCAAGTGTTGGATGAATTTTTCTTGACGTTCTGCTAATTTTCCGCTTTCTTCTTTTGTAAGAATAGAAGCACCTTCATCAATCATTTTGAATGTTGGCGATGTATCTTGAATATCATTGCCGTCCAATGATTGAAGAGATTTCTTTAATTGTTCATAATCTCTTGTTGCTTTTTCAAGTTTTTCCAAGATAATTTGTTTGAATTCTTCCAATTCCTCGTCGGAATATCTTGTCTTTTCTTCGCTCATAGTGATATAGATTAAGGGTTAAACTTTCTTTATTGCCATTGAAGTTTGAATTTCGTCAATTTCGACAGGTTTTTTGTTCTCGTCATTTAATGTGTCAACCAATTGAATGTCGGAACAAAGTGTTTCCGAAGCAATGTATGCTTTGTGTGTCTCAATTGCAGCGTTGATTGCATCATGTTTTTGAATTGTTAATGCAATTTTATCTGTTACGTCCAAACCGCTATCTTTTCGAAGATTTTGAATTCTATTCACGAATTCGCGTGCTATACCTTCTGCAACCAATTCGTCTGTTAGAGTTGTGTCGAGAGCAACGGTGATATTTCCTTCGTTTGCTACTTGCCATCCAGGAATATCTTTCGAAATGATTGTAACGTCATCAAGCGTTAAATCTATTTGTTGTCCGCTAACTACGATAGATTTTGCTCCGGTTCTTTCGAATTCACATATTTCTTCGTTACTGAATGCGGTAATGAAAGCAGCAACTTCTTTCATAATCTTACCACATTTTGGTCCTAAAGCCTTAAAGTTTGGTTTTATTGTTTTAACCAAAACTTGAGAAGCATCTTTCAGTAATTCGATTTGTTTAACATTAACTTCTGCTTTGATAATGTTTTCGACAGCTTTTAGATTTTGCTCGAATTCATCATTAACGATAGGAATAATGATTTTTTGTAGTGGTTGACGAACTTTAATTGCAACTTTTCTACGCAATGCCAAAATCATAGAAGAAACGGTTTGAGCCATTTCCATTCTTGTTTCCAACTTGCTGTCTATTATCGATTCATCAGCTTTAGGGAATGTCGCTAAGTGAACCGAATCTACATCGAATCGTTTTGTCACCTTATTTAAGTCGCAGAATAATTGATCTGCGAAGAACGGTGCGATAGGAGCCATTAATAATGAAACTGTTTCCAAACAAGTGTATAAAGTCTGGTATGCAGAAATTTTATCAGTGTTAAGTTCACCTTTCCAAAAACGTTTACGAGACAAACGAACATACCAGTTACTCAAGTTGTCGTTGACAAAATCTTGAATCATACGACCTGCTTTTGTAGGTTCGTAATTTTCGTATTGTTCTGTAACATTCTTTATCAACGTATTCAATAATGACAATATCCATCTATCAATTTCTGGACGTTGGTTGTTAGGAACAGGTGCTTGTTCCATTGCGAATTTATCAAGGTTTGCGTATAGTGCAAAGAATGAATATGTGTTGTATAATGTACCGAAAAATTTACGTTTAACTTCGGCAACACCTTCGCTATCGTATTTTAGATTGTCCCAAGGAGAAGAGTTGGTTATCATATACCAACGTACAGGGTCAGTTCCTTGTTCCTCGATTTCTTTAAATGGATCGATTGCGTTACCAAGGCGTTTTGACATCTTGTTTCCATTTTTGTCAAGAACTAAACCATTGGATACAACATTTTTAAATGCTACATTGTCGAACAACATTGTTGCGATTGCGTGCAAAGTGAAGAACCATCCACGAGTTTGGTCCACACCTTCTGCAATGAAATCGGCAGGGAATACAGTATTGAATTTATCTTTGTTTTCAAATGGGTAGTGAATCTGTGCGTAAGGCATAGAACCAGAATCAAACCAAACATCGATAATGTCAGTTTCGCGATACATCTTTTGACCTTTTGGCGATACCAAAATGATATTGTCAACATATGGACGATGTATGTCGAATTTGTTGTAGTTTTCTTTAGAAAAATCACCAACAACGAAATCTTTCAATGGATTTTCTGTCATAAATCCAGCTTTGATAGAAAGCTCAATTTCGTTTTTCAATTCTTCCAAAGAGCCGATACATTTTTCTTCAGATTTGTCTTCACTTAACCAGATAGGAAGAGGAGTACCCCAGAAACGAGAGCGAGATAAGTTCCAATCGTTCAAGTTTTCCAACCATTTACCAAAACGGCCAGAACCTGTAGAAGCAGGTTTCCAATTGATAGTTTTATTCAACTCTATCATACGTTCTTTACATTCAGGGCTCTTAATGAACCAGCTGTCAAGAGGGTAGTATAAGATAGGTTTGTCTGTTCTCCAACAATGTGGATAGTTGTGTACGTGTTTTTCGATTTTGAAAACCTTGTTTTCGGCTTTCAATGCCATACAAATGCTTACATCAAGTGTCTCGTCTTTATCTGTTAATGTAGCGTCGTATGCATTTTTAACATAGCGACCAGCAACAGATTTGTATGCTTCAACATTTACATTTGATTTCACAAAGTCTGCATCCATTTCTTCAATAGGAATCATGCGACCTTGTTTGTCAACAAGAGGAGAAGTTTTTCCATTTTTGTCAATGACAAGCATACCAGCGATACCTGCTTTTTTAGCAACGAAAGCATCGTCAGCACCGAATGTTGGCGCAATGTGAACGATACCGGTACCGTCTTCTGTTGTAACATAGTCACCCGCAATAACTTCGAATGCTTTACCGTCAACTTTTACCCATGGTTGCAATTGTTCGTATTGCACACCAATAAGTTCACTAGCTGGAATTTCTGCTAAAATTGTATAAGGAACAATTTTATCGCCGGCGTTGTATGCTGCGAAATCTGCATTCTCGCCATCTTTATGGAAATATGCAGAAACGCGATCTTTTGCCATAATAGCAGTTATAGGAGTGCCAGTATATGGGTTGAATGTTTTAATCTTTACATATTGAATTTTAGGACCGACACAAAGTGCAGTGTTACTGCTCAGTGTCCATGGAGTAGTTGTCCATGCTAAAATGTACAAATCAGTATCTACGCCAGCAAAAAGCGATTCACTTTTTGCATTGCGAACAACTTTGAATTGTGCTGTACAAGTTGTGTCTTTTACGTCACGGTAGCAACCAGGTTGGTTTAATTCATGAGAACTTAAACCTGTACCGGCAGCAGGGGAATAAGGTTGAATAGTATAACCTTTGTAAAGTAACCCTTTTTTGTACAATTCTTTCAAAAGATACCAAAGAGTTTCAATATATTTATTGTCGTATGTAATGTATGGATCTTTCATATCCACCCAATAACCAATGCGTTGAGTAAGATTTTCCCATTGGCTGGTGTATTTCATTACATTGCTACGACATGCGTTGTTGTATTCCTCAACGCTGATTTTTGTACCGATATCTTCTTTGGTAATACCAAGTTCCTTTTCTACACCTAGTTCAACAGGAAGACCATGGGTGTCCCATCCAGCTTTTCTGTGAACTTGGAATCCTTGCATAGTTTTATAACGGCAAACGGAATCTTTAATGGTACGAGCCATAACGTGGTGAATACCAGGAAGACCGTTAGCCGATGGAGGACCTTCGAAAAATACAAAAGATTTGTGACCTTCACGAGTTGACACACTCTTGTTAAATGTGTCATTTTCAATCCATTTCTCTAGAATTTCTTTATTGACTTGAGAAAGATTCAATTCAGAATATTCTTTAAACTTCTCACTCATTGTAAAAAACGTTTTTTAGTGCCGCAAATATACTTTATATATTTTTCTATTTATCTCTTTGTTGCTTGTAAATTATTAAACGAATACAAATAAATTGTTAATAAGTTTTTTCTTGCAGATTTTTACCACCAGGTGCTGTAGTCTCCTTTTTCTGTCGTTATACCGGAATCGACATTTGTTACAGGGTAGACTTCCCATGTATTGTCAGAATGTACAATCACAGCTATTCCAGTTAGATAGTTTATCCAATTAGGAGAACTGAAATTTATGCCACTATTTGTTGCCCACTCCGTTAAAATTAATGTTGTAAAATCATGTGATGTAAACCAAGAGAATGTATGACCATCGGATAAATTGCAAAGAGTATTTATCATTGCTATAGCTTTTTGATTTACTCCTTCTTTCTTTTCAGGAGTGTCGTAGTATTGAGCTATATATGGCCATTTTGTGTTTTCTGTGAAATAGTTACTATTTAATACATCTATAGGAGCATGTACACTTGTTGTATCAGCAGGGTAGGTGTCTCCACGTGAATTTGCAATATAATAGCTCGTTTGCTTACATCGAGGATATGCAGTTGAACCATAGTAAGAATCATTTACATCAGCCAAACCTCCTTGAAATTTCGCACCGGCTGTTATAGCCATTTGTATACCTTCTTCTGTTAGTTTACTACCAAATGAAGAGTCGTCATTCCTTTTAGAGTGGCGAATTATATAGATGATTCTATCGCCTTCTCGTAGATTTCTGTACACTTCAGATGCTTGTGTGAATGATGTTAAAGAAAAATTATATGTGTTTTGAGCGGCTCTTTCAAATACTTTTGGGTTATTTGCGTTTTTTAGTTTAGCAATCTCGGCAAGAAGTTCAGTATTTGTATCTTCTAGTTTTTTTATTCTATCTAAAATAATATCAAGTTGAGCTTGAGTTATATAAAGAGCATCATTATCTAATTCACTCACTTTAGTAGGAACTGCAACAGTTGGTACGTCTTCAATAGTGATGAACTTTGTATCGTTTTCTAAATCACTGACTTTTGAAGGAACAGAAACTGCAGGAATTTCGTTGATTGTGATGTAGGCATTATCATTTTCCAATTGGCTAACTTTAGTAGGAACGGCAATGCTAGGAACTTCATCTAATGTAATGTAACCGTTGTCATTCGTAAGTTGACTTGTTTTAGTAGGAATTTTATCTGTTGTAGCAAAGTTCTTATCGTTTTCAAGTTCACTCACTTTAGTAGGAACTGTAACCGTAGGCACGTCTTCGATAGTGATGAACTTTGTATCGTTTTCTAAATCACTAACTTTTGATGGAACAGAAACAACAGGAATTTCGTTGATGGTGATATAGGCTTTATCGTTTTCCAATTGGCTTACTTTAGTTGGTACAGTGACACTAGGAACATCATTTACTGTAATGTAACCGTTGTCATTAGTAAGTTGACTTGTTTTAGTAGGAATTTTATCTATTGTAGCAAAGTTCTTATCGTTTTCAAGTTCACTCACTTTAGTAGGAACTGTAATAGTAGGTACATCTTCAATAGTGATGAACTTTGTATCGTTTTCTAAATCACTAACTTTTGATGGAACAGAAACTGCAGGAATTTCATTTAATGTAATGTAACCGTTGTCATTAGTAAGTTGACTTGTTTTTGTAGGAATTTTATCTGTTGTAGCAAAGTTCTTGTCGTTTTCAAGTTCACTTACTTTAGTTGGAACTGCAACAGCAGGTACGTCTTCAATAGTGATGAACTTCGTATCGTTCTCTAAATCACTAACTTTTGAGGGAACAGAAACTGCAGGAATTTCATTTACTGTAATGTAACCGTTGTCATTCGTAAGTTGACTTGTTTTGGTTGGAACCTTATCAGTTGTAGCAAAGTTCTTATCGTTTTCGAGTTCACTAACTTTAGTAGGAACTGTAACAGTAGGTACGTCTTCAATAGTGATGAACTTTGTATCGTTCTCTAAATCACTAACTTTTGAAGGAACAGAAACTGCAGGAATTTCATTTACTGTAATGTAACCGTTGTCATTCGTAAGTTGACTTGTTTTGGTTGGAATCTTATCAGTTGTAGCAAAGTTCTTATCGTTTTCGAGTTCACTTACTTTAGTTGGAACTGCAACAGCAGGTACGTCTTCAATAGTGATGAATTTCGTATCGTTCTCTAAATCACTAACTTTTGAAGGAACAGAAACTGCAGGAACTTCATTTACTGTAATGTAACCGTTGTCATTAGTAAGTTGACTTGTTTTTGTAGGAATTTTATCTGTTGTAGCAAAGTTCTTATCGTTTTCGAGTTCACTTACTTTAGTAGGAACTGTAACCGTAGGCACGTCTTCGATAGTGATGAACTTCGTATCGTTCTCTAAATCACTAACTTTTGATGGAACAGAAACAACAGGAATCTCGTTGATTGTGATGTATGCATTATCATTTTCCAATTGGCTTACTTTAGTAGGAATGGCAACGCTAGGAACTTCATCTAATGTAATGTAACCGTTGTCATTCGTAAGTTGACTTGTTTTAGTAGGAATTTTATCAGTTGTAGCAAAGTTCTTATCGTTTTCAAGTTCACTTACTTTAGTAGGAACTGTAATAGTAGGTACATCTTCAATAGTGATGAACTTTGTATCGTTTTCTAAATCACTAACTTTTGAAGGAACAGAAACTACAGGAACTTCATTTAATGTAATGTAACCGTTGTCGTTAGTAAGTTGACTTGTTTTGGTTGGAACCTTATCAGTTGTAGCAAAGTTCTTATCGTTTTCAAGTTCACTCACTTTAGTAGGAACAGCAACAGTAGGTACATCTTCAATGGTGATGAACTTTGTATCGTTCTCTAAATCACTAACTTTTGAGGGAACAGAAACAACAGGAATCTCGTTGATGGTGATATAGGCTTTATCGTTTTCTAATTGGCTAACTTTAGTTGGGATGTCAAATGTTTCTTTAGTGTTCCATCTAGCTGTATCTGATGCAGTTATGCCAAAAGCAACAGATTGTAAAAAAGTTGAATCTGGGGTTTGTTGTTCTACTTTTAGAACAATATCGTTTTCTAATTGACTTAATTTTGTTGGAATAGTAGGGGTGTTTTGGATTTCACTATATGTGTATGTTGGTTTGTGATCTTCGGATATCCAATCAGGAAGAGCGTCTTTACTTATTTTTTCAGCATATAGTGCATAAGGAACGCTTGTTATTGGTGTGGTTATGTTGAGCGAATAATTATTCCCTCCGTTCAGATCTATCTCGCAAAATATAGAAAAAGTTTTTCCTTGCCAGTCAATGTCTTCTATAGATTGTATTGTATTACCATTTTCATCGCCTATAGCAAAAGAAATCAAACCATTTTTGTTAGTTCTTTCTGTTCTTTCTTCTGTGTAAACGGATGAACCGTCTTCATTAACTAAAATTGAAATGCGAACTCCAAGGTCTTTTTCTTGAACTAAGTTTCCTTGTGCGTTTCGTATGACGGCTTGGTAACTGATTGTGTGTGGTGGATTTGCAAGTGTAACAGAAATTGTACAAATACAAAGGCAAAAAATTGCGAAGATCTTTTTCATAAATTATTCTTTTACTATTCTATATGTGATTGTTTCTTGTTCGTTTATTGGTATTTGTAGAAAATATACTCCGTTTATAACATTTGTCAGTGATAAAGTTGTTCCGTTTTGTAGAATTCCAGTTTCTATTATTTTCCCACTGGCTGTTACTAGTTTGTATTGATATGAGTTTGTTATTGGTAGTGTTATTTTACAAAAATCCTTGGTTGGATTTGGCGAAATAGATAGTTTTATATTGCTATGTTCTTGTATTTGTAGATTGTTTATGGCTATTTCTGTTTGTTGAATACCTTCTTGTATGCTACCTTCTGGTTGGTTCGTATATGAATAAGAAACCTGTCCTATGCTACAAGAGATACTTCCTTCGTTGTTAATGATAGTCGAATTTCCTCCTGAAACAATACCATTTTGAGCTTGTGCTGTGTTATATGCAATAGATAGGAATATGCATAAAAAGGCTTGTGAAACGATTTTTTGTGGTTTTTTCATGTATGTATGCGTTCTTAAAATGCGGACGCAAAAATATAAATATTTTTAATTCTGCAAAAATTCCCCCAAAAATTGTAGCCTTTTTTATAGTTCTAATTTTGTCGAATTTTATAATTTCGTTTTTTGAAAAATATATAACTGCATAAGCGTTATAGATGGGTTATGAATAGGGTATTGTTAACAGTGGTTGTGTCGGTGTTTTTTTGTGTGAGTTGCAAGAAACAATATCCTGAATATGATAGTACACCGGAGGTTGAATTCGAAAGTGTGCACCTGTCTATGAATGATTCTGACTTTTTGCTACGCTTTTCTTTTCATTTGTGCGATGGTGATGGAAATGTGGGGTTGGAGCCGAGAGATACTGCATATCCCTATATTGGTGAATTTCAACAAAATTTTTATGCTTTTGCCCATGTTATAGAGGAGGGGGACACAAATTCATTACCATACGAGTTTAGTTATATAATACCTCGATTACGGGAAGAGGGAAATACTAAATTTATAAAAGCTGTTGTTAGTGTTGATTTTACGATAGCGAGAGGAGTATTTCCCTATGATAGTGTTTTCTTTACTTATTTTGTATACGATAGAGATTTACACAAAAGCAATATCGATACTTCGTCACTTATAGTATTGCCATAAAAAAAGCCTATACGAAATTCGCATAGGCTTTTATTTAAATAAGAATAATTCTTATTTGATGATTTCTTTCATTGCAGTCATTGCAGAACGAAGTTCTACTCCAACAACTTCTACTTCGTGGTAGCGGATGTTTGCATTTACACGAACAAGTTCCATGTTATCAACATGAGCATCTTTACCTGCATTGTAGTCGTTACCAATAACGTCCAAGTCGATTTTGCTCATGAAATCAGCCAACAATGGTTTGCAAGCGTGATCAAACAAATAGCAACCATATTCAGCAGTATCAGAAATTACACGGTTCATTTCGTACAATTTCTTACGAGCAATAGTGTTAGCGATAAGTGGAGTTTCGTGTAATGATTCATAGTATGCAGATTCAGGTTTGATACCAGATTCTGTCATTGATTCAAATGCTAATTCAACACCAGCTTTGATCATTGCAACCATAAGAGTACCTTTGTCGAAGTATTCTTGTTCTTTAATTTCTACATCAGCAGCTGGAGTTTTTTCGAATTCTGTTTCAGCTGTTGCTGCACGCCATGTAAGCAATTTAACATCATTGTTTTTCCAGTCTTCCATCATAGTCTTAGAGAATTCACCAGAAATGATGTCTGCCATGTGTTTGCGGTACAATGGACGCATAATGTCTTTTAATTCTTCTGCAAGGTAGAACGCTTTCAATTTTGCAGGGTTAGAAAGACGGTCCATCATGTTTGTGATACCACCGATTTTTAAAGCTTCAGTGATAGTTTCCCAACCATATTGGATGAATTTTGCAGCCCAATTTTTATCAATACCTTTTTCTACCATCTTGTTGAAGCAAAGGATAGAACCTGTTTGTAACATACCGCAAAGGATAGTTTGTTCACCCATAAGGTCAGATTTTACTTCAGCAACAAATGAAGAATGAAGTACACCAGCACGATCACCACCAGTTGCAGCGCACCATGCTTTTGCGATTTCCATACCATCACCGTTAGGATCATTTTCACGGTGAACAGCAATCAATGTAGGTACACCAAAACCACGAACATATTCTGCACGAACTTCAGTTCCTGGACATTTAGGAGCAACCATGATAACAGTGATATCTTTACGAATTTGCATTCCTTCTTCAACGATGTTAAAACCGTGAGCGTAAGAAAGACATGCACCTGGTTTCATTAAACTTACCACTTTAGTTACAACTGGAGTGTGTTGTTTATCAGGAGTTAAGTTTAGTACTAAGTCAGCAGTTGGAATAAGTTCTTCGAAAGTACCAACTTTGAAACCATTTTCTGTTGCATTTTTATACGATTGGCGTTTTTGTTCGATAGCTTCAGCACGTAAAGCAAAACTTACATCCAATCCAGAATCGCGGGCGTTCAAGCCTTGGTGTAAACCTTGAGCGCCACAACCAAGAACTACACATTTTTTACCTTTAAGATAATCGCAACCGTTCACAAATTCAGAACGATCCATGAAATCACACTTTCCAAGTTCTGCCAACTTTGTACGGAAAGGAATTTCGTTAAAATAATTTGCCATAATTTTTTATTACTTTAAACTTTGTCTTTATCAATTTATTCTGCGAATAATGGATATTGAGCCATCATTTCGTTAACTGTCTTTTTAACTGAGTTGATTGTTCCTTCTGTAGGATCGCACAATACTTTGTCAATTAAATCAACGATAGTTTTGATTTCTGCTTCCTTAACACCACGAGTAGTGATAGCTGGTGTACCGAAACGTAAACCTGAAGTTTGGAATGCGCTACGAGTATCGAAAGGAACAAGATTTTCATTTGTCGTGATATCAGCACTTACCAAAGCGTCTTTTGCTGCTTTACCTGTCAATTCTGGGAATTTAGGACGAAGGTCAACCAACATCGAGTGGTTATCTGTACCATCAGAAATGATTTTGTAACCTTTATCCATGAATGATTGAGCCATTACTGCAGCATTTTTCTTAACTTGTGTTTGATATGCTTTGAATTCTGGAGTAAGTGCTTCACCAAATGCAACAGCTTTTGCTGCAATTACATGTTCTAGTGGACCACCTTGCATACCTGGGAATACAGCAGAGTTTATTAATTGACCCATAGTTTTTACTACACCTTTTGGTGTTTTCTTTCCCCATGGATTTTCGAAGTCTTTTCCAATGATGATAACACCACCACGTGGACCACGCAATGTTTTATGTGTTGTTGAAGTTACAATGTGAGCATATTTCACAGGATTGTCCAATAAACCTGCTGCAATCAAACCTGCAGGGTGAGCCATATCAATCATTAAGATTGCGCCAATTTTATCAGCAATTGCACGCATTCTTGCATAATCCCATTCACGGCTATATGCAGAACCACCACCAATAATCAATTTTGGTTTTTCTTGCAATGCGATACGTTCCATTTCGTCATAATCAACACGACCTGTTTCTTTATTCAAATAATAAGGAACAGGTTGATAAATCAAACCAGATGTGTTTACTGGAGAACCGTGAGAAAGATGTCCGCCATGGTTCAAATCCAATCCCATGAATTTATCACCTGGTTGAAGAATAGACAACAACACAGCACCATTAGCTTGAGCGCCAGAGTGTGGTTGAACGTTTGCGAATTCTGCACCATAAAGTTTTTTAAGTCTTTCGATTGCTAATGTTTCGATTTCGTCAACAACTTCGCAACCTCCATAGTGGCGTTTGCCTGGATAACCTTCTGCATATTTGTTTGTACAGTAAGAACCCATAGCTTGCATAACTTGTTCACTTACAAAGTTTTCTGATGCAATCAACTCAATGCCTCGCATTTGTCTTTGATGTTCCTTCTCAATAAGGTCAAAGATAGTATTGTCTCTATTCATTAGTTTATTATTTTATTGTCGCAAATTTAAATAAATTTTGTGTCCAAAACACAATAGTTTAATTATTTGTGAATGATTATTGTAATAGTTTTTGATATTCGGTAATGATGCTGTCTCTTACTTTACAAAGCAAAAGAACTGCTTTGTCTTTCTTTTGTAATGCTATATTGAATTGTATTCCTTGTATAGTTTCTTTCACTAATCGTGGATAATCAATAAAGATAGGCCAGAAGAGGTATCTGCCAATCCAAATGAAAACAAAAGTCCACCATGGAAGTGGCATAAAACATATCCAAAGTGTAATCCAAATAAGATTAGTTACTATTCCTACAACAATGCCGCCGACAAACATCATTGAGTTTTTGAACAAAGGATCTTTCGCAATTTTTGCAAGTTGTTTCATCGCGATGTAATCTATTGTCCATAGTAACAGGCTACAAATGAAAAGGGGAAGGAGAACGATGCTGAGCATTGCATTCCAAATAAGATAAAATGCGTCGTAGCCGTTTTTTACTACTAACTCTGTTGTAAGTTTGCTTTGTTGCAACATTGTTTCAAACATTGCAGCTTTCTTTTGTATAGAAGATAGGAATGTACCTGTTCTTTCTTCTTCTTTTTCAATTAGTTCTATAGTTTTTTTATCTGCATTAAATTCTTTCTCATACTTTGTTCCAGTAAATTGGAATTTGCTCAAAGTTGTAGGTCTGCAAACAGTTCTCATGGTCTCTACTGTTTTGTATGTGTCATCCATTTGTGGAATGTCTATCATACAATTTTTTAGACCATTATCTATAGCTTCTTTTATCTCGTTTTCTGTTGCTTGGGGATTTTCCTTCAATGCAGAAATATATTGCTTGATTGGAATAGGTTCTCCAAATTTTATAAACAGATTGGAACGGATTTTACGATAATCATCATAATAAATACCAACTGGAAGTATCTCCATGTCTGCTGTTGGATTCTTTTGAGAATCAAGTGAATAATCGTATGTTTTTGCGGCAAGTTCCACCATACGAGGTATTGCTTTTTTTGTTTGTCTTAAACGACGAAATCCCCAGTGAGTTCCTTCTGGAAAAATACCAACGATTTGTTTTAATGCCAACATATCAACGATTTTCTTGAATACTAAATCGTTGTTTTCCAAGCTTTTTAATCCGTCTCTTTGACGGAAAATAGGTAAGATTTTAAAGCAATGTAATATAGGAATAAGCGCTTTCTTACTATACAAATCAGCACGGGCAAGCCATATCGTTGGTTTTAGAATTATACCAACAAGTGTCAATGGATCCATAGCTGTGTTTTGGTGATTTATTGCTAGGATAGTCGGCTTGTTTCTTTTTAAATTCTTTTTCCCGACAACAGTTATGTTTTTATACCATAAAAGAAACCATGGAGTCATTAAAATGTATTTCGTAATGAAATGAAATACATTGAATTTCTCCGGTTTGCCTAAATCTAACTTATTTGCCATGGTTTATTTGTTGTTGAGTTGTGCTTGCAATTCGGCAACTTGTTTTTTAAGATTGTTCATTTCTTTTACAATCTTGTCAAGATTACGGAAATGTATGAATGTTCTTCGGTATTCACGACCATCGAATGCAGGAGCACCCATTACTTGTGAATTATCTGGAATATCTGCAGAAATACCTGATTTTGCTGCACATTTTACATTGTTACCAATGTGTAAGTGGCCTGCAATACCTGTTTGTCCGCCAATCATACAGTTGCTTCCCATTTTTGTTGAGCCAGCAACGCCAGATTGCCCAGCTATAACACAGTCATGACCGATGACGCAGTTGTGTCCAATTTGAATCAAATTGTCAATTTTTGTACCGTGTTCTATTATTGTAGAGCCCATAGTTGCGCGGTCAATAGTAGCATTTGCTCCAATTTCTACATTTTCCTTTAGTATTACATTTCCAGTCTGTGGAATTTTCATGTATGTTCCATCTTCAAGTGGAGCAAAGCCGAACCCGTCAGAACCGACAATTGAACCAGGTTGTAGAATACAATTGTCTCCAATTTCACATTCATTCAATATAATTGAACCAGCATGTATTAAGCAATTTTTTCCGATTTTTGCGTATGGGTAAATTGTTACATTAGGATAGATCTTGGTTCCTTCTCCGATTTCTACATGAGCGCCAACCGATACAAAGTCGCCGATATATACGTTTTTACCAATTTTTGCTTTTTTATGGATTTTTGCTCTCCAAGAAATACCTTTTAAACTTCTGTTTTCTTTCTCTTTTTGGTAGAAAACAAGCAATTTCGTAAACGAAGAATATGGATCGTCAACTCTGATAAGGGTTGACGAAATTGGTTTTTCTGGGACAAATGTCTTGCTACAAACAATTGCTGTAGCGTTTGTGGTATATATGTATGGAGTATATTTTGGATTTGCTAAAAAAGTAACAGAACCTTCGCGTCCTTCTTCGATTTTTGATACTCTGACTATTTTTGCGTTTTCGTCGCCTTCTACCACACCGTTTAGAGCTTGGGCGATTCGTAAAGCTGTAAATTCAAATTTCATATTTCTGTTTTTTTGCAAAAATAAAAGATAATTGTCAAAGACGTAAATTCTATAGCTTTTTTTAATTGTTTACTTATCTAAATCTTGTGCTATTTATGAATTTAATAGTCGTCTTCGATATTATGAATAGTTAAAATGGGTAAGCTCTTATAGATTTGTGCTGTCTTTTTTAGTTATTAATAATTAACATTTATTACTATGATTACATATATAATGGGGATTGCTTTAATTCTGGCTGTTGCCGTTCCTGTGGCAATGTTAAATTATTCAAATGCGAAACGAAATTCAAAAATGAAACAAGTTTTCTGCGATTTGTCAAAGTATGCTCATATTGACTATCGAGAACAATGGAATGGGCATTTGATAGCTATTGATGAAGTGGGAAAGAAGTTTTATGCTGTATTTCAGCAAGAAAAAATTTGTTTCTCTTGTGTTATTGATTTACAAAATATAGAACGCTGTTTGGTTGTCACATCCCATGATGATGATTCGGAAGTTGCTGGAGCTATCGACAAGGTTGATTTGCTTTTTTTCGAGAGTAATAAATTCCAGCCATCGTATGTATTGACTTTTTATGATAAAAATACCGATGGATTTGTTTTAAATGGTGAATTGCAAACAGCGCATCGTTGGAAAGATATTTGTTCGAAAGCGATTTCTTGTAAATAATAAATAGGATAGGAGCAAAACAAAAAAGGAAGTCTTTTGACTTCCTTTTTTGTTTTATGTAATAGTTATTCTATCGTAAGAATTTTTCGTTAGGGTGAGGAACGGCTGAACGTCTTTGTGTAGAACCCTTGATTGCCAAATCGTGGATTTCAAAGCTTAGAGTTACCTCGTGTGTACCACCTGTAGAAAGACCAGCGTTAGAAATTGTCATATCATAGCTGTACAAGAATTGGTACAATTGTTTTTTGTCTTTCGAATATTTAATGTATCCAACAGTAAGGATAAGAGCGTCGAAACTCTTTGCTTTCAAACTGTTTGCGATATCTTCCAAAGATTCTTTCTTGTAGTATTGTTTACGACACCATAAACCAGCATAAAGAGAAGACATGAAAGAAATCTTAGAAGGAATTGTTGCGTTTAAGCCAAATGTAAGTGTCTTTGAACCTGATTCAGAACCTTTGAACCATTGGTTTGCTTCAGCTTGGTTTTCGAAAATAAATCCAGGGCAAATTAAGAAGTATTTGTTATGGAAACCTTTTCTGTTAATTCTGAATTGAACATATCCGTGAAGGTCGAATTTCGCTGGTAGAGGAGCTTCTTGACCATCATCCAACCATGACATGTCTGGTTGAGTTAAGTGGTGGAATGCAACACCGAAAACACCAGTAGCTAAATATTTAACAGGAGTTTGGCGAATGTTGAATTGAACAACAGCACCAGCATTGTAATCTAGCTTTCCTTGACTTCCATAATCTTCACCTTTTGGTAATTGGAATTCTGTTTCGTAGATAGCACCAAAACGAGGATCTAATTGGTCAGTGAAAATCATTTCACTATAATCAAGACTTTTGTGGATGTATTGTGCACCGGCACCAATTTGGAACATCAAATCTGGAAGTACACGAATTTGTTTTGCGTATGCAAGACCACCTTGGAAAGTGTTTAACCAATTTTCTCCTTGAGTACTTCTTGTAAGGAATGCACCAATACCACCTTGTGCAAGTTTGTTATCGTAGTAGTCGAAACAAACACTTTGTGTTCCCCATTCACCAGGAACGTTTGTCCATAGGTGGCGGTCAGTGATTGTACCACGCAAACCAGGGTTGATACCTGTCATTGCAGGGTTGTAGTATGTCTCTTTCAAATAGAATTGAGAATAGTTAGGGTCTTGCGCCTGAACCATTGTTGCAAAAAGCAACGATGTCATTGTTGCAATAATTGAAAGATAAATTTTCCTCATTGTATTCTATCTTAAATTAAATCCTATATAAACTTCTTTCACTTGCCTTTTTTTAATTAGTAGGCAGTTGTGCAAATATATGAAAAAAAACATAGTTTGAATTTATTTTCAACTTTTTTTTGTTAGAAAACGGATTTAATCATGTCTTTTGTTTAAGTCTATTTTGTATGTTGTTGATTATTATTTAATTATAATTGTTGTTTTTTTGATTGATTTCTTCGTTGTAATAATAGTAGTCCTTTTGAATGTTGACGTAAACGGTTGAATTATGAATGAATACGCTCATAAATTCTCTTTCATCCCATCTTTGCTAACCAAATAAATAGGGGTTGTTGTTGCTGCTTATATTTTGTGATGCCGTTAATTAAATGTAAGTTATTAACAATTGGGTATTTTTTGAAAATCTTCTTGCTTATTATATAGTGTAAATATGTATTTTTGCAAGAATATATTGGAATAATAGTGTATTCTAAACAATAAGTATTTGTTTTTGTAATCTTTTAAAAATGAAAAAAATATATCTTTTGATTGTTTCTTCGCTGATTTTTTCTTTAGTCTCTATGGGACAGGCGGTGACATACAATCCTTCTCTTTTCATTAAGACAGATATTAATGTTGGTAATCCTGCGTATCCTTTCCCGCAATTCCTTGAATATAAAGGGGGCGGGAAATCGTTAGCGAAGTACAATGCCGAAGGTGTGACGCATGCCGATATGGAAAAAACAATGCGAGAGGCATACGAAATAATGATGCACCGTTGTCGGTATATGGGTGGAACTCATTGTGGCGTACAGTATATTACTTTTAATCATGAAAGTGTGCCTGGCAACTATGGTACCTTCGTGTCTGAGGGGGATGGTTATGCGCTTTTAGCTGCTGCAATTTTTGCCGATCAAAAGACATTTAACGGGTTGTATATGTGGATACACGATAACCGTATGAGTGGTGTGAAGCGTTTCCAAGATGGTCGTGTTCTTCGTGCGCAATTGAATGATTATGCAGGTCCATATTTGGCAGGATGGCAGAATGATGAGACCACAACGAGTATGTCGCCTTCTCACTCGGCAACCGATGGTGATGTGGATATTGCTATGGCTATGTTGATTGCTTATAAACAATGGGGTGAGTGGATGATTCAGGATGGAACTATTGTAAAAGATTATGCAGGAAATCCTATCTCTTTAAAGTATGAAGCACAGCGTGTTATTGGTGCATTGGTTGATACTTATGGACAAGTCGATCCAGGTAATGGACAAATAAGTGGTTATATAAGTGGTGATATTGGTATAGATGGTTATTGCAAGAAAGGAAACTCTTGGGGAGAATTGACTCGTTGGAGATTCTCTGCCGCAGGTCAGGCTGCTTATCCTGGTATGAATGGCCCGTATGGTGGTGGTCCAAACTTGTTGAGTCAATATGGAACGTTGTGGATTGACTATGATGCTCCGTCTTATTTTGATGAATTTTATCGTTGGTTGAAAAATGGTGATGGTGTTGATGAAAACAATAAAGATGTGGCGGATTGGGAAATAAGTCAATTTAAACGAGCTGCGGCATCTGGAAACTGGTTGAATAAACAGGCTTACGATCAAGGGTATTATGCTTCTATTGGTAATGTTACGGTAGGTGATTTAGGTGAAAATCCTCAATTTAATGTGTATGTTGATGGTGAAGATTTCCGATATGCGTGGCGTCATTTGATTGATTATTTGTGGCATGGTGATGCGCAATATGATTGGGATCCGGTTACACACCAAGTTATAGAAGGTCAGGTAAATAACTCTGAGCGTTTAATGGGTATTCGTCATGCACAATTGTTAGAAAATCCATCTTCGTCGGGTGAACAGATTTGTAGCAAAATGGGAGCGAGTCCCGATCCTGGACAACCATTATGGTTTGGTGTTTCACAAATTCCGCAACAATGGCGTTTCGACGGTGGAATTACTTCTGTTTATCATACGAATTATTCGGTAGGTGCAGGTGCGCCTGCAGCTGTTATCTCGGAAAATCATTCTTTGCTTTCTGATATTTATCGTCAATGTGAGATTATGTGGGATGGAAATAATACGGCTGCAAAACTTGATCCTGAAGAACGATATATAGGTAGCACGCCAAAATATTTCCATGGTTGGTTCCGTACATTGGGTATGTTGGTTTGTTCTGGAAACTTGGCAGCTCCGGAAGATATGAAACCTATTGCCAATATGAAAGTGTATATGTCTGTAGATAAGACATATGCATATGAGGGAGATAAAGTTGATTATACTGTTCAATATAGGAATTATGGTTCTCTAGATGCCAAGGATGTAAAAATCCAAACACCTCTAGATCCTGATTATACATTTGTAAGTGCTTCTAAGGGTGGTAAATATGATGCGGCAACTCATACTATTACATGGAATATAGGAACAGTTCCAGGATTTAAATCTGGTGGTCTTGCTGCAACGCAGGATTCTGTGGAGTTTACAGTCAGAATTACAAGTCTTGATAATGCTCGTGTATGCGAAACAAGCACAATTACCGGTTCCAACTTTGACGAGTGGGTTAGTAATGAATATCCTAACCATGCAACATATACAATGGAACGTAACTGTGTGGATGTGTTGGCAAATCGTAGTTTGGTATTAGATAAAACTGCAAATAGAACAGAATTGAATCCACATGATGTGGTTACGTTTACGGTGAATTTCGAAAATGTGTCTTCAGAAGATGCTTGGATGAATGGCGGTCGCGACAATGTTCGTTTGTCGTATGGAAACTATTATATGCAAGGTAATGCGTATCAGTTCTATCATTTATATCGTTTTTGGAACGATTCATATGAAGCATATATAAATATGAGTAATTACCGTTTGTCGTATTTTATGTATGATGCTGCGGCTCAGGGATTATATGATGCTGCGAAGAATCCAACAGGATGGACATTTGTTGTAGATAATCAGAATGACTTGGATAAGTATGGCTATAATCCTGCTTCGGGACCTATTACATTTGCATATCAGAAAATTCCGCAAGGTGAAGATGAATATGGAAAATGGAATCAACGTTTGATGATTCGTTTTGCTGATGTGTTGATGGCTCCTTCTACTCATGTGTATGATAAATTGGATTCTCAATATTTATTACATAAAGGTGTTTGGGGACCTGGTTTTATTCGTGCCCGTCTTGCTTCGAATCCAAATTCGGACTTGTCAACTCGTGTACAGGATGACTGGTCGTTTTCTACAGATATAACGGCAAAAACTATTGATGGCCAAGGCGAGACATTTACGTTGGTGACGCCTTGTTGGGCAAACTATGATAATTTAGGATATGAGATAGACAACTATTCTCGTCATACTTGTAGTTCGCCAACATCAAAGTTGAAAAATTTTGAACGTGTATTGGTTGAAGAATTTGACGGATATACTTGGCGCCGTATTCAAGGTCGTGGACCACTTCCGGGAAAAGAGGCTTATAATGTAACTATTGTAGATACAATTCCATTGGAATTGGAATGGAAGGAATTTGTAACGAAAAAGGCACTTGGAATAGAAGCTACTTATACACCAGCACCAGCAGGCGCTAATTATACAGGTATTGTAAAATGGACAATTCCAGAAATGCTTGTCGGAGAAAGTGGTAAGTTTGTATATACTTGTGTTGCAAAAGATCTTGGTTGTCCAGATGTTGGTGATACATATTATATAAATGCAGCTTGGATTTATTCAGATACAGACTCTCCTGATTCTTCTGCAGTGTCGTTAATGACTACTTGTACAGAATTACCTCCATATATTGAACCTCAAAATTCATTGTTTAAAACAGCTTCATCGGAAACAGCTTCGGTAGGTGATGTTTTAACTTATGAAGTGAAATATGTGAATACAATGGGGTCTATTGTTGACGAAGATTGTTCTTCGGCTATCAATTGGATGGCATTAGGAAATAAGGCTATGCCAACTCCTTCAAATGGTAAGTTTACATTGAATACGAATGGTTCTAGTCCGTATTTCTTTGGACCGAAAAATGCTTATGGCGAAAACGGTTCCGTATATGTTACATTCAGTGGTTGTAATTCTACTACACAGGAATTATATTATGTAATGCGTTATGTGAGTGGAACACCTGGTGCAGCTGATTTCAAAGGTATAGCGATAAAGTTATTTATAAATAAAGATGGTGCTCATAATTTCGGATATGAATTATATAGTAATGGTTCGTTGGTGAAAAAAGAAGGATCTTCGTGGGCTGATGCTATTCAGTTTTCTGGAAGTAGTTCAAATCCGGTATTTAAGTTTGTCTTGAATGACGATCATTTATATATGTATGTAAATGACGAAGAAAATGAATGGACAAGTGTATTGCGTGATTGGGGTGGCTTGACAAAAGGTGCCGGTTATTGTGGTCTCTATGTAAATAGTAATGGTAATGGTCAAACAGCTGTTGATGCATTCCATACAGAGTTGGATTATGCATTTGATGTGACAATCTCTGATGAATTGCCAGAAGAACTGACTGCAATAGAAAATATCTCGGGTAGCGGTACATATAGTGCAGGAACAAATAAAATAACTTGGCCTACAGTTCCGGGTCCGTTAAAACCAAATGAAGAGATTTCATATACTTTTGATGCTACTGTACATTCTTGCAATACATTTATTAATAACTATGCGGTAGCTACAGTTTCAGGTCAAGATGAGTTGCGCGTTGTCAATTCTGTGAAATGTGGCGCAACGGTATGTCCTGAACCACCTGTTACAAAAAATATTACGTTATGTAAAGGAACTACAGCTGCTAATTTAACAGCTGTAGGTACAAATTTGAAATGGTACACAGCAGCAACTGGTGGAGTAGGTGCAGCTACAATGAAACCTGCAACTGATGAAGCAGGGGAAACTACTTATTATGTATCACAAACAGCAAATGGTTGTGAGAGTGATCGTGCAAAATTAGTTGTGACTGTTACAGAAACTGACAAACCTACTGTTTCGGAAATGGTAAGTCTTTGTAAAGGAGGAGATGTTTCTGCATTATCGGCAACGGGTTCTAATTTAATATGGTATAATGATAATAAGGTTGCTTTGACAGAAGCTCCAACTCCAGATAATTCTGTTGAGGGAACGACCACATATTTTGTAACACAAACTGTTGATGAATGCGAAAGTGATTACGCTGAAATTACTGTTACTGTTGGAGCTTTAGAAAAACCAACAGTTGAAGCTGTTGAACTATGTCAGGATGAGACTGCTGCTGCATTGACAGCTACGGCAACGGGAACATTACAATGGTACGAAAGTGCTACGGCAACAACGGCACTCACGGCTGCTCCAACACCAGCAACAACAACTGTTGGTGAATCTTATTATTATGTATCACAAAAATCAGGTGAATGCGAAAGTGAACGTGCGAAAGTAACTGTTACTGTAAAACCAAAACCAACGGCAACAATATCGGCTTCTGCTAATTCATATTGTGGAGAAACTTCAACAATTAAATTATCTATAACTTCAGAGGTAGATTTAACAGATGCTTCGTATTCTTGGGTGAAAGATGGAGAAGATATTGCAGCAACGGCAATTGTTGCAAATGCTCAACAAGGAGAATATGTCTGTACGATAGATTTGAATGGATGTACAGCAGAAACAGAGTCTGTGAATATCACACAATACGAAAATCCTAGTTATACAATTACTGGTGGTGGTAGTTATTGTCCAGAATCGTTGTCTAAAGATCCTGTTGTAATAACATTTAAAACAGGTGCTGCTCCGTTTACATTTACAGATGCTGTAATGGGAGAACAAACAGCAGAAACAACAACATACACTATTACGAATCCAAAGGGTGGTGTATATCAATTGACTGCATTAACTGATGGTAATAATTGTGAAATGGTTGGTGTGGGTGAAAGTGTTGAAGTTGTTGACTTGGAAACTCCTGATATTTCTATAGCAACAATTCCTGGTGTTTGTCCTGGTGATGGAACTATAGATGTGAGTGCTTATGTAACAGCTGATGCTGGTACTTTGACTTATGCTACCGATAAAGGAATAATTTCTGCTACTGGTGTACTTTCTGGTTTGACTGCATCTGGTACATATACAGTTTCTGTAACATTGGCAGGAAATGTTGCTCCATATTGTACAAATACGAAAACGGCAGAAGTTACAGTTTTCAATTTGCCTACAGTTACATTGCCTACAAAATTTGAGGCTTGTTCTGGTGTAGAGATGGAAATAACGCCAACGATAACTCCTGACGAAGCAACATATTCTTATGTATGGACAGAGTCTGAAACAGGTTTATTAAATAGTTTGTCTGCAGGAACGGTTACTGCACAATCTTCTGTTTTGGAAAAAACAGATTTTGATGTAACATTGGTTGTTACAGATAAAACAACGAAATGTTCTTCTGAACTTGCACAAACTGTTGTGACGGTTAATCCTATTCCTGTTGCTACAATAGCAATGGATGCAAAAGAGTTCTGTAAATCCGATAGTGAAGCGAAAGTGATTACAGCAACTGTAGCACCAGCGGGAGTGAAGGGCTCTTTTGAATGGACAACTGTTGATGTTGCAAAAGCAACGGCTACTTCTGCACAATTTATACCGAGTGAAAATGAAGCCGGTGATTATAAAATATCGTATGTGTTTACAAGTGAAGCAAACTGTAAGTCCGATGTTGCTTCTATTATGGTAACGGTATTTGATGTACCTACGGTATCAATTACACCAAACTATACGGATGTTTGTAAGACTGGTACGAATAGTTTCGATATTTCTGTAAAAGCATCTAAAACAAATGGAACATTTGCGTACTCTGTAAATAATGGTGGCGTAATTTCTACAGATGGTGTTTTACAAGTTGCTGATAATGCGGTTGGCTCATATACAATTACATTGAATTATACCGATGAAAACGAATGTAGTACAACGGCAACAACTGATGTTACCATTCACGCATTGCCAACTGTTTCTTTCGATAGCGACAATGCAACAGTTGCGTGCTACAATGCTTCGGAAGTTACATTACAAGTTTCACCGGCGCCAAATACAGCTGTAGCGTATAACTTTGTTGGTACGAAGGATGCTACTTCGTCAGTGTTTGTTCCTAAAACAGCAGCAGAAGGAGTAAATACAATTCAATATTCTTATACGGATGAATTTGGTTGTCAAAATTCGGCAGAGTACGAGATAACGGTTGTTAAGGTTTTGCCTCCAACTGTCGATGCTCCTAATCCACGAACGGTTACAATTGATGATGGAGGTGTTTTGTTGGATGTGACAACAATGACAGCAACACCAAATGTCGCTACTGACGTTTTGGTATGGCAAACAGAAACAGGAACGAAGTTGGTTGAAGATGCATCATATACGAGTATGGAAACTGCGGAGGGTGAATATTCTTATTATGTGAAGGAATATAGAATGATTGCTGGTTCTGCTTGTTATAGCGATAGCGTATTGGCTACATTAGTTTTGTCAAATTGTACTGCAAAGTCTCCTATAGTCGAAAATCAAAAACTTTGTGTTGGTGATAATGGTGCGGTAACACTGTCTGCTTCATTTGCTGGTGTTGCAACTGATAAAAAATTGTCTTGGTTCGAAGATAAAGCAATAACACAATTGCTACAAGATGATAGTGAATCGTATGCTACTACAGTTCTAACAACTACTGAAGGCGTTTCTACTTATTATGTGGCAGAATACGACAATAATAAAGATTGTTGGTCAGTTCCGACGGCAATTACGGTTACGGTAAATCCATTACCAGAAATTGCAATTAATGAAATTGGGTATTTATGTTATGATGGTGGAAATAAAACAGCTACAGGTCTTATAAATTCTGTTGCGTCAACTGCGGGTGTATGGTCGGTAGTAGATGATAAGGTCGCTGTCGATGCACAAAGTGGTTCTATTAATCCAACATCGGCTGGCAAGGTTGATGGTACATATACAATTCAATATTCATATACCGACAATAATGGTTGTACGAATATGGCAGAAAAGGATTTCTCTATTGAATATGTAGAAGTGCCAACTTCTGATGGCTACCTTGGAATTGTTTCTAAACCAGACGAAGTGGAAGTTACGGTAGAAACTGCTTCTCTTGAAACAGGTTTCTCTGCTGTTAAATGGTACACAACATTGGCTTCAACGACGGAAACTGCGACAGGTCTTTCTTGGAAAACGGGAGATGATCCTACGGTTGAACATGTTGCAACATATTATTTGTCACAGGTTGTGAATGGTTGTGAGAGTGAAAAAGGTGAAGCTTTAGTACAAATAGTAAATTGTCCGTTTGCAAAACCTGAGGTTGTGCCTGCTGTAGCTTGCCAAAATGATGATGCTATAGATGATTTACAAGCAAGTCTTCCTGCAAGTACGACAGTTGCTGCTGATAAATGGATTTGGTATGATGCAGGTAAAAATGAATTGTCTTCAGGAACAGCAAATACATTTGCTTCGGGTGTTTCTACAAATTCTGCCTCAACAACAACATTCTATGTTGGCTATTTAGCGACAGAACCTACAACACAAGAACAATGTCCGAGTCCATTAACAGAGGTGACGGTTACAGTAAATCCATTGCCTGAGGTTTCGTTTTTGGCTTCAAAGGAACTTGTTTGTTACGATGAGGGCGATGTTGTTTGGAAAACAAGTGCAAATGGTGGTGTGTGGACTGTAGATGGTGTAGAACAAAATGGTATGTCTGCCGCTGGCGTATTTAATCCAACAGCATACGGACAATCAACTTCTACACATACGGTTGCATATACTTATACTGATGCCAAAACATCGTGCGTTGCAACTATAGAAAAAGATGTTACGGTACAATATACTCCAGCTCCTATAGTTAAAGGTCATTCTGCATTAGTGGAAGATAATCTTCCTGTTGTTGTAACAGCAACTGCAGATGCCGGGGCACAAGTAACATGGTATAATGAATTAGGTGCTGTTGTTTCTAAGGTAAATCCTTATACAACCGACGACAATCCTTCTGTTGTAACGAACAAGTCATATTTTGCAACACAAACAATCAATACTTGCGAAAGTGAACAAGCAGAGGCGAAGGTGTCTATTATTCTTTGTCCGGTGCCAAAACCTATTGTTGTACAACCAAGTACAATTTGTAACTATGATGATGTGCCAGAATTGAGTGCTTCTTTGGGTGAATGGGCTTCTCGTCCAACTGCTGTTATGCCAGAAGTTTTCAATTTCTATGATGTTGAAGTTGGTGGAACTCCAATTTCGGCTAGTCCTTCGGGAACATTTACTCCTACAATAGATGTAACAAAATCTGCTACTTATACTTATTGGGTTGCCGAATATAATGGAAATATTACTCCTTCGGCTTGTGAAGGTAAACGTGCGAAAATAACGCTTACAGTTAAGAAGACGGAACTTCCGTCTATCTCTGTCGCAGATGAAACTGTTTGTCAAAATATGAAGAATCCAACGTTCACGGCGGTAGGAAAGGGCTCTGTACAATGGTATGAATCAGAGCCAACGTCTCCGGATATGTTTGCTGATGCTTCTGGAAATAGATTTGTTCCTTCTTTTGATGAGGTTGGAAAACATACAGTTTGGGCAGCACAAGAAATCGATGGTTGTTTGTCGGAAGCTGTTTCTGCTGAATTTGAAATTATTGCTATTCCAACAGCTCCTTCGGTTGTCGATGCCTCAATTTGTTATGGCGATGAAAATAAATCTGTTTGTGTAGAGGATAATGTAGGTCAGGTAACGTGGTATTCTAATGCTGACAAGTCTGGAAAACTTTCCTCTACAACTTGCTATAAACCTATGGTTGAATATGCGGGTGTTTATAATTTCTATGCGACACAGACCGTCTCTGGTTGCGAAAGTGAGGTTACTCAGGCAACATATACTATCACTTCATTACCTTCGGTTCCTATAGTTCAAACAGAAAAGACGTCGTGCGACTACGATGATGTACATGTGCTTACTGTAAAAGAACAAGCAGGCGTTGAGGTTTCTTGGTATTCTTCTTCTGAATTATCTTCATTGCTTGCTGTTGGAAATTCCTACACTCATACAATCCAAGGAAGTGGTAAGCAAACGTATTATGTACGTCAAACGGCAAATGGTTGTACGGGAACATACGTGACTGCTTCATTCACTGTTGTTGAACGTCCGGAAACTCCAACTGTAACGAACGATGTAGTTTGTATGGGTGAACTTGCTACAGTTGCAACTAATGGTCCTCGTGATTACTGGTATTCCGATGAAGGTTTGACTTCGTTGGAAGGTCAAGGAAGTTCATTTTCTATACCAGATGTAATGACAAACCAAACAATGTTTGTCGTAAGAGAAAGAAATGGTTGTCAAAGTATTCCAGCACAGGCAAAAATAACTGTATTGGAAAATCCTACTGTGTCAATAACTGTTGATGATGAAGATGTGGCATTGGTTAAACGCTGTATTTATGAGCAAGAAAAGCCTTTAGTGGCATCTGTTTCACCAGAATCAAGTGCTGGAAGTTATGTATCTTGGTATATCTTCCCAGGTAATGTAACTGTTCAATCTGATTCATTGTTGTTGTCAGACTATGTGTCGGTTGCTTCTGGAAATACTTCGAGTGTGAACTATACTGTTCGTGCTCAATATTTGGTGAAGAATCCAACAAAAGAAGCATATTGTGCAAGTGTTATGGATACTGTTAAGGTTTCTACAAGTGCAAAGGCTCGTAAACCTATAGTTCTATCTAAGATTATCTGTCAAGGTGAGGAGATAGAACCATTGACGGCATTAGGTTCAAAAAATATAACTTGGATGAGTATGAGTGGAATAGAACCACAAATTACTACTGGACGCAGATATGTATTCTCAAAAAATCAAACATTAGAAGTTGGTGATTACTCTTTCTTGGTGTTCGATATGGATACAACGACAGGTTGTAATAGTGATAGCGTATCTGTAACAATGACTGTGGCGCCAGCTGCAATGACGAAGATATTTGGTAGAGATTCTGTTTGTGTTGATAATACAGAGTCATATTATACTCAATATAGTGCAAACAGTACATATAGTTGGTTTGTAACAGGTGACAATGTAAATTATTCAAAAGATGCCTTGTCGCAATCTGTTCAGTATGTTGATTGGAATAAACCAGGAATTGATACTTTGGTAGTATATGAACAAACTTGGGCCGGTTGTCAAGGTTTGGATACTATGATAGTGAAAATTGCTGACAAACCACGTGCTCGTTTTGTATGGTCGTTGCCAGGTTCTTCGAATGTGATTGAAATGATTGATAGCACGGTACAAGATTCTTTGTATGGAATGAATGCTTTAGGCGAACCGGTTGCAACAGAAATTCCATATACTCTTCATTGGAACTTCGGACATATAGGATCATCTAATGAATATGATTTAGATGTGCCATACGAAAAACGACGTTTGCCAATAATCGAAGGCGATTATGTGTATGGCTACAATTGTCCTATATTAACAGTAGAAAATTCATTCGGTTGCGAGGATTCCTATACAGAATGCATATTTATAAATATCACATCTGGATTGTATATGCCAACGGCATTTGCTCCTACGAATCCTGCTCATAGCGTTCGTTATTTCCAACCAAAAGGTTATAATCTCAAAACTTGTCAGGTCTCTGTATTCGATAAATGGGGTAACTTAGTTTGGTACTCCGATGCGGTAGAAGATGGAATGTTTGTTGGAAAATGGGATGGTAGTTGCAATGGAAAAATGATGGCTTCCGATGTGTATATCTGGAAAATGGAGGCAACATTCCTCGATGGTCAGATTTGGGAAGGATTTGATGCCGGTGGTGGCAAGAAGGTGAAATTTGGTAATGTAACCTTGTTGAGGTAACATATAGTGAAAATGAGGGCGTATGATTTATACGCCCTTTTTTATTTTCTCACTTTGAAGAATGTTCGTTCTTCTTGTGGAAAGATTGTTTGTTAAATAGGTATTTATACCTATCTGTAGGAATTTGAGAATATTTATTTTTATTGCGGTAAAAATAGGCTATGTCAAAAAGCCTTTAGAATAAGTTATATGGATTATGTTGCAGAACTAGAAAAAGATGTGCGCTTTCAAGAAGCAATGCATTCTTGTTTGAATTGTGGAGTATGCAGTGCGATTTGTCCGGCGGCGGAATTTTATAATTATGATCCACGAATGATTGTTACTACAGTCCATCGAAGAAATAACGATGAGATAGAACAATTGTTACGATCAAATACTATTTGGTACTGTGGACAATGTATGTCTTGTAAGACACGCTGTCCTCGTGGCAATGCAGCAGGTATGGTTATTCAAGCATTACGTTTGTTGTCTCAAAAATGTGGCTTCTTTACTGAAAGTGAAAAGGGCCGTCAACAATATGGATTAAAGAAAACCATAGGCGAAAGTATTTTGAAGTATGGCTATTGTGTTCATCCAATTTTAGTGAAACCAGAATTACATCCGGAACAAGGTGTTATTTGGGAGTGGGTTCATAAAAATATGGATGCAGTGTATGATCGTCTTGGAGCAAATCTCTATAAAGAAGGAGCTGGTGCAATGCGTAAGATTCACCAAAAGAATTTAGATGAATTAGACGAAATCTTCAAAGTGACTGGTGGTCATGACTTCTATAATGTAATAGAAGAAGAATCTAAGAAAAAAGCAAAAGAAATGAATATGAGTACAGATGAAGATAACAATGAATATTTGCTTCATGTGCTTACATATAATAGTAACGAACACCAAGATTAGAATATGAATTTAGAAGGCAAAAAGCAGATTTGGAGTTCTTACCAAAAGGAGATAGCAGAAGATAATTACTACTATGCACGCAGTTGTATTAGACAAAATTTTTATCCTGCTTCGGAAGTTACATTCTTGCGCATTTTGCGTGAAGAACTTGGTAAAAATATATTCGATGATCCGAATCATACAACTTGTACGGGTATAGGCTATCATTCCGATATCGTGCCGTTCGACACAATACAAACTGTTGTGGCCCGTCATTTTGCTTTGATGACGGAAGCTGGACTGGAAAATATTGCTATTTCATGCGTTACATCATTTGGTATGTACACAGAAATACTTGATTTATGGGAACATTTTCCTGAACAATTGGAGAAAATCCGCGACTATTTGTATAAAGCAACAAAACGCGAATTCAATATTCCTAAAAATATAGCTCACACAAGCGATATTATTTACAAATTCCGTGAAGAAATTGCACAAAAAGCAAAATACCAATTAATAAACAAAGAAACAGGCGAACCTTTACGTGTTGTTGAACATATTGGTTGCCACTATGCTAAAATGTTTCCAACTAAAGGTGTTGGTGGTGCGGAATTTCCACAAGTACTAAGTGGCATGATAGAATCATGGGGTGGTAATGTCGTAGATTACCCAGAACGACGTCATTGTTGTGGTTTTGGTTTTAGAAACTATTTGGTACAAGCTAATCGTGGTTATTCGGTTTCGAACACAAAAAAGAAAATGGAGTCAATGAAGCCGTTTAAACCAGATTTTATTGTTGCAAACTGTCCAGGATGTGCAATGTTTATGGATAAATGGCAATATACATTGGCAGAAATGGAAGGTGTTACATACGATGAAAATGGATATGGCATTCCTGTATTAACTTATGAAGAAATGGCTGGACTTGTATTAGGTTATAATCCTTGGGATTTAGGATTACAGACACATCAAGTACAATGTGAGTCGCTTCTTAATAAAATAGGTGTCGAATATGATCCAAAGGCAAAATATTTAGATAAAAATGGAAATCAATTACCAATCCCTGAAAGTCCAATAAACCTAAAGG
>JAZLFM010000051.1:0-27167 GCA_045615765.1 Bacteroidales bacterium
TTGTATGCGTCTTTACGAACAGATACAGCTTTGTATGTTATTAAAAATGGTTCTGATACTGAAATGCCATTCCGACACTTTTATATAGCAAGAAAGTCTGGTGGCAGTTGGCAATATGGTAATGAATGGTTGGAAGGTGACTTTAATGCAGAAGATTGTAATACCGGTAATGGTGCGTTCTCGCCAGATAGAAAGAAGTTTTATTTTTCACGATGTGAACAGAATTGGCGATATAAGAGTATCTGTAAGTTGTATGTCAGTTATTATAATAAAGGTTGGTCGGAGCCACAAGCCTTGCCGGAAACCATAAACAAAAAGAAGTTTACAAACACCCAACCTACAATAGGAACTGATTCGAAAACTGGTGCAGAAGTATTGTACTTTTCTAGCGATAGGCCAGGAGGAAAGGGCGGAATGGATATTTGGTATAGTGTGTATTCTCCAAAAAACAACAAATGGACTGATGCTAAGAATTGCGGGAATAAGGTAAATACAACAGCAGATGAGGTGACACCATTCTATTCTGTGTCTGAACGTATGTTGTACTTTAGTTCAAATGGTCATGGAGGTTTGGGAGAATTGGATGTGTATAAAACCTCTGGAGAAATGGCGAAATGGTCAGAAATAGAAAATCTTGGAGTTCCAATAAATTCAGGTTTTGACGATTTGTATTATTCGTCTAATGCTTTGAATACAGAGGGATTTTTCACATCCAATAGACAAACGGATAAAAATGCTTCGACTTGTTGTGACGATATTTTTGCCTTTAAGTATGTAGATAAGATTTCGGTTGGCATCGAAGGAAAAGTTTATTTGTTGCCGAATAAGATAGTTGATTCTGTTTTCAGTGAAGCAATCGATCAAATTCGTCCGGCAACGAACGATGATTCTGTACAATATATTGAAGGGACTGTTGTGTCTTTGTTTTTAGTTGATGAAAAAGAACAGACCAAATATTTCGTTGCATCTGATACAACAGATTCTACCGGTAGGTATTTCTTTGACTTGGCGGCGGGGAAAAAATATGTGTTACAGTACGAAAGTAGCAAATTAACTCCACCGGAAAAAGAGATTAGTACAATGGGATTCACCTATTCAGATACTTTATATGTAGAAGATATGGGAATAGATTACTTGGCAAGAGAACGTTTTATAGTAAAAAACATATATTATGAGTTCGATAAGTCTCAATTAACCTTTGAAGCCAAAAAGACAATAAAGCGTACATTACTCACAGTTTTGAATGAATTTCCACAAATTGTGGTTGAAATAGGTAGTCATACAGACAGTAAAGGAAACGATACATATAATCAAAAATTATCGCAAAAACGAGCCGAAAGTGTGGTTAATTATTTGATAGAGTGTGGAATAGATGAACAACGCTTGCGCGCAAAGGGATATGGCGAATCTATGCCTATTGCACCAAATGAAACAGAGGATGGAAAGGATAATCCAGAAGGAAGAGCAAAAAATAGACGAACTGAATTTCGTGTTATCGGAACGTTGAAACAATATTTTGAAATAATTTACGAAGAATAAAATCAAACTTTGAAATTTGTTTCTTATATTTGGGGCGTTTTATGTAGAATAATGTAAATATACAAGTATGAAGTACAAGTACCTAATATCCAGCATTGTGTTGTGCTTAGGAATGGCAATTAACTCATTCGGACAAGTTGATTTATCGGCTTTAAGCACTGGAAAATTGAAAAAATTAGGGTCCGTAGCCTTTTATAATGGCGATTACTATATGGCCGCTCAGTATTTAGAGGCTTATTGTAAAGAAAAAGAAGACTACAAAATGATGTTTACTTTGGCAGAAAGTTATCGTTTGTCAAGAAACTATCGTTCTGCTGAGTATTGGTATGACAAAGCATACAAAGCAAATCCTCAAAAGAATACAAAAGCATTGTACTATTATGCAACAATGATAAAAACTTCTGAACGATATGCTGAAGCAAAAGGTCATTTTAAATCATTCAAGAAGGAATATTCGGGAGCAAAAGACTTTAGTACTTATTCTGCTTTAGTAAAACAACAATTGGTTGCTTGTGACTCTGCACCTTCGTATATCGCAAATCCTTTGAATATGGGTGTTGGTCCATTGGATAATTCTACAAATACAGAACAAATGGAATTCATGCCAATCTTTTTGAACAATACATCGTTTGCTTATGCAAATATGGCAGTTGACTCGGTTGGTGCTAATGCTTCTTTGGATTCTGTTGTGAGTCCAAAATTCTTTGAAGCAACTTTTGCAAATAATCGTTGGATGACAAAAGACGATTGGAATTTGAATGTTCAAGAAACACCAAATCTTAATGCAAGTCACGGAGCGTTTTCTCCTGATATGCAAAGATTCTATTTCGTTCGTTGTGAAAAGGGTAAAAAGAAATTCTTGTCTGCAAAACGTAAACCAGATGTATGTAAAATCTATATGACTAAAAACACATTTGGTACATGGCAAGCTCCAGAAGCACTTCCTGATATTATCAACCAAAAGAATACATCAAATATTCAAGTTGCTGTTGGTAACGAGTCTAAAAAGAACGATGAGGTTTTGTACTTCGTTTCGGACCGTGAAGGTGGTCGTGGTGGATATGATATTTGGTACTCTGTATTTATGTCTAAGAAAAATGAATGGAGAGCACCTAAAAACTGTGGTAACAAAATAAACTCTGCTGGTGATGAATATTCTCCATATTATGATGCTGTAACTCGTCAAATGTATTTTGCATCTGATGGCTGGCCAGGTCTTGGAGAATTTGATATCTTTAAATCAAGTGGTGAACTTGGAAAGTGGACTCCTGCTGAAAACATGGGTTATCCAATCAATACTCCTTATGATGACTATTATTTCGCAGTAAGCCCTAATGGAAAGAAAGCTTTCTTCGCTACAAACCGTGTAGGTACTACAACTGGTGGACAAGAAACTTGTTGCGATGATATCTACTTGGTTGATTACGAAGATGTGAAGTTTGATATTCCTGTAACAGGACGTGTTTACGAATTGGTTGATTCAAAATTAGAAAATATGATTTCTAAGAATTTTGAAGCAACTGTAGATGATACAGAAATTGAATTGACTGATGAATATCTTGATTCAGTAAAAGTTGATACTCGTGAAAAGAAATACTTAGCTGGTAGTCGTGTTGCATTATATATTGGTAACTCAAACGAAAAAGTATTTATCGCAAGTACAGAAACAGATTCTGCTGGTCGTTATTTCTTTACTGTAGAACCAAATCATCAATATATTCTTCAATTTGAAAATGTTCGTTCTGGATCTGCTTATATTCCTTTCTCTACAAGAGGTATTACAGACCCTGACACTCTTCATTTGAAAGATTATGGTATCAATTCTATAACTAAGGATGCGTTGGTGATCAAGAACATTTACTATGAATATGGTAAATTCCGTTTGAAAAAGGAACAAAAAGACGTTCTTGATGAATCAGTTGTTTCTTTAATGAAAGAAGCTCCAGAAATTGTGGTAGAGTTAGGTAGTCACACTGATGATCGCGGTGGTGAAGCGTTTAACTTGAAGTTGTCTCAAAAACGTGCTGATGAAATTGTTACTTATGTAATTAAAAGAGGTATCGATAAGTCTAGAATCATTGGTAAAGGATATGGTTTCACAGTTCCTGTAGCTCCAAACAAATTTGATGACGGAACAGATAACCCTGATGGTCGTGCGATGAACCGTAGAACAGAGTTCAAAGTTATCGGTACTGTTTCAGAATATGACAATTTTATTGAAGATTAATACTCTTTAGTTCTGTATAAAAAAGGTTCTATAAATTTTTATAGAACCTTTTTTTTGCTTTGGGAGGTTTAATATTTTACACTATATTTGTGGTGTAAATATGGTTTTCATGAAAACTAAATTCTTATTTTTATTTGTCTTATTGTTCTCTGCAATAGCAAGTTATTCCCAAAAAGCAGAAGGACTTGCGAAAACTCCTCCTATGGGATGGAATAGTTGGAACACATTCTCGGTAAACATTTCGGAAGATGTTGTTGTGGGAGTAGTTGACAAGATGGTTGAGTTGGGATTAAAAGATGCGGGATATACATACATTGTGATTGATGACGGTTGGATGTTGCGTGAAAGAGATACAAATGGAAATCTTGTTCCTGATCCTGAAAAATTCCCAAATGGAATGAAACATCTGGCTGACTATGTTCACGCAAAAGGTTTCAAGTTTGGTATTTATAACTGTGCAGGTTCATATACTTGTGGTGGCTATCCTGGTGGTCGTGGACATGAATACCAAGATGCCAGATTATATGCTTCTTGGGGTGTAGATTTTCTAAAATATGATTGGTGCTCACATGGAAATCTAACTTCTGATGCTGCCTATACTACAATGCGTGACGCATTAGCAGCAACGGGAAGACCTATCCTTTTTAGTATTTGTGAATGGGGAGATACAGATCCTTGGAATTGGGCTGAAGAAATTGGACATATGTGGAGAATATCTGGTGATATTTATCCTTGTTTTGATTGTGAAGATCGTCATGATGATGGCTTGCCAACACAATGGTCTGCTTGGGGCGTAACAAAAATATTGGATATGCGTGACAATGAATTGCTTCGTCAACATGCTAAACAAGGTGCTTGGAATGACTATGATATGTTGGAAGTAGGTAATGGCATGACACAAGGTGAGGATAGAGCTCATTTTGTTATGTGGTCAATGCTTGCGTCGCCATTGATGTTGGGTAATGATATACGAAAAATCAAAAATGAGACATTAGAGTTGTTGAAGAACAAGGAAATAATTGCGGTAAATCAAGATACATTAGCAATTCAAGCGTTTCAGTTACAAACAAAAATAGCATTAAATAAGGTTGTCAAACCAAGTAATGATAGTTTGGATATTTGGATAAAACCATTAGCTGGAGGAAAATGCGCAGTTGCTTTTTTGAATAGAAGTAAGACTACAATAACAACCTCTGTACAAATGCCTACTGTTATTGATAATTCATTAGTTGTGTATGATGCAGGTAATACCTATAATGTGCGTAATGCAATAAATCATAAAGATTTAGGAAAAGCTAAAAAAAATAAAATATCAATCTCGGTTCCTGGACATGACATTTTGTTGTATGTTTTTGAGCCAGCACAAAAGAAAAAGAAATAATGCAAGACAGAAACGAAGTCGATAACTTCTCTATTGATTGTGTAATCTTTGGTTTCGATAAAAGCGAGCTAAAGGCATTACTTATAAAACGTAACACAGAACCTGATTTTGGAAAGTTGGCATTGCCAGGTGGATTTGTCTATCTTGATGAAGATTTAGATGCAGCTCCGCTTCGTCGATTATACGATATGACAGGCTTGACAGATATTTATATGAAACAAGTTGGAACATTTGGAAAGACTGATAGATATCCGTTGCGTCGTGTTATAACGGTTGTTTACTATGCTTTAGTACGGGTGTCAAATTATGCGATAAAGATGGGACAAGATGCTTCTGAGGTTCATTGGGTGTCGGTAAAAGATATACCAGATTTGGCTTTTGATCATAGAGACTTGTTTGATGCAGCATTGAAGAAACTTCAAGAACAGGTACGTATAGATCCGATTATTTTTAATCTTCTTCCAAAAGAATTTTCATTATCGGAATTACAAGATGTGTATGAAGCAATTACAATGCAGAAATTTGATAAAAGAAATTTCCGTAAGAAAGTATTAAGCTTTAATTTTCTTTTAGATACAGAGAAAAAGCAAAGTAATGTTTCGCACCGTGCAGCTCGTTTGTATATGTTTGATAAGAAAGCTTATCAAAAAATGGTACAAAAAGGTCAAATGTTTACTATTTAATAATGAAAAACATGAACACAGAAGTTTTCATAGGATTAATGTCGGGGACTTCTGTGGATGGATTGGATATTTGTGCAGCAACATTTGAGCAAAACTCATTTCAGATTTTGTGTGCTGAAACGATAGAATATCCGAAAGAATTACATGATAAGTTATTAAAATCTCACTTGCTTTCTGCTATGGATTTAGCGCAATTAAGTGTGGATTTTGGGGTGTTTTGTGGACGACAAGTAAAGAAGTTTGTTGATTTATATTCTTTACAAGCATCGTATGTAGCAAGTCATGGTCATACGGTTTTTCATACACCAACAACAGGTTTAACACTGCAAATAGGATCTGGAGCTCATATTGCTGCAGAATCGGGGATTTCTACCATCTGTGATTTTAGAACGCTTGATGTCGCTTTTGGTGGACAGGGCGCTCCTTTAGTTCCTATTGGAGATGAATTGCTGTTTCCACAATATGAATATTGTTTGAATATTGGTGGATTTGCAAATGTTTCTGCTGTTGTTGCAGATAAACGAATTGCTTGGGATATTTGTCCTGCCAACATTGTATTAAATACTTTGATTTCGAAAATAGGATTAAACTTTGATGCCAATGGAGAATGCGGACGAAAAGGAAAAGTTTGCAAGTCTTTGCTAGATAGTTTGAATTCTTTGGAATATTATTCTACAAATGCTCCAAAATCGTTAGGAAGAGAATGGGTAGAATCTTATGTTTATCCGTTGTTTGATCAATATAATCTTTCTTTGGAGGATTATATGCGAACATATTACGAACATTGTGCGGTGCAAATTGGATCATCGTTATCCAAAAAGAATTCAAAAACATTGTGTACGGGTGGTGGGGTAAAGAATTCTTTTTTAATGGAACGAATCGCATACTATTCCTCTTCTGAATTAATTATTCCAGAAGAACAAACAATAGACTATAAGGAAGCTCTTATTTTTGCTTATTTAGGCTATTTGCGTGTCCACAATAAAGCAAATAGTCTTGCTTCGGTAACAGGAGCAAGAAAAAATGTTTGTGGCGGAGTAATTTGGGAAGTTTAGTTACTCAAAAACATAGACGCGTTTCACGCGACGTGCTATTGAGGTCATAACTTCGTATGGAATAGTACCTATCTTTTCAGCCATTTTTGTTATTGGAAGATCTTTGCCAAATAAAATAACTTCATCTCCTAGTTTAACATCAGGTATGTCTGTTATGTCTATCATAGCTGCATCCATACAGATATTCCCAACAACAGGGACTTCCTTCCCATGAATCAAAACAGTTCCTACGCCATTGCTTAGTTTTCTGTTAAAGCCATCGGCATATCCAATTGGAATAACGGCAATTTTTGATTCGCGTTGTAGTATTGTTTTGCGTGAATATCCAACAGATGTATCATTTTTCATTGTACGAATACCAGAGACAAATGTTTTTAATGTACTGATTGGTTGACAAACCTGAGGGTTTACGAAACTAATGCCATATAAACCAATACCTAGTCTTACCATATCAAATTGATAGTCACGGAAACGCTCTATTCCGGCAGAATTCAAAATATGACGCATAATAGGATATGGGAAAGAATCCATAATTTGTTTCGTCATATTTTCAAATAATGAAATTTGTTCCATTGTGAATGAGTCGAATTGTGAGTCATCGCTACCAACTAAATGAGAGAACAAGGATTCAATATGAATGTTTGGTATGGTCTTTATTTCTGAAATAAGTTGTTGAATCTGCTGTGGTTGGAATCCATATCGTGCCATTCCGGTATCCATTTTCAAATGGATAGTGAATATCTTATCGGGATTGCTTGCGCATAATTGTTTTAGTTCATCTAAAACTGCGAAATTATGAATGTTTGGTTCCAAGCCATAGTCGAATAATTTCGAAAGCATTCCATATTCTGGATTCATAACAATAATTGGTGTTGTAATTCCAGAGTTTCGTAATTCTATACCTTCATCTATAAAGGCAACAGCAAGATAGTCAACTTTGTTATGTTGAAGAATATTCGCTATCTCATACGAACCATTTCCATAGCAAAATGCCTTAACCATAATCATAATCTTTGTATTGGCATTTAAACAAGAACGGAAATAGTTTAGATTGTGGACAATTGCGTTAAGATTAACTTCTAATACAGTTTGATGTGTTTGTTGCTGTAGTTGGTCAACAAGTTGTTCAAAAGCAAATTCACGCGCACCTTTAAAAAGAATTGTTTCATTTTGAAATACAAATTCGTGAAATTTCTGTAAAGCAACTTCTGTTGATTTAAAATAATGTCCTGTCGGAAGATATCGTTTTAAATATTTAGAGATATCTTTTCCTACGCCTATTACTCTATTTATGGAATATTCGCGAATAAGATCAGCAATACTTGAGTATAACTCGTCAAAGTTCATACCTGTTTGTTTTACATCAGAAAGAACCAATGTTTTTGACGTGTTTTTATGTTGCTGATGTAGAAACTGTAAGGCTATTTTTACACTTTGAAAGTCTGAATTGTAACTGTCATTAATAAGTACGCAATTATTTCTTCCTGCAATTTGTTCCAAACGCATAGCTACGGTTGGCAATTCATTGAATAAAGCAAGGTCGAAATTTACATTTAAAACTTGTAGGGCATAAAAACAATGTATGGCATTTTCAATAGAAGCTTTGTCAATGCACGGTATGGTGAAAGAGAATGATTCTCCTTTCCAAGAAGCTGTGATCGTAGTATTGCTTTCATTGATTTGAGTGGAAACAATATGTTCAGCATTCTTATTGAAGCCCCAGGATACCAAGTTTACATTTGATAATTTTTTCGCTTCTTTATCTATTGTAGAATAGTCGGAACAATAAATAAGTGATTGTGTATCTTTGAAAAGCAACATTTTCTCTTGAATCTTTTGTTCTATTGAAGAAAAATGTTGTTGATGTGCGTCGCCAATATTTGAGAAAATACCTACAGTTGGTCGTATCATTGTTTGTAAGCGTGACATTTCTCCAACTTCCGAAATACCAGCTTCAATGATTCCGTATTTGAATTTGTTGTCAAGGAGCATTAACGACAAAGGTACGCCAATTTGAGAGTTAAAACTTCTTGGGCTTCTAACGACTGTCGTTTGTTGTTTCATTAGGAAATACAACCATTCTTTTATTATCGTTTTTCCATTGCTACCCGTTATTGCCAATAACGGATTGTTGTATGCTTTACGATATTCGGTAAGTAGTGATTGAAAAGCGTCTAAAACGGAACTTGAAATAATGTAGTTCGCATCGGGAAAAGTCGGGTAGTTTTCTCCTTGTTGTACCCAGAAGTTTCGGCATCCTCGTTCATACATATCGCTAATAAAATCGTGTCCATTGCTTCGTACACCTTTTATAGCTAAAAATATGGCAGAAATCTCATCAAATGAGGTTCTGCTATCGGTTTGAATTTTTGTTATTTTTAAGTTACCGTTCCCTTCGCAAACAGAATGGGTTAATTGTGCAATTTCTGCTAATGAATATTGAAACATGTTGTTCCTTATTAAATTCTAAAACCTATAACCAAGACATCGTCAATCTGTTCTGTGTTTCCAGATTCTATCCATTCAACTAATTCGTGATCCAAAAGTCCACGTTGTTCTTCCATTGAATGTTCGTAGATATTAACGAATACTTGTTTTAATTTCTTAATCATAAATTTCTTACCCTTTGGACCGCCAAATTGATCTTGGAAACCATCGGAGAATGTATAAAGAGTGTCACCTGTTTTAAGTTGCAAACATATTTCTTCGAATGGAACCATTTCAGGGTAAATGGCAATAGGTTGTTTGTTTCCAGCAACTTGAATGATATGGTAAGTTTCGTTGTTTTCTTCAGAAACGAATTCTTGAATTTTTATTCTGTCATTTTCTTCAACTTCACCTTCAACATAATCTTTGCGGACAATTATAAGAGGGTTGTTTGCACCAGCATAACGTACAGTTTTTGTCTCTTCATTATACATCCACATTGCCAAGTCCATACCGTCTTTTTGTTCTCCTGCAGCACCGGTTTGTTTTAATGACTTTATAATATGAGCACGAAGTTTGTCTAGAATTTCTCCCGCGTGAATGTCGGTCATTGTTGGATCATTAATGATTTCATTTAATCCGGCAGTTCCTAACATACTCATGAAAGCTCCTGGAACACCGTGACCAGTACAGTCGGCAGCAACCGCGATTTTCCAATTTGATTTTCTTCCGATCCAATAATAGTCACCACTTACAATGTCGCGTGGTTTGAATAAGATGAATTTGTGGTCGGCGAATAATTCTTCTACCAATTCAGGTTTCGGTAATATGGCAGTCTGGATACGACTTGCATAATGGATACTATCCATGATACTTTCCTGTTGGATTTCGATTTGTTCTTTTTGGGCAGTAACTTCGTCTTTCTGTCTTTCTATTTCTGCTTTCTGTTGAGTAATCTCTTCGTTTTGTTTACTGATTTCGTCGTTTTTGCTTGCCAACTGATCATTTTGTTCGCGAATCTTTTTATTCAATTTTTGAGACTTCATGAACAAGTAAATTACGAAGATCAAGAATATTGCAATTATGATTGCCGCTCCAGTCATGATGCGATTACGAAGTTGTAATGCATCTTGTTCCTTCTGCATGAAAGCCTGACGTTCTTTTGCTTGAGCAATTTCTTTATCCTTCATTTCTGATCCAAAACGTGCAGACAATTGGTTCATTTGACGTAGCATTTCCTGGCCTCGTAAGGTGTCTTGCATTGTCACGTATTGCTCATAGTGACGTAATGCATTTTCATAATCTCCTAATGAATCAAGCGTGCATGCAAAATCTTTAAACCACATGCATTCTTTTTCATTGTAATTACCTTCTTTTATACGAGGATATTCTTTAAGGAAAAATTCTTTAGCTTTTTCATATTGCTTCATTTTATGGTACATCAAAGCGTATCCATTTTCAATTGCAATAATTTCAGCGAAGTAGTTTTTTCGTAATGCGATAGGGTAAACTTTGTCGAAACTAGCTTTTGCTTTGCTCCAATCTTGGGTCATCGTGTAAAGAAGACCCATGTTTGTCGTATTTTTTGTTATGTTCAAAGAATCTTTTAATTCTTCGTAAATTTTCTCAGCTTCGTTTCTATAGAAAAATGCTGAATCAAGATGCTGATATTTCGTAATAACATTTTTACGATTGTAACCAGCATATATAGCAGACATGTTTTGCATAACATTGGCAACTTCTCCCATATTGCCAAGTTCGCGTTGAACTTCAATAGCTTTTCTGTCATATTCAAGAGAAAGGTCGAAACTTTCTAGTGTGTAGTAAATACCAGCTATATTTATTAAACAAGTTCCTACACCTGCTTTGAAGTCTATTTTTTCAAAATATTTACTTGCATTTTGGTATGACTCTAGAGCCTCTTCGTTTCGTGCAAGATTTTGAAATATGTTACCCGCTTGTAAGTATCCGATTGCGATACCTCTATCATATTGTGCTTTCTTTCCAGCTTCGATAGATTCTTTTGCAAAAGACAAACCTGTATCGTTCTTCCCAATGGAATAGCAAACGCTAGCAGACTGAGTAAGTGCTTTGTTTAGTCCCAGCCAATATTCATGACTTCTTGCTTCGTCTGCAGCTTTTGTGAAATATGTTAACGCAGAGTCTTGCAACCCCATTGCTAAATATAATTTCGCCGTAGAGTGGTACGCAGCTGTGGATTGTTCATACAGATGCTCGCTTTGAGCGTATTTGAGAGCTTTGTTGTAATAAAAGAGAATGGAGTCAACGTTTCCTACAGAGAAAAATGCTTCACCTTGTTTCATAAAAGACTCTGCTTTTTTGATTTTAGTAGAGTCAACACTTTGTGCAGCCGCAAAAAGGCAACAACACAAAGCAATCGCTAGAGTATATATTCTTTGTTTCATAATGTACAAAGATACTTTTTTTTGCCATTGGTATTGCGATAGAGAAGAATACATTTCAACAAATATATTAACAGAAACAATGGTTTTGTGACCGCATTGTAAGCAGACTTTTAAAGATTTGAAAAAATCATAAAAAAACTGAGCATTTATCTAAAATATTTCTACTTTTGGCACAAATAAATTTAAGTTTAATCCATTTAATTGATTGAAACAATTATGACTCCTCAAGATTACATGGACAGAGAGAATAAGTATGGTGCTCACAACTACCATCCACTCCCTGTAGTATTGGAAAAAGGCGAAGGTGTTTTCGTGTGGGACGTTGAAGGAAAACGTTACTATGACTACCTTTCAGCTTATTCAGCAGTTAACCAAGGTCACTGTCATCCAAAAATCGTGAAAGCGATGGTTGACCAAGCTCAAAAAATAGCTTTAACATCACGTGCATTCTATAATGATGTGTTAGGTGAATATGAAGAATTTGCATCTAAATTCTTTGGATATGACAAACTTCTTCCTATGAACACAGGTGCAGAAGGTGATGAAACTGCTTTGAAATTAGCTCGTCGTTGGGGTGTTGTGAAAAAAGGTATTCCTAATGATGAAGTTAAAATCATCTGTTGTGAAGGTAACTTCCACGGAAGAACAATTTCTATCATTTCGATGTCTATCGATCCTGATTCTTATGCTAACTATGGTCCTCTTACTCCAGGTTTTATTAAAGTTCCTTACGATGATGTAGAAGCTTTAGAAAAAGTTTTGGGAAAAGAAGGTGATAAAGTTGCAGGTTTCTTGGTAGAACCAATTCAAGGTGAAGCAGGTGTGTATGTTCCACAAGATGGCTATTTGAAAAAATGCTATGATTTGTGTAAAAAACACAATGTACTTTTCATCGCTGATGAAGTTCAAACAGGTCTAGCAAGAACTGGTAAAATGCTTTGCTGCGATCACGAAGGTATTCGTCCTGATATTCTTATCTTAGGTAAGGCTATCAGTGGTGGTATGCTTCCTATTTCAGCAGTTTTAGCAGATGATGAAATCATGTTGACAATCAAACCAGGTGAACACGGATCTACATACGGTGGAAACCCAATCGCTGGTAAAGTTGCTATCGCTGCATTGTCTGTATTGAAAGAAGAAAAATTGGCTGAAAATGCTGAAAAACTTGGAAAATTATTCCGTGATGAATTGAATTCTTTCGAACACCCAATGAAAAAATTAGTTCGTGGTAAAGGTCTTTTGAATGCTGTTATTATTGAACCTCATAATGGTAAAACTGCTTGGGATTTCTGCTTAGCATTAAGAGATAATGGATTGTTGGCAAAACCAACTCACGAACATATTATTCGTTTTGCTCCTCCTCTTGTAATTAATGAGGCACAAATCAGAGAAAGTGTTGAGATTATCAAGAAAACATTCAAACAATTTGAATAGTTCAGATAATTGATAGAATAAGACAGGGTAGAGTCGCATTTTTGCGGCTCTACTTGTTTTTATACTATACTATTTGGTTGTGAAATTGATTAAAAATCAGCAGAATGCATGAATCTAAAAAAAAGAGACACTTTTTTTGAAAAAATCTTAGTCAGATATTTTTTTTATTGAGAATTTATATGTTATTTTGCAACCCGATTTAAGAGGAATAGTATATAATAGCAAATAGTAGAATACAATGTATAGAATTTGTCAAATTACAGGTAAAAGAGCAATGAGTGGCAACAATGTATCTCACTCAAATGCAAAAACGAGAAGAGTTTTCGATGTTAACTTGCTCGAAAAGAAATTCTATTTAGCAGAAGAAGACAGATGGATTACCCTTCGTGTTTCAGCAAATGGATTAAGAACTATCAATAAAAAAGGCCTAAGCCAAGCTCTTAAGGATGCAAAAGCGAAAGGATATATTCAAAACTATTAATACTTACAGCAATGGCAAAGAAAGGTAATAGAGTTCAAGTTATTCTTGAGTGCACAGAACAAAAAGAAAGTGGTGTACCAGGAATGTCTCGTTATATCACAACGAAAAACCGTAAAAATGTTCCTGATAGAATGGAAATGAAAAAATACAATCCATATCTAAGAAAGGTAACTGTTCACAGAGAAATTAAATAATACTAAGACTAAGTTATGGCAAAGAAAGTAGTTGCAACCCTTCAAAAAGGTGCTGGTAAAGAGTTTACAAAGGTTATTAAATCTGTAAAGTCTGAAAAAACAGGTGCTTATGTTTTCACTGAAGAAATAGTTCCTAATTCTGAAGTTCAAGCATATTTGAGCAAAAAATAGTTTTCTCATACATATTAAATATACAAAAGGCCTTGTCATTATTTATTGATAAGGCTTTTTTGTATATATGGCTGAAATTTGTAAATTGCAAAAAAATAAAACTAATGGGCTTATTTGATTTTTTTAAGAGCAATAAAAAGGAATCGTTAGACAAAGGATTGGAAAAGACTAAAGAGTCTGTTCTAAAGAAAATTGCGCGTACTATTGCAGGAAAATCCAAGGTTGATGATGAGGTTCTTGATAATTTGGAGGAAATACTTATTACTTCTGATGTCGGAGTTGAGACAACTCTTCGTATTATAGAACGAATTGAAAAACGTGTTGCTCGTGATAAGTTTATTGGTACAGATGAACTTCAGAGAATTCTTCGTGAAGAAGTTATGGGACTGCTTGCCGAAAATGATAATGATGTCTCTGAAAATTTCCTTGATGTAAAAAACAAACCGTATGTCATTATGGTTGTTGGTGTAAACGGTGTCGGAAAAACAACAACTATAGGTAAACTTGCTGCTAAATTTACTGCAGCAGGTAAAAAAGTATATCTGGGAGCTGCTGATACATTCCGTGCTGCTGCTATAGAACAATTAGAAGTTTGGGCTCAGCGAGTAAATGTTCCTCTTGTAAAACAGCAAATGGGATCTGATCCTGCTTCTGTTGCTTTTGATACATTAAATTCAGCAATCGCAAATAATGCCGATGTCGTAATTATTGATACAGCTGGTCGTTTGCATAATAAAGTGAATTTGATGAATGAGTTGACCAAGATTAAGCGTGTTATGCAAAAGCTGATTCCTGATGCTCCTCATGAAATTCTTCTTGTGCTTGATGCTTCAACTGGACAAAATGCATTTGAACAAGCAAAACAATTTACGAAAGCTACAGAAGTTAATGCTCTTGCACTTACGAAATTGGATGGTACGGCAAAAGGTGGTGTTGTGATTGGAATCTCTGACCAATTTAAAATACCTGTGAAATATATTGGTGTAGGTGAAGGTGTTGACGATCTACAATTCTTTAATAAAAAGGATTTTATTGATTCTTTGTTTGAATAGTTTTTTGGTATGGAAGAAATGTTGTTGTCGCCGGAAACTTGTATGCAATTCCTTATTTGGTCTTATTTCTATCATGATATCCTTCCCGAAAAAGATCTTAGTTTTGGTACCTACAATAAGTTCTCTCCTGCTGATGTTATTCGTTTGGATGAAATAAAACATTCTTTGTTTTTAAGTTATGAGGAACAGTCTGTTCGTAATGCTTGCGCTCAATTTCGTCAGGCAAAATTGCAAAATGAACAGTGTCCATATACTCAATCACAATTGGACTCAATGTTCGCACATGAACTGTAATACAGTATGGAAAATATTGATTTGAGAGAAAAAAAGATTACTACCACCACTTTTGTTGGGATGATAGTAAATGCTTTCTTGTCAATTTGTAAGATACTTGCTGGAATTTTTGGTCATAGTGCCGCAATGATTGCCGATGGTATTCATTCCATTTCGGATTTTGTCTCTGATATTATTGTATTACTTTTTGTAAAAATCTCTTCAAAAGGTGTTGATGATGATCATGATTATGGTCATGGGAAATTTGAGACATTAGCATCTCTTTGTATTAGCATATTACTGTTTTTTGTGTCTGTTGAATTATTCATATCAGGTATAAACTTGATAATAGATTATTTTCATGGCAAAATGATAGAAACCCCAGGATATATAGCATTGATAATGGCATTTGTTTCTATTGTTGTGAAAGAGTTACTATTTCAATATACTGCCTATGTAGGAAAGACTGTCGATAGTTCGGTTGTTGTTGCGAATGCTTGGCATCATAGAACCGATGCTTTGTCTTCAGTTGCTTCGGCATTAGGTATAACAGGTGCAATTTTATTAGGCGAGAAATGGTGTGTGTTGGATCCTATTGTTTGTTGTTGTATCAGTCTTTTTATTTTTTATGTAGCTGTAAAAATGGCATTACCTTCATTGCAAGAGCTATTGGAGGTGTCATTACCTAAAGAAGTAGAAGATGAAATGTGTAATGTAATAAATTCTGTTGATGGTGTAGAGAGCGTGCATAGTGTAAAAACTCGTAAAAGTGGTCCATATATAATTATAGAAGCTCATATAGTGGTGAATCCTCATTTGTCCATTGTGCGTGCGCATGATATTGCTACGGATACCGAGAAACAATTACGAAATAAATATGGTTCAAGTACACATATTAATTTACATGTAGAACCTTCTGAAGATGCAGAATAAAAAAAGCCTCAACATTTGTTGAGGCTGTAACTATTGTTATGCTTTACAGTTACATGGTTTTAGTTGTTTAAAGAAGTCATTACCTTTGTCATCAACTAAGATGAATGCAGGGAAATCTTCAACTTCAATTTTCCATATAGCTTCCATTCCTAATTCTGGATATTCAACACATTCAATAGATTTTATATTGTTTTGTGCTAGAATTGCTGCAGGACCGCCAATCGAACCTAAATAGAATCCGCCATGTTTTTTACATGCATCAGTTACGCATTGTGCGCGGTTTCCTTTGGCTAACATGATAAGTGATCCTCCGTAATCTTGGAATTCATCAACATACGGATCCATACGACCTGCAGTAGTTGGGCCCATAGAACCACAAGCCATTCCTGCAGGAGTTTTTGCAGGACCAGCATAGTAAATAGGGTGGTCTTTAATGTATTGTGGTAAATCTTCTCCTGCATCTAAGCGAGCTTTTAATTTTGCGTGTGCAATGTCACGACCTACAATGATAGTTCCATTCAAGCTCAAACGAGTTGCTACAGGGTATTTAGTCAATTCTTTTAGAATCTCTGACATTGGTTGGTTTAGGTTGATTTTTACAGCATCACCTTCGCCAGCTTGACGTAATTCTGCAGGAATTAGTTGTCCAGGATTGTCATCCATTTTTTCTATCCAAATACCTTTTTCGTTGATTTTACATTTTATGTTTCTATCGGCTGAACAACTTACACCTAAACCGATAGGACAACTTGCACCATGGCGTGGAAGACGGATAATACGAATGTCGTGTGCCATATATTTACCGCCGAATTGCGCACCTAAGCCAATGTTATGTGCTTCTTTCAATACTTGTTTTTCTAATTCTACATCACGGAAAGCACGACCATATTCGTTTCCTGTAGTTGGAAGTTCATCGTAATAGTGAGTAGAAGCTAATTTTACAGTTAAAAGGTTCTTTTCTGCTGAAGTTCCACCAATTACAAATGCAATGTGATATGGAGGACAAGCTGCAGTTCCTAATGTTTTCATCTTTTCAATCAAGAAAGGAACTAATGTGTCAGGATTTTGGATACGTGCTTTTGTTTCTTGATATAGATATGTCTTGTTTGCAGAACCACCACCTTTTGTTACGCACAAAAATTTGTATTCCATTCCTTCTGTTGCTTCAATGTCGATTTGAGCAGGAAGGTTACATTTTGTGTTAACTTCGTCGTACATATTAAGTGGTGCGTTTTGTGAGTAGCGAAGATTTTCTTCTGTATATGTTTTAAAAACACCAAGAGAAAGAGCTTCTTCGTCACAATATCCAGTCCATACTTGCTGACCTTTTTCACCGTGAATTATTGCAGTACCTGTATCTTGGCACAATGGAAGTTTTCCTTTTGCTGCAACTTCTGCATTGCGTAAGAATGTTAAAGCCACATATTTATCGTTGTCGCTTGCTTCAGGATCGGAAAGGATTTTTGCAACTTGTTCGTTATGAGATCTGCGAAGTAAGAAAGAAACATCGCGGAATGCTGCGTTTGCCATTGCTGTCAAACCTTCTTTCTCCACTTTTAGAATTTTGTGACCTTCAAATTCGCTTACAGATACATATTTGTCTGTTAGTAAATAATATTCCGTCTTGTCTTCACCGAGAGGGAACATTGGTTGATAATGAAATTCTGCCATTTTATTTTAATTTTTATTTAATCGTACGTTTACTCCCATTGAGAAATGGAATAGTGTTGTATTTATATAGTTAGGGTTGCAAGAATTATCTTTTGCTTTATCGTATGACTTTGTATAAATTGGTGACGAAAAGCCTGCTTTCGCAACAAACCGTACACGTTCCGAACCTGCCCGTATGAAGGCGATAGGTTCTATATGAAACATGGTGAATTTTTCTGTGCCTGATTTGTGCTGAGAAAGTTCATTTTCTTCCCAAGCAAAAGAGTGAAACGTTGGTGCAAAGCGTACACCTAACCCTAAGTCGCAGTATTTAAATGTAAATCCTGTATTAATTTGAGCAAAAGTTGAGAAATATTTAGAATCGTATTCTTGTGTTTTCTTTGATTTTGAATCGTCGATGTCTGTGGCATGACAATATCCAAATCCTAAAAATGCTTCTGTCTTGAATTTTTCAGAATTAAACATATTAAAATAACCAACTCCTAATTCATAGGTGCGGTTGTTGAATTTACCAAAGTTTGTAAGATCAGCAAGTGCTGAAGAATCTTTGTCTTTTGATGTGTAAATATCATAATAGTTCGTGAAATTCCCATAGGAGAAATTCATATTTGCCATTCCTGCAATATGGTCGGTAAATGCGACGTCAGCCGATAATTGTAAACTATTGGTAGTGAGTGATGCTTCTGCTTGTAGCTCGTTTTTCTCACTTAGTAGTGGTGTGTTTCCTGCACTTGGAATATACATAGATGAGCAACTTGTTAAAAGTGCTGCAAAACCGATACTTAGAAAAAGCAAAACTCTTTTCATTGTTTATTTATGATTAGGTACAATACCAAGGAAAACTAAATCTTCGGTTCCTGTATTTGATATGCTATGCTCGTGATTCTCTGGACAATAGTGAAGAGTACCTACCGTAAGAGGAAGATTTTTACCGTCGTAGAGAACATTACCTGACCCTTCAAGAATGTAAACAATCTCACTATTTCCTTCGTGTTTATGTAATCCAATAGAAGCTCCAGGAACTAAGCGAATACGCATTATTTTGTTGTTTCCGTCTTGAAATGTTTGAAAAATCGTTGATTTTTCTCCGCCTTTGAAGTTTTGAACTTCATTTTCTTCGATTGCTGTTAATTCTATATTCATTATTGTATAATTGATTTGTAAAGATATAATTTTTAGATGAAAATATACTCTATGTTTTCTTTTATTGTTTGATTTTCATTTTTTATGGTCGAATTTTGTTTGTGTGTCGCATTAGTACGACATTTTCTAATGTCGTTTGAGTTAGAATAAAATAAATGTTTGTAGATAAAAAGTATTTGTTTGTAGATAAAATCGTAATTTTGTCATTGAAATTATATACGATTGCTTGAGAATTAAAAAATAGAAGATGGAAGTAACTAGATTATTTGACATTCTTGGTCATTATTGTGAACAAAAACCTGATCAAGAGGTTGCGTTATCTCATAAAGTAGATGGCAAATGGGTTTCTTATAGTATAAAGGACTATGTTGAATATGTTAATAATGTAAGTTATGGTTTGTTAGCATTAGGAATTCAACCAGGAGATAAGATTGGTATTGTTAGTGGAAACCGTCCTGAATGGAACTTCTTAGATATGGGAACTATGCAAATCGGCGCTATACCAGTTCCTATTTATCCAACTATTAGCCAAGAAGAATATCGATATATTCTAAATCATGCAGAAATGAAACTTTTGTTTGTTGAAGGCAAAAGTTTACGTTCGAAAATTGAAACTATCCTTCCTGATTTAGAGCACTTAAAGGAATTGTTTACGTTCGTTGATCAAAATAGTGAATATCGTTGTTTTGATCAGTTAATAGAACTTGGAAAACAAAATCCTCAACCAGAGAAAGTTGCAGAACTGAAAGCGCAAGTTAAGTCTTCGGACATGGCAACAATTATTTACACATCTGGAACGACAGGAAATCCAAAAGGAGTAATGTTGTCGCATGACAATATCATCTTGAATATGAAGAATGTTCAGGAATTAGTGTTCCCTACTTGTAAGAAAGCATTAAGTTTCTTGCCTTTGTGTCATGCTTATGAAAGAATGTTGATGTATACATATCAGTTTAAACAATGCTCTATTTATTATTCTGATTTAGCGTTGATTGCCGACAATTTGAAGGAAATTCATCCTGATGTAATGTGCTGTGTACCTCGTTTATTGGAAAAAATGTATGAGAAATTATACAGTGCGGGCAAAAAACAATCTTTCTTATTGCAAAAAATATATTATTGGGCAGTTGCGGTTGCTAAGAAGTATAATCTTGATCCAGAAAAACGCTCTTGGTATTATAATTTGAAATGGAATATTGCAGACAAATTAATTTATACAAAATGGAGAGATGCTTTGGGTATCCAAGGGTTAATTCAAGTTGTGTCTGGTGGTTCTGCTTTGCAAGCTCAATTGGCTTCATTTTTCCAAGCTATAGGTTTCTCTGTATATGAAGGATATGGTTTGTCTGAAACGTCCCCTGTAATTGCAGTTGCTCGTGATGAAGCTTATACTCATGAACCTGGAACTGTTGGTTTGCCTCTTCCTGGTGTTGAAGTGAAAGTTGATCCTGCTACAAATGAGTTGGTTTGCCGTGGACATAATGTTATGATAGGATATTACAAAAATCCAGAAATGACAGCTGAAGTAATTGACAAAGATGGTTGGTTCCATACTGGTGATACAGCAAGAATTACGGAAAAAGGTCTTGTTGTCATTACGGGTCGAATCAAATCGTTATTTAAAACATCATTTGGTAAATATGTGAATCCGGAGCATGTTGAAAATAAAGTTGTGACGTCTCCTTTTGTCGGCAGTGTTGTAGTTGTTGGCGAAAACAAACAATTTGCAGGTGCTCTTATTGTCCCAGATTTCGAATTTTTGAAAACTTGGTGCGAAAAGCACAAAGTTCCATTTACATCAAAGGAACAAGTTGTAAAAGATGCAGAAGTTCTAAAACGATTCAAAAAAGAAATAAATAAATACAATAGTAACTTTGCTGATTATGAACAAATAAAACGATTTGTTTTGATCCCAGATGAATGGACAACTCAAAATGGAAAATTATCTCCAACATTAAAAGTTAAGAGAAAAGTTGTTCAAAAAGCCTATGAAAAAGAAATTGACAGTCTTTTTAACAAAGAATAATCAGAGAAAAGGATGAATTTTTATTCATCCTTTTTTATTGTTCTTTATTGATGTTTATTGATGTTCTAATAGACGTTTTTTGTCGTCTAAATAATGCGTCTATTTCTTGTTGAACATTCACATTTTCTTACATTTGTAAAAATATTTGTAATGCACCAAACACAAAAACACAACCTGATTTTTAAATTGCTTCTTGCAATGGCTGTGTTTGTATTTGCTCAGTGTTCGGTAACTCGTCATCTTGCCGATGATCAGAAACTTTTAGTCAAGAATGTAATAAAGTCTGACAATCGAAAAGTTGATAAAGACGAAATGTTGAATTATGTGAAACCAAAACCTAATCGTGCTCTTTGGGGATTTCATACTCGTTTATATTTTTATTATGCTTTTGAACATTCAGAACGAAGATTTGGAACCTGGATGCGTGAAATTGTTGGTGAAGCTCCTGTTTTGTTTGATAGTTCCTTAGTAAAGAAAAACGAAGAACAACTTCGTCTGTTTTTAAATGAATTGGGCTATTATAATGCTTCGGTAAGCTCAGAAAGAAAATATAACGGTTGGAACGATAAAAAAGTTTCTGTTTTATATCATTTGGAAACAGGAACGCAATATAAGATAGCTTCTTGTCTGTATCAGTCTGCAGATTCAGGTATTAGTCAAATACTTGATAAAACAGAAAATATGTCTAAAATAAAGAAGGGGAAACCATTTTCGATAGCTCTTTTACAGGAAGAACAAGAACGAATAGTTTCTGTTTGTCGTGCTATGGGATATTATGCGTTCTCAAGGGAAAATGTTATGTTTTCAGCCGATACGATGCGTGGCCCGGATAGTGTAAGTCTTGTTATTGGTATAAAAAAGACCACAGATGCGTCTTTGAAAAAACATATAATAAGTTCTGTTTCTATAAAACAAGGTGAGGGGGGAAGAGAAGTTAAACATTCTGAGAATCGTAAAGGAAAGGCAAAAAAAGATAAGTATGTGTCTCCGACATTTATAAAAGAGCAAACTATACAGCAAGCAAACTTCATTGAAAAGAAGAAAATGTATAGTTCTTTCCGAGAATCGAGAACGCAAAAGATATTGTCTAGTTATCCAATTGTGAAACTTGTTACTATAGAATTTAAACCTTCTCTTGTCCAACCAGATGAAAAAACAGTTCAATTAGATTGTTCGATGGAAATTGCTGCAGAAAAAAAGCAGTCTATGTCATTCGAAGTAGAGGGAACTAATACAAGTGGAGATTGGGGTGCAGAATTAAATGCGTCGTATGTAAACAGGAATGTATTCCATGGTGCTGAATATATGACGGTGAAATTCAAATTCGCAGAAGAATACAATAATGTTTTGAAAGGCGGTGAAGATGGGAATCGTAGGCTTTTTAACTCACAGGATTATGGAATCGGTGTAGATTTTACGACTCCAAAATTTTTGTTGCCATTCAATTCTCGAGATTATGATAAAAAATTCCGTGCAAAGACAAATCTTCATTTTGAATACAATTTTTTACAAACTACAGATTATACACGACCAACGACAGAGGTGAATTTTGGTTATATTTGGTATGGAAAGCGTTTTTGGACATTTACATTGAACCCGATAGATTTTAGTTATATTCGTTATTATGACATATCAGAACGCTTTAATAAATTCATAAATAGTCGAGATTACTATAAGTATAGTTATGAAGATTATCTATTGTATTGCAACAATTTATCGGTAGTCTATTATAACAAACGAACGATAGAAACTAAAGATTATCAATATTTCAAAGTTGGAGCCGAAACCAGTGGAAATTTGATGTATGTGTATTGTAAATCTATAAACAAAGAAAAAAACGACGTCGGACAATATGAAACATTTAATTTGCCTTTTGCACAATATGCAAAAATAGATGTTGACTATAGATATTATAATGTTATTTCCAATAGAACAACATTTGTGTATCGTGTGTTTGGAGGTATTGCAATGCCATATTTGAATTCAAATGTGTTGCCAAGCTTGAAAAAATATTATGCAGGTGGAGCAAACAGTATGCGTGCTTGGGAAAGTCGATCGTTAGGACTCGGTTCACATGTCGATACGGTAAGTGGTTTTAAATACTATTTGGGAGATGTGAAGCTGGAATTGAATTTTGAAAGTCGATTTCATTTATTTTGGATAATAGATGGTGCAGCATTCGTTGATGTTGGAAATATATGGGCTTTTGACAATAATGAGTTAACGGATGCAAGATTCCATATAAGAGATTTTTATAAAGATTTGGCTGTCGGAACAGGTTTGGGATTAAGATTTGATTTTTCTTTCCTAATATTTCGTTGCGATTTAGGTGTAAAAGTTAGAGAAGCATATACCATAAATAATACAAACAAACATTTAATCTGGGGTAATCGAAGTTTGACCAGAGATGACTGGAATCTTAGCGTTGGAATCGGTTATCCGTTCTAATTAGTATGAAAAAAGCCAATCAAAATTGGGTGCGGTTAGGTAAGAACCTATCCACGCTTATCGTTGTTGTTACTATTGCTATATTTTTTTATGAATATAAGCCTAAGAAGCAAATAGTTGTTAATCAAGAAATAAATCTTGTGCCGGAAGCAAAACCTAGTATTGTAATAGAAAACGATAAGGTTATAAATCCTAATACTGCAAGTTTTGATGATTTCTTATCTGTTGGTTTTACTGAAAAGCAAGCCAAAAGTTGTATAAACTACAGAACCAAAGGTGGCGTATTCTATAAGGAGGAAGACGTTCTAAAAATATATAGTATAACAGAAAAAGATTTTGAATTGTTACGATCCCATATCGAGATTCCAAAACAACAAAAGCGAAAGGAAAAAGAACATTTTTCACAAGCAAAAAAAGAAAATGTATCACAACAAAAAAAATATACTATTGTAGATATAAATAAGTGCGACACCACGGAGCTAAAACTTTTACCCAAAATTGGAACCTTCCGTGCAAGAAAAATAATTGAGTACAGAGAAAAATTAGGAGGATTTTATTCTATAGAACAGTTGTTTGCTGTTTATTCTATGGATTCAGCCGCAGTTACAGCGATATCACCTTATGTCATAATATCAACAGAAAACATAAAAAAACTTAATGTCAATACCCAAACATTTAAGGAAATTAATAAACATCCACTAATAAACTTTGAGCAAACGAAAAAAATCTTTGCTTATAAAAAAATTGTGGGTACAATAAAAAACCTTGAAGAGCTCCTTAAAAACGGCATTCTTGAGGATGACGAGTATAATATTTTACAATACTACTTAAAAACAATTGATTAAAAACTTGCTCTTTATTCAAAAGTTTATACATTTGCAGTCCGAAAAAATAACATTCTAAACAAACAAATAATATGATTATCGTTCCAGTAAAAGAAGGCGAAAACATTGACAAAGCGTTAAAGAAATTCAAAAGAAAATTTGAAAAAACTGGCGTTGTTAAAGAATTAAGAAACAGACAAGCGTTCACAAAACCTTCAGTTATTCGTAGAGAGCAACTTATTAAAGCTATCTATAAACAAAAAATGCAATTGACTGATGAACAATAATTCCTGTAATGAGGAATTATTGCAAACTTTTTTGAACTATCTCGAGTACGAGAAAAAAAGTTCAAAGCATACAGTTATATCTTACCAAAACGATTTGTCTTATTTTGTTAGGCATTTAGGAGAAAAAAGTATTCTAAATGTTAATTCAAAAGACATTCGTGGATGGATAAGTACTTTATCAGAAGAAGGAATTGCTTCACGATCTATTAATAGAAAGATTGTAGCAATTCGTTCTTTTTTTTATTTCTTACAGCGGCAAGGGAAACTACAAAATAATGTAGCACGAAAAGTTCATGCTCTGAAAGCAAAAAAAAGGTTGCCAAATTTTGTAGAAGAAGAAAAAATGAATATCTTGCTAGACGAAAATATCTTCGCAAAAGATTTTTCTGGTTTGCGAGATAGAGTGGTCATTGAATTATTGTACACAACTGGAGTTCGTCGTGCGGAGTTGGTTAAACTAGGACTTGATTCTATAGATTTTGCAGAAGGCACAATAAAAGTTTTTGGAAAACGAAATAAAGAACGTATCGTGCCAATGCTTCCTGAATGTTCTTCTTTGTTGAAGAAGTATATAGAAGAGAGAAATAAGATAGCTAGTGACAATTCAAATCTCATTGTAACCGACAAAGGGATAAAAGCATATGATAAGTTCTTATATAGAATAGTACATAAGTATTTAGGTGAAGTTACAACTTTAAATAAACGTAGCCCTCATGTACTTCGTCATACGTTCGCGACACATTTATTAAATAATGGTGCCGACATTAATGATATAAAAGAATTATTAGGACATGCTTCGTTAGCGGCAACTCAAGTATATACTCATAATTCATTTGAGAAATTGAAAAAAGTATATAAACAATCTCATCCGAGAAATTAAAATTGTATAGCTATGGAAGTAAAAATTCAATCAGTAGGCTTTAAAGCCGATGCAAAACTAAAAGAGTTTGCAACAAACAAGGTTAATAAATTGGATACTTTTTCTGATGTCTTACAATCGGCAGATGTGTTTTTTAAATTAGTGAACACTGCAAGTGAAGAAAACAAAGAAGCAGAAATTAGCATTAAGACTCCAGGAAAGGAACTTTTCGCAAAGAAATCGGCTAAATCATTTGAAGAAGCAGTTGATTTGGCGACTGAAGCTTTGAGAAATCAGATAGAAAAAATGAAAGGAAAGCAAGAAAAAAAGTAAATTCTTTTGTTTTTAAGAAAAAAAAAGTACATTTGCACTCCAAATTTTCGGGCGGATATGTCTGTGCGGAATTGAGTCGGCCGGTGTAGCTCAGTGGTAGAGCGTTTCCTTGGTAAGGAAGAGGTCATGGGTTCAATTCCCATCATCGGCTCAGAAATGATGTGAAATTTTATATGTTGAATAATAATAAATATTAGTAGAAATGGCAAAAGAAAAGTTTGATAGATCCAAAGATCACGTAAACATTGGTACTATCGGTCACGTTGACCACGGTAAAACAACTTTGACAGCAGCTATCACAACTGTATTGGCAAAGAAAGGTCTTTCAGAAGTAAAATCATTCGATCAAATCGATAACGCTCCTGAAGAAAAAGAAAGAGGTATCACAATCAACACTGCTCACGTTGAATACCAAACAGAAAACCGTCACTATGCTCACGTTGACTGTCCAGGTCACGCTGACTACGTAAAGAACATGGTTACTGGTGCTGCTCAAATGGATGGTGCTATCCTAGTTGTTGCTGCAACTGATGGTCCAATGCCTCAAACAAAAGAACACGTTCTTCTTGCAAAACAAGTAAACGTACCAAGAATCGTTGTTTTCTTGAACAAATGCGATATGGTTGACGATGCTGAAATGTTCGACTTAGTTGAAATGGAAGTTCGTGAATTGTTGAGCAAATATGATTTCGATGGTGATAATACTCCTATCATCCGTGGTTCTGCTCTAGGTGCATTGAACGGTGAAGCAGAATGGGAAGATAAAGTAATGGAATTGATGGCAGCTGTTGATACATGGATTCCACTTCCTCCACGTGAAAACGAAAAACCATTCTTGATGCCAGTTGAAGATATCTTCTCAATCACTGGTCGTGGTACTGTTGCTACAGGTCGTATCGAAAGAGGTGTTATCCACACAGGTGATGAAATGCAAATCATCGGTTTCGACGCTAACTTGAAAACAACTTGTACTGGTGTTGAAATGTTCCGTAAACTTCTTGATGAAGGTCAATCAGGTGATAACGTTGGTTTGTTGCTTCGTGGTATCGAAAAAGATCAAATCAAACGTGGTATGGTTATCTGTAAACCAGATTCAATCAAACCTCACAAAAAATTCAAAGCTGAAGTTTATGTATTGAGTAAAGACGAAGGTGGTCGTCACACTCCATTCCATAACAAATACCGTCCTCAATTCTACATCCGTACAACTGACGTTACTGGTGAAATTTCTCTTCCAGAAGGTGTAGAAATGGTTATGCCAGGTGATAACGTAACAATCACTGTAGATTTGCTTTCAAGC
>JAZLFM010000052.1:0-18740 GCA_045615765.1 Bacteroidales bacterium
CGTAACGGGATTGATATTGTTGCCGGATGATTGGTCAACTCCAGCAGGTGTAGCTTTCAAAGCTGGTATGAATGGTTTAGAAAACAACACTTACACAGTAAACGAGTGGGCCAAGATGGAGGCAAATGGTGCCATTTTTCTTCCTGCTGCTGGCTACCGCACCGGTACGGGCGTGCATTACGTGGGTTCCGGCGCGTACTGCCTGCGCTTTTACAGCGACTATGCCGGCATGGACAACTACTTCCGCTACGACGGGCACTCTGTGCGTCTTGTGCGCAGTTTGTAGAATTTACCATTTCCAAGCCAAAGAACAACAAATATAATAAACCCCGAAGAATGGCGGTTCCCAGCCACGGAGTGGCCCAAAACCGCCAGCCTTCGGGGTTTTATACCGCATAATTCCGTTTGGGGTTATGCGGTTTTTGTTGAGGCGTATGGCCATACGCCTCATTTAAATAGATATCATTTATTATACAATTTCATTTTCCATTTTGTCCAATATTTTGCAAAATTTCCATTTGTTGGATTGCAATATGATTTAGTTTAATAAGTCGTTCGTTTTGTGGCAAACCTTCGTTTATAAATATGGAATTGAGGTTTTCCATATTCGAAAGGCAAATGAGTTGGTTTATGGTAGCATAATCACGCATATTTCCGGTAAGGTCAGGATTTGCATATCGCCAATCTTGTGCGGTTATACCAAATAAAGCCATATTAAGCACATCGGCTTCCGATGCATAGATTTTGTTTATTTGGTCTTTGGTAAGTTCTTTGGGAATGAGGTTTTGTTTTATTGCATCAGTATGAATATGGTAGTTTATTTTAGCAAGTTCCCGTTTAACAGACCAACCAAGATGTTTTTGTTCTTCAGCTTTTAGGCGTTGGAATTCTCGTATTAAATAAACCTTAAATTCTGGGCTAATCCACATTGCAAATTCAAATGCTATGTCTTTGTGTGCGTAAGTACCTCCATATCGTCCTGCTTTTGAGACTATTCCGATTGCTTTAGTTTTCTGTACCCATTCTTTAGCACTAAGCCTATAACTATTTAGCCCTGCCTTACTTTTAATTATGTCGAATTCGGCACAATTAAAATTTGGGTTGTAAACATTTTCCCAAATGCCAAGAAATTCAATAGTATTTCTATTTCTTAGCCAATTAGAAAAGAAGAAATCACCATCTTTTGTTTTAATCATATCCGTTAACGAAATGTAATCGTTGTTATTAACCGATATAATGGTGATTTCTGAATTTTGTACAGTAATTTTTGCCATATTGTTATGTGTTGCGTTTGGCAAATATAGAATGTCTTTTAGAAGGTTGCAAATCAATGAAAATGATGGTTTTATGTTTGTTTTGTAGCTGTTATCTATTATTAGGTTTGTTTATGGTTATTTATGAAAAAATGTAAAAAATGTTGAGGCGTATGGCCATACGCCTCAATTTATTTCAATAACAAACGATAATGGTTTGTTTATTGGCAAAATAAATGGAATATATGGAGCAGAGCAGAGCCCTGCCCCGACGGTCACCATCGAATAATGTTGGTGTAATTGTTTGTGGATACTCCTGTTTTGTTTTGAAAAATCGTATTTTTGCAAGGAATACGTAAGAAAATGGAAGATCAACAAATCGTTATAAAAGGTGCTTCGGTACACAATCTAAAGAAAATAGATGTTTCAATCGATAGAAATAGTTTTGTTGTTGTAACAGGCGTTTCTGGTTCGGGGAAATCTTCGTTGGCATTTGATACGTTGTATGCCGAAGGTCAGCGTAGATATGTTGAAAGTTTATCTTCGTATGCTCGTCAATTCCTTGGAAAAGTTCAAAAACCCGAGGTTGATTCTATTTCAGGTCTTCCGCCAGCAATTGCCATAGAACAAAAGGTTAATGCCGTAAACCCGCGTTCAACGGTGGGGACTTCAACGGAGATTTATGACTACATTAAGCTACTTTTTGCCCGTATAGGTAAAACGATTTCTCCAGTTTCTGGTTGTGAAGTGAAGCGTCATTCTGTGCAGGACGTTGTTGATGTAGTTTTGGCAAAACCAGGCTGCCGTTGTTATGTCTCAACTCCTTTGATTCTTGGCCCGCTTTCGTTACAACAAAAGTTGAAAGTGTTGGAGAAGGAAGGGTTTAGCCGTCTTTTTATCGATGGAAAGTTGGTTCGTATTGCGGATTTTGACGGTAAGGATAGCGAAAATGTGTCTTTGTTTGTCGACCGTTTTGTTTCCGAGGAAGCGCAGCGAGGTCGCATTGCCGATTCTGTTCAAACTGCTTTTCGTGAAGGTAATGGCGCTTGTGAACTTTGGATAGAAGAAGAGGGCGCGCTAAAGAAATATGAATTTTCTAATCGTTTCGAAGCCGATGGAATGCAGTTCGAAGAACCTTCTGTGTTTATGTTCAATTTCAATAGTCCACTTGGCGCTTGTCCGACTTGTGAAGGTTTCGGAAAAGTTATGGGTATAGATCCGAACAAGGTTATTCCAAATAAATCATTGTCAGTGTATGAAAATGCGGTTGCGTGTTGGAGTGGTGACAAAATGAGTGAATGGAAAAATCGTCTTGTTATGAATGCAAGTAAGTTCGGTTTCCCGATTCATCGTCCCTATGCCGACTTAACGGATGAACAAAAACGTGTTCTCTGGGAAGGGAACCGGTATTTTGGCGGTATAAATGACTTCTTCGAGATGGTGGAGCAGAATCTATATAAGATTCAATATCGTGTTATGTTGGCGCGTTATCGTGGAAAGACGACCTGTCCAGATTGTCACGGCTCTCGCTTGAAAAAAGAAGCTACGTATGTGAAGGTTGCAGGTTTGTCGGTGTTGGATATAGTAGATAAATCAATTTCGTGGCTACGAACTTTTTTTGATTCAATTCAATTGAGTGAATATGAACAAAATGTTGCAGAACGTATATTGATAGAAATAAAAACACGATTGCGAATTCTCGACGAGGTTGGTCTTGGTTATCTTACGCTTAATCGATTGTCGAATACACTTTCGGGTGGTGAATCGCAACGAATCAATTTGGCTACTTCTTTGGGAAGCAACTTGATGGGGTCTTTATATGTGCTTGACGAACCAAGTATAGGTTTACATTCTCGTGATACAGAGAAACTTATCAATGTTTTGAAGCAATTGCAACAATTAGGAAATACAGTTGTGGTAGTAGAACATGACGAGGAAATTATGCGTGCAGCCGATTCTATTATCGATATTGGACCAAATGCAGGAACTCTCGGTGGTGAAGTGGTCTTTCAAGGTACAATGAAAGAACTACTTGATCATGGAAAATCACTCACGGCCGATTATTTGTCAGGAAAGAAGCAGATAGAGATTCCGAAGGTACGTCGTCCGTGGAAACAAAGTATAACAATTTCGGGTGCCCGTGAAAATAATTTGAAAAACGTGACAGTAGAAATTCCACTAGGTGTATTTACAGTTGTTACGGGTGTTTCCGGTTCTGGAAAATCATCGTTGATAGATAAATTGTTGTATCCAGGTGTTTTGCATGCTTTAGGTGAAGGTGGTGAAACTATGGGGGAATGCGATGGAATTTCGGGAGCGCAGTTTGTGAAAGCGGTAGAATTTGTAGATCAAAATCCTATCGGAAAATCAACACGTTCAAATCCGGTTACATATTGTAAGGCGTTTGACGATATTCGTAGATTGTATTCAGAACAAAAAGGCGCTCAACTACAAGGATTTAAGCCAGCTCATTTTTCATTTAATACAGAAGGCGGTCGTTGCGAAGAATGTAAAGGCGATGGCATAATCAAGGTGGAAATGCAGTTTATGGCGGATGTGGAACTTGTTTGTGAAGAATGTAAAGGCCGACGATATAAAAATGAAGTGCTTGAAATTCTGTATAGAGGAAAATCTATTGCCGATATTCTTGATATGACTGTAGATGAGGCTATTACATTCTTTAAAGAAGATAAAGCGACCATCGCACAAAGTATTGCAAAGAAATTGCAGCCGTTGCAAGATGTTGGTTTAGGCTATGTTTCGTTAGGTCAACCATCAAGTACATTTTCGGGTGGTGAATTGCAACGTGTGAAGTTGGCTACATTCTTGGGAAAAGAAGCGAAAGATAAATGTTTGTTCATTTTCGACGAGCCGACAACAGGTTTACATTTTAATGATATTAAGAAATTAATGGATTCGTTTAATCGTTTGATTGCATGCGGTCATTCGGTTGTTGTAATTGAACATAATCTAGACGTAATCAAATGTGCCGATTGGATTATTGATATGGGACCAGAGGGAGGTGATGCAGGCGGAAATGTGGTTTTCGCTGGTAAGCCAGAAGACTTGTTGTCGGTTGCTGGATCATATACAGCACGATATTTACAACCTTATTTGAAGAAATAGTATGAAGAAGTTATTTTGTGTATTTGCAGTTTTTTTTCTTCTATTTGGATGCTCCGAAAGTGGAAAAAAGTTTTCTGTTACAAGTTCTCATAAAGGTGCAATTTATAGTGGAGATTCTGTAGTTTTTACAGTCTCTTCGGAAAAAACAATAGCCGATTCAGTTCAGTTTGTAATAGACGGAAAGACGATGTCGTTTTATGAAACATCTCGTTGCGTAATTCAAACAGAAGGCATGATGATGGGTGATAAGACTGCCACGATAAAGGTGTTCCATAAAGGCAAAAAAGAAGTGTATTTGCGTTCGATGCGTGTCTTGTCCGATTTAGTCCCTGCAAAGTTGAAATATACGGTGGTTGCCTCGTATCCGCATGATTCGGAAGCATATACGCAAGGTTTACAATACGAAAATGGAAAATTGTATGAAACTGCTGGTATGTATGGAGAGTCAACATTGCGTTATACGGATTTGAAATCAGGAAAAGTAGAACGGAAGGTAGAAATAGATTCTATGTATTTTGCCGAAGGTATGACATTAATAGGTGATACGCTGTATATGTTTACCTGGAGAGAGCATACGGGCTTTAAATACGATAAAAATAGCTTTAAACGAGCTTCTGTGTTCTCGTATGCAACCGAAGGTTGGGGTATGTGTTACGATGGTACTTATTTGATTGTAAGTGATGGTTCAGAATTTCTATATTTCTATGAACCGGGAACTTTCAAATTACATCATAAAGTGTCTGTGTTTACTAATTTAGGAGCTGTTTCCGCACTAAATGAGTTGGAATATGTTGAGGGCTTTGTATATGCTAATGTTTATCAAACAGATAAGATTGTAAAGATAAACCCGTCGAATGGAAAAGTTGCCGCAGAAATAGATATGTCAGGCATTTTATCGGAGCAATACAAACAAGATGTTGATGTGTTGAATGGCATTGCTTGGAATCCGGATAATGATCATTTTTATGTGACAGGAAAATGGTGGCCTCGCTTGTTTGAGGTTGTTTTCTCGTTAGATGAAAAGTAATAAGAGATTAGTAGTTGGTGTATGGGAAAAATTGTTTTACAGTCAGTTTATTTTCAGTCAAAAAAATGTGACATTCTTATTGAAAGCAATCGTTTTGCACTAATTGCGGATAAGTTGGAAAAACTTCTATGTGAAGATGTGGAAGTAGTTGATTGTAATGGTCTTGCTATATTTCCTGCTTTCTATAACGCTCATTGTCATGCAGCGATGACATTGTTTCGTGGCTATGCCGACGATAAACCATTATTTGAATGGTTGAACAATTATATTTGGCCTATTGAAGCGAAACTAAATGACTATTATGTTGAAGCTGGTAGTCGTTTGGCTGTATTGGAGATGATTAAATCGGGTACGATTTTTTTCTCGGATATGTATTATTTCCGTGAATCTACAATGAAAATTGTGGAAGAGATGGGCATTCGTGCTACTATAGGTGTTACGATAGCAGATGCGCTTACGCCTGAATCACAGATGAAAGAACATTTTCAATTTTTGCAAAATCATACGGGAGTATCCGATAGGATTCAGCTTGCTGTTATGCCACATGCGATTTATACTAATACTGCAAAAATTTTGCAAAAATGTGTGGAAATTGCTAAGAATGAAGACTATAAGTTACATATTCATCTTTCGGAAACTGCAAAAGAGGTGGAAGATTGCTTGAAAGAACATGGTTGTACGCCGGTAGAATTTCTTGATTCTCTTGGGGTTTTAAATGAACGATGTGTTGCTGCGCATTGTGTTCATTTTACAGAAAACGATTTCCGAATATTTGCGAATTCCGGTGCTACAGCAGTTGTAAATCCGTGTTCAAACTTGAAGCTGCAAAGTGGCATTCCGAATGTTGTTGGTTTGCGTAGTCATACTATTCCTGTTGCATTAGGAACTGACGGCGCATCTTCTAATAATTCTCTCGATATGCGCGAAGAGATGAAGGTGCTTGCATTGGTTTCGAATGTAAATGCAGGCGATAAGAGTTTATCGCAGCAAGAAATACTACAGATTGCAACAGAAGCTGGTGCAAAAGCTTACGGTTTACATGATGCAGGAAAAATAGAAGTTGGTTGTCTTGCGGATTGTTTGTTGGTGGATATGAATCACGTTGGATTTTGTCCAAATAACAATCTTGTAAGTAATTGGATTTATGGAGCAAATAGTGAAGCGATTCATTCTGTTATTTGTAATGGCAAGTTTGTCATGAGAAACCGCCATATTGATGGAGAAGAAGACATTATTGTCGAAGCCAATAAGGCCATTGCAAAGATGAAGGCAGAATTGTGATTGTCATTATTGCTGATTGCGGTTTGAACGGTTTTTATTAGTGGCATTTAATAATTTATCATAATTTTTTGATTTGTTTTATTGCTGTGGCAGGGTAGAACCCTGCCACTACATTAACCATTACTAATCGCTAAACACTAAACACTAACCACTAATCACTAAACATTCTTGTACACTTTCTCCATGTCCCTGCATAATCGTTGGTAACTAAATCGTTCTCCGGAGAATGACTTGCTTGCTTCGCTCATTTGGTGGCGTAGTTTTTCGTCTTCTATTAGTTTTTGTAGGTTGTGAGAAAATGTATCGATGTTTAAATCTGATATGAGGGCAGTTTCGTTTTCTTTAACAATGTCGCAAATGCCACCGACATTGGTTGAAACAATAGGTTTTCCAGCTGCTTGTGCTTCAATAATACTTACGGGTGTTCCTTCGTTTAACGATGTTAATGCCACAATATCTAGACCGGCATAGGCAACATCTACAGTTTGTATCCACGATGTAAATATGATTTGCTTGTTAAAGATGGAATCTGTATTTGTGTTATAATCAATGTTTTGTATTGTGCAATAATTTTGCAGTTCTTCTTTAAGCTCGCCGTCTCCAATAATGAAAGCTTTTATTTTCTTGTTGCTGCAATTTTGCAAACATTGTTTGAATGCGTCGATGAAGAATGTGTGGTTCTTTACTTTTGCGAGTCTTCCAACTATACCAATTGCGATTTCGTCATCTTGAAGATTGTATGTGTTTCTGAACTGCTTGCGTTTTTCTTCTTGATTTTCGCTGAATCTTGCTAAGTCAAATCCTAATGGCACAACTTTTATTTTTTCTGGTTTACAGATTTTGTAGATATCGCCTAATTCATGTTTTTGTTTTTCGCTAATGGCAATGATTGCAGTAGATTTCTTTGCCAAAAATCGTTCAATACAAATAAATAGTTGCGTTTTTGCTTTACCAAAATAGGAGTGGAATACATGTCCGTGGAACGTATGGTAAATATGTGGCACACGGCAATAAATTGCAGCTGCTCGTCCTAAAATTCCTGCTTTTGATGCATGTGTGTGTACAATGTCTGGTTTTTCTTCGCGTATAATTGCAACAAGTTTACGAAAAGCTTGGAAATCTCGTTTGAGTTGTATCTCTCTTCGTATCTCAGGAATAATCTTGTAGTCTATATTAAGATCTTTTAGAATATATTCCGAACTTGCTTCAGCTTCTTCTTTTTGTCCGCCGACTAAAATTGTTTCGTATTCGTCGGAAATGTATTTTGTCAAATATGCAACATTGTATGTTGGTCCGCCGACGTTGAAGCGATTTAATATACGCAGAATTTTTGTCATTGTTTTCTCCTAAAACTGTAGCAAAAATACAAATTCAAATGATATATGGTGGAGATTTTGTTCGTTTTAATACCTTTGCGATAGAAATGAATAGTGTTATGAAAAAACAATTGTTATTGCTGATATTTTGTGTGTTTGCTAGTGCGAGTGGTGTTTTTGCTCAAGAAGAAACTGGCTATTCGCAATTGGAAAAGGGTAAAACTTATTATTATGATAAGTCGGGAAAGTGCCTAGGATACGATATGTATGATCAAAAACGCCGTGTTACGGTTCACTATGATTGTAAGAAAAAGGAAATAGGCTATGCTAAAAAAGATAGCAAGACGGGAAAGACTTTTAATTACGATAAAGATGGTAATGTAATTAATTATACCAAGGTTACGCAACAAAAAACATATCGTTACGATAGAGATGATATGTGTCTTGGTTATTATAAGTTTGATACGCGTGCAAAAAAGAAAATCTATTACAATTGTGATGGAACAGAGCATTCGTATTCTAAGACTGTTGGCGGAAAAACTATTTTCTACGGTGAATTTCCATATATAGGTTGGTAATGCAGGAATTACTATTTTCTATTATAAAAAACTCTTTGTCCATCACATTTTTTGTGTTGGCAATGATGTTGTTTATTGAATATGTAAATGTTCGTACGCAAGGTGCATTTTGCAAGAGAATACAAAAAAGAGGTTGGCAACAAATCGTGATAGGTGTGTTGTTCGGACTCTTTCCTGGTTGTTTGGGAACATATACAGTCGTGACATTGTATTCTCATAATTTAGTTTCTTTGGGGGCGTTATTTGCAACATTTGTTGCTACTATGGGCGACGAGGCGTTTCTATTGTTTTCGTTAGATGTATCGACCGCTTTACAAATTTCGGCAGTTTTGGTTATAATAGCTGTTATCGGTGGTTTCTTGATAGATTTTGTTTGGAAAAAAGATGCTGTGGGAGAACCTTCGCATTTTGAAATTCATGAGCATGATGATGAATCGCATGAACATCATTTGGTGTCATCTATTAGAGAAAATGTATTACATCCATCGTCTCAGCGAGCGATGTTATTGTTTGGAGTGTTGCTGATTTTTGTCTTGTCTGTATTGGGTGAAATAGGACATAGCCATGATATACTTCCTGGATTGGAGCATGTTGAACATGAACATCATATTGATTGGTTTTCAATGACTTTCGTATGCTTGTCGTTAGCTACGGCTTATGTTATAGCAATAGTTCCCGAACATTTTCTACAAACACATTTCTGGGATCATATAATCAAGAAACATTTTTTGAAAATTCTAGGTTGGACAACTTGTATTATCGCTATTGTTCATGTTGTTGATTCTTGGGTTGAACTACAAAATATAGTTAGTCAATATCAATGGCAGATATTGATTGCAGCTGTTTTAGTTGGACTTATTCCGGAATCTGGTCCTCATATTATTTTTATTTCGTTATACCTATCAGGACATGTTCCTTTTGCAATTTTGTTGGCAAATACTATCGTACAAGATGGTCATGGAGGTTTGCCTCTTTTTGCAGAGTCTCCAAAAACATTTGTGTTTATTAAGTTACTAAAAGCGGTTGTCGCTCTGGGTATAGGTTTTATCTTATTGTAATAAAAAAGGGAACAGAAAACTGCTCCCTTTTTGTTTTATTCTTGATTTAAAAATCTAGTAGTTGTTTACTAAGCAATCTGTGATTTCTGCAATGTATTGTGTGTGGAAATCTCCGGCTGTGTAACCGCTTAAAAGACTTTTGTCAACAAAGCCTTCTTTTACAAGAGGAGCGGCATACATCTTCTTACATTCAAGTATTAAGCGTGCTTCTTTATATGCAATAGAACCATTTTTTGTAACAAACGGTGTTAGTTTGCATTCTTTTGCCTTGTTCACATCACGGCCACTATTTGAACCGCAAAAAGCAAACATTGACTTATAGTTTTCATCAAAGAAACAAAGAGTAAAATATTCTTCTCTGTCAAGGAATTCTTTTGTATAGCGTTGTGGACGAATTACTATGCAAGAAGTTGGTTTTCCCCACATGAAGCCTAAACCGCCCCAACTTGCAGTTAAACAGTTGTGACTTTGTTCGTTACCTGCTGTGACCAACATGTATTCTTGACCGATAATACGACTTGCATTTTCGTTAAAATCAAGAGGAGAGATGTGTGTAAATTCCATAATCTTTAATCTGTTACAATATAAATATCTTCGTTATCTTTTTTCATCAAATAGCGTTCTCTCGCAATTTGTTCAATATATTCGTCTTCGTCGAGCGCGTCTATTTGTTTCTGAGTATTATGTATGTCGTTCGACAATGTTCTTTTTGTTTCTATTAGTTTTTCTTGCTCTTTTTTGAGTTTATTTCTTCGTATTAAATTGTTTCTGTCAAAAAAAGCAATTAGCAAAACGAAGATAACACATAAAGCGATTATGATGTTTCGTTGAGTAAAGTATCTCATGAAACTTTCAGGGGCATCTTCATAGTGCTCTTTAACTTCATCTACTGGTTTACCGTTGTCGAACATAGTTTATTGTAGTTTGAATGATCTGTAGGTTAAATTTTGAATAAGGTTGCTTGCCATAACTATGGAATCATCATAGGCGCTTTCGTCTCCGGCAAGTCCATGTAGAAAAACTCCGTATGTTGCAGCTTCTACTGGACTGTATTTTTGTGCCAAAAGGGATAAGATAACCCCAGTTAACACATCGCCGCTACCTGCTGTTGCCATATTAGAATTGCCTGTACTGTTAAAGTATAGTTCTCCGTTTGGAGTTGCTGTGCAAGTATAGTGTCCTTTAAGTACCACAATACAGTTTCTTTTTTTCGCAAATTCAGTTGCTGTTACAAATCTATCGAAAGAGTTTGTATGTGTGTGGGTTAATCTGTCGAATTCTTTAGGGTGGGGCGTTAGTATGGTATTTTCAGGTATATATTGCCACATTTCTTCATGTGTTGACAATATATTTAATGCATCAGCGTCGAGCACTAATGGTTTATAGTTTTCTTTAAAGAAATTCAATAATGCTTGTGCTGTGATTTCGTCTGTTCCTATGCCAGGACCAATACCCACCGCACTATATTTATCTGAATTTGGTATAGTAGCAATGCATTTTTGTTCCTCGTCTATACTTGCCATTGCTTCGGGAATAGAGATTTGTAGTATCTCGTAGCCACATGATGGAATGTGTGTTGTTACCAATCCGCATCCCATTTTAAGGCATGCTTTAGAAGCTAAAATTGCTGCTCCCATTTTACCGTAACTTCCAGCAACAAGGTATGCATGACCAAATGTGCCTTTGTGGGCAAATCGTGGTCGTTCTTTTAGAAACACTTCTGTTACAAATTGTATAGGTGTTTCTTGTTCAGAAAATGGTGATTCTAATTGTATGTCTTTTATAGTAAGTTCACCTACATATTTGTCGTTTTCGGCAAATAGGAATTGTAATTTTGGAGAACTGAATGTTATTGTTTCATCGGCTTTGAAGACAATGTCATTTTCTGAAATTGGTTTGTCTGCGTATAATCCCGATGGAATATCTATTGCAATGCGTTCGTTTGGCAACGAATTTAAGTATTCTATATATTGTGCAATAAAGCCGTTAATTGGTCGGTTTAATCCTGAACCGAAAATTCCGTCTATTATTTGTGCGTTGGCGGGAATTTCAATCTCTTGGAATTTGTCTAGGTGAGTGATTGTTATTCTTTCATTTTCAGAGAGTAGTATTTTCTCGTAGTTGGTTAGAAAGTCTGCACTTGCTTGTTCCGAAGTCTTTAGAATGAATAACGAAATATTACAGTCTTCTTCTTCTGAAAGGAGACGAGCAATAGCTAAACCGTCACCACCATTGTTGCCTTTACCACAAAAAATGCATATTTCTTCACTTTTAATAATGAACGACTCAACAAAAGCTTGCGCCGCGCGTTCCATTAAATCAACCGATGAAATTTTTTGTTGATTTATTGTATATGCGTCCGCTTCGTGTAATTGTTTGGCGTTCAGTATTTTCATTCTATTTGAACTTTTCGGCTAGTGCAATTAATTCAGCATTGTCAGGTCTAACTTTCAATGCGCGTTGAATAAGGTCTTTTGCCTCAACTTCTTTATGCATCTCAATGTAGATATCAGCCAAATTTCGTAAAGAATGATAGAATGTCGGATCTAGTTTTAATGCTTTTTGATAATACACAATTGCATTTTCGTTATCGTTGATTTGTTTATAACAAACAGCTGTATTGTGTGTTACCAATACATTTTTTGCATTTAAAGTCAATGATTCTTTGTACAAATCTATGGCTTGTGGATATTTTTCCAACATTCTGTAGCAGTCGGCCAAGCAGAATAGTGACTCTTCGCTTTGTGGACGAAGTTTTCGTGCTGCCGAAAAAGCTTCGATAGCTTTTTCTATTTGGTTGATTTCAGAGTAGTTAACGCCAAGACTGAAAAGAATTTTGAATTCGTCACCGCGTAACTCTTTGTATTTCAATAAACATGCGATTGCTTCGGAATGCATTTTTAGAGCATGGAACGAAACACTTAAACCGTAAAGGGCTTTTTCGGAATTTGGTTTAATTTCCATCGCTTTCACGAAATAAGTGATTGCTTTGTCATGGTTTCCAAGCAAACCATGCGCAACGCCGAGATAATGCCATGCAATATGCCAATCAGGATATTCGGCAACAACTTCAGTTGCTAAATCCAATAATTTTTGATATTCATTCTTTTTTGCGAGTTCGACAAGTAGTCGTTCGCTTGTTGTCTTATCCATAATTATCGTGTTGTTGAAGCGTTTTTTCGTTTATCAACTTTTACTTTTTTTACTAATCCTTTTTTGTATTTAGCAAAATAAATCAATTCGCCTCGAACAGAGTAGGCCTTGTAGTTGCCATGGCGCTCTCCGTTTTTGTATGTAGATTCTTCTTTTGTTGGTCCTTCTTTGTAGCGAATTGTCCAATTTCCGCTTGGGCGTTCATCTTTATATGTGATTTCTCGTTCGCAAACGCCCGATTCATTGTAATATTTCCATGCTCCGTCCATTTTTCCTTGGTTGTATTGTCCGGAAATATTGATTTTACCATTTACAAAATAGGTGTTAAATAAACCATGTAGTTGTCCGTTTGCGAAATTCTTTTCTGATTGTAATTTACCATTTTCGTTCCAGTATGTAGCAGAACCATGGTTTACGCCTTTTCTGTAGTTGACTTCGTATTTCTTTTGATTAGGATTTGTTTCGTACCAACCAGTCCAAAGTCCTGTCATAAGACCTTTGTCGAAATAGCCTATGGTCATAGTAGAACCGTTTTCAAACCATTGGGTGAATTCTCCTTGTTCTAAGTTGTTTTCGAAGTTTCCTTCATGTTCTTTCTGACCATTTTCATAGTAAAAAGTCCATGTCCCGATTTTTTTATCGTGTTCGTAGTTACCTTCTTTCCATTTTGAACCATCGGCATAGTACCAATCCCAGTGTCCTGTTTTTTCGCCTTTTGAGAAGTTTCCTTTATTTCCGACTTTTCCATTGTCGTGGCGGTAATAAATCCATTCACCGTCTTGTTGATCATTGACAAAGAAACCTTCCATATCTTTACTTCCGTTTGGTAGCCACCAAATTGCTTTACCATTTTTTTGATTGTCTTTGTATTCTATTTCTGATAATTTAATAGAACCATCTTCAGACCAAATTTCTTGTAAACCATGTAGTTTTCCGATTTCGTAAACATTTTTCTTTACGACTTTTCCTTCGCTATTCCATGTTGTCCAAGTTCCATGTTTTTCTTCGTTACGGAAAATACCTTCTTCTTTTTTCTTACCGTCTTCGTAGTAGCTATTGTATTTTGCGGAAGTTCTATCGATTTTTTCTTTGATTTGTCCGTTTTGATAGTATTCAATCCAGTTTCCAACTTTTTCACCTGCGCGATAGCAACCTTGAGATTGTAGTTTGCCGTTTTCGAAGTTCGTTATCCATTCACCATCTTTTAATCCGTCTTTATAAAGACCTTGAACTTTTATGGAACCATTTGGCCACGTTTCCTGGAATTGACCATTTCCCCCCGAAACCATACATCCGCCACGAATGTAACAGTTGTTGATAAGTTTTACCGATTCTCCTTTGTAGAAATATTCACGACGTAGTTGTCCGCTAGGATAGTAGTATTTCCAAGTAGAATCTTGCTTATTACGTTTGTAAAAGCCTTCCAACATTTTTCTGCCTTGTTCGTCCCATTCTGTGTAAGGACCCCATAGTTCATTTAAAACGTATGTGGCTTCTTGAACTTTTACGCCATTCTTATATATAATGTTTTTACCATTTAATCGTCCGCGTAGGAATTGTGATTCTTGAATTTTGTTTCCTAAAGAATCATAATATGTCCATTGACCTTGCTCTGTTCCGTCAATCCAAGCACCTGTTCTTTGAACTTTTCCGTTCTTCCAGTAATATACAGAATCTTGGTTGTTTGTCTGTGCAAATGCTTGTGCGCCGAAAGCAAAAAGTAGGAGAGTTGACGCTGTTATTTTTGAACTAAACTTCATATTCTTGTCATTCTTAAAAAAACGCCACAAAGTAATAAAAAAAATCGAAATTATTTGCTTTAAAATTATTTGTATATTTGTGCCAAACCAAATACCATTATGGAATTAGAAAATAAGATAGAAGAGGCACGAAGATATGTGTCGAACGCAAAAGATTTATTGCGTGATAAAGCTGTGAAATCTGGAGGTTTTTATCAAGATTCGAAGTATGTGAAATTAGCAGGTCATTCGTTATGGACGGGTTGTCTGATTGCGTTGGAGTATGCTTTGGATATTCAAAAATCGAAAGGTCGCTTAGATATAAAAGATTATCAGCAGGCAGTTGCTAAGCGTGATAAGAAAATGTTAACCTTGGTGAATGATGGTTATATGATAATGCATTTGCATATGGGATATGATGGGGTTAAAAATTATTCTGTTTGTAAATCGGGTATAGATGATGCGAATGCCATTATAGATTGGTGTGAGGCAAATCGATAACAGGTTCTAATTGTTTAATACAATTTTCTTTTGCTTTTTCAGCATCTTGTTTAATTTTGTGCCCAACAAAAAGATATGAAAAGAATTCATTTGTTGGCGGTTGGTGGTGCGACATTGCACAATATGGCAATCTCGTTGAAAAACGATGGCTTTGTTGTGTCTGGAAGTGACGATGAAATACATGATCCGTCATATACGAATTTGAAGAATAATGGCTTGTTGCCGAAATCTTTAGGTTGGAATGCCGATGCAATAACTTCTGATATTGATGTTGTAATTGCTGGCGGAAAGATTCAATCCGATAATCCGGAACTTTGTCGCGCTCGTGAATTACATATTCCTATCTATTCATATTCTGAATTTATATACGAGTTGTCGAAAGACAAACAGCGTGTTGTTATTGCTGGTAGTTATGGAAAGAATATGATTGCTTCTATTGTGATGCATGTTCTTTCGTATTATGAATATAACTACGATTATTTTTTGTGTTCTGCAGTAAATGATCAGGAAAGTACTATTCGTCTTTCTAAAGAAAGTAAGTTGTTGATTGTTGAAGGCGATGAACATATATCGTCGCCAATTGACGATAGATCGAAATTTGAACATTATAAACCATGTATAGCTTTGTTGAGTGGTATTGCTTGGGAGGATGTTCAGGCATTTCCTACATTTGAAGCTTATATGGAGCAATTTAAACGATATATTGGTTCTATAAACGAGAATGGTCGTTTAATATATTGTGAAGAAGATGAAAATGTATGTGATGTGATTTCACAAACAGTAGGGAATATAAAATTGATACCATATAAAACACATCCTTATGAATTGTTCAATAATCATACATTCTTAAAAATATCTGGTGGTCGTTTGCCTGTTTTTATTTTTGGTGAACACAACATGAAGAATATTGCCGGTGCTTTGAAAGTTTGTCAGATGTTGAAGATTTCTGAAGAGAAGTTCTATCAGGCTCTTAAATTCTATAAAGGACCAATGCGCCAACTACAATTGTTAGGAAAAAACTCTTCGGTAAATGTATATAGAGACTATGTATATTCACCATTGAAAATGAATGCGACAATCAAGGCAATACGAGAATTGTATCCGGAAAGAGAATTGGTAGTATGTTTGGAGGTTGGTACCGATGGCGAAATTCCAGAAAATTTCTGGGAACAGTATGACAACAGTATGCGACTAGCAGACGAAAAGTTTGTATTCTTTAGTGGAGAAGGAGATACGCAAAAACGCAAGACTTCATCAGAAACAGTATTGAAAACAATTTTGGGGACATCAAAAATTCGTGTCTTTAATACGATAGATGATGTAAAATCTGAATTATATAGTATTACATGGCAACAAAAAAACCTTCTTTTATTGCGAACAGAAGGAAATGGAACTATGGATTTTGATGATATGGCTCGTAGAATTGTTGGTCTAAATATTTGATAATTAAAAGACTAAAAAAAAATAGAAAAAAAGTGTGTGAATGTGTTGTAAGGAACGAAAACTTTTATACATTTGCACTCGTAAAATAAAAACCAAACGGCGAGTTCGTATATCGGTTAGTACACAAGGTTTTCATCCTTGTTAGAGCGGTTCGATTCCGCTACTCGCTACAATTAAAAAGATAATAGAAATGGCAAATACAAAATCAGCTGCAAAAGCTGCAAGACAAGCAAAAACAAGAACTGAACATAATAAATATTATGCTAAAACAATGCGTAATGCTGTTCGTGATATCAAAGCTTCTAAGGATAAAAATGCTGCTCAAGCACAACTTCCAAAGGTATATGCTATGATAGACAAACTTGCTAAGATGAACATCATCCACAAGAACAAAGCAGCAAACTTGAAATCTGGTGTAATGAAACATGTAAATACACTTGCTTAATTAAGTGTTTGATTATAAGTTAAAGGCGAAACAATTTGTTTCGCCTTTTTTTGTTTGTATAGGTTGCTTTGTCAAATAAAATATCTAATAACAAATAATGCAAATTCGAGAAATTGATATAATTTTATAGTCGAAAAATAAAAAATAGAAAACATAGAAAAATAAAAATTTTACATATAAACATAGCGTTTGCTATTTGTTCGAGAAACTCTGAAACGTAGGAAATTTCAAAAGTTGATACCGAGAACAGATTGTGAATGTTCACGTTTGCGTGGGCACTCTTGTCTGTATCAATCGGTTTCCTACGACCGCAGAGTTTGGGCAGGTTTCGCCCACGTTCTGTGTTCGTAGGGGGCAAGTGTCAGACGCTAAAAAGCAAATGCGTATGGCAAAAAATGAACAATCTGTAGAACCAAACATAGCAGATCTTGCAAATGGTTGGATGAAATCATATAAATTGGATTACAAACTTGAGCAGGAATCAATTGGAAATTCTGAAATAGATAAGGCTCTTGAAGAATATTTTTCTAAAAATGGTGGGGTTGGTGGAAACAGACCTGATGCAAAACTGTTACTCCAAGATAAAAATTGCGATTATTATCCAGTCTTGATTGAATATAAAGGTTATAAAGATAAACTTGTAAAATTAGACGAAGAAGGTCATGTTGCAAATAAGACTTCTAAAAATGAACCTGACTTCAAAAATATAAATTCTTATGCAGTGAACGGTGCTGTTCATTATGCAAACGCAATTCTTCATTACACCAATTTTACAGACATTATTGCAATTGGAATGACTGGTTTTAAAAGTGACTCTGGAAAACTGGAATATTCAATCGGTGTTTATTATGTTTCAAAAAGCAATTTTGGTGTAGGTCAAAAAGTTGATGAATACACGGATTTTTCATTCTTAAAAAATGAAAACTTTGATGTCTTTATTGAAAAAGTAAAAGCACTTTCTCTTTCTGATGAAGAAAAAGAAAAGTTAAAGGAAAAGCGTGAGCAGGAAATAGGTGCAAGTCTTGTAAAACTCAATAATGATATTTATCAGAACGAAAAAGGTCTTGGAGAAAATGATCGCGTTTATCTTGTTGCCGCTTCGATTATTGCAACTCTTGGCATTCCTAAAAAAGTTTCTCCACTTGAAAAAGATGATTTAAAATCTTCTTTAGAAGAAGGAAATTGGGACGGCGATATTGTACTTCGCAAAATAAATGCGTTCTTAAATGAAAAACAGATTCCAAAAGATAAGAAAGATTTGATTGTCAGAACTTTGGCAAATACTTTAACTACTGGAAATATTAATAAAGTTGAAAATGGTGAAAGTCAGTTAAAACGTGTATTCTCAAAAATTGTGGATGATTTGGGAATCTATTATAAAACTGATTTAACAACTGATTTCACAGGTAAACTTTTCAACGAAATGTATAGTTGGCTTGGTTTTACGCAAGATAAATTGAACGATGTTGTTCTTACTCCTTCTTATGTTGCAACATTGCTCGTAAAACTTGCCCGTGTTAATAAAGATTCTTTTGTTTGGGATTTTGCAACTGGTTCGGCAGGTCTTCTTGTTGCTGCAATGAATGAAATGCTTGATGATGCAAAAAAGACTCTTAAATCTCCAGAAGAAATAAACCGAAAATCTGCAGAAATTAAAGCAAAGCAGCTTTTAGGTTTGGAAATTCTTTCAAACATTTATATGCTGGCTACTTTGAACATGATTTTAATGGGTGACGGAAGTTCAAATATTTTGAATAAAGACTCATTGAACGATTTTGACGGAAAGTATGGTTTCGGAAATACTGATGACGAATTCCCTG
>JAZLFM010000053.1:0-81910 GCA_045615765.1 Bacteroidales bacterium
CATGATGGAAGGCGTTCTTGGTCTGCCGCCGCAGGAGAAGCCCGAGCAGTTGGAAATCAACAGGGTTCGCAACGAGAAGGGCGACGTGGTGGGCATACTGCTCCGCAGTCCCGAACCGCTGATAGACCCGAAGATACCCGACAAGGAACGTTTCGGTTTCTGTAGTCTCATAGTTCAGCAACTTGCCACCTCACTTACATACAATAGAAACTATCTGTACTCGAAGGATTGTTCGCAGTTGTTCATCACGACGGACTCTTTCAAACTATCGGGGAAATCGTTCCACCTTGAATTTAAGCCGATAGAATGGACTGGCACGGAATATAAAGCGATGGAAGATAGTGTTGTGACGGGGAAAATTAAAATGGAATAGGTATGGGAATAATGATTGATACAAAGGCCTTTATAGTTGATGGTAATGAGTCAGATTCTGAACAGCGGAATGAAGAGGAAAAAGTAGGACTTTATTATGAAGATATTTTTATTAAACGAAGTAAAGGTGTCTTATCAACAGTTGAAATTTTTGAAAAAAAATTGAGAGACTTTTCTTTTGAAACTCAAACAATTGAAGATATTAAAGTTTTGCTTGAAAATTCTGCTAAGGATCTTTGGGTAAATGCAAAAGAGTATGTTCAGAGTGGTACCTATGATGACAGACCATTGTATTGGGCTCGGATAAAAATGGAAGTGGCACTAAAAAATCATTTAAAAGGTAAATTGGATGCCGATATAGAAAATCTCATACAATTATTTGAAGAAAAATCACGGAATTATACAGGCATAAATTTTACTAAAAATATTGATAATTTAACAATTGGAAAACCTAAAAAGAAAATTTTGATAACTGGATTTGACCCGTTTGGACTGAAGTATAACGAATATCCTAATATTCAACAAAGTAATCCAAGCGGTGCTGTTGCACTTGCTTTACACGGGACCGAAATTTCTGATGAGGATGGACATGTTGGAGAGATACAAGCAATGATATTTCCTGTGAGGTATGAAGATTTTGATAAGGGGTATGTAGAAAAATATATTTATCCTCATTTACATAATGTGGATATGATTGTCACTATTAGTCAAGGCCGTATGTCTTATGACATTGAACGTTTTGCGGGCTCTTTCCGTGGAAAAAATCATAATGACAATAGAAATAAAAAAGGAAATAGTGTAAACTATTACCAAATAATAAATTTATCACAAGAGGAATTTGTACTAACACCTATATCTGATGTCCCTCAATATTTAGAAACCACACTTCCTTATAGTTCAATGTGTATGGCAAAAAAGAAATATGATATAAATGTGGTATATAATCAAAAACTTTATAAAAAAAACGAAAAAGATATAAATACACTTATCCAAAAGGAGGATGTTCAAATTGATGATAAAATAGTTGGCTCTGGAGGAGATTACCTTTCAAATGAGATTTTTTATAGAGTTTCTTTACTTAGGGAACAGTATAATTCAACGCTAAAAACAGGTCATCTTCATTTACCGATAATACAATACTACCAGGCACCATTTTTTTCATTACAAAAAACACGTATAGAAGTAGAAAACACTAAAATACTATTACAATATGCACTTAAAAATCTATAAACTGATTCTAACTTTTTTTTTCGTTATTACTTATTTGTCTATATGCGCCCAGCCAGGTTGCCAATGTAATCTTCTGTTTTATCAGATAGCGGATGACAGTACATTTAATTATGAATTCTTTTATAGGAAAATTAATGTTACACTTACTAAGAAAAAAAAATCATCTCCATTATCGTATGAGTTTTTAGATTCTTATTTTGAAATCACTAATAGGGATACTATAATTTATCAATCTCGTACAATTATTGGTCAATGTCCTGATACGACATATGGCAATTATGTTAGTTGGCAGGATAGAATCTGCTGTGAGGAACCAGTAAAAGTTTATTTGATTATAACGGAGAAGTCAACACAAAGAAAAGAAATTATAATGTTTCCTATTTTTCATGAAATTATGAGTTATGATTTACGTGGATACACCTTTAAGGAAGGTTCATTTTGGATAGAAAAATATGATCGTTTATTTCGAGAGAATGAGTACCCATTAGTTCCGTGTGAAAACGATTTGCCGCCGAATTTTATGGAAACGTGCCAAAAGGGTATGCTCAATAAGTCAATATATTATCCTATTAGAAAGTAGTGGATTATCTGCGAGATGAGATATTTAGGTGGAATTAATAGCTATGATTAATTACATGATATAGTTTTCATTTTTCGTCTTTGACGCAAAAATTTTTTTATTCCGTATAGAAACAAAGATATTGAGAAAATACAAAAAACTATTGCCATTAAGTTGAAATGCCCATAAAAAAGAAAACAAGCAACGATACAGAAAATCAATGCACCACTATAAATCCCAAAAACATTTCCGTCAAATATTGAGACATCTACCTTGTCTATATCTAACGCATAAATAGTAGTTTTTAGTTTTGCACACAAAAAATCCACTATTTCTGGTTTATCGTCATATTCAACAACAATTGTAATTTTAAAAAAAGAGTTTTTCTTTAGTATTGATTTAAAACGAAAGTAAAAGGCGTTTTCATGGATTTCTATGCTTGGTTTTTGATAATCTGGATATTGGCAATCTTTAACTTTCACATCACGTAATCGACATGATTGTGGAACTTCAATTTTCAATAGTTCAATATCTTCCCCTTTAATATCTTCAGTACCATCATTTATAAGTACTATATTAACAATTGATAAATTACAAGTTATTTCTTTTCCTGAATAATATATTTTTTTCTCTGCTTTGATTTCTTGATTTTCATTAGAACCGCGTTCAAATCTTTCTCCATCAACCAATTCCAATGTCAATTTTTTTGGGGGGAAAAGGAAATGCCATACTTTAGGAACAAAAATACTTCCTAAAAAAATACTTCCAATAAAATCAAGTATATTTAATATGATTTCTATTGTTGCACTATCCATTTCGTTTTTAATATGATGCTCAACATGTTAAATCCTATAATATAAATTTTTAAGTGCATATTACAAAGATCTTAAGAAAACACTAGCATTATTTTAGAAGGCTTTCTCGATTTATTTTGCAATTCCTCCGATCTACAATTTTAAGAATATTCGTGTTGTTTATCAGTGCTAAAATTTAAAAAAAGTAACTTTCGTCATTCCATTGAAAATAGGCTTTAAGAAAAAATTATTCCTTTTTGTTTACTTTTTCGCTCAATGCTTTACCAGCTTTGAATTGAGCAACTTTTTTAGCGGCAATCTTAATCTCTTTGCCAGTTTGTGGGTTACGACCTTTACGAGCGTTTCTCTTTCCAACTTTGAATGTTCCAAAGCCAATTAATTGAACCGATTCGCCTTTTGCCAAAGCGTCAGAAATTGATTCTACGAATGAGTTAATTGCAAATTCAGATACCTTTTTAGGTAATCCTGATTTTTCAGACATTGCTGAAACTAAATCTTGTTTATTCATAATAATATTTTTTTAGTTATTTTGAGCAAATATAAGTGTTTTCGGGGATAATAGACAAATACATACGAATTAGAACAGTGCATTTACGATATAATGTAAGATTCTATTGATGATGCTTGTTATGTAAGTTAAATTAACCCCGCCATAGTTATTCTCATTTCTGCGGTTGACAATTCATATCTTTATCGCAAATCTTCAGATGTTACAGGCTTCAAATTTACAACCCGAATTCTTCCAATAAATAATTCCGTAATCACCTTAAAGTTATTTTCAGAAACAGTAGAAAAGTTCATAAAATTCTCTTTCGTAACATGATTCCAAAATTTTCCTATTTGTTCTTTTATCATCTTCACTCTTTCATATTTATCTTGAAATGGTTCTAAGCCAAAAGTATGAATCTCTAAATCGCGATGCGCTTTTTGCTCTTCCTTTTCCCAATAATCCAATACATCACCATAAAACTCTCCATTGTGTTGATAGTCACCTATATTAACAGGGAATAGTCTGGCATCAAGATTGCCTGCCTTCGTTACAAGAGCAGCCTCATACATGCATTGATCGGAATAAAAGAACTTGTCGCTCAAGAGCATAATTACTCTATCAGCTCTGCCAATTTCTTCCTCGAACTTATTCTATTCTGCTTTTGTATTTGCAATCCTTAACATCTATGACACACCTAAAACCTGCGGCCTCGATAGATGGCGCCAACCAGTTTCGTGCAATTCCCTCCACTGGTTCCTTCCAGCGATATGAAACATATACTCTCTTACACATTGTCTATCTCCCTTGAAACTTGTGCAACCAATCCTGCATCATCACTTTGCAGAAAATCATCTAGCATATCCATTGCGTCCTCAAGTACCTTGTCGTTTTGCTCAAACTCAAGTATCTTGTTGTATGCTGTCAATAATACCTCCGTCATAGAGTCAAAAACACGCCAATTATTTTCCTCTCTCATGTACCGTCCCAATAACCAATCTAGTGTCTTATGGGGGTTCTTGTCTGAATAGATCTTTAAAAACTCAAAAACATAGTGGTTACAATACTTAATAACAGGTGAGTCAAAAAGAGAATCAAGATAGGGTTCCAGTACGTTGTTTGACCACTTCTCATACTCATTGAATATAAAATCATACTGCTGTCCAAGTTCTTCCTCATCATAATTCATATATTTTCTTAGAATGCCTTCTATTAATTCATGATGAGCAGGCGAGTAATATCTTTCTGTTTCCCTGACTAACGAAGTTCTTCCAATCTCTGAAGCATCTGCCATCTTATACATCAAATCTTTTGCTCCATTTTCTTGCCTTAGAGCTGCTATAAACAGCCATACAACATTAACCTTATGGCACTCTGGCTTCAAAACGCATTGTTCAAAGTATTCCTTCAGTGCTTCAAAATTATAGGATATCAGATATAATATCGGATTCATATTGTGCACTGGTAGCTTCAGGAGGTGTACATCATAGTCATGAACTAAATGAAGGAACAGTTTTAGTGTTTTCTCTTTATCCTCGTTTATCATCACGGCCATTTGGAATAGAGCCGCACATCTTGTCGCAACAGATGCCGTTTCTGCTATTTCATCAAGGCAGTTGAATATATCTTCCGTATATGGTTTCATTGTAATGCTACACACCAAGTGGTCAACGGCGCATCCTCTTACTTGGTTTATTCCCGTGTTGTAATCCACGTCAACATAGTCAACTTCTTGTTTGTCCTCAGCTTCGCGTGCCACCATCATTACATAGTCCATTAGCACCTTCGGAGCAACCTTATTATTATTGATATAATAGTCAAGTGATCTGCATATATCTATCACTACCTCTTTTTTTGAGGTATTTACATTTTCGCCCAATGCACTGATTAATCTTGTATAAAGATCAATCAACTCATCATCTGTCAACCCGCTTTCCTGTAGAGTTCCTAAAGCAGAGGAAACATAGTACAAATCAACTTCTCCATTTTCAAGAATCTTTTTATATGCATTATATCCTTTTTGAGGCTCTTTTTTCAGTACATCACGCAAAGACCACGCCAATCCTATACGAGTTGGACGACTCCAATCAACATCGTAGTCGGTATTGTACATTCCAGCCAACTTCACAATGTTTTCTATTGACATCTTTTCCTATTTTTCAGTTGGTAGTGTTGACCATCCATAAAGAGATTGTATCTTGTAGGGGGCTTCGTTATTTATATCAACCCCTTTGCGTTCTATTTCCTTCAGTTCTTTCCAAGCATTCTTGAAATGCGTTTTCAAATAGTCTTTGGGGATGGTACTTAAGAACTTTCCCTTCGTAGATCCTATTGCTGTGTTGGGGGTATTATTTCTATATTCCTTCGTAATTGGTCTTTGCCCTTTCTCCCATTCTGGTATTAAAGTTCGTACAATTTCTATCAACGTTAATTGCTGCTCTTGGTTTAGCAGCATAAATACCTCGCCAAACAACTTTATTTGGTAATACTCAAGTATCGATGACATTTTTTTCTTTTTTAAGGCTGTTGACAGATAATCAAATGCAGTATCCCTATATCTGGTCATGTTCTTTAGCCATCCAGTTATGGCAATTACATGGTAAATATCTACATTCTTTTGAGCTAGTTTTTTCAATAAATCATCTATATCTGCAGCATTGTTTTCTACTTCTTTTTCTACGCCGAGTAGTACGCTGTTAAGCATTTGATCTGGAAAATTATAAGAAACGTTAGATCTATTGTATGTCCAATAAATCAATGTACCAACGATTTCCATACCTTCTAATGTCCGTATAGAGGCATCTATCATCATCGAAACTAAATTAATTTCTGTCATAAATGCCAAATGCTCATCAGTCTTGTGCAGAGCATCAAGCATCTCTCTCAAATCACAGCCTACGTCAAACTGCCAGTCTTTTTTACTATCCCACTCTGAAAGTCTGGCTGCAACATAACGTTTTATTCTATCAGCCACGATAACAGGGCGCGTTTCTGCAAGGTTCGCATAGAAATGATGTAATCCAATTTCCCCATCTTCTTTGTCTATGATTTGAATAATGGACATCAGAACATCTGCCGTCGCATCATCTTTAATTGGGAGATAACAGATTGTCCTAACAACTGGTTCCAATCTCTCTTCTTCCAATTGGCTTATTTTATTTTCTATCTGTCTTAATATGGTTATTCCCTCCTGTTGATTCTGCTCAATAATATAATTCAACAAATCAATGACGCGTTCAGTATATCGCCTTTCACAATTTGCGAACCCGCCATTTGACAATATGTAGCGCATCAAAGTCTTAACAGGTCCAATGGCATATACAGTCCTCAGAAATACACTACTGAGTTTGTCATCTGGGATAATGGTTTCGCGTATAACAGCATCTTCTTGTGGTTTTAAATTCACAAAAGAACCCAGCAAGGAAATTGTGAGCTGCTTTAAATGGAATCGGTAATTGGCACTGGTAATAATCTTTCTAACAATACTGATATATTTATTTGAATCTACTTCTCTTAAGTATACTAGAAGTGTTTTCAGACGTCCTCTTACAAATAAACCTTGATGAACATTCATGAAATCATCCTCTATTGTTCTTCCAGACTCAAAGAACAATCTGGAATAGGTATAGTCGAATAAAGTCTGGTGACGGAATTGAATTTGTGTACCATCACTGCTTTGTGCCAGATAGCCTTCCGACAACAGGAAGGTTTGTTCATTTGAATATTCGGTACTGAACTTTATAAAACTTTGCGACAACACCTGCTCATGTATCATATTTCCTACGACCTTTTCAAGATATGTCTTTATTCGGTTTGGCTCAATTCCCTTTTCCCTGGCATCTGCGATAAGTACCTGTTGCCAATAGGCATTATAGACTGCGGATTGTGTTGCTTTTAATTTACCACCACTGTTTTTACGCAAACGGCAATACAGAGACAGGTTCATTGGATTCTCCAAAAACCTATATTCCTCTTCTTGTAATCCACCTTCAAGGATATTAAAGTCAGCCAAGACTCTATCCACATCTGTTTTAGGCAAATTCCTTACAATTATCTGATGACTACCATTATATTGATAGAATGCCCGTTCACTCTTGTAGTCATATTCCCTACATGATAATACAATTCTAACATTATCATTACGGGAGAGTTCGGTAATTACTCTTTGTACTTCAGCCAAAGGCTTACGCTTAAAGTTAAGAGAAAGAGACAAAGCATCAATCTGATCTATAATCAAGACAGTGAGTCCCTTTCTTGCACTTCCAGTTACCAATTGAATAAGCGAGGTGCCATTCAGGTTTAAAGCCTTGTCAATATCTGTATCATTGGTATCAAACAAGTAATCTGACTTAAGTCCAATCGTTGGAATATCTTGTTGCTCTAATTTATTAAGGACATCTGCCAATACAACTGTTTTTCCACTACCAGCCTCACCAGTTACAATACAAATACGTTTTTCTGGCTTTTTATAATCTTTACCTTGAACCCACTCTAATATTAAAGCTGTTTCCTGTCGTTCTATATGATAGTCATCAGCTAGGCATCTGTCGACACCTCGTAGATTAGAAGACATTTCTTCAAAGGTTTTCGGTTGTTTTGTTACCGATTCTTTGATTGTTTGTATGTCATCTTTCATATCCGACACATCGCTTAATAGCAGGGTAAGGTGTGTTTTATTCTCTTGGGCCGTCTTTAGGCATTCCTGCGCTAATGCTAAATTCAGGCCGTTCAAGGTTTCTTGCCTCTTCAATACCTCATTTTTGAAAGCTTCATATAATTCCTTGTTTACATATCTCTTCCTTTCAGGTGGCTCAAGGCGAATGATTTCATCTTTTATCACCTTCTGATAGTAACGGAATTCCTCTCTCTCAGTTTTCTCTATTTGAACATCGTTGGCATCCTTCTTCGTTTTCTTAATAGCGGAAACAAATGCCTCCCTCATAACTTTTCTGAATGCATCATTGTCTGAGTCATCATCAGCATACATGATATTCTTCACTTTATCATAAGCGGCGGAAGCTACGATGTTTTGTAATATTGGCAATAATGCAGATGTAAGAATCGTCATATCCATTGTTTCTTAAATTAAAATACACTTCAGATTTTTCTCCTCCTCTTTCAATTTTTGAGGATTTTGCTTGGCAAGTTTCTTTAGATTAAGAAGTTTCCATTGAATGGAAGGATAATTTTTGAAGTACTCAAATTCATATCCGTTCCATTCAGGTTGACCAGATTCAAAACTAATCAGGAACTTCTTATCCTCTTCGGTCATCAACGATCTAACGTCATTTATGAGTTTTGTTCGAGTCTCTTCAAATTCTTCGTATGAAAACAGAATATCAGTCATGCCAGCGAACTGGTTTTCCATTGCCTTTCGTTGGTCTATCAAACTTGGGGCTAATGATTCGTGTAATGGCCTTTCGCTACCAAGTAGGCAAAATATAAGTCCTTCACGGCATTGTCGTAAAGGGAAATCCATATATTTTATATCAAATAGATCTCGTGGATGTTGGCGAGATAACGCTGCGGCAATTTTTCCTCCATAAAGCAGTGTCAATGGTACAATTGGAGCTTCGCAATAAAGTGAAAACTCATTCTGTGCTTTCTCACTCAAAGGTATGGTAAGGATTTCGCCACCTACAATACCACGTTTTGTTTGATTCACTTCAATTTTAACTTGTTTTCCTTGATGTTCGCACAATAATTTACTTGTGTTGAAATTAGGTGTTATGTGTATTCCTTTGATTGTTCGTTGTGCCTTATCGCAAATTAATTTGAGATGCTTAGTTATGTTCTCTAAACTGGTTTGTCGGTCAGACAAAGGAATATATGTCAAATCGATGTCGACAGAGTAACGGGGTAGGTTTTTCAAAAACAAATTAATAGCAGTGCCACCGTGTATGGCAAAAACGCCTTCCTCTTTTATTATTGGCACAAGTCGAAGCAGAAGCTCCACTTTTTGCGCGTAAACTTTTGATTTTATACTACTGTCATTCATATTCGGCTATATCTTTTGAGATGGTCATATTATATTTCTTGATGTATTTCCCGATTGGTGTAATCATAAATCTTGATGTTCCAATGTTTATCTTGTCTAATTGCAAAGCCTTTACCCAAGGATGGTTTGCTTTTTCTGCCATATAGAGAAATAATCGTTTTACTTTTTGAGATGTACAGGATTCCAACAATTGTTGTACTAATTTTGGTCGCAAGGTCGTTAAACTCTCCATTATGTAATATATGTCAAGTAACGATGACGAAGCATCGGGCATATTCAAACATTCAAAAAAAGCACGTTCCGGAGAAGAGACGAGCAAATCAAGTTTATCTATCGACATTGTTTCAACACCCAACAAATCGTTGCCGAGAAAGGATGTCTTCATATATTTAATGGTCATATCCCAATTATTGTTCAGCAGCCACGATGGCAATTTGTTATTTTTGTCGGTAAAAAGGAATGCTTTTGGCTTACCCATAGAAAGATAATGAGAATATCCTCTAAGTTCCAGAGCTGTATATGCTCCCACAATGCATTTTTTTTTCAATTGTGTGTTGTACGATGATATTGTCGCCAATAGAGTTGGCGATGTCCCGTGTATTTTATAAACACCTTTGGATATGCGTTCTAACCAGCCACTTTTCATATATGAATATTGTCCACGGGCATCCAATCCATTATCTGAAAGCCAAGAACCAAATAATACTGTATCACGAGGTGCATTTTTTACTATTTGCTGTATTTTTGTTGTCATTATCAAACTTTTTGCGAATATAAGGATAAATTTGTAGCAAATAAATAGTTTTGAATGAAAAGTGGAGCAATTCGTTTATATAGTCTTTTTTTTATTCAGCTCTTTCATATTTCCCGTGAGAAGAATGAATGATAATTCCCGATTGACACCAATTTTTCACAAATCTGTCTGCGGTTGTTTCGGGAATGGTTAATGCCTGTGCAATTTCTTGAAATTGCTTTCTGTCGAATGAATTTGGAAGATTATCTAAGAATGTTTGTTTGAGTTGCGTTGCTTCTTGGATTGGATTATTGGCCGTCAAATCTTTTTTGTCGTTACAAGGAAGAGAACGATAGACCTTTTCGGTATGTTGCAAAAGAACATTTGCCATAGTTATGGCAGAACGATAGTCGGCATCGGAACAAACCAATGTGGATGAGAAATTTCGGGTGTCGCACATTCGTAGTGTTGAAAATATCATTGCCATTCGGAATGTGATAATTCCCAAACGACGAATGGAGCCGAGAATGTCTATTCCAAGCATAGAAGCATAGTTTTGTTGTATATCCTTGAAAAACTCGTTGAAATCCCGTCGTTGAGGTTCGGAGAAACAAAAACGAATCGGCTGCATAGACTTTAGTTCGTTGTAATAGTCTTGAAATTTAAGACCAAGCAATTCAAACGAATGGTCGTCGGTGGTATCGTCGGCATCGGAAAACACATCGTCCCACTCCATACGAATGTTCATATAGTAGAACAAAAAACGACTGAACAAACCATTTTCAGCATCAGGTATTAGATTTGTGATTTGTCGTGGCGTTCCGGAAAGAAGAACGGAAAATTTTGGTTTGTCGAGTTCAACAAATTCGTTTTCCTTACGGCGATTGTAGGAAATTGGCTCGTGGTGGAACGCCTTGCGAAGTCCATCGGAAAAATTACCAAAATCAGAGTTGAATGTGTTTGCGAGTGTGTCGCCTTCGGTTTCGAACATCAAACCAACACCCTCGTTGTCGTAGAGAACTTTGTAAACCGATGTTGCACTACTATTGGCAGGCATAAAAAGCGTTCGCAAAGGCGGTTCTACTGGTTGTTCGTATTCGGCGCTTTTCCTGTTGGCAACGTATTCCGCTTGCTTGCGTTTGTATTCCTCGTATTCCAATTTGTTGAGTTCCCGAAGATGTTTTTGTATGGGTTCAACAAGTTTGCGACACAAGGACAAACGACCTTTTCCGGCTGAAGCCTGTGCTGTAATGAACACAAATAGATTGGGAAAAACTTCACGTTTGTTGTAAACGCCGTAGATGTTGGGCAAACAGGCAGAAAAGACAGTTAAAGAACCTAAAATTAAGAGGCCGGCATCTTCATCGGATTTTGATTTGGAAACTATTTGCGAAAGCAAATACGGAAGATTGTCTTTGATGAGGTTTGAAAATGTCGGCATCGGCGTTTCGTTGCCAAAATCTTCATTCTGCATTGGTGAAGATATTGGAGATTTTGAAGATATTGAAGATTTAGAGGCTTTTATTTCTCCAATATTGTCAAAAATTCCAATAAAATCAGCGAGGATTTTTGGCGTTTTTGACAGCAGAATACTAATTCCCGCTTTTTTGGCAAGGAAAAAAAGAGTTTTGATAGTCACCCCCGATTTGTTGGAAGAAAGGCATTTGTTGTATTGTTCGTTGGTTTCTTTTTCGGTGTAGTTGTGATAGAAACGGCTTAGACGTTGAAAAAACGGTCTGCCGTTTTCACCCAAAGCATCGACAAGAGCAAAGCCAAGTTGCAGCCATTCGGAATATGTTGGTGCAATATCAACCGAAGCGGATTCAATACGGGAAGTGATTTCCTCAACTGCGTCGGATATATCGTTATTCTTCCATTGCTGGGGATAGAATGGTTTTTTCATGATGTTCTAATATTGCGGGATTTATAAAAATGGATTGGTCGTAAGGAAGATAACAAGCACGGGAAATGTCTTTCCCAGATGTGTCGATTTGTATTCGGTAGGTTTGCCGAATGTATTTTTCTACAGCCTGAAAGTAATCCAAATGGCTTGCGTAGAATGCCGATTTCGTGTCGCGAACTTCGATGGGAATAACCCATTTCAAGCCATTGCCCGATGGACTACGGAAAAGCAGCATTGTTTCAAAATATTCGTCTTGTAATAGTTTGTAACGAAGTAATTCAACAGACGGATATGATTTTTCAGCAGCGAAAGCTGTTGGACATTCATAGGAATACAGCCCATCAAAATCAATGCAGAGAAGATTTGAATGTTCCATAAGGTGTTTGTCTTTCCGTTCGGAGAAAACCCCAGAGAACGTACAATAATCAAAATTACAGCCCTTATATTTTTGAGCCAGCTTTTTATCTGTCAAAGTGCGCAAATGTTCGGTACGAACTTTTGCAAAATCACCACGAATATAGTTGTAAATGTCGATAAGAGAAAACGAAGAATACGGTTTGGTGTTGCTGATTGGTGATTTGAAAAAAGAGAATCTACTTTCTTCCATGTGGTTTTTGAAAAATTGAGTTTAATACATCTTCAATGTCCTGTCGTTTGTAATAGATTTTATTACCAAGTTTTGTATAAGGAATCACGCCACGAGTGCGTAATTCCTGTAGTGTTCGCAAAGAAATATGAAGCTGCGTTGTTACATCCTGGTTGTCAATCCAATTGTCGGACAACTTAGTTGTTTTAGCGAAAGGACAAACAAAGGGTTGATTCATATTAGAAACGTTTATGTGAGTTTAGATACAATTGAACTTGATTCTGAATGGAATTATTATCCGAGAGCATCCAGTTATCAATTTCGGATTTAAGAAAAAATAATTTTTTTCCTCGTTTGTGAAATGGGATTATTCGTTTGTTCGCCCATTCATACACTGTTTGCTGTGCTGGTTTATCAGGTAGATATTCACATAGTTCTTTCAAATTGTACCATTTTTCGGAATTTTCCACCCCTGATTGTAGGATTTCAATTTTTTTGAGAATTTCATTTACACAAATTTGAAGGTTTGCGACCGCTTTGGGTAAGCAATCAAAAGAGACACCGTTTTCTGTTGTCATAAGAAAAATTTTAAATTACACATTATTTTATGTTTATAGGATTTGGTATTGTGGTGAACACCTCTTCTTTAAACGAGGGCAAATGTATATAAAAAAAGCTATGTTTTTTCTCGGTTGACAAGTGTGGAATTGACACTAACAGGCGATTTTGGCAAAAAAACAGACTTTTTTTACGTTTATTTTTGCTCTTTTATCGTTGTTTACATTTTTAGCCTAATTTTTTTTTGAAAAAAATTCAAAATTCTTCAAAATTGACATAAAAATAGCCCCAAAATCAAGAGTTTTGAGGCTGTAAATAGGCAAGAAAGATTATTATTTCTGCGTGTTTTATAGTTTTATCTTTATGGATTCTGCTGCAACACGCTTTTTATCATCAACAAGATGAGCATAGATTTGAGTTGTTGCAACATTTCTATGGGTAAGCATTTTTGAAACGGTGTAAACATCGTTTCCATTGGTAATAAGCAATGTTGCAAACGTATGACGGAAACAGTGAAATGTGATGTGTTTGGTTATACCAGCATCGGAAAGCCATTTCTTTATACAACGTCTTATTTCATCATAAGTCACATTGAAAATTGGTCCTATTGATGGTTCTCCACAAAGTTCGTAAGCTTCTTGAGAAATTGGATTCAACATATCGGCTTTTGTCTTTTCTGTTCTTTTTCGAATGCACCAACCACCATCAGGAAATGATTCTATATGTTCCCAACGAAGTGTTAAAATATCACTTTTACGTAAACCAGTTAAACAAGAAAATAAAGAAGCTCGTTTTACAATGTCATTTTTGCAAGGTGTTTCGTATAGTTTACGCACTTCATCGATTGTTAGGAATTCTTTTTGTGGAGTACACGTTTCTATAGGTTCAAGATAGTCATTAATATTTTCGGCAATAAGTTTCCTTTTGTATAAAGTCGCCAACATAGCGCGGAACGTACTCCAATAGGCAGACGCAGAATTTACACTTATTGAAAGTTCATCGCCCAATAAGTATTCCCGAAACCTATTACAAAAATCAATGGTGACATCTCTAAACGTGCAATTGTTGTGTGTGAATTTTTCAAAATGTTTGGCCGTAATCAACCAACGTTCGTTGTGATGGAGAGATTCTTCTTGTATATAGGAATTAAAGTCTGCTTTCTCCATAGTTTTATCAATAAAACCATATTGTTGGCTGAGAATGGAAAGTTCTCGCTGTGCCCGGATACCTTCAGCAATTTGCAGTTTGTCGGCATTTGCTTTTTTCTCAATTGCACTTTGTGGATTCTTGATTAAATAAATACCCAAATACTCTCGGCGTGTTTTCTCCATTGTTCGAGGATTGGTAATTGGTGGGTAGAAATCAAGATATAGCGTTATAGTGCCACTTGGTAATTCTCTTTTTCGTAGTGTTACTTTTGTACTTGACATATTTTTTATTTTTTGCGGTTTGACATAATTGAATCCAAAACTGATTTTTCAATGTAGATATATTGCCCCCGTTTAATCTTAGGTATATTGTGTTCTCGGATAATATCATATAAATATGATCTTTTGATATTGTATAACTGAGTTGCATCTGGAACAGAATAGTATTTCTCGTTTTCCTGCATTGAAACACCTCTAATGTCATCCCAATGTTTCTTTGAAATGAGAATGTCTTTTCCCACCCTTTTTCGAGGTATTTCCTTGTTGTCAGTCAATATTTCATAGACACGAGGTCTTTTCAAATTAAATTGCTCAACGATTTGAGAAACCGTGTACCAATCTCGTATTTCAACGTGTTGTTTCACATAGAGCAATTTTTTCAAATCTTCGGCATCGTAGAAAGCAACTCCCTTAATTTTGATAGGTGTAAGATTTGCAGGTCTTATTTTATGATAAAACCAAGTGATTGATATTTTATATTTTTCTAAAGCTTCTTTCACAGATATTAAGTTTGTTTCTTTTACAATTGGAGCAGATATTTCCTTGCTACAGGCTTGAAGCAAATCTTCTTTGTTGATGCGTTTCATTCTTTTACTTGAGGAATGAACGCATATACATTTCGTCTTAATGATGTTCATCATTGTTGGCCGAGAGACATGTAAAAGTCTTGCGGCATCGGATATTGATAGAAAGGCTTCTTGTTGCAAATCTTGAGCTAATCTTTTTTTTACTGTACGTTCTTCGATTTGTAACAATTGCGTCCGTTTGTTTTGCTTGTACAGTCGCTTAGAACACGAATCCGAACAACATTTAGTTGTGGACTTGTAAGCATAATATTCTTTTCCGCAAAATTGACATACTTTAAGATACGTTCTGATTCTTTCCATTGGTGTTGACATATAGGACGTATTTGGGTTAATTTCTCCCATATATTTGTAAATGTTTGTAAAAGTTTGTAAACACACTTTTTCATATTGGGTTTATAACTGTTATAAATTCAACTAATTTGTGGTTGTGGTACAAATGTGGTACAAAAATAACCAAAATAACGATAATAAAACAAAAGGTTGATTAAAAACAAAAAATGAAGAATGCCCGATAGTCGGGCGTTTCAAGGTTTTATCCTATGTTTAGTTATGGTGGGTTATTGAGAATTATTTCCCCACGCAGAAATGGGCGAAAATATTGCCTAACATCTCTTCTTCGCTGATTTCTCCAGTGATTTCTCCAAGATAGTGAAGGACTTGTCGTAATTCAAGGCTGATAAGGTCGTTTGTTAAGCCGTTTTGAAAACCTTCGTCGATGTTATGTAGTGATTCTAACGCGTGCTGTAGTGCTTCAAAATGACGGAAATTTGTAACAATTGCATCTTCTTGGCTTATGTTGTTTGCGTTTACATCCGACAAAAGTTTTTCTATTAAGCCATCCACTGCGATTTGTTGTTTAGCAGATATGTAGATGAATTCGTCGTCATTTGATAGACCTTCGAAATCGTTTTTCTTGATAATATCTTGGTAGTCAGGAACAAGGTCAATTTTATTTATGATTAAGAAAATCTTTTTGTTTTGCGCTTGTTCCTTGATGGTTGTAATTGTTTGTTGTATTTCTTGCTTGTCGGCAGTAATGTCAAACAAAACAAAAATGTACGAAGCCTTTTCTATATTATCGAAAGTTCTTTGTATGCCGATTCTTTCGATTTCATTCTCTGTCTCGCGAATACCAGCAGTATCAATAAAACGGAACGTAATACCATCTATAACGATAGTATCTTCTATAACATCGCGGGTTGTGCCAGGAATAGAAGATACGATTGCTTTATCTTCGTTCAAAATAGCATTTAACAATGTTGATTTGCCAACATTCGGTTCGCCAACAATACAAACAGGAATTCCCTTTTTAATAGCATTTCCCAATTTAAATGAAGCGACTAATTTCTCTACTCGTTTTGTGAGGTCGCTACAAAGGTCGGTAAGTTGTTTTCTGTCGGCAAATTCAAGATCTTCTTCGCTAAAATCCAATTCTAGTTCTAATAAAGACAAGAATGTAAGTAAAACATCGCGCAAGTCTTTTAGTTCTTTTGCATAACCACCTTTCATCTGTGACATTGCGAGGTGATGCGAAGCTTTTGAATCAGAAGCAATCAGGTCAGCAACAGCTTCTGCTTGCGACAAATCTATTTTTTTATTGAGAAAAGCTCGTTGTGTAAATTCACCTGGATGTGCCAAACGAGCACCATTTTCTATGAGTAAATTAAGAATTTCGTTTTGTATGTAGGTTGAAGCGTGGCAACTGATTTCTGCAGAATCTTCACCAGTGTAAGAATTTGGATTATTAAAGATAGAGACTAATACAGAGTCTATGGTTTCTCCATTTTTGGTGATTTCACCGTAATAAATTTTATATCCTTGATTCTGCCAATTTTCTACATATTTGTATGGTTTGAAGATCTTTTGGATGATGTTCTTGGTTTCTTCGCCGCTAATGCGTATAACAGCAATTGCTCCTTTTCCTTGTGCTGTTGCAATCGCACAAATAGTATTTGTTTCTGCTATCATGTTTATTTGTGTTGTATGATTGGCACATTATGTCCCGTTACGTCTTGGCCGACAGGACAGAATGCGTTATATACGGCAAATAATCCAAATAGCATAAGAATAATGCCGGCTATTTTATTTATGTAGAAGATAATTCGCAAACGAAAATATTTTCTGAAAATATTGACAAATGTTGACAATAAGAACCAAATACTGATGGCACCACAGAATATTCCGGAAAGTAGCACTATAAGTGAATAAAGATTATCTTGTACGATACCTAAACTCGCGAATACGATTCCGTAAAATATGATAGTTATAGGATTTGTAATTGTGAGAACAAAAACGGAAATAAAATCGGAGAGTGGGTTAGACTTCTTATATTTAAATGCTCGTGCTTGTTTTATAGTGTTTTTGAAAAACATACGTAATCCAAGGATGAAAAGTATTGCGGAACCAATCAACATAAGAAATATATGCTGTTCCTTAAAGAAATCCGACACAAGCGTTAAGCCTAGTCCGGCAATGCTGGCAAATACTGTATCAGCACAGGCTGCACCAAGTCCAGAAATAAATCCGGAAAGTCTTCCTTGTTGTAGTGTTCGTTGTATGCACAAAATTCCAATAGGTCCCATTGGAATGGAAACGAACAAGCCTATAAGCACACCTTGTATAAATATGGTTGTAGTAAGCATTTCAACAAGTCTTGAAGACAAAAATAATATTTTATTATAAAACTATAGGTTTGTTTTTTTGTAAAAATTCATCTCGTCTAGATATTTCCATGCTGCTGGAGGCATAAATCCTTGAATGTTTTTACCGTCTCGTATGCATTCGCGTATGAGACTTGATGAAATTTCCATTAATGGAGCTTGTACAATTTGTATGGTAGGTATTTCTTTAAAGTCTTCAGGGATAGTATATTCCGGACGTGGATATACATAGATTGTATATCCTTCGAGTATTCGTTGGTAGTTTTTCCATTTTTTGAAAGACTGCAGATTGTCACCACCCATAATTAAAGAAAATGTATGTTGTGGATATTTGTCTTCCAAATGCGCCAAGGTATTTACTGTGTATGATGGTTGTGGCAAAGAAAATTCAATAGAAGAAGTTCGTAGATGGGGAATGTCTTCAATAGCTAACTCGACCATTCTTAATCTTTGATAGTCGTCCAAAAGAGAAGATTTTTCTTTTAGAGGATTTTGCGGAGAGATTACAAACCAAAGTTCATCAAGGTTCGTGAATTCTACGATGTAGTTCGCAATTACAAGATGTCCCACATGAATGGGGTTGAAGGAACCGAAATAAAGACCGATATTCATAAGATAAAAAATGCTGTTTACGAAACCGCAAACAGCATTGTATTTATAGTGTTAGTGTTTGTTTATTCTGCTACTTCAGATTTTTCTTCTGTTCCGAAAACAAGATCTTTGTCAACAAGAATTCTACCACAATATTCACATACGATGATTTTTTTGTGGCTCTTGATGTCTAGTTGTCTTTGAGCAGGGATTTTGTTGAAGCAACCACCACAAGCGTCACGTTCTACAGTTGCGATAGCAACACCATTACGTGCATTCTTACGAAGACGGCTGTATGCGTTAAGAAGACGTTCTTCTATTGTTTCAGCAATAGCAACTTTTTCATTTCTTAATTTTTCTTCTTCTTCTTTAGTTTCGCTTATGATAGTTTCAAGTTCTTTTACTTTAGCATCTAAGTCAATCTTGCGATCGTCGAATTTTGCTTTAGAATCGCTTAATTGAACTTTTTTCTTCTCGATATCGTTGCTGTATTCACGAATACGTTTTTCGAAAAGTTGTATGTTAAGGTTTTGAAATTCAATTTCTTTTGCAATTGATTCAAATTCACGGTTGTTAGAAACATGGTTTTGTTGTTCTTCATATTTTCTAACTTGTGCTTGCGCATCTTTTATTTCTTCTTTCTTAGTGGCAACATCTTTTTCCTTTTGGGAAATTTCTTCTTGGATTTTTGCGATGCGTGTCTCTAAGCCTGCTAATTCATCTTCCAAATCTTTAACTTCCAATGGAAGTTCGCCGCGTTGGCGAGTGATTTCGTCAATCTTAGAATCTGCTTCTTGTAAGTTGAACAATGCTGTAAGTTTTTCTTCTACAGTTTGTTGAGCAGTAACTTCTGCTTGTTTCTTTGCCATTTTATAAGTAGTTTATCGGGTTCGTACTAACCTTTGAAATTTGGATTGCAAATGTATAAAATTTTTTCTTTAATATTTCATAAAATAATTCTTTTGTGAATTGCTCTGATTCAAAATGTCCGATGTCGGCGATGATTGTCTTGTTTTCGGCAAGAAAGAAATCGTGGTATTTCACATCGGCTGTTATAAAAACATCTGCGCCATTGCGTTTCGCATCTTCGATTAGGAAGCTGCCTGAGCCACCGCATACTGCGATTTTCTTCACTTTGTTTTTTGTAATGTCGGTATGTCTTATGATTCCGCAACCAAATGTTTTTTTCACGGTTTGTAAAAATTCAATGGTGTCAGTTTCTTCAGGTAATTCGCCTATCATTCCATCGCCGACAAGATTGAAAGTGTTTTGCAAAGGAATTAGGTCGTAGGCAACTTCTTCGTATGGATGAACAGCAAGTAGTGCGCTAACGACAGCTTGCGTCTTTTCGTTAGGGAGTATTACTTCTAGTCGTTGCTCTGGTTCTTTGTGGAATTCGTTTTGATTGCCTATAAATGGGTTTGCAATTTCGTTAGCTCGGTATGTTCCTATTCCTTCTGTAGAGAAACTGCATTTGTCGTAGTTGCCTATACATCCAGCTCCGGCGCTGAATAATGCTTCTTGTACAGCAGTTGTGTGTGAAACGGGAACGTATGTTACCAGTTTTGTTAAACATTCTGCTTTAGGTTTTAATATACGTGTGTTTGTCAGTCCAAGTTTCTCACATATCTTGGCATTAACACCTGTTGAAACAGCATCAATGTTTGTGTGGCACGCGTAAATTGCAATGTCGTGTTTTATTGCAAGTAATATGCACTCTTCTGTTTCGTTATTTCCATTGATTTTCTTTAATCCTTTGAAAATCAATGGATGATGAGATATTATAAGATTTGCGTTACAATCGATAGCTTCTTGTATTACAGCTTCAGTAACATCTAAAGTGATAAGTATTTTTGAAACTTCGTCATTTTTGTTGCCAATAATCAATCCTGCGTTGTCGTATGATTCTTGGTAACATAGCGGAGCGATAGTTTCTATTTCCGAAATACAGTCTGAAATAGTCATAAAGATAATTTTTTCAAAGTTACTAATTCTATGTATATTTGCATAAACTAAAAAATATAATTATGGCAACTTTTAAAAAATCTTCAGACAAAAAAATCGCTGGTGTAGCAGGTGGTGTAGCAAATTATTTCGGTATTGATCCAACTATTATGAGAATAATTTGGCTATGTGCAGTTGTTTTCGGTGGTTTTGGTTTATTGGTATATTTAATTTGCTGGTTGTTGATGCCAGAAAACTAATATGAATGTCGCTCTATTGAGCATTGGTGATGAATTGCTGATAGGTAAGACTGTCAATACCAATGCTTCGTGGTTGGGTGAACATTTGTCGGCTATAGGTTTCGATATATCATGTGTTGAAACTATTTCGGATAGTCGTGCAAGTATCACAAACTCTTTGACTCGTCTTTCTGGTGAGTCAAAGGTTGTTGTTGTTACAGGTGGACTAGGTCCAACGAACGATGACATTACGAAACAAGTATTGTGTGAATTTTTTCATACAGAATTAGCTTTTAATCAGCAGGCATACGACGGAATGGTTCGTTATGCGACTGCTCGGAATCAAGAGGTGAATGCGAATAATTTAACGCAGGCTCAGTTCCCCAAATCAGCTCGCTTGATTCCAAATCCTTGTGGTACAGCTTCGGGAATGTGGTTCGAAAATGAACAATGTGTTGTTATTTCGTTACCTGGTGTTCCGTCGGAAATGAAGCGTATGATGATGGAAACTGTACTTCCTTGGCTTCGTACTTTGTTTGATTTGCCTGCAATTGTACATAGACATATTAATGTTACGGACATAGCAGAATCTAAGTTGGCGGAGATTATTGCTGATTGGGAAACAGCATTGCCTCCGCAGATTCATTTGGCTTATTTGCCGGCGCATAGTGTTGTGAAGTTGCGTATGTCTTGTAAAGCTGGGAATGAATCTGTTGCTCAAAAGATGATAGCGGAACAAGAAACCAAATTGTTGCCTATTATTGGTCAATATGTTTGGGGATATGATGAAGAAACTATAGAAGAGGTGGTGGGAAAGTTATTGCTTTCTCAAGGTGCTACAGTAGCAACGGCGGAAAGTTGTACAAGCGGTCTGATTTCTTCTATGTTGACTCGTCTTTCTGGTAGTTCTGCTTATTATTGGGGTAGTGTTATATCGTATGATAACTCTGTAAAAATAAATGAATTACAGGTTTCTCCTTCGGATATCGAAAAATATGGCGTTGTGAGCGAGTCGGTTGTACGGACTATGGCATCGCAAGTTCGTAAGAAAATAGGTACAACATACGGTGTTGCTACATCGGGAATAGCCGGTCCTACTGGTGGTTCGGCGGAAAAACCTGTTGGCACAGTGTGGATAGCAGTTGCTTCTGAAAAACAGGTTGTTGCAAAACGATTTCAGTTTGGTACGGAGCGTGAAGCGAATGTTGCAAAAGCAGCTTTTACGGCTTTGCGTATGTTGCAGCTTTTGATTTTACAGGAACAAAATAGATAATATGGAAAACCAAAAGAAGAAAATTTTATTTGTCTGTTTAGGAAATATATGTCGTTCTCCTTTGGCCGATACTATTATGAATAAGTTAGTGGAAGACAAGGGATTGACTGCAAAATATGAGATAGATTCGGCAGGAATTCTTGATTATCACGAAGGAGATAAAGCGGATTATCGTATGCGTTGTAAAGCAGGTGACCGTGGTTATTTTATAACACATTTATCTCGTCCTGTTGAAAAGTCCGATTTCGAAAAATTTGACTTAATATTTGGAATGGATGATCAGAATATCCGTGACTTAGAATCTATTGCAACTACCGATGAACAGCGTGCGAAAATACATCGTATGGTGGATTATTGTCAGGAGTTTGGTCGAACTTCCGTTCCCGATCCGTATTATGGAGGAGAAGAAGGTTTTACTTTGGTTATAGATATGTTAGAAGTAGCTTGTTCAAACTTATTACAAGAATTAGAAAATATAAAGTGATGAGAATAATTTGTAGAGTTTCAATTGTATGTGCAGTTGCTTTTTCGTTGGTATGCACATCTTGTAAAAACAAAAATGTAAAAGGGGAAGATCCACAACCGGAAGATACAACAGTTGTAGAGAATGATACGGTATTGGATACATTGAATACCTTTGGCATGCGTACGGCAAAAGAAGTTGTGTATTCGATTTATGCGGGATGGAACTTAGGTAATACTTTGGAGGCTGTTGGTGGAGAAACTGCTTGGGGAGAAACGAAGACGACTCCTGAAATAATTGCGTATGTAAAGAATATGGGCTTTAATGCAGTTCGTATTCCGTGTTCTTGGGATTTACATGCAAAAAATGGGAAAATTGATGCTAGTTGGATGAAACGTGTACACGAGGTAGTTGATTATGTTGTGAATCAAGATATGTATGCGCTTATTAATATACATTGGGATGGTGGATGGATTGAAAATGATATTGAAAATGGTTATAGTGAAGCTGTCAACTTAAAATATATAGATTATTGGCAACAAATAGCTACAGAATTCGCTGACTATGACGATCATTTACTTTTTGCTGCATTAAATGAACCGAATAGTTATAATGGTAATGATAGAGCAAATGCGGCAACGATATTCAAATATGAGCAATCTTTCGTATCAACAGTTCGTGCTACAGGTGGAAAGAATCTATTTCGTACACTTGTTGTACAAGGACCTAATGCGGATATAGATAAGTCGTACTTGTATTTTAGAACAATGCCTACCGATACTGTTCCTGGTCGTTTGGCAATGGAAGCACATTGCTATTTGCCATTTACTTTCTGTGGCTTGGAAAAGGACGAAACTTGGGGAAAAATGCAATATTACTGGGGAGATTTTCTTTCTGATATCCAAAAGGATCGTAATGCAGTTTCTACATACGGACCGAAGTATATTGCAACAGAAATGAAAAAAATGCAGACACGATATGTAAATGCAGGTTATCCAGTTATTTTAGGTGAATTTGGATGTTTGTATCGTGATAAAGATACGGCGGTATTAGATCAGGAGATGCATCATAAAAGTGTTTGCCAATGGTTGGAAACTGTTGCTCGTGAATCAAAGAATTATGGTTGTGTTCCTTTCTATTGGGATTGTACAGAAGGACAAAATTTCAACTTGATAAATCGTAGGAAATTAACACTTCGCGATCAGGATATGTATGATGCTTTGATGAAAGGTCTTTCGGAAGGAACATATCCGATAGAGTAGAAAATGTTTTGTGTTAAAAGAGAAAGAGACGATGCGTGCATTGTCTCTTTTTTTATTGTAGTTTCCTCCAAAATCTTCGTAGCCACATAGATGGATATCCATATATGATAGCAAGAATACACAGGCAAGTATTCAATAAGCTGATTCGTGCAAAATCTTTGGTTGGACGAAAGTGTGAAACGCGTTCTTCTTTTGGTGGATAATATACATCTATGTTTATTGGAACCAACGGTATTGCTTTCCAAGCAGAACGAACTAATAGTTCTAATTCTGCTTCGTACCGGTTGTTTAGAGGACCTTTATATTTCATAGCAACCAGAGGATAAGCTCTATAGCCTGTTTGTGTGTCGGGTAACGAAATACCTGTTTGCACAGTAAACCAAAAATTTGAAAATCTGTTTGCAAAACTGTTTTTTGCTGGCATATTCGGTTGGTCAAACGAACGACTACCGATAATTAATGCGTTAGGGTTATTTTGTATTGCTGACGCAAATAAAGGTAGGTCACTTGCTTTGTGTTGTCCGTCGGCGTCAAGTGTTATTGCAGTTTTGAAGTTCATTCTCTTTGCCTCGGCAAACGCTTGCTTCAATGCGTATCCTTTACCTCTATTGGGTTGGTATGAAACAAGTTTGATTTTGTTTCCGAATTCTTGTAATATTGATTCTGTCGAATCTGTGGAACCGTCATTTACAACTATGATGTTGGAGGAATAGGGGATAACAGATTCAACAACAGCAGCAATTGATTTTTCGTTGTTGTAAGTTGGAATAACTATGCAAGTATCGTTTGTTAGTTCCATTATGCTAACTCAAAATTTATTTTTGAATAAACATTTCCATCCGATAAAATCTGAACTTTTGCTTGGTATGTGTTGTCTGTCTCGGAAATTGTGATTGCAAAATCTAAAAATTCATTTTTTGTCGGTGTAATGACAGAAATAAATTTTACGGATTTAACAAATGAAACAGATAGAGGTTTTCCAATATGTTTTTCGCAAAGTTCTTTGGCTATTTCTATTAAACACGCTCCTGGTGTTATAGGTGAACCAGGAAAATGTGCTTTAAAAATTTCATTATTCTTATTCTGACGAATAGAATATGTTACAGTATCTTTTATAATGTTTGTATGTTCTATGAGATAAATTCTGTTTTCTAACATATTATTGAATAATGAAAAGATGTGTGTCTAATGCTTGGTTTAACTTGTGGTTAGAGAAAAAGATTATCATGGAATCACCATTCTTTTCTTGCATACTGATACTTTTTGCCACTTTGTTTTGCTTGTCTATTTGTAATGTTATATTAGAATAAATAGCCGCAATTCGTTTGTTGATAGGGGTAAGAATGACCTTATATGTCGTTGTGTTTTCCAATACTTCGGATGTAAAGTTTTTGCTGTCATTTAAGCCGGAACCATCTATTGTGCTGATAATGATTGTAGCCAATTCTTTAAACATTCTTGTATTGTTTGTTGTGGTTCCTTTTGCTGTTTGTAAAGCCGCCTCATTCCCATTTACAATAAGTGCACTTGTTTGTGGTGAGGTATATTCCCATCGAAGAGAATTTGGTGATTTGTAATACATAAGTCCTTTTGATACTGCTTTTTCTGCCACTAAAGTGCTTGTTTTTTCTTGTACAAATGAGCAAGAAAGTGTCTTGTTATTTTTTGATGTAGCAGAAATGTCAGAAAGTATGGTTTGTTTTGTAGTGGCATCAACTTTCTTGAAGTCGTTTTGTGCACATAGTTGTATTGTGAACAAAAGGCAAAAGATAATATTGCAGATTGTAAATTTTTTCATAGTGTTATTTTGCAACAAAAATTACGCCAATAATAATACATACAACTCCAATCCATCGTGTGAATGGAATCGACTCATGAAGAAAGAACATTGCCGCAAACATACCAAAAACAAAACTTAAGCATGTCATAGGGTAGGCTGAAGACAATGGATATTGTTTTAGTATATGTAGCCATAGAACAGTAGCGCTTCCCATTGCAATTCCTGTTGCTAAAAACCACCAATTCGTTAGTAGATTTTGGAAAAAGCTCCATGTCCAAGAAAATTCTCCCATTTTGCTCATTGCTAATTTTAGGAATACTTGTCCTGATGCAAGGCAACATGATTGAATAACCGATAATACAATTAGTCTTAACATTTGGATAGAAGAATCAAGGAATGGTCTTTGTTTTGGAAGTGGTTGTAAACCAAAATTGTACGTAGGTCCTGTACGTTGCTGTTGTTGTATAGCAGATGTTGTGGAATACTTCCTTTTTTGAGACAATTTGCAGCTGTATAAACGCCGAATGCTGGTGCGGTAAACGATTCTCCGAATATGTTTTTATACCAACAATATGGTTTTTCAGCAAAGAATGTCTCTGCAAAATCTAAATATATTTTATCGTTTTGGTGGTCGCCATTTAAACCAAGCATAACAGCGTCAATAGAAGAGATGTTGGCTTGTGCCATCATGTCTGCAATCGCCTGTTTCATTCTTTCTTTTGATGGTTTGTAAAGCAAATCAACTTGTAGTAGTTTACATAGAGATTGTGCTTTCTTCTCGGTACTTACTGTTATTGCGGCAGAACATTCTCCTGCAAATGAGCCATTTGTATCGCTTGCTTTGAGAATTTCAGGTGAGATTTCGTTCTTCCAATAACCAATTTTTCCGAGCATGTTAAAATAGTCAGGAGTCATTTCATCTTGACCACTAACAAGAGCATTCTTTATTTTACCTAATTGTATTTGAATAAAAGCATCGGAAAGTGCTGATTCAAAAGATGTTCCACGGTGTGAATAGGTACAATTGTATCCATTACATTTTAAGAATAATGCAATCTGTGAACTAATTGTATTGTGGGTAGATTGCATAAAGAATGTAGGTTGAAGAAATTCTTCTCCTTCTTTTACCATAGCCGAAAGAAATTTTTCGGTGTTTTCGACACAACCTAAACCAGTTCCTGTTATTATAGCGTCAAGTTCTTGAATGTCTGCTTGTTGTAGGGCCGATACTGAAGTCGCAATGGCTCGTTTTATAAGTTTTCCCATTCTTCTGGAAGCTATAGGCGAGATAAATTGTTTATAATCAGGCTCTATAGAACGATTATATGGAAGGGATGGAACAATAGGAGTTTCAAACCAATCTTCGCAGAGAGGATTTTGAATTGAAATTTGTGCAGCGGATTGAATGAAAATCTCCATATTATTGAATTTTTGAGAATATACAAGAAGAGTCGTTGCCACCAAAACCAAAAGAATTGTTCATTATGTGAGACATTTGTTTCTTTTTGGTTTGTGTGTTCGGTTGTATTGTGCTATTTTCTATTTTTCCTGCAAAGTTGAGGTTTGCTGGCACAAAATTGTTTTCTAAAGCTAATATTGAAATAACGGATTCTACGCTTCCTGCAGCACTAGTAGTATGTCCGGTATAAGCTTTTGTTGACGAGAAATCAGGGACGTGTTCTCCAAAAACTCTTGCGATAGCAATACTTTCGGTTTCGTCATTATTGCCTGTCCCTGTGCCATGTGCGCTTATGTAGTCAATGTCATTGGGTTGTAAACCTGCTTCTTGTAAAGCACCTTGCATAGCAAGGAAAGGTCCTTGTCCGTTTGGCGATGTTGCAGTTTGATGGAAAGCATCGCAGAAGTTTGCATAGCCACTTAATTCACATAAAGGGGTAATACCTCTTTGTTTAGCATCATCAGCTTTTTCTAAAACTAGATATGCGGCACCTTCTCCTAAATTTAATCCGGCACGATTGTTAGAGAAAGGTTTACATACTTCTCTATCCAAAATCATCAATGTATTAAATCCATTAAGATGGAATTTGCTTAAGCATTCCGTACCGCCAACAACAGCTGCATCGACTTTTCCTGCTTTTATAAGATTTGCACCTATAATGAGAGCATTTATTGCCGAAGAGCACGCTGTAGATATAGTTGTGGTTATATCAAATAATCCAAAATAATCCGCAATGTCGTCTGTTCCAGAACCACAATCGTGGGTAGCAATGTATTGTGAATGTGAGTCGTTTTCTAATAAATCTGTATAGAATAGCTCTGTTTTTTCCATACCACCAACGGTAGTTCCATTTATGAATGCTATACGTTTCGGCTTGTTCTCGGAAAGTTTTGCTTGTTGTATAGCTTCTTGTGCGGCAACTATACCCATTAACGGAGTGCGGGTGATTAGTTGGTCGTTAGGAATGTTGAGCATTTGTTTCAACTCAGAATCAGAGAAAGGAACTTCAGAAACAGGAATGTCGTTGTGCATCGTTTGAATATATTTGACAGCACCAACGGCAGATTTTTCTGCTAACAAAGCAGAAAGAGTTGCTTCTTTTCCTTTTCCTAAACCCGAAATGATGCCCATTCCGGTTACGACCAATTTCTCGTTCATTCTGTTTATTTCGTTCTGTTGTTAGAAATAAATTCAGCCATTACACGAATAGACTTGAAGATTTCTTTTCCTTTTTCAGAATTGTCAACCTTGATGCCATAGTTCTTTTGCATTAGCATCATCAATTCTAAAGCGTCGATAGAGTCCAAACCAAGACCTTCGCCGAATAAAGGAGCATCAGCGTCGATGTCTTCAGGAGTGATTTCTTCTAAGTTTAAAACTTCGATAATTTCTTTCTTTAATTCTAAAATTAATTCTTCCATATTATAAGTTGTATAATGTATGTAAAATTTCTGCGTTTAATTCTTTGCAGTTCATTGTATTACGCGTTATATACAAAAATAAAACATCACAAATCTCATTGTAATATTCAACCCAACCGCATATACACGCTTGTATTCTTTGATCTAAAAACGCACTTTCGGCAAAGGAACAAAATTTTTGTGGATTAAATTGTTCCATAACGTAAAAAGCGCTTTCTCCCATTGTTTTATTTCTAATTGAAATTTCACCAGTTACAATATTTGCTAACGTGTACACAAAAACGGCAGGACTAGGGAAATAGTCGTCGTTGTTTTGTATCGTTTTCTGGTATGTTGTGTCGTCGTCGAGGGAAGAACTTCGGTTGCAACATACGACGGCAACATCTTCTTTTAGATTTGTTTTGTCGAAATTAAGAGGTTGTAGGGCGACTTCCGATCCTAAAAAACCACATTTCGCCAAGTTATCCATTTTAAAGAATTTAGGATAAGAGATTTTTGCGGCGTGATAAATGTCGGTTAGCCACGATTGTTCACGAGGAATTTCTATTGTATTGTCATTTACAATAACCCTGTCGTTCGTAATTCTACAATATGACTCTATTCCTAATTTCATTATCTTGTCTTTTTGAAAAGTAAAGCAGCGTTGCTACCACCAAATCCAGAAAGAATTTTCATAAAATATTCTTCTGTGCAAGTTTGATTTTCCATAAGAGAGTTAACAGGAGCAACCGTTCCTCTTTCTTGTAGATTGTTGGTTTTCAATGCTGTATTGTCAAGTATAGCTAAGGAAGAAATAATTGATTCTAATACCCCAGCGGCACCAAGTGTATGACCGAAATATGCTTTTAAACTATTTATAGGTCTATCTTGAAGACCTGCACTTGTAAGTGCCAATGATTCCATATCGTCGTTATATGCTGTTGCAGTTCCATGAGCGTTTACGAATGCAATTTGTTCTGGTTTAACAGTTTGTAGGGCTTTTTGTATTGCAAGATATAATCCAGCGCCAGTTCGTGACGGACCGGAAATATGATTCGCATCGTTTGCCATTGCTCCATTTACAAGTTCAATGCTGTTTGCTAGTAGTGGAGATATTGTTTTCCCATATATGATTGTTGCAGCGGCTTCTCCTAAATTTAGTCCAACACGATTTTTGTCGTATGGTTTACATAATTCTGGAGCAAGTGCTTTAAATGATTGGAATCCCGAAACAATGAATTTTGAAAGCATATCGGCTCCTACAACAATTACATTTTGAATATCGTTCGATTGTAATAATCGTAGTGCTGTGATTTGTGCGGCTGCTCCAGATATGCACGCATTGGAAATTATAATAGGTTCATTTTTGTTTCCAAAAAAATCAGCAATAAGTTGTGCGGATTTCCATAAATGAACACGATCGGGTTCAAAACCATCAATATTTTCCAATAAATGAACATTTCCTTTTGTTGTAGATACAACAAATTGAACCGAAGAGTCGTTTGCTTGTATAGATGTGTTTTGTAATGCGTGGTGAACGCTTACAATTGCCATCTTTTCGAATTTTGTATAGCGTTTGTTTACCTGATTTATTGTCGAAAATTCTTTGTCCAGTAAATCATTATCTATGATGGAACCCATAAATGTATCAGGAAGTCCAAATTCATTTTCGTGAATTTGAATCTTAGTTTTTCCTGATTTTACAGCAAGATAATTTTCTTCTGAAGAAAAACCTAAAGGTGAAATTATATTATGTCCTACTTGATAAATCATTCTTCGTATGTTGGAAGTCCGTTCATTTTTTTCCATTCGTTAATGAATGGAGGTGTTGTCCATAATAAGTTGTAGTCGGTATCAAGAAATACTTGTACAGTTCGTCCTGTAGCGCAAAGTTCATTTGTTTTGCGATCGTATATTTCGTAGTCGAAGATAAGTTTTGCCGCATTGGTGTTTTTGAATTTTATTACAATTCGAGCTTGATCTTCGTATTTTAGAGGACGTTTATAGTTGAATGTGAGTTCCACGATTGGTGCGTAGAAACCAAAATCATACATACGCATATATTCCAATTTGTATTTTCTACCAAATTCTTCTCGTGCGTCTTCGAAGTATAAAGCATAGTTCCCGTGCCAAACAATACGCATAGAATCGACTTCGCTAAAACGAATGTCAAAGTTTTTTTCTGCTTGAAGGACTATTTCTTCGCTCATGTTACTTGCTTTCTTGATCAGTTAATGCGACTTTTACTTCACCTTCGGCAATGATTGTGTTATTGCATACAACTTTTGCATTGAGGATGGTCATATTCATAAATCCACCTAAAGTTTCTTCAACAGTTGTTGTAAGTTCGTCTCCAACAGAAGGATAGGAGTGAATTGTAATGTTTTTTAGTGATGCAACAACGCCGATTTTTACACTTTGTGACTCAAGAACTTTGTTGATGTATCCAATTCTTGCCGCACAAGTTTGTGCCATATTTTCGAGTATTCCGCCAGCGGAGAGAGTTCCATCATTGGAGAGTAGAACATTTTCTTTTGTAATACAAAATGTTGTTGTTGCAACCTTTCCTTCGAAAGAAACCAATTTGTCCACCATAATAAATGGAGGACGTTGCGGAAGAAGTTCTGAAATCGGAATGTCAATCATATTATTTCAATTTGCAAACTAAAATACTATGACCTAGTCCTAGTCCGTCGTGTATTGTTTCTACTTGTAAACCAGCATCTTCAACACAACGAATCATATCTTGTGAATAGTACATTTTTGAATTTCCGTTCGCTAAAGCAGTGAAATAGATGCTGATTTGTGCCAAGCAGTATGAAGCGGTTTCAAATTTTTGTCTATCCCATAAGGTTTCCATTATGTATAGTCGAGTATCCTTATTCATAGACTTTGCCGCACGGCTCAGAATACTTGTAACTTCTTCTTCGGAGAAGCAATCAAGGAATTGGCTCATCCAAATTGCATCGAAGTTGGTTGGGAAAGGAACATTCTTGTCAAGCAAGTTAGCACCGTGTCCTAAAATTCTATCTGCTCCTTCAATACCTTTGGTTTGGTTGCGCATCATTTCCAATTGTTGAGGCAAGTCCATGATAGTTACTTGCACATCTTTGTCGAATCCTACGCATTGTAGCGCCCAGCGACCTGTATTGCCACCTACATCAAGTAATGTTTTTGGCTTATTTGAAAATACTATTTCTAGCGCTTGCTTGAAAGAATTATCTGAATAAAAATGATCGAATCCGAACCAACTTTTTTGTACTTGTGCAGGCAATTGCGAAAGACCTTCGTAAATAGTAGGCCAAGTACCGAAAACTTTAAGACCTTCAGGCTTGCCGTTTAGAAGAGCTTCTTCTAAATTGAATAATCCCAAGTAGTTAACGTCGTGGTTGAAATCCATATTTACACGAGCCATGTCGTCGTGGATTAAGAACCATCCGGCTTTTGCAAGATAGAATTTCTTGTCTTTCAATAAAATTGTACCTATAGTGAGAGATGATTCTAATAAACATTGGGCAGCATAGCGAGAAAGCTTTGCTTTTTCTGCGATTTCTTCAAGAGAAAGTCCGTCTTTCGCGTTATTAAGCATTTCGAAAATGCCGAATTTTACCATAAGTCGAGAGACTTGGAACACGATAGGACCAAATGCGATTTCTTGCGCTAGTCGTTGTGCTTGTGCCGCATTAAATCTCTCTTTTGAATACATTTCTTTTTGAGGTGACTGTAATTCCATTTCAATCAATTTTTACAAAGGTACAAATTATGAAAGTTCTTCCCAAAAGTCATAGTAGTTAAACCATTGTTCTGGATATTTTTTTAGGAGGTCTTCCAAAGAGGCAACAAATTGTTTGCCCATATATTCTGCTTTTTTTATTGAAGAATATTCTTCTGTTGGATATTCTAGTTTGTGTACGTATCCCTGATACGATAAACCTTTATCCTTCATTATGAACACGACATATATGGGTGCTTCAAGTTGAGCAGCGATTCGAAAGGCGCCAATGGGAAATTTAGCAGGTTTTCCTAAAAAATCTGCTAAGAAATATTTTGGACTGCCAAACAACCTGTCTCCGTGGATTATTACCATATCTCCAGTTTCTATTGCATTTTTTATGGCAAATAGGTGTGACATATCGTTTGTTACGGAGATATGGTTCATATTAAATTTTGATAGTGTTTTCTCTCTGCGTTCTAGAATTGCCTGTGATTCTCCGTTGTAGATTAAACTATAGAATTGTTTCTTGTCTTGATGAAGACAATGTGCGGCAAGTTCAAAATTACCAACGTGTGCGCTTATTACAAAGGCGCCTTCAGGTTTACAAGTCGCTTCGGTGAATGTATCGATGTTTTCAACAGTGATACTGAATTGTTTGGCGTTTCCTGCAAGGAGTGCAAATTTGTCTAAAACGACTTTCCCGAATGTAATATAGTTCTTGTATGTTGCTTTAAATGCCTGCCATTTACTTAACCCTATATGTTTTTGAAAAAATGCCATTACACTGTTGTATCCTTTTCGTCCAAATAGAAGATAAAAAGGGATGACAATGTACAAAACAGGGTAGAGGACAGAAACTTTTATTTTGCCCAGAACGGTAAATAAAAACCATTGTCCGAAGGAACCGCCACCGGTTTTACCTTTCCATTGACGGTTTGGAGAATCCATTTATTGAAGTTTGCTTTCTACGTAATCGTAGAATTGTGACAGCGTTTGAATGTTTTTCATTTCTTCTGGCTTAATTTTGAAGCCGAAATTACTTTCAATTAATGCAACAATATCGATAAAATCAAGACTTTCTATGCCAAGATCTTTTTTTAGAAGTGCATTGTCATTAATTTTTTCTTGATCAATTTCGATTTCGTCTACCAAAATAGTATTGATTGTTGTAATTATTTCTTCGCGTGTCATTGTTTGTTATTTTGTTGCAAAGATAAATAAGAATATTGATATATTCACTAACCTTTTATTGCTAAAGACAAATAACTAATTACTAAACAATCATAAAAACTTACTAAGTTATGTTTTTTGTTTCTTTTTCTTGGCAGCAGGAAATAATACATTGTTGAGAATAAGTCTGTATCCTGGTGAATTTTTATGATTGTCGAGATTGGTAGGTTGGTCTCCTACATAATGTCGGTAATCTTCTGGATCGTGACCGCCATAGAATGTCCACGTTCCTTTTCCAAATGTGCCGTGGATATATTTTGCTTCGTTTGCAGATTTTAGTTCACCCATTATGGTTGTAGTAGGTTTGATTAAGCTCTTGTTAAAGGCTGTGGTTTGTCCCATAAATCCTTTTATTGTCATTGTATGATTTTGACAAAGCATAGTTGGAACTTGGTCCCATTTTGCAGAAAATTCAAAAAGTGTAAAGAAATCGGCATTTTCGTTTACTTTGCGTGTGTCGGTTACATCAATGTCGGAATATTCATACTCTAACGGATTTCTTCGTAATGTGAAGTTTTGGAACGCAAGACATTTATTGTAGTCGAGTTTTTCTTGTGCTTGTGGGTCAGCTGGGTCTCCGTCGTACATATATTCGCAAATATCTACTTCGTCGGCCGAAAGGGCAATGTCGAAAGAATCTGTTCCTGAGCACATTGCAAATAGAAAGCCACCGTTTTCTACATAAGTTTTAATAGTTTTTGCTACATACAATTTCAAGTCCGATACTTTTGAAAATCCATACGAACGAGCTTCAGCTTCAGCATTTCGTTGTTGATCTCTATACCATTGCGCATTTTTGTAGCTAGCATAGAATTTACCGTATTGTCCAGTAAAGTCTTCGTGATGCATGTGAAGCCAATCATATTTGTTTAAGTCTCCATTAACAATTTCTCCGTCGTATATTACGGTGTATGGAATTTCAGCGTAGGTGAGTGCAAGTGTAACCGCATCGTCCCACGGTAGTTTGTCTTTAGGAGAATAAACCGCCATTTTCGGTGCTTTTTCCAATTTCACGACATCCATATTCACATCGTCGGAAGCCACTTCGGCAAGAATTGACGAAACTTTTACATCTGCTATAATCTCGTACGAGACACCACGAATATCGCATTCGCTTTTTATATCCGGACTATATTCTATTAGAAAACTTCCGCCGCGATAATTCAAAAGCCAATCAACAGTAATGTTGTTTTGTAAAACCCAGTAAGCTATTCCGTATGCTTTTAGATGGTTTTTTTGTACGCCATCCATAGGAATAAGAAAACCAAATCCGAAGGATAACTGACAAAGAGCGAGAAAAAAATATGTGAGTATTATTTTTTTCATGTTTAAAAGGGAACACTTTCAATGTTTATGCTTTGATCAGGGAATATTGCTTTACTTTCTTCTGTGCTGTAGCTGCTTTCTTGAAATTCGTCGTGTTTAGACTCTCTGTTTTCTAATTTTTGTAGTCTTTTTTGTAAGATATCTTCTGGTAAATTTTCAAATGACATAAATTGTCCTTCGAATACAAGTTCTACAGTTCCTTGTGAACCATGACGGTTCTTTTTTATATGTACGTGAGCTTCTTTACGTATGTCTTTTTCTGTTCCATCTTCGTTTTGAACAAAATCTTGTCGTAAAGAAACGAAACGTCTATTTAGGAACATTACCATATCGGCATCTTGCTCGATAGAACCAGATTCACGCAAATCGGCAAGACGTGGTTCTTTTTCTGCTCCTTGTCGGTTTTCCAAACCACGGTTTAACTGTGCTAAGGCGATAATAGGAATTTGTAATTCCATGGCGATTTCCTTTATTTGTCGAGAAATAGAACTTACCTCTTGTTCACGGCTAAAACTACCCTGAGCAGTCATCAACTGTAGGTAATCGACTATCACGCATTGAATATCTTCTTTTTCCTTTAATTTTCTACATTTTGATTTGAAATCGTAGATAGAAAGTGAAGGTGTGTCGTCTAACCAAATAGGAGCTTGGGCTATGCGTTCCATCGCTGTGGTTAGTTTATCAACATCATTGTCGTTTAAATCACCTTTTTGTAGTGCTCCTTGTGGAATTCGTGCTTCACCAACAAACAAACGAGTTGCCAACTGTTCGCAGCTCATTTCAAGAGAGAACATAGCGACAGGTTTATTTTCTTTGATAGCCATATTTCGTACCATAGAAAGCACAAAAGCTGTTTTACCCATGGCAGGACGGGCTGCTACAACTATCATGTGGCCTTTTTGCCATCCGTTTGTAAGTTTATCTAGTTCAGGATAGCCAGAAGATATACCGGGAGCAACACCTTTTCCTCTTCTTTCAAGTAAAGTATCGTATAATAACTCGGCTACGGTTTTAATATCTCGGTAACTTCTTCGTTGTATATTTTGCTCGGTAATAGACATGATTTGACTTTCTGCATAATCGGTAAGTTCCGAGAGTTCTGTAGTTGAGTCAAATGCCTTTTCGCAAATAAGTGATGATACTTTTATTAATTCTCTTTGGATATACTTTTGTATTAGTATTTTTACGTGACTTTCAATATTTGCAGAAGAAGACACTTTTAGTGTTAGTTCTGTTATATGGCTAATGCCACCAACTTTTTCAAGTTCTTCTTTAGCTTCTAATCGTTCGGAAACAGTAATTAGATCTACAGGTTGATTGCTTTTGGCAAGTTCATAGATTGTTTCGAAAATTATTTGATTATTAGGAATATAAAACACCTCTTTTTTTAGCATGTTTATCACTTCATTGATAGCTTCACTATCAATAAGTATCTGTCCTAAAACTGTATCTTCTAGTTTTTCAGAGTATGGTGGTTGTTTTCCGTTATAATCAACCTTTACGACTTTTTCTGCTTCGAATTTTCTTGCCAATTTTGCCATGTGTATTTTATTTTTTGCTCAAAAGTATATAAGACTTTGAACCTTCCCAAAGTAAATTTATTAACAAAGTATCGTTTGAAAAATGTTAGAAAATGCTTCTAATCCACTATTGATGCGCCTTCGAACGAAAATCCATTCATAAAGTCATGAATGTTCATACGGCGTTTGCCTTCCATTTGGATTTCAATTGGTTGAATGAAACCATCTGAAGTTGCAATTGCAATACTATTATTTTTATTAACAATAGTGCCTGTTGCGTATGTGTGATTTTCTTGTATATATGACGAAGAAAGTATCTTGAAAACTGCTGTGCTTTCACCTTTTTGGATGTTTGTCCACGCACCTGGATATGGAGAAAATCCTCGAATAGCATTGTGGATGTCTTCTGCATGTTTATTCCAGTCAATTTTGCAAGTTTCTTTGAAAATTTTTGGTGCAGGTTTCAATTCATTTTCCGATGAAAATAGTGTTTCTTGGTTTATGCCGGTTTGTTTTCCTGATTCAAGAAGATGTAATGTCTCAATAAGCAATTGCGATCCGCTTTCTTGTAGTTTGTCGTGTAATGTGCCGGCAGTTTCATCTTCGGTAATTTCTACTTCTTTTTGAAGTAAAATATTTCCCGTGTCGATAACTTCGTTTATTAGGAAACTTGTAACGCCAGTTTTTTTCTCACCGTTGATAATAGCCCAATTGATAGGAGCTGCGCCTCTATATTGTGGTAGGAGTGAAGCATGAATATTTATTGTTCCTATACTTGGAATTTGCCAAACTACTTTAGGAAGCATTTTAAATGCAACAACAACAATTAGGTCTATATTTAGTTTGTGTAATTCCTCTAAAAAATCCTCGCTTTTTAAGGATTCAGGTTGTAAGATGGGTAGATTTTGTGTTTTTGCATATTGTTTTACGGCGGATTCATTTATTTTTTTTCCACGTCCGGCAGGTTTATCTTGTCCGGTTACAACAGCAACTACATTATAATTATTTTCCAACATGATTTGCAGTGGTCGTACTGCAAAATCAGGGTTTCCCATATATACGATTCGTAGAGGACTAGCCATTATTTTTTTCTTTTGAATTTAGAGAAAAAGGATTTCTTTTCTTCTTCTTCGTCTGAATAGTATCCGTGTTTGCTATTTTTATCTCTATATGTTCCATAGCCATAACCATATCCGTAACCGTAGCCTTGACCGTTAATGTCAACATCGTTCAACATGATGCTCAAGTTTTCGATTTGATGTTCTTTTGCTAGAGAATTAGCCAACGATATAGATTCTTTGCTTGTATAATTTTGTCTCATTACAAATATGTTCGCGTCGGCATGTTTTGCTATTGCAATAGTGTCGGCAACCAACCCGATAGGAGGTGTGTCGAGGATAATATAGTCATATCCACGTTTCTTACAATTTGATATAAATTCATCAAATTCCGGACTCTCTATTAATTCTGCAGGGTTTGGAGGAATAGGTCCAGCAACAATAGCATCAAGGTTGTTTACATCTGTATGGAAAATAACATCGTCTAAACTATCTCTACCAATTAGATGTGTTGTTACACCCATATTATTTGATATGTTCAACATCTCTGCAACTTTTGGTTTTCGAAGATCTAAACCGATAAGTAACACTTTCTTGTTTACTAATGATAGTATTGAGGCAAGATTCAATGCGCAGAATGATTTTCCTTCACCCGAAACTGTGGAAGTAAGAGAAATAACATTAGTAGAATTTGTTGTATGTTTTAAGAAGAATGGCAAATTTGAACGTATTGCACGGAATGATTCTGCAATAGAAGATTTCGGTTTAGTTTTTACCGGAATTTGGTCTGTATGTCTGTTGTGCAATATGGTTCCAATGATAGGAACGGATGTTTTTGCTTCAATTTCAGCTTTGTTTTTGATAGTTTTATCTAAAGCATTTTTAAGTAGAATGATACCGCAAGGTATGCCGATTCCAAGTAAAAGAGCAATTAAGAATAAAAATTTCGGTTTAGGGAATGATTGAAGTGCATTTTCTGCTCGAGCTTCATCAAGAATTTTGATATCGGAAATGTTAGCAGCTTTTGTTAATCCAATTTCTGCACGCTTTTGTAGCAAGAAGCTATATACCGTGTTGTTTACATCAAATTTACGTTGGATATTGATTAATTCTCGTTCTGTGCTAGGTAATTGTTGGATGTTCGCATCGGTTTTTTCTATTTCTTTTTGAATTTCCGAAAGTTCCAACTTAGTGGATTCAATCAAACTGTTGACATTATCAACCAAAGAACTAACTGTTTGCTCGATTTTCATATTGATGATTTGCAAACTAGGGTTGTCTGGTGTTGCACTATATGCCAAAACTTGTTTTTCTGTATATAATTTGTTCAATTGCGAAATCAAAGAGTTTAGTAGAGGATCGTCTATACCTGTGATTGAAGGCATTTTTATATCTTGTTCTTTGATTTGTATAGAGCGAAGAATGTAGTTGTAGTATTTAAGACGAATATCTAATGATGATTTATTTTTCTCTTGTTCTTCTAATTTTTTATATAGAAGAGAACCTTCGTCACTTAGGTTTACGATTTTGTTGTTTGAACGGAATTCTTCAAGGTTTGTCTCTGCAAACATTAAGGAATCAGTGATTTGCGTTAACTGATCGTTTATGAATTCCTCTGATTTTTGAGATGTTTTGTTTTTCTCTTCTAAATCTTTGTCTATACAAGCTTGAATCAATCCATTAAGAAAATCAGTTGCTTTTTCAGGCACATTGTCTTTAATCGTAAGATTTACGATAGTACCTTTTTTAGAACTTGCTTCAACAACTAATTGCTTTTGATATAATTTTGTTAATGTATTGTAATTATTTATTACAAATGCATATTCCATACGATGTTCTTCAAGGTCCTTGATATCAAATTTATCGGATTTTCGAACGGTAAATTTGTAGATGGAATCTTGGTATTGCTCTCCCCAAACCATTAGTTTCGAAATCGTACAACTATCTCTATCTATTGTTAAACGATATTCGTCATCTGAAATGATTTTTATCTCAATAGGTTCTGGAGTATATAGAAGTTTATTATCATAGTCATAATATGAGGTATCAAGATCAACATAGAATGGTGAGTCTTTGTAAATTTCTACATTGTGAACACGACCATGGTTAAAATATGAAATGCGGTAATTTATGTCGTGTAGAGTTTTATTTATAAGTGTGTATGATTGTAACACACCAATTTGATTGTCGATGTTTGCTTTCCCTGCACCCATCTGACCAAAATCTTTTAGAAGAGAGGACATACTACCAAGAGCGTCTTCTTTTTCTACAATAATAATAGACGCATTTGCTTCAAAAACTTTAGTGGCATATCTGTATACACCCAATGCTATGATTCCGCAAATAATACAAGAGAAAACTATCCAATACCATTTCGAAAGAAATAGTCTAATGTATGCAAGAATGTCAATTTCTTCCTCTTCTAATTCAGTGTTTTGTTCGATTGTAGCCATTGAAATTCAATTATTTAAGTACAGAGTTGAAGAATGTTAAAGTTGTAACCAATGTTGTTAAACCGGTGAATACTAACGAAATAGCCGAAGTATTCAAACGGAAAGCTCGTAATGGTAGTGGCTCAACAATTACAATGTCATTTGGTAGTAAATAGAATTGTTCAGTGGCTATGATATTCTCTTTTGTTAAATCTACACGGAAAGTAATGTTTTCGTTGTTAATTGTTCTTACAATCAACACGCTTTTTCTGTTACCATAATCGGTAATGTCGCCTGCAAGTGCAAGGGCTTCGAATAAATTGATGCTATTTCGAAGAATACTGTATGTTCCTGGTCTGCTGACTTCACCTAACACCGATATTTTAGTGTTCAATAATTTTAGTATAACAGTTGAATTTTTAAAGTAACCGTCAACTTTTGTTTGAACAAGTCTTTCTGCTTGGCTGATAGACATGCCTGCTACATGAATTGTATCGATAACAGGAAGGCGAATTAAGCCGCTTTCGTCAATAGTGTATCCTTTTAGTGCTGTAGAAACTTCACCTGTTGCAGAACTTCCTGAAGCAACGTCTAAGTTGAATAATGCACTTGTCTCTTTGTCTATGCTCAAAACTCTAATGTACACAACATCACCTGGTTGTAGAATTACATTAAGGTTGTTTTGTGCATACGCCATGATCGTATCTCCTTGTGGGTGATCGTTCATGTAAACTAATTTTTTTCGAGATGTACAATTGCTGAATAGAATTATTCCTAAACAGAACAAACAGAACAATACAGATTTCTTCATACTAAAAGTTTTCGTAAGCAAATGTACAAAAGTGTTTTGATTTTTTTACAATCTTTTTGCTTGTATACAAAAAAAGGTGAGCAAAATGCTCACCTTTTCTATTTGATTAGACAAAATTATAGGATTTGCTTCATCAAAAGGAAGAATTTGTACGGCATATATCGTACTGGTAAGTCTATCCAAGTCGGAGTAAATACGGTAGCTCGTTTGTTTGAAAAAGCATCAAACGAAAGTTTTCCGTGATATTTACCTAAACCAGAATTTCCCACACCGCCAAATGGCATGTTGTGGTTTACTATATGCATAATAGTGTCATTTACGCAAGCTCCACCTGAAGTTGTTTCGTGTAAAATCTTTTTTGTCGTTTTGTTTGCTCCAAAAGCATATAAAGCCAATGGTTTTGGACGACTATTTACGAATGAAATTGCTTCGTCTATGTTTTTGTATGTAAGCATAGGTAAGATTGGACCGAAAATTTCTGTTGTCATTACAGGACTTTCTGGCGAAACATTTTCAAGAATTGTTGGCTCTATGTAACGTTCTGTGTCGTCAAATTTACCACCAACAATTGCTTTTCCGTCGGCTAAATAACTTTTTACTCGTTGGTATGCTTTTTCTGAAACTAAGCGTACGAAATGTTTGCTTTCTTGTTGATTGCCTGCGTAGAATTTCTGTAATGCGTTCTTAAACTCTGCGATAAATTCGTCTTTTACCTTTTCGTGTACAAGAAGGTAATCAGGAGCAATACAAGTTTGTCCTGCATTTAAGCATTTCCCCCAGGCGATTCTACGCGCAGCAAGGCTGATGTTTGCATCTTCGGAAACGAAACAAGGACTTTTGCCTCCAAGTTCAAGAACAACAGGAGTAAGATTCTTTGCGGCAGCGCTCATCACAATCTTTCCTAAATCTGGACTACCCGTGAAGAAAATTATGTCGAATTTTTGTTCTAATAATTGGGTGTTAACCTCTCTGTTTCCTTGTACAACAGCAACATATTCACTTGGAAATATTGATTCTATTATTTGTTGCATTACAAATGAAACGTTTGGCACATAAGGCGATGGTTTTAAAATTGCCGTGCAGCCAGCTGAAATAGCACCAATAAGTGGACTTAGTAGTAATAATACTGGATAATTCCATGGTGCTATGATGAGAGCGTTGCCAAGTGGTTCAGAAATGATTTTACTTGATGAAGGGAATAGTGCTAGAGGAGAAGAAACGCATTGTGGTTTCGCCCATTTCTTTATATGGCGGATGTGATTCTTTATTTCTCCTTTGACTAAAGAAATCTCGGTAAGATATGCTTCCTCGTAAGATTTGTGTAAGTCTTTCCATAACGCGTCTGCTATAGCTTGTTCATTTCTTTCTATGGCAGTTAAAAAATCTCGTAATGCTTGCTTGCGAAAACAAATATCTTTCGTTTTCCCTGTTTGAAAAAACGATTGCTGTTTGGCAACTATCGTTTGAATTTGTTCTAAACTTGTATTTTCCATGGAAACTTATTTTCTACCTGTCCAATGATCCATAGCTTTGTAAATTCCAAGACATTTACCTACAACAAAGTCGAATCCTCTCGTTGTTAAAAATGCTTGGCAAAGGCGTACGAAATGTACAGTCCAAGGCATTGCTTTTGTTATTTTATTCTTTTCGATAGCTCGAATTATTTGTTTTGAGACTTTTTCTGGTTTCAAAATAGGGATAACAGAACAGTTCACTCCGTCGAACATTCCGGTATTTATATAATATGGTGCAATTGTCGTTACACGTACGCCAGTTTTTCCTTCTTGCATTTCTATACGAAGAGAGTCGCTCCAACCAAACATTGCCCATTTTGAAGAATTGTAAACTGCCATTCTTGGAGTTGTGATAAGACCAGCTGATGATGCGACATTACAAATGTGGCCACTTTTTTGTGCAATCATGTCTTGTAAGAATGGAAGTGTAACAACCATAGGAGCGATTGCGTTGATGTCCATTGTACGTGTGATGTCTTTGATAGTATGGTCAGAAAATAGTTTTCCGACAACAATACCGGCATTGTTGATGAGAATATCAATTACACCAACTTCTGCCTTTACTTTTAAATATGCAGCTTGTACTTCATCGTTGTTCGATACGTCAACTTTATAACCATGAACATTTGATGCCGAAAGTTCTGTTTTTGTTGTTTCTATATTTTGGTCATTAATGTCCCAAATAACAAGGTTGCGACATCCTTTTTCTAATGCAATTCGTCCCATGATTTTTCCTATCCCTGAAGCTCCTCCTGTGATAAGAATGTTTTTGTCTTTTAATGTACTCATTTTTTAGTTTTTTAATGTGGCAAAGGTAATCTTTTAGTTTGTTCAGTTTTTTTCGCTGATATATTGTTGTAGTGAATTTGTATTTTTATACTTGATAAATAATGTATTTATATGTGAAATTTTAGTATTTGGGGTGAAATGCTTTGTGGATTGAATTTGTAATACTATGTTGAAAATATGTATATGTTGAAAAAATAAAAATCTGTTGTGTTGTCCTGTTAATGGTTATTTTGGGGTGAAATAATCAAAATAATATCAACTTCTTGTAAAAAAAACACTAAGTTGCTTTGAGTTTTCATTTTTAATCTGTTACTTTGAACAAAATATTTCATGATTTTGATTTGTTATATTTTGTTTGTGTTGTTTTTTTAGATGAAAATATAAATGTATCTTTTAGGATTTGATATTGGTAGTTCGTCTGTGAAGGTTTCATTGGTAGAAGGTGAATCTGGTAATTGTTTAGCTTCGTCTTTTTATCCAAAACAAGAGATGCCCATAATTGCGAAACAAATAGGTTGGGCGGAACAAGAACCTGAACAATGGTGGACAAATTTAAAAATGGCATTGGCCGAAGTTCTTGCAACTGCTTCTATAGATGCGAATGAAATTAAGGCGATAGGAATTTCCTACCAAATGCATGGATTGGTTGTGGTCGATAAAGATAAAAATGTGCTTCGCCCTGCTATTATTTGGTGCGATAGTCGTGCTACTACTATTGGTCAACAAGCATTAGATGCTATTGGGTCAGAACATTGTTTGTCGCATTTATTAAATAGCCCAGGAAATTTTACGGCATCGAAACTTCGTTGGATTCGTGAAAATGAACCTGAGGTATATGAAAAAATCTATAAAATTATGCTTCCTGGAGATTATATTGCTATGAAACTCTCAGGTGAAATACAAACAACTGTAGGAGGTCTTTCGGAAGGTATTTTATGGGATTTTAAAAATGGAGAAATATCAAAAGACGTGCTTCGTCACTATGATATAGATGAGTCGTTGCTTGCAGATGTCGTTCCAACGATGGGATTTCAATGTACGATTTCTTCTTCTGCTGCAAAAGAATTGGGTTTGTCGAATAATGTAGTTATTTCATATAGAGCCGGTGACCAACCAAATAATGCATTGTCTTTAAATGTGTTGAATCCTGGTGAAATCGCTACGACAGCTGGAACTTCAGGGGTTGTGTATGGCGTTTGCGGAGATGTGACCTATGATTCTCGTTCTCGTGTGAACACTTTCGCTCATGTAAATCATTCTAATGAAAATACACGTTTAGGAGTTTTGTTATGTATAAATGGAACAGGTATAATGAATTCATGGTTACATAAAAATTTCTGTGTAAATGTGTCTTATGAGCAAATGAATGAGATGGCAGCTTTGGCTCCTATTGGCTCTGAAGGTTTGTCGGTTCTTCCGTTTGGTAATGGAGCAGAACGAGTGCTCGAAAATAAAACATGTAATGGCGTTATTGCAGGTCTTAGTCTTACAACTCATTCTCTTAATCACATTATTCGTGCGACACATGAAGGAATAGCATTTTCGTTTCAATATGGCATGGAAATTATGAAGCAGATTGGAATACAACCTTCTGTCGTTCGTGCTGGTAAGGCGAATATGTTTTTGAGTCCGATTTTCCGTGAAACTATGGCGAGTATATCTGGGGCAGTAATAGAACTTTATAATACAGATGGATCTGTTGGTGCAGCACGTGGAGCTGGAATAGGGGTTGGTTATTATAAAAGCTATAAAGATGCGTTTATGTCATTACGCAAACTGGCTGTTATTGAACCGAATGTACAAAAATCTACGGAGTATCAGGTTGCTTATGAACATTGGAAACAAGAATTAGAAAAAAGAATATAAACTTAAAAAAACATTAAATTATGGCTACTAAAGAATATTTCCCAGAGATTGGAAAAATCAAATTTGAAGGAAAAGAAAGTAAAAATCCTCTTGCATTCCGTTATTATGATGCGAACAAGATGGTTAAAGGTAAAAAAATGAGCGAATGGTTGAAATTTGCTATGGCTTGGTGGCATACGCTATGTGCTGATGGCGCGGATCAATTTGGGGGAGGAACAAAATCTTTTCCATGGAATGTGAGTTCGGATATTATGCAAGCTGCTAAGGATAAAGCAGATGCAGGTTTCGAAATTATGCAGAAAATGGGTATAGAATACTATTGCTTTCACGATGTTGATTTGGTAAAAGAAGCCGATACAGTTGAAGAATATGAAAAGAATTTCAAAGAAATCGTTGCATATTTAAAACAAAAACAAGCAGAAACAGGTATAAAACTTTTGTGGGGTACAGCTAATGTGTTTGGTAATAAACGCTATATGAATGGTGCTTCTACCAATCCTGACTTTGACGTAGTTGCTCGTGCAATTGTTCAAATAAAAAATTCTATTGACGCAACTATTGAATTAGGTGGAACAAATTATGTGTTCTGGGGAGGTCGCGAAGGTTATATGTCGTTGTTGAATACTGATATGAAACGCGAAAAAGAACATATGGCAACAATGTTGACAATGGCTCGTGACTATGCACGTTCGAAAGGTTTTAAGGGAACATTTTTAATTGAACCAAAACCAATGGAACCAACGAAGCACCAATATGATGTTGATACGGAAACAGTTATTGGTTTCTTGAAAGCACATAATTTAGATAAAGATTTTAAGGTAAATATCGAAGTTAACCATGCAACATTAGCAGGACATACATTCGAACATGAACTAGCTTGTGCTGTAGATGCTGGAATGCTTGGATCTATAGATGCAAACCGTGGTGATTATCAAAATGGATGGGATACTGATCAATTCCCAATTGATAATTTTGATCTAATTCAAGCAATGATGCAAATTATTCGTAACGGTGGCTTGGGCAATGGTGGAACAAATTTCGATGCAAAAACACGTAGAAATTCTACTGATTTAGAAGATATCTTTATTGCTCACATAGCTGCTATGGATGCTATGGCTCGTGCGTTGGAAAATGCAGCTGAATTGTTGGAAAAATCGCCAATACAAAAAATGGTTACTGACCGTTATGCAAGTTTTGATAGTGGTTTAGGTAAGAAGTTTGAAGAAGGTAAAATGACTTTCGAAGAAGCCTATGAATACGGTAAAAAAGTAGGCGAACCGAAACAAACAAGTGGAAAACAAGAATTGTACGAGGCAATCGTAAATATGTATTGTTAGTTTTATATGAGGGCGTATGCAATACGCCCTTACTTTGTATATGTTATGAACGGAAGTAAACTATATCTTCTTAGTGTCGTATCTGTAGCCGTTATTGGGGGCTTGCTATTTGGATATGACACGGCGGTTATATCTGGAGCGGAAAAAGGTTTGCAAGCTTTTTTTGCTAGTGCTTCGGATTTTGTTTATACTGATGGTTGGCATGGAATAACATGTTCTAGTGCGTTGATAGGTTGTATAATTGGTAGCGCAATTTCTGGCTTGTTAGCGACGCGTTTGGGAAGAAAAAAATCATTGTTTGTTGCAGGTGTCTTGTTTTTCTTGTCTGCTTTAGGCTCTTGGTATCCAGAATTCTTGTTTTTTGATTACGGGAAACCTTCGTTTGAATTATTGTTAGCATTTAACTGTTATAGAATCTTAGGTGGAATAGGTGTGGGATTGGCTTCGGCAATATGTCCGATGTACATAGCAGAAATTGCTCCTGCGAATTTGCGTGGAACATTGGTGTCTTGTAACCAATTTGCCATAATCTTTGGACAACTTGTTGTGTACTTTGTGAATTTCGTTATTATGAAAAATCATAGTATCGTCGATGTTGTTGATGCTGAGTGGTATATGTCGGAAGGATGGCGTACCATGTTTGTAAGTGAAGGCTTCCCTGCAGGTATTTTTGCCTTGTTGATTTTAGCTGTTCCTGAAACTCCACGTTTCTTAGCTTTGAACGGAAACGATGATAAGGCTCTCTATGTATTACGCCGTATTAATGGTGAAGAAAAAGCGAAAGGAATTCTTTCCGAAATTCATGAGAGTGCTGTGGAAAAGACAGAAAAACTGTTTACTTATGGATTCCTAGTGTTGTTTGTTGGAATAATGGTAAGCGTTTTTCAACAAACTGTCGGCATAAATGCGGTATTATATTATGGCCCTCGTATTTTTGAAGAAATGGGTATGGATGATCCAATGACGGTTCAGGTAATCATGGGTATTGTAAATATATCGTTTACTCTTTTGGCTGTTTTTACTGTAGAAAAAATTGGTAGAAAACCATTGCTGATAGTTGGTTCGTTGGGTATGGCTGTAGGTGCATTGGGTGTTATGGTATATTTTATGTTGGGTGGCTTCGAAGGTTCTTTACCTGGCATGTTTGCTGCAACAAGTATCATGATCTACACCGCAAGTTTTATGTTTAGTTGGGGACCGATAGCTTGGGTTTTAATAGCTGAAATATTTCCAAATACAATTCGTGGAGCAGCAGTAGCAGTGGCTGTTGCATTTCAATGGATTTCAAACTTTGCAGTTAGTTCTTCGTTTGTATCTATGTTGAATTGGTCTCCGTCGGGAACCTATTTGATATTCGGATTGGTATGTGTTGTAGCTGCATTGTTTGTGTGGAAACTTGTACCAGAAACGAAAGGCAAGACTTTGGAGGATATGACTAATCTATGGAAGAAATAAAAAAGTATTTGTTAGCAAGTTGGTAGTGAAGATTTTCTTCTCTACCGGCTTGTGTAATAAATTTCTTTTTTCATATTTTTGTTATTGATAAAAATAACCTTCAACCGATTAAAATAAGTCTTGTAATGAAAAAATATGTAATCTTCTGTCTTCTTGTATTATCAAGTATAGTTTCTATAGCTGATAATCTTTCTAAGGAAAAAGCTTTTCAAATTGCTCAGTCTGTGATTGGACACGAACAGAAGGTTGTATTGACTTCGGTTATTGTAAATGATTTAGATACGGTTTGTTTCATTTATGAAGGAGAAGATGCTGGTTATGCTATAATTTCAGCAAAGAACAACCATATTATTTCTTACGATAACAAGGCTCATTTTAATGTAAATAATATTCCGAGTCAATTAATGGCTTTGTTGCAAGGATATTCGTATGATGAAGAGAAATCTATGTTAAAAGCTACAAGATTGCTTGATCATGAAATTGCACCATTGTTATATTCTTCTTGGAACCAGAGAGGACCATTTAATCAATTGTGCCCAACATACAATGGAAAAATCTGTGTGACTGGTTGTAAATCGTTGGCTCTTGCTCAGGTTATGAATTATTATAAATATCCTTCAGCCATAGTCGCGGATATTCCTTCTTATGAAACTTCTACTTGTGGAATTTCATTGTCGAAAATTGAAAAAGGTACCGAGATTGACTGGAACAATATATTAGAAAATTATGATGGTGAATATACGGAAGAACAAGCTGTTGCAGTGTCAAATCTTGTGAATTTTGCTGGAAGAGCATTAAAAACAGATTATCAACCTTCAACATCAAGTTCGGAAATTAATAGTGCATTGGTTTTATCTCGATATTTTGGATATGATAGTGATTGTATTCGTCGTTTGTTTCGTTCTAGTTATAACTTGACAGAGTGGATGGATATTATGTATCAAGAATTATCAGAAGGTCGTCCGATATTGTATGAAGGTCAATCTATGGGAGGTGGTCATGCATTTATTTGTGATGGCATTGACAAAAATGGTTTGTTTCATATTAATTGGGGTTGGGGTGGAGATTATGATGGTTATTATGATATAACATTCTTGGCTCCAGATTGTAATGACGGTATAGGTGCAAGCACTACCGAAGATGGGTATGCTCAGGATAATTGTATGATTATAGGCATTCAACCTGATAATGGGAAAACAGAAATTATAGAAAACGAGACGTATGTTTCCGCAGTAAAGGTTAAGTATCAAACAAATAGTAGCGGTAGTCATTATTTGTTCTTTACGTATGCAACAACATTTCCCGATACGGTTACCGTGAATTTAGCAGCCGGTTATATTGCGTCAAATGGTGATGTTGTATGTTTACGCAATTATGGTGTGAGCGTTGTAGCTCCTGATAAGAAGTATTCGCAAACTACGGCTTATCCTCTTAATGTGTCTTCTTTAAATGCAAATAATGTTTATCAAATATGTTTGTTGGAAAGTTTAGATGGCGGCAAGTCTTGGCGTACATGTAATGGCTATGAAAATGTGTATGTGACATTATATGGCAATGGTTCTTCTTTCTCTGCTCAATCGGCAGATTACGATTTGGATGCTCAACTTATAGTTCCTAAATATGAAGATGGAATAGCTACTGTAAAGGTTCGCTTTACTAATGAAGGTAACAATGATTATTACGATGTGTTTTATTTTATAGCAAATTCAACGAATGTTAATCCCATGTTATATAGTTATGCATCGGGAATAACAGTTGAATCAAAGAATTATAATGATATTGAATTCTCTTATGTGCCAAAATCCGATACGGTTTATTACTGGATTATGGATAAATCATTGACAGAAATTTCGTCAGGCAAGTTTCATAAAGGTCAAATTTTTGAAGACTTTCCAACTATTGAACAAGATGATGTAGTTGAAGATGATAAACAAGATGATGATTCATTGTATACGGCAATCTCTGAGATAGAAGAAAATATAGAATGGAATATTTCAGGAAATAACCTAACTATTTCAGCGAAAGAAACAAAAGAGGTAGTTATTTCAACTATTTCAGGACAAATCTATTTACGTAAAATATTGCCTCAAGGATCGTCGTTTTCACTCTTCTTACCGAGTGGACTATATGTTATAGATGGAAAAGCCTTGGTTGTTTCACAATAGTAGAAATATGATTTTTCACCTTTGATTGTTGTATATATATCAAAACAAAAACGGCAATGTTTACAGAGTATATTGCAAATGAACAACATTATACAGAGGTTATATCTCGCATAACTTCTGTGCATGAAACGCTATGGATAGGTACTGCCGATATAAAAGATTTGTATGTAAAACAAGGATTGGATACTATTCCTTTGTTGGGACAATTGGCTGGATTATTGAAGCGTGGTGTGGGAGTTCGTTTGATTCATGCAAAGGAACCAGGACCAAATTTTCGCGAGGATTTTGACAAATATCCAATTTTGGCAACAGCCTTGGAGCGTGTTCTTTGTCCACGTGTACATTTTAAATTGCTGATTTTTGATTTAGAAACAGCATATATAGGTTCTGCTAATTTAACTGGTGCAGGAATAGGTATGAAGAGTTCTTTGCGGAGAAATTTTGAAGCAGGTATTTTAACTAATGACCCCAAATTGGTAGAAGCAGCAATAAATCAATTCGATACGCTTTGGATGGGCAAACATTGCCAAAAATGTGGACGAAAAGAATATTGCGGAGATAGAATCAAATAATTATTCCCAATTCGCATGATTACGAAGGGCTGCCTGTAATTTCGCGGATTCGTTTTTCAATTCACTTTCAAAATAATTGATAGCCATTGTTTGGGCATCTTTATAACCATATGCACAATATCTTTTAACGATATATTTACCGTTTTGTTCTTTGTAGAAATCTGCCAAAATAGGACCGTTTATCATTTTTTGTGCGCATTTTTCTTCCACAATAGTCAATAGCTTTTCAAGGGATGTTCCTTTTTCTTGAATACCGCCATTATTTTCTATAATGGTTTTCATTTTCGCGCTTATTTGGATAACAATTTCATGTACAGCATCAATTCTTGCAGAACTTTTCGCTTGGCTGAGTGTTGTTTCTGTAGCAATTCCTAACCCTAATAAATACTTTTTAGAACCATCAACTTCATCTTTTGCAATTATTTTGTCATTGATTATTTCGATTTGATGTTCCATTTTATGTAGGGCATCAGGTAAAATCTTATAGCCGTCTTTAGATAATTTTTTTGCTTCTGCTTTTGGCTTTTCAAAAGAGATTTCTTTTGTCTGTGCAAATGAAATTACGGATAAACCGAAGAATAGTATTATTGTAACTAATAGATTTCTCATTGTTTTCGTTTTTAATTTTTACAAAAATAGTGAACATTCTAATTATAATAAATGAAAAGGCGATTTTTTGTGAAAATATAAATAGATTGAAACCTTTTTCATTGTATGTAAGTCTTGTGTATAGAAGAATCTCAAGACTAAAAATTACATGAAACGTATAGTAGTTATATTATTTGCCTCACTTACTTTATTTGCATTAAATGGATTTGCATTAGAGTGCGGCCCAGGAAAGGGTAATAAAAAAACGCAAGTGTCAAACACCTATAGAGGTCAGCGAACATATCAGCCGAAACGATTCTATCAAGGTGGACATGCTCCCAAAAAACATAGTTCTAAATCTATGCCATCGAAAACAAACCATATTGCAAATTAGTCTTATTTCTTAATTCTGTATAAAATCAGACTTTTTTAGATATTAAAAAGTCTGATTTTAATGTGTTTTGCAAAGCTGTACCATATCTTTCCAACACGGATATGGATATATTTTTCTTTGTCTCGTAATTTGCCTTGAACAATTGAAGAGCATTTGATATTTGCCAAAATAGGAACAAATTTTTTCAATGTAGGAACATATTTTTTTTGTTACTGGGAAACTATATAGTTTTACCCAAAAACAGGTAAATTATGACTCAATTAAGTGTAAATATCAATAAAGTTGCCACTATTCGCAATGCTCGTGGTGGTAATATGCCCAATTTAGTAAAGTTTGCTTTAGATTGTGAACGTTTTGGCGCCCAGGGAATTACGGTGCATCCTCGTCCTGATGAACGTCATGTTCGCTATGCCGATGTTCATGATTTAAAACCATTACTTTCTCAGGAATTTAATATAGAAGGTAATCCGGTACAAAAATTTATTGAATTGGTAAATACTATAAAACCTGCACAGGTAACGCTTGTTCCTGATGCTGAGGATGCCATTACTAGTAATGCAGGTTGGGATACTATTAAAAATGAAGTCTTTTTGCGTGAGGTTGTTGCAGATTTTAAGAGTCACGGTATTCGTGTTTCTCTTTTTGTTGATCCAAAACCGGATATGATTCGTAAAGCAGCCGAAATAGGAGCGGACCGTGTAGAATTATACACTGAGGCGTATGCGTCTCATTATGCTGAAGATCGAGAAAAGGCCATACAACCGTATGTGGAGGCTGCAAAAGTGGCAAAAGAATGTGGTCTAGGTCTCAATGCAGGTCACGATCTAAGTTTAGAAAATCTTGCTTATTTCCATCAGCAAATACCTTGGGTTGACGAGGTTTCGATTGGTCATGCTCTTATTAGCGATGCTCTTTATCTTGGAATAGAGGAAACTATACATCAATATCTTGAATGCCTAAAATAGTTATCTGCTATGAAACCAGAACTTATAGTGATGCTAACCCACAATGATCTTACTGTGGAGAATGCGTATGAAATCTTTGAAGAATGTAAGGATAGTAAGGCGTTGTATTGGGGCTTCAAAGAACAACCTCTTCCTTTAGAAGAAATGCAGCGCATCTATGCGAGAATGAAGGAATGTGGCAAACGTACTGTGTTAGAGGTTGTTGCCTATACGGAAGAAGAAGGGTTAGAAGGTGCGGAGATGGCTGTGAAGTGCGGTTGTGATATACTTATGGGTACATGCTATAGTGAAAAAATTCGTCAATATTGTCAGGATAATCACATTGCTTATATGCCGTTTGTTGGCGAAATTATCGATCGTCCGTCTATTCTTACCGGTAGTATAGAATCTATGTTACAGGAAGCCGAAAATATTAAGAATCAGGGCGCTTACGGAATTGATTTATTGGGATATCGCTATAATGAAGATGCCGAACAACTGATATCGGAAATGGTAGCGAAAACAGGTATGCCAATCTGTGTCGCTGGTAGCATCGACAGCTACGAAAGACTACAGTTTATTAAAACTGTTCAACCTTGGTCTTTCACAATAGGAAGCGCATTCTTCGATCACAATTTTGGTTCATCTATTGCCGAACAGATAAATCGTGTATGCGATTTTATTAACGAATAATTAGATACGCGGCGTGTCACGGCTCTACTATTCATCCAAAAATAAAAAATGTACAATTTGTTTTATGCAACACTAAACAAATTGTACATTTTATTATTTGCGAAAGGGCTATTTCTTATTTCTTTCCGAATAAACCGCCAATTGTTCCGAGGATATTACCAGATTTTCCTCCCAAAATTGAAGCGGCTGCAGAAATTGCACTTGCTTTGTCTCCACCAAGTGCCTTTACTATGTCCGAGATAGATTTTACATTTAATGCTGCTTGTTTTTCTGTGGAATCAGAACTTGATTTGTATTTTGTGTATAACGACAAAAGTTCTGTTGCAATCATGGCATAATTAGTTTCGGATGATTTGCTTTTTGCTGTTGAGCCAGAAAAACTTTGAATTGCTTTTTGGGCAATGTCGGTAAGAGCATTTTGCGATAACGAACCATTGTCTGCTGTTTTTGTTGCTGTAAGTACAGTGTTCCAAATACTTGATAAATCTAAATTTGCCATAACATTAAATATTAAGAATTTTTATGCAATATATGAAATTTTCCATAATGGTGCGTTGTTGTATCGTTATTTCAGAATAGTTTTTTTGTTAATATATCGTTTAAAATAAATTAATAGGTTTTGTGATAAAGTGTTATCGTAAATTCTATATTTGGCAAGTTAAATTAAAATAAAATAGTATGGCAGAAAAGAAAATTGTGAAGGCTGCTGGTGAACGCAAAGCTCCTTCAGGACAAGTAAAAATTGAAGGTAATGCATCAGGATTACGTATTGGTGCAGTTGTTTGTTGGGTACTTGCAATTGCTATGGAAGTTGTTTGTTGTATGGCTGTTGCTGGTAAATTTGTATGGTTTGGTAGCCAATTAACAACTATCATTATTCCTTTAGTAGTTGATATGGCATTTGTGATTGCTGGTTCTTTAATGTGGAAAAAGGCAAATCATATTGATCCAGCTTCGGAACAAAACAAATTAAAATTCTGGTTGTGGAACAATATGGGTGTAATTGTCGCTTGCTTGGCATTTATACCTGTTATTATTTACATTTTAACTAAGAAAGACTTAGATCCAAAAACAAAGAAAATCGCAACTGCTGTTGCTGCTGTTGCATTTGCTATTGCCGGCATCTCTAGTTACGATTTCAATCCAGTAAGCCAAGAACAATTACAAGAACAATATGGCAATGCCGATATTGATGTATATTGGGTTTCAACTGGTGCAAAATACCATACTCATTCTGATTGTCAATATCTTGACCGTTCAACACAGGATTCTTTAATCGTTGGATCAATTGGTCAGGCGGAAGAAGCTGGAAAAATGGAACTTTGTAAAGGTTGTTACAAAAAAGACCAAAAATTGAAAGAAGCAAATCAAGCTGATGGTTTACAACAATCTGAAGAATTGCAACAAGTAGAAGAAACTCAGGCTGTTGAAGAAAAAGCACAAGAAGAAAATGTGGAAGTAGAATAATTTTCACAAACAATTTTATAAAAAAGTCACATGCGTTTGCGTGTGACTTTTTTGTTTTTAGGCAAATAGTAAAGGCTGAAGGTTGTTACCTTGTATAAGAATTAAAATAGTTTCGATGATTTTATAAGTTAGTTTTTTCTCTTTGTTTTCTTAATATTACATTTGTCGAAAATTATTGACTATGGAAGCTTCTACACAAATAATAATCGTAATGGTGATATATGCCTTGTTCCTTTTCCTATATGGATTGTGGCAGGGTAGAAAGGTTAAAAACTCACAGGATTTTGCAATTGCAGGCCGTTCGTTGTCGGGAGCGGTTGCTTCACTTTCGGAACGAGCTACTGGTGAATCTTCGTGGGCTTTGTTGGGCTTGCCGGGAGCTGCGTATGCAACAGGTTTGCTTGAAGTTTGGACTGCTATAGGTTGTGTTGTTGGTATTATTTTTTCGTGGATTGTTTTGGCCTGGAGAATTCAAAAAGATGCCGCAGAACTTGACGCCACGACTTTTACTGATTTTATTGCTAAAAAACATGGTGATAAAGGTCAATTAATTCGAATTGCAGGAAGTATTACAATAGTTTTTTTCTTCTTTTTTTACATTGGAGCTCAATTTATTGGTGGTGCCAAGACGTTGAATAATCTATTCAATCTCGACACAAATTTGGGAATGATTTTGATTGTTCTTTTGGTTATTCCTTATACGGTGTATGGTGGTTTCCGTAGCGTCGCCTATACAGATGTGATTCAAGCTGTTGTAATGTTTGTCGCATTGATAGTAACGCCAATAGTTGGTTTAATTTATATTGCATCACAACCAGAAGATGCGGTTTATGCTCATTCAATTGGTGAAGCATTGACGAAAGCAGGTCCACAATTTACCGATATGAGTGGCGGATTACATGGCTTTGGTGCTGGTGCAATGATAGGCGGCTCGTTAGCATGGATGTTCGGCTATTTTGGCGGTCTGCCACAATTAACTACTCGTTTTATGTCAATTCGCGATGTGAAACAAGCAAAAGTAGGACGTAATGTAGGAATTGTGTGGACAATCTTTGCTTATCTTGGTGCTTTAAGTATTGGTTGGATTGGTATTGCGATTTTTGGTCCAGAAAATATTGCTGATAGAGAAAATATTATGCCAATTATGCTGACTAAATTGTTTCCTCCGGTAATCGTCGGTATCTTGATAACTGGAATTTTAGCAGCAGTTATCTCAACAGCAAATTCGGTGTTAATTCTTTCTGCTACAGAATTGTCCGAAAATCTTATAAAACCATTGTGTAAGGGAAGAGGAAATAGTCTTCTTCAATCGCGTATAGTGACAATTGTTTTATCGGTGTTAGCGTTGATTATTGCATTCTTTTCCTCATCGGAATTTGTGTTCACTATTGTTGGCTATGTGTGGGCAGGAATTGGATGCACATTTTCGGTAGTTATTCTGCTTACGTTGTTTTGGAAACGATTTAGTGGAACAGCGGCAGTGCTTACTATTGTTACTGGATTGTTATTTACAATAATCTGGATTACGACTGGTTACGATAAGATTGTAAGTGCGCGATTGATGACCTTTGTAGTTGCAGGACTTGTAGCTGTTGTTTGCAGTTTTATTTTCCCTAAAAAATCACTTTAGATTTATAGTATTATGTCCATCATGCGGATTCTGTCCGTTTTTATTGATGGACCGGAGAATATGTAATTTGAGAGAAAATAAATTTTATGCTAATCGATAAATAATTCAAAAATTTTCTAATTTTATACTATCTAAAAAAAAGGGAAGTTTACAATCGTAATTAAAAAAATGAAAAAAACATTAATAATAATAGGAATTATAACAACGGTTTTTTTGTTAATAGGACTTATCGGAGGACTATATGGATTAAGTGGATTTTTTTATTTTTTAGCATACATTTCGATATTTGCTATTATCATGGGACTAGGTGCACTTGGAAGCGAGAAAGGTGCTATACTTCTAATTGGAAGCATTATAATGTGTTTTTCTTCCTTTAAGATGGGAAGTTTCCTTGATAAAGAAGCAAAACAAAGAGAAGAAAATGCAAGATGTATTGAAATAGTACAAAATCCAACCATAAACAAATGCAAGGACTTTTATCGAAAATATCTAAGCAACGAAAATCAAGATACAATAAGAAAGACTTGGTATAAATTGTTATCGGATTCTTGTAACACATCAACTGCACTTATGGATATTTTACAAGATACTCTTAGAAAGATGTTAGTCCAAATGGAGGATTTTCAGGAAATATGTAAAGATACCAAAGAAGGTACTGCAATGGGAGAACGTCTAAATTTTATCTGTGATTCCTTATATGATATTACAAAAAGAAAGCACTCTTTTGATTATTTATATAAATTTCAATATGTTCTTCCTTATAGCAAATCAAGTGATTTCAAAGAAAAAATACTGGAATTATCAGAAGCTATTGAAGCCGAAAATTGGGAAACAGAGCCCAAAGCATGGCAAAGAGCTTCCGAACTTGATACCAGAGAATCATTTGAAAAATATCTGGACAAATATCCTAATGGTGCCAACAAACAATGTGCTATTGACAGCGCAGTTAGCAAGATAATAGGCGGAAATCATGGAACTTTACCACAAATGGACCGAACAGGATACTATAATGCGTATCATACTTCTATCAACATAAAAAACAGCACATCATATGAATTAACAGTAATGTACAGTGGTCAGGAGAGCAAAAGAGTTGTACTTTCACCTCATGACAGAACAAACGTTTCGCTAACTAATGGCTTCTATAGAATTGCAGCATCTGTATCTGCTTCTGGAGTAACACCTTTTGCTGGCTCAGAAAACCTGGATGGTACATCATGCGATGTTGAATATTACATAGAGACAAGACGATGGTAAAAATAGTGTAACTATTTACCCATACAAACATTATAATTATCTAGGAAATTTAGACCGTTGTTTAAAGACAAATTTATCTTTACAATACACAAAAATGTGTTTTTTCACTCGTAAATAATTTTAACTTTTTGGGGGCTTTTTTTCGTTTTCGTCGGCAAAAGTACTTTCTTCATCGGTATTTATCGGTGCATTTTCAGCACCCAAAACTCGCAATTTTTTTAAAAATCAGCAACTAAAAACTATGTAAAAAAGTTGTTTAAAATTACTGGAGTATTATATAACGGCAATTTACAGATTTTTAACACTGTAATTTGCCGTTATGCCAAAGGCTGAACATACTACCAAATTTATGCTGAGAAAATTGACTGTATTCTCCGCATTTATGCGGAGAATAATATATTGCTACTCCGCAAAGTTTCATTTACCGAATGTTTTTTTCTTAGTTACAAGAATACATTGTTCCCCATTCCATATAAAAAACTCCATAGTATGTTTTTGTGGAATCAAATTGTCTTATATATCGATTTTCAGTAAAATATCCTTTTATTCTAAAATCAGAATAGTATAAGTGACCTTCTCGTTTTGCTCTTATATGGATTTCAGTGTCTGGTGAAAGATTTGTATGGTGTATTTTCCCTTGAATTGAATCTTTGTCGAACAGCCAAAGTGTATCATTTGGTGCGTGTTCTTAATTATAATTAATAACAATAAAATCATTACAGTTACTTATAATTTTTACATCCCATCCATGCCATCTACAGCTTTTATAATATGGTCCCATATAGTCCATCCATATTGTGTAACTATCAGTCTTGTAACCGTAGTTGTCTTCTTTGCAAGAAAAAAGAAGACCCAATAGGCTACAAAAGAATGATAATTTGGTATAATGTTTAATTTTCTGGATTAACATCGATATAAAAACTTTTTTCTAACAGAATTTTAAACTGTACATATCTTTATCTGGTTGTCTAAATTACCCCAAAATGCGACATATTATAATACTCCAGTAAATTTAGACAACTTTTTTGCTTAGTTTTTAGTTGCTGATAAAAAATTTTTTTTCGTCAAAAAATTGCGAGTTTTTTGCGAGTTTTAGGAGCAGAAAATACACCGATAAATACCGATGAAAAAAGCACTTTTGCCGACGAAAACGGAAGAAAGGCTCAAAAAAATGAAAGTTGTTAGCTTGTTATCTGTTGGATGAATTGTTTAATGTTAATGTATGTTAGATTGCCGTTTTTATAAATGAATGTAAGTTTGGCAGTCTTTGGGGAAAATAGGCAGGAAGTGATGAAAGAACTTGAATCTGTCCATTTTGTATAAAAAGAACATTTTTGTAGACTTCGTTGTTAATAGAGTTGTCCACAATAAGTATTGTATCAAAAAAGGAATAGTATTTGTCTACATTCAAGTATCCGTTCTTCCATTTTTGTTCAACAGTACTATTGTCTATAAAATGCCCATGGAATTCTTTTCTTACTAAAATTCTTTCTTTTGCAATTTCAATGTTATCTAAGCAAAAAAACACCAGGTTAACTTTGTAACCTTTTTCTTTGAATTTTTCAGCCCAGAATATAGGATGCTCGTCGAAGTTGGTCTCGTAGCAGAAATTAGTGTTGTTGTTCATCGCAAAGTCAATCTCCTTGTTGAAAAGTTCGTTGACTTTGTTTTGTGCAAATAAATCCCTCAGTTCGCTGTCGGGAAGACTATTGTAGGTCTCAATAAAAATCCTATCATAATCAAACGATATTTCGTTTCCAGAAAGGAACGATTGTGCAAAGGTTGATTTTCCCGCACCGTTACATCCTGCTATGATTGTTAATTCAGGCATTTTCGTTTTTTAGAATATCTTGGACTTCTTTGCTAAGCCTTCCTTCTTTTTTTCTGATTTTAAACAATTCAGAACGGGGGATAACTACAGTGTTGAGTATAAAACGAGCTTTGCTCATCTGTTGAGCAACGGTCAATCCTGATATGAGAACTTTGTTTTCCATACGATGAATTTGTTCACTAAAATACAAATAATTTAAATATTAAATACACGAATCCTTGAATAATCGAACTCCCTATGATTTTAGAGAAAATAAATTTATGTTAATAATGGTTAATTAAAAAAGTTGTCTAACTTTACAAGAGTATTAATATTTTTGGTTATTTTAGTTGAATATTCTTAACTACTTTCTTTATCTAATAAAAACAGCATGAAGCATCTTTCTGTATACATTTTTGTTCTCTATTGTTTTTTTTTATCATCTTGTTCAACAAAAGAATTAGAATTGATACCTGTGAAATCTGGAGAAAAATGGGGATATATAAATAGCAAAGGAGAATATATAATAAACCCACAATTTGATGAGGCATATCCATTTACGGACAATGTGGCAATGATTAAATTAAATGACAAGGTTGGATATATAGATAACAAAGGTTATTACATTATTCCTGCAATTTATAAAGGTGGCACAATGTTTAGTGATGGATTGGCTTTTGTTGTTTCTGAAGGTTCTGATCCTATTTGTATAGATAAACAAGGAGAAATAAAGTTTTGTTTAAGTCAGGCAAAAAAAGTATATAACTTTTCTGAAGGTTTAGCTTGTTTTTTGTCAAAGGATAAGAGATATGGTTTTGTAAATACTAAAGGAGAAATAATTATAACGCCTCAGTTTTTAAATGTAAAAAAATTCTCAGAAGGATTATGTGCTTTTAAAGATAATAATAACCAATGGGGATATATGAATAAAGCAGGAGAGATAGTTATTTTTCCGCAATTTAATTATTGTAATGATTTTTTTGATGGGGTTGCTTTATTTGATAATGGGGAAAGGATAGGATTTATAGATAAGAAAGGTAAATATGTTATAAATCCACAATTTAGAGATGCTGCCGATTTTAGTGAAGGCTTTTCTGTCTTCAAATCTGATAACGGAATCTGTGGATATATAGATAAAAAAGGCAATATTACGATTAATCCTCAGTTTGAGGATGCAGGAAATTTTAAAGATGGGTTAGCTGTTATTGAACTTGGTAAGAAATATGGTTATATAGACAAAAATGGTAAGATTGTAATTAACCCACAATTTGATATAGCATCAGATTTCTTTGGAAATAAAGCTTTTGTAAAATGTGCTGGAAAATATGGAATTATAAATAAGAGCGGTCAATATATAGCAAATCCTCAATTTGAAGAGTTTCATTTAAAGAATAATAACAAAAGTGTTTGTTCTGATTTTTATGATGTTTCAACATGCATAACAACTTTTTTGAAGAAAGATGCAAATGGCATTTTTGATGAGATTGACACAACGGCTAATTTATTTAGTTTAGTTGAACATTCGTTTTATGGTGATTGTATAAACGACAGCAATCAATATTCTGCTGTATGCAATGAGGTCCAGGAATTGGATGAGAACATTTCAATTAATAAAACAACATTCAAATTTGAAAAGCCTATATATTCTCTAATTCCTAAATATTTATACCAAAATGGGTATAAATATTCTGTAGGAGAAGAAAAGTATTACAATACGTTGGTAAAACTAGAATCAATAAAATATGATTTTAAATTAACAGGAGATGCGAATAAGAAGTCATTCACAATAGCAAATGCTTTCAAAACAAAAATTGAGAAAAAAAATCATACGGATATGTTAGAGAAAAAGGGAGAGAATCATACATCTTTTTTTTCAGAAGAAGGAAAATATCTTTTTATAATAAAATTTGATGAGTCAGACTTATCAATATTTGTGTGCTTCAACAAAAATGTATTGCAAGAATTGTTAAATAGTGATGAATAAAATAATTGTAAGTATAGTTATAGTTTTGTTTTCCTTGTTTTCCAATGCTCAATCTATAAAACAGCAAGTTTACAAACAAATACAAGAACCAAAAGTTTCTAGCCAAACGAATCAATATGTTGGATGTGTGGATTTAGGTTTATCAGTTTTATGGGCAACGTGTAATGTCGGTGCAAAATCAAAAAGCGAAAAAGGTAATTTTTATACTTATAGTGAAGCTATGAAACTTCGCAAAGCAGGATATCGTCTACCAACAGTATCAGAATGTAATGAGTTGATAAATAAATGTAGATTTGAACGTCAAGGTAACGGAGTTAAAGTGATTGGTAAAAATGGGAATAGTATATTTTTGCCAGGTGCAGGATTCAAAGATTATAGGCAAAAAAAAATATATTATGAAGATTCTGGATATTATTGGACTTCTTCATATATTGATAATTTTAATTGTGTATTTTTAATGTCTTCAAATTCAGGTTGTATATATGGATCACCAGAACAAGGTTGTTTGGTTCGCTTGGTTTTGGATAAGTAATATTTTTGTGGAGAACTTTCCATTTTTTGACTGTATAAATGAAGATGTACTAAGTTAGCATTTAAAAGTTTACCAGAAAGACTCCTTTGCTAAAATAATAAAAGTAACCTATTAGCATAAGCGTAAATAACTTTTGAGATAGGGTATTTCTCATTTTTGGGCTTAATGGTCAAAACGGTACCTAAAATTTGAATGTTTTTATTTAATGGTCAAAAAAGTACCTACTTTAAAAGTATTGGTCAATAAATTTCATTCTATTTAGCTTAGATAATCCATTATTATAATACTCCAGTAATTTTAGACAACTTTTTTGCTTAGTTTTTAGTTGCCGATAAAAAAATTTTTTCGTCAAAAATTTGCGAGTTTTTTTCGAGTTTTTTTCTGCCGACGATTGCCGACGAAAACGGTCAAAATTGTACAACTTCCTGTAATATAGAGTGTTACGGATAGATGAAAATCGGAGTGCAAATTTTGAAGGAAAAGGGCAAAAAAAAAGCACTTACAGTTGTAAGTGCTTGATTATCAGTGAGCGGGAAACGAGACTCGAACCCGCGACCCTTAGCTTGGAAGGGTGATATTTTATCTTTGTAAGTGACTGAAAATCAATATAGAATATTGTTATTTTGAATGTTTCGCAAGTTTTTCGCAAGTTTTTTAGAAGATGACTTTCTCATTGAAATTGGCAGAAAAACGTCAGATTTTTGGTAAAACAATCTAAAAATACACTTTATGACCTTTCATAAAACCCTATTATGGGAACTTATTAGTAAGTGTTGTTTTTCATCCTAAAAATGACTATCTTTGCAAAAAGATTTAAGTATTATGGCAACTCGTAGTGAAATAAAAAAAACAGCAGTCTGAACTGATAAATTTAATGTTGAAAAAGGCAGGATTGACAGAAGATGATATTTACCAAAGTGCTATACGTAGTTGGGTAAATAAGAACATTGATTTGCTGACAGCAACCGAGAGAAAAAGATTCAAATCAGTTTTGATGTAATGATGAAAGAAGACATCTCTACACGGAAAATGAATGAAAACAGAGTGTTTGTTGATACAAATGTGCTCGTCAATTATATTATTGGTGAACAGAAAAATGTAGAGTGTATCAAATACTTGTTTACGCTAAAAGGGAAGACAATTTGTATTTCGTCTTTGAGTGTAGCACAAGTTGTTGCCATATTTCAAAAGAAATGGGGTAACAATGACATTGAAAGACTTATAAAGCACTTTCAAACAAAGTTTAAGATACTGCCCTTCTCCGAAGATAACATAGAAAAAAAGTCTCTATATCAAACAATCCAATGATTATGAGGATAAAATGCAGTATTCAATAGGTTGTAAAGGTCGGTGTTTCTATTTTATCACAAATAACATTAAGGATTACCGAAACCTAATGAATATATCTGTGCTACACCCAGAAAAGGTTCGGACAATTAATAGGTAATAAATTTAAGGCATATTAATAGATTGTGTTAAAAAGAAGCAAATAACAATCAAATCTTAAAAATGGCAAATAAAGTTTTCATTATAGAATCATTACCCCTATACGAAAAGCAAACGGGGACGGAACTATATCAAGAAATAAAGACTTATGAGAATTTTCAATCTATATTATACACGATTTCAGATAAGAGCGATTTGATAGATAAATTGAATAGAATAAAGAATGGGATTAGTGTTCAGGACGTGGTTTATATACATTTTGAAATTCATGGTGACAAAGATGGTAGTGGTTTTTCTTTGAAAAATGAAGAAAAGTGTGCTTATCAGGATTTAACTAATATATTTGTAGACATTAATAAAAAAACAGGGTGTAATTTGTATATAACTATGGCGGTTTGTTGTGGTTTAAACACTTTATTAGCGAATATGAGTGTACATGCAATGCCTTTCGCAGGAATTATTGCGTCTGAAGAACTTCTATATGTTGATGATTTACAAATACGTTTTTCCGAATTCTACAAATCACTTAGCACTTATGATAATATTTCTGTTGCTTTTAATGAGTTAAAAAACGCTAATTCTTCTGTTAAGACAATATATCGTTATATTGAGCCATATTGTATATTCTATAATGTTTGGCGAAAGTTTATATCTTATTCAAAGAACCCTTGCTTTCAAAAGCAAAATTTGGAAAATAATGTTTTACCTAATTATGTACTAACTGAAGAGGGGGAAAAAAAATTTAATGAACTGTTTCAGTCAAAAGATGTTCAAAATGAATCTTTTAAGGAACTTGCCAAGTCTTTCTTTTTGTTGGATATATATCCTGAAAATGAAAATAGATTTTTTGTTCCAAATTCGATTGAAAATATACCAAAATGTAACTATGATTAATTTTGCAAACACTTTATCATGCTGATTATTTGATTATTGAGATAACAGAAACAACTATTGACTACGCAATAACCAACCATCAAATGAATAACGCACCTTTCACAAGTTGCTATCCCAGTTCTCTTATCCATCAAATCTTGTTCATACATATTTTTTTCACAGTAGGAAGTGTTTTTTTACTTTTTTTGTATCGTTTGCAAACGAAATTAGACTACTAAATCTTAAATACTTGGTTATGTGAGAAATAAAATTCATACGGAAATTTCTGTTATCTTGGATAAGGAAATATGCAATAAATACCTATGCCCCCTTTAAAATAAAGAAATTAACAAAATTACTAACTTAAATATCTATTAACAATGAAAAACAAATTTTTTTTAATTATCTGTTTTTTTTGTTTCCTTTTATATTCTTGTGATAAAGAAGATTTGGAAAAGAATAGTAACTCTCCTGTTGAAGAACAAAAAATGTCTGACGGGATGATGGTTTTAGGAGAAAAAATAAATGACCCATACGCTATTTATAATATGAGGTCAGCCTATGCACACTTAAAATCAGACGGCGAAAATACTCCAATTGATGAAATCACCCCCAATAAGAAATATCTCAGATTTTTACCTAAAAATGAGGAAGAATTAGATTTGTTAAAAAATGATACAAGCATAATTCTATATGATTTTCCTCTTGACTATGAAATAGACGTACAAGGGACATACTACCATGACCCAGAATTGCCAGAGACTGCAATTACTTGGCAGTATTGCGTTATTCCAATTGATAAAGAAATACCCGATATTCAACATGAGTTGATATATGAAGTCTTTATACCTGATTTTAGCGATAATGGGAACGACACGATACTAAAAAGTTCTCCAGCATATGATGATTTTTATGAACAATTAGTCTATGAATCATATAAATTAACCAATAATATAAAACCGAATGAAAATAATTTGAAAGGGTTGTTTAAGAATGAAAGATGGAATCCCTCTGGACGTATTACGGTTCAAGATGATATTTTAGGAACCATTCCTCTTGAAGGTGCAAATGTTCATGCAAGGTGGGCTACACATGTTGAAGATTGCTTTACAAATAGTAATGGAGAGTTTAGTATGAGTGGATTTCTTTATGAGGTAAATTATAGTATTAAATGGGAAAGGTATCATTATAGTATTAGAAGTGGAGAAGCTGGTCAAGCCTGGTATAATGGACCTAAAAAAAAGGGAGAATGGAATTTACATATAACAAGCGGTGCATCAATTTTTTATGCAACAATACATAGGGCAGCCTATCATTATTATTATGGAAATATTGATGGACTAAAAAGACCTCCAGAAAAATCCGCATTAAAACCTCAATTGAAAATTGCGGCAATCAACGAAGAAAACAATGACATAAATGGTCAGCACGCTGCTTGGAAAAGGGTACTCGGCATTCTTAACTGGATAAAAATATGGAATCCTCAACGAGATGATGATGACATATATGCAACGGTAATACACGAATTAACCCATGCATCGCACTGGGATATGAATCATAATGATTTTAATGACACCGATGTTAAAGTAAAAGAAAGTTGGGCTCGTGGAGTGCAATGGTGGTTAACACGAAAGGTATATAAAAATTATCGAGGCGGTTCTACAATAACGCCTACATATACTCAAATTGTCGTTGATTTAATAGATTCTAAAGCAGATGACTATAAAAATTTTGGAGCGGTTTTCCCTGAAGACCAAGTGACAGGTTATACAATAAAAGAGATAGAAGACGCACTAAAAGGTCAAAAGACATGGAATAATTGGCGAGATAATATTAAGAAAAAATATACTAATGGTACAGAAGATAAGATTGATGCACTATTTTCTTATTGGGAGTAGTGTAGGTTTTACACTTTTAATAAGTGGTTGTTGTAAAGAAAATGTTGATTATAGTGTAAAAGCGAAGTGGATTTATATTAATGAAACTGAGCATATAATCACGTATGAACCAAGTCCAATTTGGGATGAGTTTAATATTTACCCCAAGGATACGGTAGTTTATATTCAAGAAGATGAGGGACCGAAATATGTAGAAGCAAAAAATTTTACACCTCCTATTAATGCGAAAGTTTTAATAGATAATGAACTCGACACTATATTAACCAAGAAGATTCACGATGTTTCTGAATACGAATATCAAAAACTCTCTGAAAGGAATTATGAATTTACATTTAGATATACTGAACGTATTATTAATGTAACTTCTAAATAAAATTGTCCATGAATAGGAATTTTTCCTGTTCATGGACAATTTCAATCCTCTAAAAACAACCAACTATTTGCAATATCCGAAATTGTGTCATTGTCGGGTTCTTGTTCTCCATCGTCGCTTGTGCGAAGCAAATTCTTCAAAGGATAGATTTCCGTTGTGCTATTCCTCACGATTTTTTCACGAGCGTCAGCCGTAACAACAATTTTATTGCCCTTCTTGCTAATTGCGAGAACGTCATCGGCATTGTAACAATCATCAATGTAGTCTTGTACAATGTCGTAAATACATTGCTCTAAAGCGTGAATGTCTTGTATCTTTCCCATCTTAAATACTTTTTTAATTACACATTGATTTCTTCTTTACCCCCAAATCTATTCTTGATTGAGTGTGCCTTGAATTTTTCCACCTCGATAGACACGTCCACATCGTGTTCAAATTCCTGCGAACCTCTGAAATTACCCTCTTTTGTGGTTTGGAACACGTAAACCCACGACTGACCTTTGTCGAGTTTCCGTAAATCTTCGGGTTCGTAGCCAATGGAATTGACGCTATCAATGAAAATCACGTCGTAACTTGTTGTGTCGTTCGGCATTTTGTCTATGACAAACAAGTTGCGATGGGCTATGTTGAAGCGTTTCATTTTCTCCTGCAATGTGTAACTGAACTTTTCTTCGTCGGAAACGTACAACACACGTTTGCCAAGTGTTGCAAGATATTGAGCCAACTGCAAAGCACAGGAACTTTTACCGTTTCCTGCCTTGCCGTAAATCATTATCTTGAACGGTTCCGACGGTGAGCCAATCAGTTGCTTCCACTTACCCGAAAAAGGGAGAATCTTGAAATTTGTCGCTAAAAATTCCACACTACCAAGAGCGTTTCCGCTTGCTACTTTTTTTTTATCCGAAACACCTGCAATACCCCGAAGCCCTGCCAATGTCTGTTGGCTTAATTCGGGCGTGTCGGTTTCTCCGTCAATGTAGCGTTCCAAACTGCGTTTGATGTCCGCCATTTCGGAATTGAAACGCCCCGTCGTGTCTTTCGACGTTTCCACACGCTTCATCAACGCTTTTGCACGTTCTTTCACGTTCTCCTTTCCTTGAATCGACAGATATGCCTTTACAATCCGTGCGTTCGGCATTACCGCAAACTCGCCACAGGTAGCCTTTAGTTCGTCAATGTTGACGATGTTGATTTCCGTCGTTCCCGGTGTTGCCAAAAGTTTGATGAGATTGCTTTGAATACGCATAATCGTATCGGCATAGTTTGAAGTTTTACGAATCTTCTTCTCCACTATTGCCTTTTGCAACGAAGCAAGCAACAGGCGTACACGTTCACGAACGTCCGAAACCCTTTTGCCTTGCAGGTTGCAATAGCGTTTTATGAACGAGATTTCGGGTGAAAGGATTTCAACGTATTCGCCCGAAAATTCCTTTTTCACTTTGGCTTTAGATTCTTTTTTAGGTTTTGAAACTTTGTTTTTTTCCACAACAACGTGATTGCTGTTACTTTCTAATTCCTTGTTTACTCGGTCGATAAAGCGATTCAAAAGGTCTTTCGCTTCATCGTCGAAAAAGTCTTTCAAGTCTTCCCAATTTTCAGCCGATTCAAGAAAACCGTTGTCGCTTGCCATTTTTACTGTTTCGAGATGCAATCTGTCTTTGATTTCCGCCCATTTGCTGTTGATGTTACTAATTGTAATCATATCGTTATTTTTTATAGTTCTTAATTCATTTTTGCTTTTGCCATCTTCATTTTGAGCATAAGTGCTTTTGCACGTTTACGTTTCACTTCGCCATCGTCGTCGGATTTTGGCTTGGCTCTTTGCGTAGGAATGTGCGACTTGTCGAAAGGAATTTTCTTCCATTCTCCGTTTTGATTCGATTGGGTTTCTTGTTCGTCCTTGCCAAAGTATCGTTCTGCCTGTTCAGCGTTGAGTTCAACCGAGATTCCAAATCTATCAAGAGTGTCGGTTAGGTCTGTCAATTTCAGTCTGTTTGTGTTTAAGTAGAATCCGACTGCCTTTACCGATTTGCCGTTTTTGTAGGAATTTGAAAAACCTCGTTGCCATTGTGTCCATACAGGGTCGTTGATGATTTGCTTGATTTCTTTCTTGTTTGCTGTGGTACGGTCAATGCACAAATACAAATCACCGTCGGAATCTGCCGTGATGAAGAAACCATACGACAACGAAAGAGGGCTGTCGTTTCTTTCGTCAGACCATTCCTGAATAACTTGAATTGCCTTTGAAGCAGGGTATTTTTTGTATGCCACTACTACGCCACCACCGTTTTTGTTTTCGGTGTCCTTTGGCAACAAAACGCCCTTACGGATAGAACCGTCTTTCATTGTAAACGAAATCAGTCTTGATTTTTCGGGGGCTTTTCCAAAACCTTTGAGTATGTTGCCTGTGATAATGTCACGGAGTTCACGGTTTGCAGACGCTTCTTTGGTAATCTTTTCCCAATCGTCGATAATACGTTTGTCGAGGTCTATGTAACTGCTATTGTTACGCCACAAATCATCGGTGTAGTTTTGTATTGCCATAAGTTTTTCGTGTCCCTCGTTGGCTATATTGTAGTCAATTGAACGTGTAGAATTGGCAACGGCAAACGAAATTGTAATATTGCTCGGAGCCATAGGGTTGTTTGCCTTACGGTTCACGTCAGCACCTAAACATATCGCCTTTGTATTCAAGTCAATCAAGCAACTGCGACCAGTATAGAAATATTCAATGATACGTGCCTTATAGTTCTTGGTGTTCGTTTCGTTCTGCTTGCGTTCCGCCTGTTCCACGTACTTTTGCTCAACCTCACGTTGTATTTCGTCCCAAGTGCGTTCGCCCGATTCCACAAGTTTTTGGAATTTTGGCGAGTTACGCATTGATTCAACAGCACGAACCTTTTGTTCCTCTATTTCGGCAAGTCGTTTGTCGCATTCCTTGCGTACTGCGTTTCTAAACTCGTCAGCAAGTTTCTTTGCCGTTTCCTTTGGCTCGTTCCCTGCTTTTGCAATAAGCGACAAAACAACCTCTTTCGTGTATGGTTTGCGAAGTACATCGCATTCGTACACACCCTTATATGCTGCATCGGCAAAAACCGACTGCCCACTTGTACGTGCAAGCAACGGAGTTTCACGGACAAACTCGGCATTGAGTTTCATCGCTTCCACTTCCAAATCGTATTCGCCACGATTCTTCAACTGATTGATTTTCTGTTTGTAGTTTCCAATCACGTTGTTGTAGAAGTCCTCTTGTTTGCTTGATTCCAAAATAGCCACACGTCCTGTAACTTTCTTTGCAATATCCTCGTCGGGGACTGATTTTGCAACGGGTTTCGGAGTAAACAAATAGCAAGGGTCGCCAACTGCCATAGTAAATTCCTCGTTGTCACGCATATATGCTTTTACAACCTCGTCGCCATATTTATTGATGAAATCGTCGGTGTCAATCACGCTCGTCGAGTTTTTTTGGTTTGAAGCCGTATTTGCGTCGAGCGAACGGAGTTTCTTCTGTAACATCATCATCATACGTCGTTCGGCAGGAATAGCCGAAATAAGGTAGTCGTATGACGGTGGAATTTCGGGGAACTGACCTGTACGGTTGATTCGACCACGTTTTTGAACTTCCGTAGATACGTTCAGTTCATATTGTGCGATAACCATAACACGTGGCTTCACTTCCTCTCGTTTCAAGTTTGTCCCTTTGTTGTCAGTCGTGTGCCGACGCTCCTGTCGAGCCACTTGTGTTAATCAAAAGCACGTCGGATTGATTGTTTTGGAACTTGGCAAATGCCACGTTTGCCTTTTCACGCTTACGGTTTACGATTCTTCCCCTCGTTCCCTGTTCGTTGGTAAACTCAATTTTACGTGAACGACCTGTAACTTCGGAACAAGTGAAGCCCTCACGTTCAATCTTACGGATTATTATGTCGATTGGAGAACAAGTGATTCCTGTCGTTGTGTTCTTTATTTTGCGTTCAATGCGTAAATATTCCTTTTGTGCTTCGGGAATGAGTTCATCGAAATTCAAAATTTGCAGTTCCGATTTACCTTTTGCCACTTTCTTTTGATAGCGTAAAGTAGATTCAAGTCCACGCAACAAAGCAACAGAATAGTCGGTGTTGATTTCCTCGTTTTCAAGCGAATGGCGACCGTCATCAGCGTGTAAATCGCTAATCATTGATTCAAACGTGGAAGCGAACGCCACAACAACCTTTTTCCCTTCTTTCAATCTTCGTATAGTGTGGTCGGCAACGGCTTCCGCCTTGATAGCGAACAACACTTGGTTTACTATGTTGAACACTTTCGAGAAATACGAAGCACGGCTAACGCCCAAATCCTTGTTGGTGCTGTCGGCTTTTTCTCCCTCGTCGGCAAGTTCCTCGTTCATATCGTCCATTATCGGACTGATGTACGCTTTCTCAAAGCCGATGATTTCACGAATTAGTTCCGTAATGTTGTCGCTCATAATTCGATGTTCCTTTTCAAGGTTGGGAACGCCAAATTCCTTTTCTCCGTTCTCGTCGAGGTAAATGTAATTAACCTTGATACCGTCGTATGTGCGTTCCCGACGGAGCATTTGCCCCTCGTGTACCAATTCCGACGAAATGATTTCCTGCAACGCCTCGCCACCTTTTGAAATGGATTCAATCAGTTCAGCGTCGGGAAGTTCGGCTTCGGAAATACAGGTACGCAAAGCGAACAACGGCATATTGTCGGGGCGTTTTGCAAACGTAGCCGACAGGAAACACACGTTTTTAGCAAGTTTAACGGCTTGTGCGAACGCTTGGAACGTGTTTGAGCCGACAACCGTAGATTTTCCACCTCTGTCAGTTCCTTTTGAACTTCCACCTGCGTTGTGTGCTTCGTCGAGTATCAACGTGTTCGGCTCACAAATGGCGTGCAAGAAATCAATCTTTGCACCGTCACGCTTTGGCGTTGTGAACTGCGAATACGTTGCAAGCACGTAGTCGTAGCCGTCGGGAACACGCTTTGAGTTGATGATTGAATCGAACTGCTTTTTGTCGGTCATATACTTGTAAACCGTTACAATTTCGTCGTTGTCGCCAACTTCTGTAATGTTCGCTTTCGGGTCGTTGTTGATTATGAACGGTTTTAACGAAGCACAGCCAATGTCTTTCAAGTCACGGTAAATGTCGGTAAATAAGTTCGGTTTTTCCGTTACAAAAACGGCTTTCTGTCCCTGTACGTGTGCGTAACGGATAAGACAAGCAGCCATACGACCTTTCCCAATACCTGTTTGGTCGCCAATGATGATTGCCTGTTTTCGTGCTTCCATATTGTAGATGGCGAGTGCCACAGAGTCAACCTGTTCGGCAAACAGACGGTTTACAATATCTTCCTTTGACCATTGCAGACGTTCACAAACAAAGTCGGTAACGTCGCCACCAACGGCAGTTTTCAGTTTCGCCAACGCTTCGTGCGTATCGTCGCCCATACTGTCGGGGACTTGCGTGTCGAGTTTCGTGATTTGTGACGCTGGTCGGTACGCCATACCAAGACCTTCTTCAATATGCTCAATATTGTTGATGTCCTTGCCACGCAATTCCTGCGTTTTGGTTGTTTGCCAATTTTCGGGCAATGTCATTGACTTGCTTGCACGGATATAACGGACAACCGTCACGTTCAGTTTCATATCTGTTTCGGCTTCGGTGCAGAACCAAACCTTGTTCGGTTCGCCCTTAATTCTAAAGAAATGTCGTTGAATGTCTATCAGTTTCATATCGAGTGGGTTTATAAGTTGAATTTCGCTTTTGCCATTTTCATTTTGAGCATTAGTGCCTTTGCCATTAGTTGTTTATCGTTGTTTATGGATTTTTGTTTTTTGTTAGGTTTGTGTAGCGTTATTGTGTGCGATGTATGGTAGTCGCTGTCATCAACGCCATCTTCACGTATGTAGCATTTTATGGAAATGTTTTTTGTACACTTTTCCGCTTTCTTTTTTATGAGTTCCCTGTCGTAATCGTACCAACCGTCGTTCTTAATCAACTTTCCGTCTTTGTACCACCAAAATATCATTGTCTTATGCGTATGGGGTACTGACTTTACAAGGGGAGTTTCGTTTTCTTCTCCGTTTTCCAAAAAAGGGAAAATCCTGTCAAAAAGTTGGTCGAAAGTGTTTATTATCGTGTCTTGATAAGGGTCGAACACGTAGCGAGGTTTGTTCGATTCGTCGTAGTCGTGCCGACCGTCGATGAGTATCGCAACGATAGGATAGGTAGTGCCTTGCTTTTGATAGATGTGGTCACCGTCGATATAAATCACGTCAACCACGTTGTATTGGGCGTACAGATACCCAAGAAATGTTTTCCATTGCCCAAACAACACCTGTTTGTTTGACCTTTCGTTAAGTGGTTTCCAATAGGCGTTCCACATTTTTCCACCGACAATTACTGCGGACTTTCCCTCATCTTGCATTTTGTCGAGTGCGAGAACCGCCATTTTGTAGTCGAGGGTGTTGATGTTCCAACCGTGACGCTCTATCTTGTCGTTTTCGTTCAGTTTTGCAAACGGTGGGTTTGTCATTATTCCCCGAAACGCCTTGTCGGGAAATATGGCTAACTCCAAATTGCTTGACGCATTTTGATTGGTCACGCTTGAGAAGCCAAGATTTTTTAGGTTTGCCACACGAATTTCGTCAAGTTCGTTCACACAAACCTGTTGTGGTGGAAATGCAATGGTAAGCAAGCCGTTTCCTGCCGACGGTTCCAAAATTTTTCCGTTACAAAACTTGTCATTCTTACTGACAAAACGTCCAAGCAGATACGCCAACGGACAGGGCGTTGAGTATTGCTGAAGAACTTTGCTTTTCGTATCGAGGGGGCGAATTGTTACCTGTCGTTCGTACAGGTCTTTGAGTTCCTCATATTGTTGTTTGACGGAATTGCCGTTGGAAGCAATTTTTCGTGCAGAAAGCACAACGGCAAGTTCACACGCCTGCATAATCTCCGTATCTGTCCCGATTGAGAAATCTTTTGCGGATTTTTTTGCCTTTTGCCAATCCAATTTTTCTCCATCATCGAGCAGTTTTGATATATGCTGGGCGTATGAATATGTTGCCGTTTGTTCCATTACAGGAATTTTACTTTTGAATCATCTCTGATGTTCAGTTTCACTTCAAAGAATTTGATTAGGTCGTTGTGCATTTTTCGCAACTCACTCGACATCGAGAACATCTTGTTCTGTGTCTGTTTTGTAACGGCTTTTTGTCCTGCACCAACAAGACTATAACGCACGGATTTCAACTGCGACGTGAGCATTTCCAAGTCACGTAGCGTCAAAACCTCGCTTTGTTTTTTCGTTCCGTTCAGCGACTTTGACGATTTCTTTGTTTTGTTTGTCTTTGTCGCTTCTTTCTTTGTTTTCGACGTGGTTTTCTTCGTTTTACTTGTTTTTGTTTTGGTCGATTTCTTCGTGGCTGTCTTTGTCCCCGAAAGAGATTTTTTTCGTTTAGCACGACCTTTGGCAAGTGCTTCCAACTGCTTTTTTGTACATTTTCTTTTTTTCATCGTATTACGTTTTAATTGTTATCTGTGCATTGTCGTGTCGGAGTTCTTGTCCGACACTTTCTCTACACTTTTTATATACGAGGGGGCATCTGCCCCTTTTTTCTTTAATATTCCAATCTCACATTGAAGCAAGGACACGCCTTGTTTGCAAACTCGTTGTGTCCGTGAACGGTTGCATTTGGAAACGTCTGTTTCAGTTGGTTCACAACTTTTCTCAAAGTTTTCTTTTGTGCTTCGGTTCTTGTGTCCTTTGCATTGCCGTACATATCAAGTCCACCCACGTAACAAATTCCTATGGAGTTTGTGTTTTGTCCTACGCAATGTGCTCCGACTTTTGAAACAGGGCGACCTTCGTGCAAACTACCGTCTTGGTAGATTACGTAGTGATACCCGATTTGGTCGAATCCACGTGCCTTGTGCCATTGGTCGATTAGTTCTACCGTACACGCTTGGTTTGGTTTTGTAGCCGAACAATGAATAATGATTTTGTCAATCTTACGTCCTATGAGTGCCAATTTTGCCTTGTCTATCATAACTTTTGAGTAATAGATTATTCCGTTCCGTTTCAAGTACCCGAAACCACCCAATCCAAAAAGCAATGTTGCCGAAATACCTGCTATGAGTGCCTTGCTATTCATCTATGCGTTAAGGTTTTGTGTGATTTTGTAGGTGTAGTTTGTGCGTTTGTCCCACGCCTTGTCAAACTTTCGGCTTCCGCTTGGGTAACCTATTGTCTGTATGTTTTCGTTTGCCTTAATGCGTTTTATGAGCCACTTGTTTTCGGAAAAAGACTTGCAATCGGACAGACAATATCCGATGTATGTCGTGTTTTCGTCAACCTCGTCAATCACAGACGGTTGTAAACCATCTGCACAAATTGCATTCAATATAAGTTGGTCGGTCGGTGTCATATCAAAATAGTTTTGTTATTCCTTTTGCCCTCAACACTGAGTTGATGTATTTCTCCTTTGCAGATGAACTGAAATCGCCGTTAATCCATTCCGACAGCGTTTCCCCATCTCTTTTACCATATTGGAGAATGAGAAGATTCACATCGTCGTTGTTCACACACGCTTGGAAAACTTGCATAACCTCTGATTCGTTAGTCCCTGCACCTTTCATTGCCGAATAGAGTTTGTTCGCATAAATACGTGCTTGGCTTTCCGTGAGGGTTGCCCTGTTGGTTGAACCTGCTTCGCCTTTCACATCTTGACGGTCTTTCCAGAGTTTGTACTGCTTGCGACCAATCAAGCCACCGACAAGCAAACCACCGACTAACAAAAGCGTTTTTGCACCTTTTGAAATGGTTTGCTCCGTTCGGTCAATAAGGTAGGTTGCCCTTTCGGGATTATCCTTGACGGCTTTGCTCAGGGCAAGAACCGTCATAGGATTCCCCAATCTTTCGTGTCTTCTCTTTTTCGCCACAGGTTAAATGAATTTTAATGCCGTTTTTACTATGTTCGGATTCTTTGCCACAGCGTTCAGTAGTTTTTGCAAATCGCTATGGTCAATATTGTTTACTGCATTTTGCAAACCGTTGCCCAATGCCTTAACTTCGTCCGATGAACTTGCGTTCATTTTGATTTTTACTTCGTATTGTGCCATCTTTATTACGTTTTAGTTATTTATGTTTAGTTTTCTTTAGCGATTCTATCTGCATTTTGAGTTCTGCTTGTCCTGCTTTGAGTTCGGCATTTTCCTGTCGCAACTCGGTTATTTCCTTGATGAGTTCGTTGTTTTTGTCAACCAACATATCAATCGTTTTTTGCAGGTCGTTCAGTGTGTTGTTGTTGCGAACACGACGGCTCACAATCCACGTTGCCACGCCAGTGATGGGCGAAAGTGCCAATGTCGCTATCTGTATGAGTATAGTCGTTTCCATTATTCTACGAGTTTTATGTAAGGGAATCGGTTTATATGTGAATTTTGAACGGTGTTGGCAATGTCGGTAAGTCCGTTTGCGTTCGCCACAAGTTTTGCAGACATCAGTTTCCTAATGCTTTCAAATGCAGAACTGCAATCCTGTCCTGCAAGAATGCGGTAGTTGTTAATGCTCGACCAAATTGCAATTTTGTACAGAGCGTCATTTGAAAGCGTGCAGGTTGTTGGATTTCCGTTGCCATCGACAAAGTCGAAGCGTACCGTTCCAATTTTTGTAACCGTGTGCATTTCTGTCTTGTATAACAGGTTATCGTCCTTGTCGTAAATGCCCACCTGTATTTGGAAATCGGCTGGGTGCGACACCACGTAAACCAAACATTCGCTGAATGTGATTCTTGACAAAATCGACATCCAAAATATCACGCCTTGATTGTTCTGTAATCCCGAAGCGAGTTGGGAAAACTCGTCGCCACTCTCCGAAGCGAGTACAGGATATGTTTCCCAATGTTGAATTATTGTATTTCCGTTTGCTTCAGCAAGTTGTTTTGCTTCGTTTGCAAGATTGTAAGCCGTTGAAATGCCATTGCTCAATGAGTTTGCCATTGCGTTCATTGCCGACGAAAGTCCGTTGCTTGTGTCGCTTATGGCGTTTCGTACACCTTCCTTTGTGGCAACTTGGTCTGACAACTGAATTTGCAGACTTGCACCATATTCAACTATTCGTAACAGATTCTGTATATCGCTCACACCAAGTGAACGTATGGTGTTACCTACGAGTATCGGGTAGCCATAATAAGCCGATGACGCTTCAAGTTTCACCTGCATATTGCCCATTGCCTGTTGCATAGAAGCGAGTGTACGGGCAAAAGCAGCATTGTTTACACTCATTTCTGCCTGTATCGGGGCTATTCGTTGCCCTAATTGTGTTTGGGTAACATAGTCCGATTCGTTCTCCAAATCACTCAACTTGGAAGTACCAATGTAATCCAACCGACCTGTAAATGGGTTGAATTTCTTTTTCAGATATTGTGCTATTTTACTCATTGGTTATGATTGTTAGCGTTTTATTTATCAATGCTTTGTCTTTTGCGAACGCCTGCATAATGCTCCAAAAGTCGTTGAACTCATCATCGGAAAGTGTATCGACGAATTTTCCTATGGCGTTGATATGTTCGGAACGTGGGCTGATTTGCGACACTTCCACTTCCTCGTTGATGATTTCTTGTGGCGTAGGAACATCTATTTGTGGTTTTTGCAACAATGTCACCATTTCATCTTTCGACATTCCTGCCAATCCACCAAGCACATCAGCGTGTTTTATGGCAAGGTTTGTGGCTGTTTTCTCCAAAATACCCACAAGCGACATTCCACCTATCGAGTATTCGGGTTTCAAATGCTCCAAATCCTCAATCTTGTACTCCAAATCATCTATCTTATTCTCTAATTCTTCGGAATACTTGTTAGCGTTGTCAAGTTCCTTTTGCAACGCTTCAAGTTTGCTTTCAAGTTTTGCTTTCTCCGTTACCATTTCATCATATCGACGGTCTTTGTCGGCTTGAATGAAACGATTTTCCAAAAGATTCTCACGGACTTGCATAATAGCACCGAATCCACCAAAATCGTCGTCGCCAAATCCATTCAATTTATTTCTGTCGAACCCCATAAGTCCAAGAATATCCTTTACGGCTTTACCTGTGGAGTTCTGTTGTTGCAGGGTTTGACGTGATTGTTCTTCAAAATCGTCATTGGATTTTGAAGTATTAGAAGGACACCAATTATTTATAGTTCCACTCTGTAAAGGAATTTTGTTTTCATAATGAGTTGTCACTCCGTTTGATGACTTAATTAAACAATAAAACGCTGTGTATTGTTTGTTTTGGAGAATCTGACGTAATGCTTCGTTAAATTCCTCAATGAGAGCCGTTCTGGTTTCTTTATCTGCTTTCTTTGTGTTAAAGTCTTTATAAATAGTTGAATTATCGCTTTCGTCGATATATACTTTCAACTTAATAATCAATCCGTCCTTTGCTTTTTCAGAAACAATTCTACGAATACTATCAAGTATCTGATTGATTTCGTTAACGCTGTATGTTTTCGTTTCCATTTGTTTTAATTGTTAGATTTAGAAATAGGGGTTATTTTGATGAAATCTAATCGGAACATTGGTATCTCTTGATGTTTTGAACGTACACGGATTATTAAAAAATTCGTGAATAGTTTTATGATACTCGTTCCGAACATTGCAAGGTCTTTCTGCGTACATTGCACCGATTCCGACGGAGATATAATAACCAATTCCGTTTCGTTTGACAAAAGGTCGTTTTCTCCAATGCGTATGCCTGTTAGCACACAGGTTTCGTTTCCCAACTGCAAAACTTTTTCACTTTCCGAAACCTGCACGCCAATCGGGGTTACGATTGTGTCGTACCCCAATCTGTGCCAACGCTCCTGTTCCAATTCAACAATTCTACTTATCATATTCCAAATAGATTTTTACGGTGTATTTGTTCCGTCGAGGTTGGTTGTAGGAATAGTACAGACCACTTGTTGCGATTGGCGTTTCTTCCTTTTCCTCGACGATGAATTTCATACTCGTTCCCGATGTAATGTCGATTGGCTTGTCAAATTCAACCTTGTTGCCGTTGAAAGAGCAGTCGTGCAGGTTTTCGCACGAATAGATTGGCGAGTTTGCCACAATCACATCGGTCTTATTCATACAGATTGAGAGTGAGCCGAGTTGAGCCGATAGAATTTCCTTGACGGTCGTGTTGTCGTTTGGGTCGGTGTACTCCAAATGTGTCATTATTGTACACGTGTCGAGTTCGGCAAAACAACAAAAACTTTTTATTTTTCTTACTTTGGCAGGAAGCACGATGGTTTTCTCAAACACGTCGCCAAACGTGAAGTCGTTGCCACCTGCAAGACGGTCGGGTATTTCTATTTCTGCAACGTAAAGCATAACTCCTAATTTTCAAGAACCAAATAAAAATCGAGTAGCACGTCCGACGTGCCTTTGTTGGTCAGTGTCAAATCCATTTCCGACGAACGTGCAGGAATGCCATCAGCCGAAAAGTCGTACACTACGTTTTTCAGTTCCACGTTGCCGTTGAACGTGAGCAACATTGCGTTAGTGCCTTTGGGTAGGATTTCCTGTTGTGCGATTTTTAGGAGCAACGACACCTGTGAAAGGTTCGTGTTAGCCGACACAGGCACGATGAAAGCACCTGTGCATTTCGCATAATTCTCCAATAGTTGTTCTGAAAGCACCGTTTCAGCACCTGCAGGAACTCTAACTTCCTGCCATATTTGAAAACTTCTTTTCATTTCTAACAGACTTTTTTATAAATGAATAAAACATAAAGGTCAAAGTTTGAGATTTCCATACCGCAAGCCGTTTCCACCATATTGGATTTCTTCGACACTACGAAAGAGATGTTTCTCTTGATTGGTTCGTCAAAGTTGAAAATAGCTTTTCGGAACGGTATTTTGTCGGTTGCCGAAAATAGGAGCAAGTCCGTTTTGTTCGGAATTACCTCGTTGTCTGCTCCCGATATTGTGAAATTGACGTGTATGTCGGAGTTCAACACACGGTCAATGCCGTTTGCGGTCATTATGGGATAAAAGAACATTGCGGTCGGTTCGTGGTCGAATACAAACTGAAACTCGTTTCCGTAAGTTGTTTCTCCGTTTGAGTTGTTTGCAATGTACTTTGATATTTGAGCAGTCGGTATTGTTTCGTATTGCGTTCCGTTGAATGAATAATGAGAACGGTAGTAAGCAATGCCGTTGATTGTTACCTCGTCGCTCTGTAGTGGTTCTTCCACTATGTCGGGGGCGGTCGGTTCTTCGGAAATTATAGGTTCTTCGCCCAATGTTTCAGTAGGTTGTGAAACAGGGTTAACCGTAACAGGTTGTTGTGGTTCTTCTCCCTCTTCGCCACCGTCAACCCACGCTTGGTGTGCCGTTTCCCATTCTCCGTATGCCGTTATATATGCTTCGTAGTTGTTGTATGCAGTCCACGCTTCCGACAATTCCTGCCATTGTGCGTGTGCTTCGGTCTGTGCCGTGTATTCGGCAAGAGCCACGTTGTATGAAGCGAGTGCCGTTTGATACGTATTGTAGGTTATCAGGTCTTCCTCATACATTTCGTCTAAAAGTCGGAAAGCCCTTTCTAATGCCTGTCGTGCTTCCTGTCCCGTAGGTTTACCTTTTAGGCGTAGTTGTTTTGTTTCAACGAAATCAAAACCTTTGCTTTCGTCAACTTCCTTATCGGAACACATAAAGACGATGTTGAAATCGTTATTCTTTATTCCCGAAATTTTAATTTCGGATAGGTTTACGTTCAAATTTACGTTCAAAGCAACATCATACCATTTGTGTCTGCGGTTGCCGTATGGCACGTTGGTCATAAAGGGCAGTACAATCAAGTCACGGCAGATTTGCTTTCCGTCGATGATGATGGAAATCTTGTCCAACGTGCGTTTGTACTCAAACAGTGCATCGTTTTTGCTTTCAAAAAAGACTGCACGTATTGATTTAACACCTATTGGTGTCGTGGTCTGTATGTAGTCGCTTTCGCTTGGAACGGTAAAGAACATTATTGTAAGATTTTTGAAAAAGTCAGCCGTGCCGTTTCCGACACGACCGACTTCCAACTATGACAAATACACTTGCTTACGCTTTGTTTGTTTTGATTCCGTGAAAGATGATTCTCACTGCACGGTGTTCGGGAGTTTCGCCCGATAGGTTGTATGCCTTTGGCAAATACAATGTCGGGATAATGTCCGTCATCGGAATGAAAATCTTTGCACAGTCAAAGGCGTGATAACCTGTCAATTCCTTGTCGCCACCGTCTTTTTTGAACACCTCGTTCGACGAGCGTGGATACAGGATTTTGTCGCCCTGTTTGATTTCCAACTCGCCACCTGCGATGTTTTCGTCAATCTTGCCGTAGGTTGCCGACTTGATTGCTTCTTCGGAACTGCCCGAAACGGTTGCTTCCAACAACTGCATACCTGTAAGATATGCGTATGTGCTTGCTTCCAATTTTCGGTTGTTCAAGTTTGTGATACCGACTTTCTTGGTGTCCGACGATTGCATTAACTCAACGGTCGTTTCAGCACCCAAATAGCGTGTTGCGTACATTGAATAGTCAACCGTATGCAACACACCGTTAATCAATGCGTCAGCAACTGCCTTGTCGATTTTGCCCATACGAGCCTCGAACTCTGATTTTCCTCTTGTGAACCACGTTCCGATGAACGGATTTCTACGTACTTTTTTTGAAATTTCTTCTGCCATCTTTACATTAGTTTAATTAGTTATTACTCTGTTACATAAGGTCAACTCCGTCAACTTGGTTTTCAAAATCGACTTCCTCGTCAGCCCCCTGCACCGTGTCAACATCGGAGTTTACCGTGTCTGGAGTTTCGTGAAACGTCTTTTCCAAATCGTAGTTTGAAGGGAGTTGGTCGAAATTTGTGATGTTGCCTATACCTGGCAACGGAATTTGTTCGTCGTCGCCACCCAACGAAATCTTGTTTTCTCCCAAGAAATTGTTGGCAAGCGATACGCCACCTGCAGCACCAATACCAAGTCCCACCATTTTGAGGTGTGGTTCTTTCACTAACAGGCTTGTCGCCAAACCAACACCAACCGTTGCGAGTGGAGCGACGATTTTCGACGTTGTTCCGTCAAGTCCGAGCAGGTCAGTACCCGATACCGAATCCTTTTTGCTCACAAATTTTTGTACCAAAGAACCTACGGCAAGACCGCCAACAAGGCAAAGTCCCTTTACTCCGTAGTCCTTTACAGACACTTTGCCCAAGCCACCGCTTGTGGCACGTCTGCGTTTACGTCTTTTCTTTTCTTCTGCCATTTTTTTATGATTTTTAATGAGTTATTACTTCCTACAATAGATTGATTACTTTGTGGCTCGCACGTGCTTTCTTTCTACGTCGAATGCCGTTCAACGCCTTTTTCTTGTTGTTGTCGATGAGTTTGTACACACCGTAGCCTACTCCAAGACCACAGAGGATAATGCCACCGATTTTCAGTTTCTTCTTTGCACTTTCTGTTAAATTGAAATTCATAATGCCTCTCTTTTTATTGTTGTTACCGTTTACTATCCTTGAAAAAAGTTCCTGTGAACACGTCGTTACTCCGTATGCTTTGTTCAAAGCCGTTTCGGTTGCGTCGCCGAAATAACCGTCGGCAGTAACGCCAATCTTTGATTGGAGCGTTTGCGTGTTCGTGCCTTTCATTCCTTTCTGTAGAGGAAAACTTTCGTTTACGTATGTTGCCATTTCTTTCTCTTTTTATCTTAATTGTTAGTTGCCGATTGATGGGTTGCGTAGACAATGCCACCGATAAGCAGTAGTCCGCCACCGATAAGTGCGACTTTTTTGAACGTGCTGTCGCCGTCGTTGTTTACGTCGGTCGGCACATTCTCAATCTCCTCGTTTTTCGGTGTAATTATATTCTTTACAGTAGTGGTTA
>JAZLFM010000054.1:0-108752 GCA_045615765.1 Bacteroidales bacterium
TTTATTATTAGAGAATTTCACTATCTTACCTATTGAATATTCTATATGTTTTTCCAATAAAGAATCTATCGCAAAACTTAATTTATCCTGTATTTCATTAAATACAAGCTTTGCCTCTTTTATTTGATTATTTAATTTTTGTTCTAGAAAATTAATTTTCTCTGGTAGAACCAATTGAGAAGTTATAGAAAGAAATTTCTCATATTTCCCCTTATAATCTACATACTGAGCAAAATTTGTTCTTTGGGTACTTTGAATTAATTGTTCTATATAGTTATTATATAATTCTACTGTATCAACCATGCCCATTAAATACTTAACCTTACAATATGATTCATATTGATCTATAGCTTTACATCCATAAAAAGTATGGTTACTACAAAATGATGTCAAATAATTTTTTTCTTTTTGAAAATACTCCCATATATTTTTATAACATCCACGAGCACCCGACTTTCCACTGAGAAAATTTTCAACCTCTATTCCAATAATATTTCTAAAATATTCATAGTCAGATTTCACACTATCACAAATATCGCCATATTCTACTATAAATTTTTCCATCACGTTACTAGTAACATCTCCTATGGAAAATACCGAAGATAGATGTTCTTTGCCAATAAATGGATTTTCTTTTGCTAGTATACTTTCATAAGGATAATATTTCTTCACTGTATCTCTTACTAAACCATAGCAACTTTCACCATAATGGAACCAACCTTTTTCTAAAATTTCATTCTTATGATCATAATAACGACTATAATCAGAAGCATTTTCTTGATGTGGATGCGTCTGATAATTCCATTGTTTACAAAAACCATGTTCGTCATAATAACAATGAAATTTGCCTAAGGCAGGATCTTCCCCCCAATCCTCAATCAATACTCCCTTTTCAGATAACACAACATGATAAATAGATTGTTTCTTCACATTTCCATCATACCAAGTTTCTTTTGTATCACCTTTTACACAATAACCATTTCTAAAAACTAATACAGAATGGAATTCTAACTTAGTAGATTTACGTACAGCATGTGTTTCTCTTATCCCATCTAAAAGGCCATCGTTAGAATAATGTTCAACAACCAAAATAGAATCTTGTCGCGGATCATTATCGCAAAAAAAACCAGAACCTCGTGATCTATAAATCCATTCTCCCTGTTTCTTACCATTTACATATTGACCTTTTGTATAAGTATATTCATCATCATACCAACTCCACATTCCATGCAAGATTTCGTCACCTATTTCGTTTAAATAATACTCATACGTCAGTTTGCTTCCATTTTTATATGTTTTAGACCCTTTTTCTACAATTTGAGAGTAGACGCCATTAACCATAAATATTATAAAGACAGTAAAAAAGAAAGTTTTTTTCATGATTTAATTTTATTAACAAGAATTTTGCGTATACACTATTTCATTCAAGACTATGTAACAAGAAAAAATTATTTTCTTTTATAAATTACTTTTGCGTAATCAACTGTACGAGTAACAGCAATAACTTCCAGCCAAACATAAATTGAATCAAATGCATTAGGACTTTTCATACCAAAATACAAAGTCTTTGAATTAAGTTTTAAATCTGAATATGTACTTTGTGTACCAGGTAAAGAGTTTGCAACATCATAATGTTGTTCCCAACCGACTTCACCATTAATAAACTTTCTTGCCCACTTTTGATCATTAAATACATATAAATCGCAGATACAATCTTCCTCAGAATCTGGAGGATCAATTCTATCCAAAATTTCTCTCAATACAATCCTCTTGATTGAAAAAATATCAAAAATTCGTTGATAATTATCTTGAACCTCTGACTCAAAATGACCATCTCTCTGCATTACCATATCTTTAGACGATAATCTCATTCGATACAATAATTCTGTTGTCCCCTTTGGTAAATCTAATGCAACGAGAGAAGTTGAACTTCCTGTTGAAAAAGCCCCTTTCAATGTAATTTTTTTAGGTTCTTTAAATAAGGATGTAAAATTTATTTCTTCATATTTAATGGCTCGAGGATCTTTAGGACTTACACCTTTTTCTACTTCATACTCAACAGAGTTTTCAACATTAAATTTCTCTTCGGATATACTACTTTTTTGAATACTAAAATCATACTGCTGATCCGACAGTGTATTCATTTTAAAATAATAAATTGCAGACCTTTCTATGACTATTGTATCTTGTACTGATTTTGTTGACTTATAATCTGTCACAATCTTTGATGTTCCAAAATTCCAAAAAGAGAGTGTCATTGGTGAATCAGAAGAAAATGAAACATACAACTTATCTCCTTTCTCTAAATAAAAAGCTTCTTCTTTTACACCCTTTGTCAGCGTTACATCTTCTACATCCAACAACTTTTTTTTGTCATCAGCAGACCAACTCGAAACAACAACTGAAGATTCAACTTTTGATTCATCCTCTTTCTTTTTTTCTTTTTCTGAATCAGAGGAACATGATAACATAAAAAAGGATATAAATCCAACGAACAAAATTTTTAATTTTATATTCTTCATAACTAAATCTTTTACTACCACAACCCTAAAAATCCTTTACCAGCAGACGTATCCTTTCCTCCGTGCGTTCTTTTATACTCTTGAAGGCATCTATCACAACAGAAATTTTTAAAATTCATAAATCCCATTTTCAACTGATGCGTATTGTACGACGGATCATATTCAAATGGTCTACCACAATTGTCACAATTTGCACGTATAGGCATAATTTTATTGTATTTAATTCCGCTTACTCTTTACAGGATTTTCGGCTCACTCCTTTTTTCACTTTTCAAAAATAAAAAGTGGTTTTCGTAAAACCTCAGTTCATTTAATTCATTACGTTCACTTCATTCATTCCATACAGTAAAAGAATATTTAAAACTATAATCATCACCTTTTAAAAGGATTATTGCGTTTACCTAATAAAATTATTATATTTGCCTAATAAAATTATTAGTATAACCTAATAAAACTACAACTCACTATGAAAAGATTTCATTTCCAAACAATTACAAAAAGATTATCCGAAAAAAGAAAGTGTATTCAAGTATTGTTTGGACCTCGGCAAGTGGGAAAAACTACATTAATAAAACAAGTTCTACAAGAAACCACTACCCCTCATGTTTTTGTAAGTGCCGATAATACCGCCGGACTTGCAGAGACATGGCTCCGTAACACATGGAATCAATGCCGACTTGAAATAAAAACAAAAAATTACCATGATTTCATCTTAATAGTTGACGAAGTTCAGAAAATTGCAAATTGGAGCGAGATAGTAAAGAAAGAATGGGACAATGATACATTTAACGACATTCCATTAAAACTAGTGTTACTTGGTTCATCTTCTTTACTTATTCAACAAGGATTGTCGGAATCGTTGGCAGGGCGATTCGAAACTATTTATATTCCTCATTGGTCATACAACGAAATGAAGGAAGCCTTCGGGTTTTCTGTAGAACAATACATTACGTATGGCGGCTATCCAGGCAGTGCCGATTTTATTTCTGACGAAAACAGATGGAGAAACTATATTCTACATTCACTTATAGACACAACTCTATCGAAAGATATTCTTATGCTTACAAGAGTAGATAAACCTATTCTCTTACAAAGACTTTTTGACATTGGCTGCTCATATTCTGCTCAAATTCTATCTCTTACAAAAATTCAAGGAGAACTACAAGAGAAAGGGAACCTTACGACATTAAGCAATTATCTAAAATTACTTGATACCGCTGGACTACTATGCGGATTAGACAAATTTTCGGGAAGTATCATCCATCAACGAGCATCGAAACCAAAATTTCAGGTTTATAATAATGCCCTCATGAATATTCAATATGAAAAGAATTACGAATCAGCAAAAAAAGATCCGACATATTGGGGACGATTATCAGAATCTGCCGTTGGTGCTCATTTATTAAATTATTCAAAAGCTGAAAACTATAAACTATACTACTGGAACGAAAATTCACGAGAAGTTGATTTTGTACTACAAAAAGGCAACAAACTTGTTGCTCTTGAAGTTAAAAGCGGAATAAAAACAACCAACGAAGGTATGGAACGATTTTACAAGGCTTTTTCACCTACTACAACATATACAATTGGTACAGGCGGAATACCTTTCGAAGAATTCTTTCTATTAAATCCTATACAACTATTGTAATCATTTTGTTTTTGCTAACGAATCCATTTTATACTCTATTTTATCGAGTAGCAGAAATCTAAAAAATGATAAATTCGAAACCATTCCAAATCTATTTGCATTCATGTAAAAACGAATAACACTATCTGAAGTCTTTAGATATTCGTCACATAATTTTCGTCTCAGTATGGATTTATCTATATCAGTATCTGATCCTATAATTTCTCTATAGTCTTCAACTTTTTGCATTGCAACATTTACTAAGAATAATGAATCTTGGGAAAAAGCACCAGACATAACAGTGGTTGCCGCTGTAACCATTTTATCCACGTCTTCTTGAGTTTTTAGTTCCGAATATGGATTCACGAATATGTCTTCATTTTTACTGTGTTGGTCCGATTGAGAACTCACAAATATTTTTTCGGTTTTACTTTGCACAACCGATTCTTTTTGAGGGGCATTTTCCTCTGATTGCAACGTCACAACACTATCGCTCTCTTCTATATACTTCTGCTGCGTTTCAAATCTAACCACTGAGTCTTCTTGTATTTCTATACTATTTTCCTTCTCTACGTTCTTGTATTTAAGAAAAAATATCAACAACAATAGAATAAATCCTATAAGCCAAAACACAAAATTCTTTTTTGATTGTCCTTGAATAATCTGCAATGCAGAATTTGCATCCAATCGTTTTTGCGAATCATTCTGAATACACAAATTCAATACATTCTTTTCTTTTCGACCTACAGTAATTTTTTTAGTTTCTGCAAAAACAAGCATAGTTTTCGCAAAAGAAAACATATCTGTCTTAGAAGAAACCTTACTATAATTACAATGTTCTTCAGTGCTGTACTTTGCTGTTGACCCAAGTGAAGTGTTATAGGTATCGGTATTTGAAAAACCAAAATCTATCAATTTCGGAATATGTTCCTTAAATGTAACAACTATATTCTCTGGCTTTATGTCAAGATGGTATATCTGTCGTTGTTGTAGATAATTCAACGCTGATAACAAGGACATAAAAATGTTGTCAAAATCTTTTCTCGTACACGAAAGATCTGACTGCATATATTCTTGCAAATTCATACCATCAACATATTCCATGATGATAAAAGGAACGCCTTGTTCTGTTTTTCGCAATTCCAAATAACGAACAATATTAGGATGATCCAACTGGTAACCTACCTCAAATTCTCGTTCTAGAGATTCTCTTTGGATTGGCTGAAACTCATATTCTGTTGTCAAACGCTTTTCTATTCTCCACTTGTTAAACAAGCGTATTTTTGAAACAACAAAATATTGAGAACGATATAATTCTATACGTTCATCGTTATTTTGTACTATTTCTTGAACAAATTCAGAAGAAACTTCAGACATACAATACAATTCTATTTAAACAAATATATGAAAAAGATATTTGTTATACACGAGTACCATTCCGAACTTAAAAAATCATACAATTCATTCATTTCATTCAATTCGTTCATTTTGTTCATTTCAAAATACAAGTTTTATATTTTGTATCTTTGGCAATGAAACAAGAAAGCTATAACAAATAAACAATAATGGTTTCTAAACACATTCGTTCTAAAATAGAACAAGTTTTTGGGAAAGAGATCCGATACCCTCTTGATTGTGAAGCATTGGCAATTGACATCATGCAAAAATGTAATGAACGTGTTAGCGCCTCAACCCTTAAGCGCTTTTTCGGATTTATTGCAGGTACCGAGCCAAGAACATATACATTGGATGTTATCGCAAAATATATTGGTTACAAAAATTGGGATGAATATTTAGATACTTTAACCGGCAAAAATGAAAGTAGCGAATTTATAAACATTGAAGAAATAAAAGCAACAGATCTAACAACGAACGATACATTTGAATTTTGCTATGAACCGATGAGAAAAGTCGTTTTCCAATATAAAGATTCTCAATGTGTGGTACTTGAATCAATCAACAGCAAACTACAAAAGGATGATTTATTTGTTTTTTCTTCTATTACTATAGATTATCCTCTGCTAATATCGTCTGTCATACGAAACTCCATAGATTTAGGAGCATTGACGCTAGGAAAGGTTAGCGGAATCACTTCTATCAAAAAAGTACAACAAACTGACAATGTAAAATAAAAAGCGAGACATTTCTGCCTCGCTTTTTTTATAGAACAATACCAACTATCGATTTTGAGAAATCTTAGTCAAAGCTTCATTCAAATCTTGTAAAGAAGATGCAGAACTATAGCAATGTGAATATTCAGATTCGGTAACTTTATCCAACAAATTCTTCAACGATTGAACTTTTGCCTTCAAACTTGAACCGACAACATTGTTTTTATTCAATTGATACAACGCAGCACGAGTTGTTATCGCATCTAATACATCAGAATCAGATGAGTATTTTTTTGAATCATCCATTTCTACCGCATCACCATACATTATATCCGAATAAGAACGATTTGCTGCTGCACTTGGCTTACTTTGTTTTTCCGAAGTAGTTTTTGTTATCTTTTTTGTAGCAGTTGCTGTAGCTGTTGTTTTTTCTGTTTTCTTAGTTTCCGTTTTCTTTACCGGTTCTGAAACAACAGGTTCTTCTTTTACAACTGGACTCTGTACAGGAGCTTGCATTTCTATTTCAAAATCAGTAACAGCTTCGGATACAACTGGTTGTTGAGCTTCTTTATACTCATTCCACAATGAATTTACACGACTAAAACTAGATGCTGTTAAAACTGATTTATACTTGGAATAGAAGCCTGTAAACATTGTTTCATCCTGAACAAAATCTTTTAGGATAGCATACTTTTCAGCATACATCCAGTTTTGAACACCTTCTTCGTTATATAAATCAACCAAAGCCCAAAAGTCACCTTTATTTAAACGAGCACGCAATTTTCTATCAGAAGTAAGTTGATTATAACGATTCATGAAATTTTTATACTTAGCTTCGGTAAATGCACCTGAGCTAACGATATCCAATGACTGTAGTTGTTTCAAATGTCCAGACAACACATCAAAATTCCACTCATCAGCTTGCAAATATGCCGACACATTATCCATAAACATTGCAACTATGCAAAGATCATTTAATGATTTGTACAACTCGGCACAATGTGAATCATACATGAACATTCCATTTTTTATTTGAGGGAATGAATCTATCGCAATCTTCGTATTTTGCAAGTCTGAAAAATCAATATGGGAAGATTGTAATTTTTCACGAACAACTGCAAATATCTGACAAACTGTGTCTTGCATCTTCAACTCTTGTACTAAATCTAGTACCGAATCACTTTGATGGAAACCATCCATGCAAAACACACAAGAAGGCGCATCTAATTTTGACACATAAAACGATGATGAATCACTATTAAAGGCATGCGACGACACAAAGTTTTGCGCATTTTCATACGACTCCTTTGCAGATGAATTGTGAAACTTACAGCCAAGAAAACAGCCACCAAGAATAACTGTCAACCCAACTAAGGCTATCAATATTTTTTTCAAAGACATAATGTAAACGTAACTATAAAGGTAAATCAATCAAAGCATCATCTTCAAGAACAGGAGCTACATTTTCCACATCCCATCCTCTTTCGATATAGTATTTCAATGTTAAATGAACGCGTTCTTTTTCACCTTTTGTATAATCACCAATAATACGACCAAATGGAGTTACTTCAGTTTGTTCGACAATTACATCCGCGTTTGCATTTCCTTGTTTTTTCATAAGTTCATCGCAAACAACATTTTCTATTTTATAGATAGATTTTGTCATTGCCAAAAAGATTACGTCCTCTTTTGTTTCTTTTGCCTTTGCAGTTTGATACAAAGTTGGAGAAGCTTGCGCATAATCAGACAATTCTTTTGGTTGTTCTTCTGTTATCTCTTCAGAACCATCTTTTGTCACATATAATGGATTACGAACTGGTATGATTTCTTTTTTAGTTACATCATCCATTGGATATGTTTCTGAAGAAAATCTATTTAACATATCAACATCACAATTTAATGAATCGATATATGATTTTTCAAGAATATATTTCTTTCCTTCTGCTGTAACATCAACATTTACAAACACATGTTCTGCAATCAATTGATTATTTGCATCGTATTCATTGATTTGTTCTGCATTGTAGGCAATCACACCGTTAGAAGCCAATTGTCTTAATTTATAACGGGCATCTTCATCATTTAATTCATAATATCCTATTTGAATAGAGACATTGTATTTTCCTTTTTGGAAATCGCTCAAATGTGTTACCGCTTGTTTTACGGCATCCTCTGAAATATCAGAATTAGATTTCTTATTTCCTCCACAGCTTGTCAATACCATCGCCGACAAAGCCATTCCTAAAACTAACAAACTTTTTTTCATCGTAGTATATTTTTTATTAGCACTTATTGATACCTCTACAAATATATATTTTTTTGTTCTAATTTACAATTCATACCTAGCGAATCAAAACAACATTTCCCCACATAGGTTTTACAGACTGAGTAATCTTAAGATTCTCTTCAGAGTGGTCTTCAAATGTTACTTCAATCTTGTATCGATAGGTTCCTGCCTGCATCAATTTTCCATTAACCATACCATCCCATTCTGCTAAAGGTGCACCATGTTCGTTCACACCCGAAGAATAATATACCAAATTGTTCCAAGCATCGTAAATCCAAATTTCGAATGTACGACAGTTAAAGCCTTTTGGTTTAAACTTGCGAACCTCATCTGCAGGATTTCCTGGAGCAAACGCTGTAGGTACATACAAACCATGTTCTACATCTACAAAGAATGGAATTTTTAAAGAAGATGAACAACCAAATTCATTCACAGCCATCAATTCAGCAGTATAATTTCCATATCTATAATTTTGTTCAAACATCTTTCTATTATCGAGAACTAATGCTGTATCGAGTTTTCGTCCGAAATCCCAGAAATAATCTACCGCAAATTCCTTTTCTGTATCGTTATAGTACATAATCTGTGGTTCCGACAAGTTTGTAAATGTAACCACACCTTCTTGTCCCAAGTTTTCAGTAATAAATTGAACATCAGGATTTGGAGTTACCGCAACAGGTAATGAAGAACTACCCACACAACCATATTTATTTGTTTCTTTTACCGAAATAGTATCGAATCCTTCTTCTACCCAATCTACAGAGCGAACAAAACCGGTAGAATAAGAAGACAATTCATACGATACGCGTTTTCCTGTAATATGCCATGCAATTGTATTTTCCTCGTGTTCTTTCGTTACAACATACACTTCATTCGAGCCTGTACAAACACCACTTTCACCAGTAATTACCGGATTTGGAATCGCACTTATCAAATATGGACGTTCTACAGTATCACTCAAACAACCATTTTCCATTTGACTCATCCAAATACTATAGTCACCAATTTCAGAATTTATAGTTTTGTATTCTTGCGAAGCAACCATAATAATTTGTTTATCACTATTGAACCATATTGGATCTTTAGCCTTGGTTGTAAGTGTTACAGTCTGTCCATCATGACAAAATGCATTTTTCGTCAACTTCGGAGCCTCTGGCTTTTTGTAAACAACATAAGCCACTTTTGTTTCTCGTTTAGTATCGAAAGAACAAGATGCGACAGTTGTACGGGCTTTAAACGTATATACTCCAGGTTTTGTTATTAAACCAGCAGGAACATCCAATGTGTCTCCCAAGCTTAGAGTAGCTCCTGTTGGAGAAATCCATGACACAGTTTCATGTTCTGAATTTCGTGCAACAATAAGTCTTCCTGGATCTTCATATTCACAAATAGTATCGGATTGAATCAGTAAAGCAGCTTTTGGTCCTGCTTGTATAATTACCTTCTTGGAAGACAAATCACTCTTACAACCAACAGCATCGGTTTGTGAAGCATAGAAGGTGTACTCGCCCACTTCCGATGTTGGCAATGTAAAGTAACGACCGGTAAATATTGGAGTCTCCGTTGGAGATTCATACCAATATACTTTATTACTTGATTCAGCAATAAGCACAACTTGGTTTCCTTCACAAGCTATAACATCTGTAGATTGTTTGAAGTTTACTTTTTCAGGTTTTGGATTAACCGTAAACGTAACTTTTGTTGGCTTACTTACACAATTATTTTCTGTTTGAGTAACATAGAAAGATTGAGTCTTTTTATCTTTTGGAGTATATTCTATCAATCCTTCTGACAACAACATCGTACATTCTTCATTCGCATACCACTGTGGTGTTGCATTACTATTTATAACTACTTCCAATGGTTGTATCACATCATAGTCACAAATAGTTACATCAATAGCTAATGGTGCTGCCGGAATTGCTGAAATTACCGCAGTTGCATCGGCCATTGCACTCATACAACCAGAAACTGTTTGAGTCGCCGAAACGGTAACTTTACCTGGAAGAGAATTCGTTTCTACATACGATGCTTCATCCGACATAAATACCTCATTTCTATACCATTGAATATTACTACCAACAGCTGTAAATTCAACGTCTTCGCCTTGGCATACATTTTCAACAGAGACTTTTGGTGCATCTGGAATTGCATGTACCGTAATCGTTACCGTTACCGGATTACTAACACAATGTTCGTCTTGACGAGTTACATATAATAAATACGAACCTGCCGTAGCATACGAGATTGTATGGGAATCAGCAACTCCATCAGCGTGAATTAACGAAGGATCGCTATACCATAAAGCTTCATCATCGGATGTTAGTATCAATTCTTCGTTTTCACATATTTCTTTATTACCCATGACTTTTGGTTGCGGAGTCACAAACATTTGTAATGTAACCTGTGCCGCCTGACTTTCGCATATTGCGTCACTTTGCGTTACGAAATAAGTATAAACACCTGTTGTCGTTATATCATCTGGCACATACGAAGAACCTACGGCAATCACTGTATTTCTATCATATTCCTTATACCATTGAATTGTATAGTCACCTTGTACATCTAATGATGGCATAGTACCATTAGTACAACCATACACTACAGGATCCAATACAACTGGTGCCGGTATAGGACATTCAATGATAGAGAAATTCATACAAGCAGGTTCACTTGTACAAACACCATCGGTTTCAGCAACGCAATATGTCCATTCACCAACTTCATCCGCATAAACATGAGATATAGAAGAGCCTATTCCTATAAGATTTCCTGTTTCATCAGTCCATGTATATGCCCCACCATTGCCTGTTACCGTTAATGATAAGTCACCCGAAGCCACAACTACAGTTTTGTCTGACACCGAAGGAGCTGCAATTTCTCGTAATTCAAATGTTTTTGAATCCGAATTTGAGCAGTTTGTTGAAGCATCTGTATATTCATATAAAAGAGTATGATTACCTATTGATAACGTATTCGTATTAATAGCAGTTGCGACTACATCATCAATTTTCAACACACCACCTGTTGGAGTCATCACAGGTTCTACCATTCCCGTGTTCACACATTCAACGGAATTTGTGCCAATAGATACAACAGGAAGTTTATTCACCTTCGCTGTCTTAGTCATTACATTTTCACAACCATTTTCTACGACAGTATAGGTAACATCAAAATTACCTGCCGCTTCTGGGCTAAAGTTCGTACCAGAAACATGATCACCAGCAAATGTTCCTGTTTTTGGAGAAACATATTGCATCAAATCAACATCAGCATCACCAATACAAGAAGCATTTATAGAAGAGAAATTGATTTGCGGTTTTGCAACAACTGGAATTTCAAAAGTCTCGCTATTTACACACGATTTCGAATCTGTATAAACATACAAGATTGATGCCGATGTACCTGCAACTACTGCGGCAGGGTTGAACGAAGAAGCAAAAACACCGTCACCACTAAATTTACCACCTTTAGGAGAAACGACTGTTGTTAAATCCATTTCAGAATCATATTCACACAAACTTGCAATAGGTGCAATCGTAATGGCTGGCAAGTCGTTTACAATTATATTATCGCTAGTAGTATTAGTACAGTTATTCTCATCTGTATAAGAATATGTAAACGAATATGTTCCTGCACTAGTTGGATTAAATGACGTTACCAAAACCGACGATTCGTCTGTAATTGTTCCGACAACTTGTGACATATATGCTGTCAAATCAAGTTCTGCAGAACCAGCACATACTTCTGCCGGCAAATCAAAACTAACATTTGGCAACTTATTGATAATATATGTAATACTTGATTTACCACTTTCACAATTTGCATCAGTATCGTACAATGAGACATAGAAAGTATACGAACCTTCAGCTGTTTCTGTAGGCACAAATGTTGTAGAAGCATCGTCTTGGACTTTTACATCATTATAATACCAACGAATATTTCCTGTACCTGCAGTTACCGACAATGTTTTTGCAGCATCCGAAGTTTCGCCATAACAAACTGCAACCATATTATTTACCGGAACAGGAGCTTCCGCTGCGCAACTGGAAATTTCCAAAGAAACTGAAGTTTTTTCCGAAACACAACCTCCTTCAGTACTTACTACATAATAAGTATGCACACCAACCTTTCCTGTCGAACCATCAAGTACGTCTGCTTCAGCTGGAGTAAAACTAGAACCTTCGCCGACTTTATTAGTTAGAGCAGCATCACTGTACCACATTTGATTTATACCTGTTGCCGACAATGTCGGAATATTTCCAGAAGATACTTTGGTGTACACTTTAGAGACATCCGTTCCAACTGGTTTTATCGGATCGTACACTGTTATTGTATGAGCAATAGAATTTGAACATACGCCATCAGAATATTCATAAGTGATAGTATATTCTTGACCGACTGTTGCAGTTGCAGGATTGAATCCAGAAGCAACATCAAGACTTGGCGAAGCCGAGAATGTTCCACCGGTTTGATTTCCTGTCAACGAAATCATAGGATTTGACTTACAAGCCGTTGTTGGCAATACAAACGACACTTCTGGTTTTTCTTGTACATCTATCGTTATTGTTTCTGATGCAGAACAACCATTTACCTCATACGTATATGTTATAGTATGAGAACCAACACCAGCCTTTACAGGAGAGAAAACATTTCCTGTAACACCTTCTCCGCTAAAACTACCACTTCCACCAACAGGAGTTGCCGTTACCGACAATGTAACATCTTCCGCATCTATACATTGAGCATCAACTGGAGCTATAGTAACCGTAGGTATCGAATTTACAACCACTGTTGTTTCTCCAGCTTCACTCGTACAATTTCCAACTTTAACGACCAATGAATAATCACCAGCAGCTTCTGCTGTTGAGACAAATACAGGATTTTTTTCCGTTGATGTAAATCCATTTGGTCCACTCCAATTATAAATACCTTCCGAAGATGTTTCTAACGAAACATTTTCACCAATACAAACCGGAGAATTTGTTGTAATCACAGGAATAGACGGTGGTTCCAAAGTTTTTACCTCAACATCGGCACGCTCACTTTCACAGCCATCAACCGTTTGAGATACATAATAATGTACAGAACCAACTGTATTGGTTGTTGGTATTAAAGAAACAAATTTCGTCGCACCCGTTTCTGTTGTGTACCAAGCAAGATTTTCACCTATTGCCGAGACTTCGTCTGTAACAGTTTCACCTTTACAGAATTGATATGGCATAGTTGCAATTTCTGGTTTTTCAGGTATAGAGTTTACGACAACCATGGTCGATGCCGCTTCGCTCGGACAATCTGCAACAGAAACGACTAAACTATATTCTCCAGCGATAGTTGTTTTTGGATTTTGAACGGTAGAAGTAAATCCTTCTGGACCTGTCCAACTATAAGTAGCACCTGCTACAGCCGTAACCGACAAGGTAACGTCTTCGCCATCACATTTAGGTCCATTATTTGTTGGGACTGGAGTTGCTGGCGTCGCTTTTACGACAACAGAAGCTGTAACAGTTTCACTTGAACAATTACCAACCTGTACCGTCAATGTATATTCACCAGCAGAAGCAGCAACTACATCGTCTATAATAGGATTCTGTTCTGTCGATGTAAAACTATTTGGTCCCGTCCATTTATAAGTCCCTTCTGCAGTTGTTGACAATTCTATAGATTCACCAGGACAAACAGGTGAATTTGTTGTTATCGTAGGAACCGAAGGTGGAGCCAATGTTTTCACTTCCAAATCGGCACGCTCACTTTCGCACCAATTTATAGTTTGCGATACATAATAATGTACGCTACCAACTTTAGTTGTAATAGGAACGAGAGAAGTAAATTCATCTGTTCCATCTTCTGTTGTGTACCATTTCAATGCTGTTCCCGTTGCAGAAACCGCATCTGTAACCGTTTCTCCTTGGCAATATTGTATCGGTGAAGTTACCACTGGTTTTTCAGGTACTTCGTTTACCACAACCGTTGCTGAACCAGTCTCGCTAATACAACCGTTTACGTCTGTCATTATAACAGTGTATTCACCAGCAGAAGTTGTTGCTACTGAACTTACCGTAGGATTTTGTTCTGTCGATGTAAAACTATCAGGACCTTCCCATTGATAAGTAGCACCTGTAACATCAGGAACTTCCAATGTCAATTCATCACCAACGCATAATGGAGAATTTGTTGTAATTGTCGGTGTTTCCGGTTTTGCAAACACTTCAACTTCAATTGCAGCACGAGGACTTTCGCAACCATTCTCCGTTTGCGACACATAATAAGTTTTTTTACCAGCCGTCGTTGTCGATGGAGTTATTGATGCTGTACCTGTTCCACCAGTTTCCGAAGTGTACCATTTAAGCGCTGTTCCTGTTGCTTCCAAAGCAGAAGCTGCATCACCTTGGCAATATGTAACAGGAGAAGTTACTTTTGGTTTACCTGGACAACTTGCACCACACTCAACAACAGCCTGTGCACGAATTTCGTCATCAGCGTGACCTAACAACGCAACATGAGCTTCGTTTATAATTTTCTCAGAACATTCATTTACCGATGCGGTTACTGTGACCGTATATTTCTTTCCAAAAGGTATAGGATTTGCCAAACCTTGTTCAAAATTCCACACAACATTAGAACCAGAAAGAGCCCCACCGTTGTCACTTGAAACATATGTTAATTCCGATGGCATTTCATCTACAATAGACATATTGTATGCATAATCGGTATGAACATGGATATTTGAATATTTGTGATTTCCATGAGCTGTATTTTTAAATCCAAAATAGCCAGGAGTTGTAGAAACATTTTCCATAGTAAATGCAGCTGTCTCAGAAGTATCTACCGAAGTAGCTCCTACCCACATTCGTAAAATATCGTCGGTAACATCAACGGCAACATGCAAATCACCCGAAGCAGCAACCAAATCAACAGATTTTGAGCCACACTGAACTTTTAACACTCCATAGTCAACCTTTAATGTTAGTGTTATATTATCTCTAAAATACCATTGTGTTTCAGCATATGTTGTAAAATTACAATCTGCCTCAACGAAGATATTTTTTGCATACGAGTAATTATACTTTACATTACTATTCGAATTTGCAGCTACAGAGGCTACACCACCTGCGACAGATCCACCAGAAACTGTCCAGTCGCTTGCATTTGCAGCAGCATCATTCGTTACAAAGCCATGTGTTTGTTCATACTCCAATGTATAGGTAACTTCGTCACCAACAGCAACAGTCTCTTGATCTGGCGTTTTCGATAGTGTTGTTGGAACTATTGGAGCCGGAACTTTTGCACATGTAACCGTAACCGTTGCCGTATCACCAACAGGTGAGTTCATATCAGCATAAATCCATGCAACATTGTCTATATCCTCATTATCTGTTTGACATGATTTTCCAGAAGGGAATGTTGCCGTTGCTGTATATTTTATAGTTCCTTTTTGTTTAATCTGCATAGTTGGAATCTTCCAGATAATAATATCTCGACCGTCTGCAGTTTTCTTTGTTGTCATTGTTGCTCCAAAAGACTCCAAAGGACAACTATTTTGGAATGCTAAAAATGACAATCCTTTAGGCAAAGTATCGCATACAACTACATTATACATATCACGACCCGCCATAGGACCTGTTCCCAAAATGCGTCGCCATACATAGCCATCAAATTCTTCAACAAGGACATTTGAAACGGTATGCGTTGGCACATCACAAACAGACGGAATATATTCATTTACAGGAGTTTCTATAGATTTTCCTGTAAGTTGATCTATTCTTTGCCAACTTGGAGTAACTGGATAATAGTTACCATCCTCGGCACCTTCCGCAGCTGCATCCCATGACCAGTCATCAGAGAAATCTGTATCAACCCAAGGATTTGGATGGATATAACCAGCAACACGCAAAGGTTCCGTTCCACCTCGGTGAATACGAGCTCCCATACCATAATAGTTACTCAAGTGGCCTGTAGTTGTTACCAACAATGGAGCAAATTGTAAAATCATACGTTGGTTCCATTTACCATACGAATCCGAACCTTCCACTACAGTTTCGTGAGACACACTAATCTTATCGGAACTTGATCGTTTCCCTTCATAAATTGCTGTGTACCAACCCCATCCTGGGTCTCCCAAACTTTTTCTCGCAGCATCGTACATATAGTACGAAATACGATAGTTTCCGTAATTGATATAAGGTTCTATCGCATCGTTATACAAGCGGAAACGTAACCATTCCTGTTGAGTTGCCAATCCACCATTTGAGAAACCGATATTCACACGTGGACGACCACCATCCAACCAACCTGCCTCCGAAGAGTTTTCAAAATTGATTGTATATGTAACGACATTTCCTGGATTACATTCCTCAAGATTTGCTGTTTTTTCTATAATCAACGAACGCTTAATAACATCTACACAGTTTCGTTGCATCGTTGCCGTAACATGATTTGGATATTCATTAGAAACCCAACCGAAGCCGTTAGAACAAGATATTTCCGCAGTTGTACAATAACGGCCAAACGCTTTTGGACCAACTTTTACAGTATATGAAACTTGACCTTTGGTTACATCTATAGAACCTGTTTTCACACCAGGAACCGTTCCTATATTCCATGTAACAGTATGAGTAGCAGCATCATAAACGCCACCATTTTTTGCACTAACAAAAATAAAGTCATCTGGAACATGCTCAACTATTTTCACATCTTTTGCATCTACAGATCCATAATTTCTATAGTCCAAGAAATAGGTAAATTCATCACCTGTATACGCAAACGAAAGACTATCTTCTATGGAACGGTAAATCTTCATATTTGCCTTTGGTAGCATTTGACTTGGGGCTATATGGTTACCAGTGGCCGTCAACATGCCAAGCAAACGGAACCAACCATGGAAATAATGAGGAACAGATGTTAAATAACCATCTCCACCTGTTACTATATCCCATTCTATATTACACGTTCTATACAAAACACCTAACAATTCAAGGTCTTGAGCAGAAATTGCCGACATTGTACCGCAACCTGCTATCCAGTTAAATATAAACTCACTCTTTATAAAATCACCAGTTGGACCAATATCCCAATGCAATGTAGCTGGACCTTTGTAAGAAACCGATGGACCACCGCCAAATTCCGTACAAGCTGCATTCCCCCACTTTTGTGGATCATTCATGAACTGAGAATATCGAACAGCTCCATCATATTCGTATGTATTGGAAGTATTCTTCAATGTATGAGTCGCAGGATCCCAAGTATAGTCAGGATTACCATGCCATACATAGTTCATAGCAGTACGCCAAACCGAACGGAAACGACCACCTTGATTTCCGGCATGAACAGTAACCGAAGTTCCATTTACAGTAGTTTCTTCACCCACAAATATATATTTCGGATTTTGAGAAATCCAGTTTCCTACCAACCAGTCAGAAGAAGCCTCACAACGCTTAAACTGATTTCTTTCGAACTCGGTAACACCTTCAGGATTTAATTCTCCCAATAAATCATAAAATTCCTTGAAATAAGAAGGAGCCAAATAATCGGAGTGGATATTTACTGGTCCTGCAAATTCTGGAACCATTCGAATTCCGTCAACGGTCATAGGATTTTGAGTGACATAATTCGTCGCTTCCGACCAAGTATTACCATTTTTCAAATAACCATCTAAACCAATTTCACCCGACAAATAACGACGAGGTTCACCGTCGGCAGGAAAACGTGTTTGCAAATGAATAAAACCTTTCAATACATCGATAAGTTCTTTTTTATATGAGATTGGATTTCCTTTGGAATCATTCACACCCATATTGTCACCCCACTGGCGCCAAGCAATATACAAAGCCAAAGCTATATCAACATCACCATCGGTTGCAGCATCTTGATTGTCTTTAATAGAGAAATCACCATATCCATAGTCAGGAGTAAAAACAACTCCATCTATATATCGAGGCTGTTTTACACGCGATTTATCGTGAACGCACATCCACAATCCATCAAAGGAAACTTTATCACCCATTATCGCCGCAGCCAACAGTGAATATCCATCACCTTCACGACAGTCATACGGACAACCCAAATTACCACGAATATATTTTACGCCATTAACTTCGTCACCTGTGTAAGTCCATTCGTTTGCAAAAATCTGATATGCATCACGAATGTCTTGTTCCATTTCCGCATGAACAACACCTTCTGGATTCTTTGTTCCTAAATTATCCAAAGTGTGATTTTCACCATAAGTATACGAAAGGAATTGCGGAAACGGGAAAGCCGGATTTCCAGAATTTATATGAACAGTAACCTCGTTTTGCGCTTCTACAGCGAGAACTACCAATAACGCATATACGAATGCAGAAATATATTTTTTCATGTCTTAATAAACTTATGTAAAAGACTTTTCTACAAAAGAAAAAGTTTCATTTTACCATTACACAAAATCTTTTCAAAGGTACGAAATATATTCTGTTTTGGTAGAATTTTGTCTATAAATTCTACGAACGAATTATTGTAGTATTTACACTATATTTTCTTCACAATCTTGTAAAAAACATTATAACTTTTGAGTAACAAATATCTAAATTCAATTGTTCCATTTCGCTAAAAAAACTACATTTGTATTTGAATATGAAACAATTACTATTTACACTAACATCTATTTTATTGCTTGCGACATCGTGTGCAACCCACGAAGGCGTTGTTTCACGAAGCACGCAAGGCGATTTCGAAATCACAGAAATCTCGATAAAAGGTGCAGCTTATTCTACACCAATAAAAACAAAAGACAACACTGTTGTACTTGGTACTCACAAGAAATCTATTTATTTCTTAACTGCTGATTCTATAAAAAGAACCTTCAGAACGAAACTATGGGTACACGCAACACCTGAAATCGTATATGATTCACTTGTTGCCATAGGATCATACGATGGCAATATGTATTTTTTCACTGAAGACGGACAAACATTAAAGACAATACGACCAGGTGGACGCATATACACCAATCCGGTACAATTAGATTCCCTAATGATATTCGCCACAGCATTCAAAGGTCTATGGTTCTACAACATACAAACAGATAGTTTATATCTGTCTAAAATTGACAAGTTTACCCACGGAAGTCCTACAGTTTTGGGAAACAATCAAATTTGCGTTGGTAGCAACGATAAAAAAATGTACTTCTTTGATTATACAGGAAATGTTTCGTCAACATTTAAAACAAATGGGTGGATTATGCATTCAAAAGCTCTTGTACAATCCGATTCTGTGGTAGTTTTCGGGTCGTATGACAACAACATTTATTCGGTATCAACATCGGGTAATTTACAATGGAGTTTTGCTACGGAGGGGAAAATCCACGCGTCTCCACAACAATTTACCAACGGAAATATTATCTGCGGGTCATTTGATAAAAACATTTATATCGTAGATAAAGATGGACAAAGCGTTGCAAAAATACCAACAGAAAAACGAGTTGTGTCTTCCGCTGCCATATACAACGACAGCTACGCAGTGCTTGGTTCGTACGATAAACATCTCTATATAGTAACCGACACTGGTAAATTATTAAACACAATCTATCTTGGTGGAAAAATATTTTCTTCCCCTATCATACTAACTGACGGAAGTATATTTTGCGCTACCACTAACGGAAAAGCCTTCTTTATAAGAAAAAAAGTTTTGTAAAAAAATACAACACCTCCTTTTAGCGTTGTTGTTTCCTAAAGTTTTGTCATTTTTCTATTTCTAAAAAAGGAATTGAATTGCTCATTCGTACAGTCAATATAGTCAATATTCAGATGTAATTGGTATTCATTATTTATACATTCAGGCTACCATCCATGTAAGAACAACTAAGCCGATTCAGCTGCGCGCGTTAAGAAAATCGCCGTAGGTCGGCGTATAGAAAAAGACGATTGTTGCGAAGTTTATGAGCAACTCATAGTCTTTTTTAGCCGTCCGAAGGTGATTTTTAGCGAAGCAGGTGTTCGGCGGGGTTCTTTCGTTCTTTCTTGACCTGCAGCAAGAAAGAACAAGAACTTTTATCAAAAAGATAACATATATTGTGCAGTAAGTTGTATGCTGTTTTCAGTCTTCCCCACACATCGTCAAATCACTCATCATAATAATCCTTCATCGCAAAAACTATAATAGGATGTCCCCGAAACAATTACATGATCGAGCAAACGACAATCTATCAACTTTACCGCATCTTTAATCTGCATTGTAATATCCCTATCCTGACGACTAGGACTGCAATTTTCAGCAGGATGATTATGGCAAACAATTATACCTGTCGCAAGTAAAGTAATTGCATGTTTTGCTATTATTTTAGTATCAACAACAGTCTGATTTACTCCACCAGAGCTAATTCGTTTCATGCCTACTATCACATTCTTATTATTTAGATAAATCGCCCAAAATTCCTCATGGTCTAAATCGCCTATTTTCGAATGCATTATGGAATAAATCTCTTTACTCGAGCGTATTGAATCTTTAGACTGTGATTCTGCTAAATTCCTTCGTCTGCCTAATTCAAATGCAGCTATAAGCGACACTGCTTTAGCAGGTCCAATTCCTTTTACTTTCGTATAATCGTCAAGTTGAAACTTTCCTAACTCATTTAAATTATTATGAGCATGAGCATATAATTTTTTTGACAATTCCAAAGCTGACTCTTCTCGAGTACCACTTCCGATAATAATTGTCAGTAATTCTGTTTCTGTTAAAACAGACGCTCCTTGGAGCATCAATTTTTCGCGCGGACGGTCTGCTTCCGCCCAATTTTTGATTGAGTTGTTCATGATGTTGCGTAATAAAAAAAAGCTACGACAAAACTGTCGTAGCTGTAAGTGTTAATCTTTAAAGCAGCGAATACTTAGGCCTGATTTTTCATACATTTTAAAGCGAACAACACCGCTATAACTTGTATCGATTTGACGAACCCAAACATAATCACCTTTCATATCTGTTCCGGTAGTAGAAGACCAAAATACGCCCGCTTCCCCACGTTGAGCGTATGTTCCATTGATACTTGCATATCCACCGAAGTTAAAACCATAATTGTCAACCATTTTCTTTACAACCTGAGCATCGGCGCCACGATTTATTTCTGTCTCACCACATTTTGTTAAATCAGCAGCCGACATTCCCAAAGCTTGTTCAAAAATCATCCATTCAACATCTGAAGGAATATGATAGCCATTTGGACATATACCTTGTACATTTTTTATAGTTCCACTGGCAAGTTGTGATTCATATTGCGATAGTATCGCATTAGAAACCGATGTTGCAACATCATTTGCTACATCTTCAGAAACTTTTGTAGAAACTGACTCCGTAATCTTTGCCAACGCTACTTTATCTATTTTTTCATACATACCAACTTCGTTAACTGCTTCAGCAATTGCACCTGTCACACGAGTTTTCACCACAGTTTCCACACTAGAGACATCGACACTTTCACTTGATTCATATAGAGCTTCTTCTAACGCAACAACTATAGCTTTTCGAATACATTCTGCAAGATATGCCTCACCGATTTGAGCATTGCCGGCAGCTTTTTCCAAGGCTTGTTCCGTTTCTTTCGAATATTTTTTCGAATACGTAGTAGCCAATGTATTCATTGCCGACGCACTACGGATTTCCTCTATATAATCAGGAATAGAGTTTTGGTTTGCATCAACATTCGAAATACTCGTTTTAACATCAGATTGAGCTGTATTCACCGTTGTTTCGAATGCATACAAACCACCATTTTGATTACAATATTTCTCTAAGTCAAGATAACATAATTTTTCTCCTACTGGAACTTTCGAGTTTGATACATTAGGATTAGAACCACCCTCACCTCCTTCACCATCGTTACCTCCATTATTAGAAGAACCAGTATAGAAAGGTTTTCCGTCTGGTGCCTGAGTAATATTCAAGTTTGTACCAAGTATTTCTATCGACTTATCCTTTTCATCAATCACACCGTCACCATTTGAGTCATAACGCAAAGGTTCTGTCTCTTTCAACAATTCACCTTGATACTCGATGTAACCTTCTGGCACATCTTTCTTATCTCTTTTACAAGAAAGAACACCAACAAAAGAACAAGCTAATGCTATATACAGCAATCGTTTCATAGCTAACATATTAGTTTTTTATGATTGTACCTATTTTAGAACCAGACACTATTTTTTTCAAAGAAGTTTCATCTCCCACATTGAAAACTATAATCGGAAGATTATTTTCCTTACACATTGTAAAGGCAGTCAAATCCATTATTTTCAAACCTTTTGCATAGGCTTCATCAAATGTGATTTCATCGAATTTTACCGCATTTGGATTTTTTTCTGGATCAGAATCATATACGCCATCAACGCGAGTACCTTTCAACAATACATCTGCTCCAATTTCTACAGCACGAAGTGCTGCTGCAGAATCTGTCGTAAAGAACGGATTTCCCGTACCACCACCAAAAATAACAACTTCATTCTTTTCAAAAGCTTCTTGAACCTTACGTTGTGAATACGCCTCGCCTACAGGTTCCATCTTTATACCAGTCAACACACGAGACTTTACATTAATAGTTTCTAAAGCAGAATGAAGAGCCATAGCATTGATTACCGTGGCCAACATACCCATATAGTCACCTTTTACTCTATCGAAGCCACGATTTTTACTATTCAAACCACGATAGATATTTCCACCGCCAATAACAACAGCAACTCGAACACCAAGGTCAGTCACCTCTTTTACTTGGTACGCATATTTCATTAATTTATCGGAATCTATACAATATCCATCCTCGGCTAATAGAGATTCTCCGCTAAATTTGAGTAAAATTTTCTTGTAATTCATCTTAGTTAAGTAATTAGTGCGACTAATATATACAAAAAAAAGGAGAGTTCTTACGAAACCCTCCTTTTTTATTTAAAGATTTTCAAAAATTTTAGTTAAGACCAAAACGTTTGAAACCTGTAACCTTCAAACCTTTTTGTGAAGATTCAAGATATTGAGCGATTGTCATTTTTGAATCTTTTACAAATTCTTGGTTCATCAATGTAGATTCTTTGAAGAATTTATTCAAACGACCTTTAGCAATATTTTCTACCATTGCTGCAGGGATGCTGTTTTTCTTTTCTTCAGTAACCTTAGCGATGATTGCTTTTGCTTGAGCAACTTGTTCTTCTGTAATCCAACCTTTAGCAGCGTTAGAAGCCATGTGATCTTCTGAATCAACGTGGTTTGGATTGATACCAGCTTTCTTAAGTTCTACGTCAATTGCTTTTTGAATTTGTTCTTGAACTGTTTTTTCTTTAGCGATTTCAATTTCCGAATCAATTACAGATTGAGGAACATCGTTTTGATCAACAGCAACAGGATTCATTGCAGCAACTTGCATTGCAACATCTTTACCAACTTGAGCATCAGCAACTTTTGCGTCGAAACCAACAACAGTTGCAAGTTTGTTACCCATGTGAGTATAAGCGAATGATTGTTCTGAAGTTACTTTTTCGTAGCAACCTAAATCAATTTTTTCACCAATTTTACCCATTTGGTCAGTCAACAAATCAGCAATCTTACGGCCACCGATTTCTTGTTGTTTTAATTCTTCTGCTGTAGCAGGAAGAACATTCAAAGCAACATCAAGAATTGATTGAGTAAATGCCATGAAGTCACCGTTTTTAGCAACGAAGTCTGTTTCGCAGTTTACACATACGATAACAGCAGTTTTGCCATCAGCAGTTACACCACTAAGTACACAACCTTCTTTAGCATCACGGTCTTGACGTTTGCTAGCGATTTTTTGACCTTTTTTACGAAGGATTTCGATTGCTTTATCGAAATCACCTTCAGCTTCTGTCAAGGCACCTTTACAGTCCATAAGACCAGCGCCTGTCATACCACGAAGCTTTGCAATATCAGATGCAGTTATAGCCATATTCAATTATTTTTTAGCAGTTTTTCTTGCTGCAGTTTTTCTTGCTGGTTTTGCTTCACCTTCTTCAGCTTCAGCTTTTGCTGCAACTTCTACTTCTTTATCTTTTTCAACTTTTCTTTCATCCAAACCTTCTTGGATAGCAGCACAAACTTTAGAAAGGATTACTTCTACAGATTTTGCAGCGTCATCATTTCCTGGGATTGCGAAATCAACCAAGTTAGGATCAGCATTTGTATCAACAATTGCAAATACAGGAATACCTAAACGAGTAGCTTCTTTAATTGCAATATGTTCACGAACAACATCAACTACGAACAATGCAGCAGGAAGACGAGTTAAGCTTACGATGCTACCTAAGTTCTTTTGTAGTTTTTCACGCTGACGATTGATTTGTAATACTTCACGTTTTGAAAGAGAAGAGAACGTTCCGTCTTGTTCCATCTTATCGATAGAAGACATTTTTTTCACAGCCTTACGGATAGTTGGGAAGTTTGTCAACATACCACCACTCCAACGTTCTGTGATGAAAGGCATACCAATTGATTGTACTTTTTCAGCAACGATATCCTTTGCTTGTTTTTTTGTTGCTACGAACAAGATTTTACGTCCTGATTTAGCGATTTTTTTAAGGGCTTCAGCCGACTCGTCAATCTTTACAACTGTTTTGTGAAGATCTATAATGTGGATACCATTCTTCTCCATAAAGATGTATGGAGCCATAGCTGGATGCCATTTTCTTTTTAGGTGACCGAAATGTACACCTGCTTCTAGCAATTCTTCAAATTCTGCTCTTGCCATATTTTTTGTTGTTTGCATTCAATATTAAAGCAATTCACAAGTAGCACCGACACCGATGGTCTTGCAAATTTTGAGTCTAAACAACGCTCTAATTCGAATAAGTTTATAATACTAACGTTTACTAAATTGAAATCTTTTACGTGCTTTCTTTTGACCTGGTTTTTTACGTTCAACCTCACGTGGGTCACGAGTTAAGAATCCTTGTTTCTTAAGAGGGCTCTTGTTTTCTTCGTCCATTTTTACCATTGCTCTCGCAATTGCCAAACGAACTGCTTCTGCTTGACCTTTTATACCGCCACCGCAAAGGTTAACCTTAATATCGAAGTTTCCTTCTTTTTCAAGAAGAGATAAAGGTTGTTTTACGATGAAACGAAGACGATCTTCTGCGAAGTAGTTTTCCAAGTCACGGTTGTTGATTGTGATTTGGCCTTTACCTTCTTTCACATAAATTCTTGCAATTGCAGATTTTCTTCTGCCTAAAGCATTGATTACTTCCATTGTCTATCTATCTTAAAACTTTAATTCTACTGGTTGTTGAGCTTCTTGGTTGTGATTTGGACCTGCATACACAAACAAATTCTTTAAGCATTCTCTACCCAAAGAATTTTTTGGAAGCATTCCAGCAACCGCATTCTTAATAATTCTCGTAGGATCTTTAGCCATCAAATCCTCTGGAGTTTGTTTTCTTTGACCGCCAGGATACATTGTGTGATGAATGTATACCTTATCTGTCATTTTTTTACCTGTGAATTTGATTTTTTCTGCGTTGATTACGATAACAGCATCACCACAATTCACATTAGGAGTAAATGAAGGTTTGTGTTTTCCTCTCACGATCTTTGCAATTTGAGAAGACAATCTACCTACAACTTGGTCTGTTGCATCCACAACGAACCATTTCTTTTCTACAGTCGCCTTATTGGCTGACTTTGTCTTGTAACTTACAGTATCCACTTGTGTTAGTTTTAATTATATACTTTTCCCATTAATCGGGACGCAAAAATAATAATTATTTTGATTTTACCAACCGAAACAAGTATTTTTCTTTTGAAACATTTTTTCAACCATATATAAAATGTACAAAACGATACTTCATTCTTATCGAATATTGGCCAAAAGAAAAAAGGCACCTACATTACTGCAAGTGCCTTGGTGACCTCGGAGGGGCTCGAACCCTCGACCCATTGATTAAGAGTCAATTGCTCTACCAACTGAGCTACGAAGTCCTAATTGGTTGCGCAAAAGTATTATTTTTATTTATAATTCAAGGGAAAAATAGAAAAAACTTTCAAAAAAGATTGAAAACATTCTTTTCTAACTTCCGCTATCGAACGTTATCTTGTGTACATTTCTTTGTAATACTTTTCATATTCGCCGCTCGTGATATTATCCATCCATTCCTGATTTTCTAAATACCAGCGGACTGTTTTCTCTATACCTTCTTCAAATTGTAACGATGGTTCCCAACCTAGTTCTTTTTGCAACTTTGTCGAATCTATGGCATAACGGGCATCATGGCCAAGACGGTCGGTCACAAAAGTAATCAAGTCCATATCCTCGCCTTCTTTGCGACCCAACAAACGATCAACCGTGTTTATTACAACTTTTATAATATCAATATTTTTCCATTCATTGAAGCCGCCAATATTATACGTTTCGGCAATTGTTCCTTTGTGGAAAATCACATCAATCGCACGAGCATGGTCTTCAACAAACAACCAGTCACGAACATTCTCTCCTTTTCCATATACAGGTAGCGGTTTACGATGACGAATATTATTAATAAATAATGGTATTAATTTTTCCGGAAATTGATATGGACCGTAATTATTCGAACAATTTGTTACTATCGGCGGCATTCCGTAAGTATCATGGAACGCACGCACAAAATGGTCGGAACTTGCTTTACTTGCAGAATATGGAGAATGTGGATTATACTTAGTTGTTTCGTAGAAGAAATCTGTTCCGTAAGCTAAATGATGCTCCGAAGACGACGCCGTTGTTGAAAACGGTGGCTCAACACCCTCTGGATGCGACATTGTCAATGCTCCATAAACCTCATCGGTCGAAATATGATAAAATCGTTTACCTTCATATTTTTCTGGCAAAGATTCCCAATACAATTTAGCTGCTTGCAACAACGAAAGTGTTCCCATCACATTCGTACGGGCAAATGTAAATGGATCTTTTATACTTCTATCCACATGACTTTCGGCAGCCAAATGAATAATTCCATCCACTTTTTCATCTTGCATAAGCTTGTAAAAAGCATCAAAGTCGCAGATATCCATTCGGACAAACTTATAATTCGGTTTATGCTCAATATCTTTTAAATTTTCAAGATTACCTGCATAAGTCAATTTATCCAAATTGATAATTGTATATTCTGGATATTTATTTACAAACAAGCGCACTACATGGGAACCTATAAAGCCTGCCCCACCTGTGATTACGATATTTTTCATTATATTTTAGCTTTGATGTTTGCTATACATTTTTGTAACGAGTCCGTCCAATATGGAACATTCACCCCGAACTGTGCTTTTATTTTTGTTTTATCCAAAACAGAATACGACGGTCTTTTTACCGGCGATGGAAATTCTGATGAATGGCATGGTTGTATGTCACAACTGGTTTGCCCAGAATACTCGGCTATCATTTTCGTAAAATCATACCAACTGCAAACTCCTTCATTACTAAAATGATACACTCCTTTTTTAGAATACAATTTCGAATTTTCATTATCAAAATCATCTATGACTTTTGATATAGCAAGCGCAAGGTCATACGCGTATGTTGGAGTTCCAACTTGGTCAAAAACCACATTCAATTTTGGTTTCGTTGCCGTTAAATTCAACATTGTCTTACAAAAATTCTTGCCAAATTCAGAATAAAGCCATGCGGTACGAATTATCACATAATTACAATCGATTGCGGCAATTTTCTGTTCGCCATGCAATTTCGTTTGGCCATATACTCCCGTAGGAGTTCCTTGTTGTTCTTCCGTACAAGGCGTATTATATGGTTCTCTCCCAAACACATAATCTGTTGAGATTTGTACAAGCAAACCATTAACTTCTTTAACTGCCTTTGCTAGATTTTCAGGAGCTGCAGCATTAAGAGCTTCTGCAAGATTTTCATTCGACTCCGCCGCATCCACATTCGTATAGGCTGCACAATTTATCACAACTTGAATTGCGTTTGACTTTACTATAGATCGAACAGCATCCAAATTTGTTATGTCAAGAATAGTAGTTTGTACTCCTTCTTGTTCTACAACATCTGTAAAAATAAAGGTATGCTTGGAATCTCTGGCAACGATTCGCATTTCATTACCCAACTGTCCGTTCGCTCCGGTAACAAGAATATTCATAGCCGTTAATCTATATTACCATTAGTTTCAGCAAAGTCAACAACCTTCATCAAATATTGACCATATTGGTTTTTCAACATAGGTTTTGCCAATTCGCGCATACGTTCTGCCGAAATCCATCCTTTTTTGAAAGCAATATCTTCCAAACACGCAACTTTTAGACCTTGACGTTTTTCTATCACTTCTATAAATGTTGACGCTTCGGAAAGAGAATCGTGCGTTCCTGTATCTAACCAAGCGAATCCACGACCTAAGGTCTGAACTTTCAATTCTCCTTGGCGCAAGAACTCTTGGTTTACCGTTGTAATTTCATATTCACCTCGTGCCGATGGTTTGATAGTTTTCGCAATATCAACAACCTTATTCGGATAAAAATATAACCCCACGACAGCATAATTCGACTTTGGTTTCAACGGCTTTTCTTCTATAGAAAGGCAATTCCCATCTTTGTCAAACTCAGCAACACCATAGCGTTCTGGATCATTCACCCAATAGCCAAAAACAGTCGCTTTTTTATTTTGTTCTGCTTCGACAACTGCTTGACGGAGCATTTTTGAAAAACCTGACCCATAAAAGATATTATCGCCCAAAACCAAGCAAGCACAGTCATTGCCTATAAAATCTGCACCTATAGTAAACGCTTGCGCCAAACCATCAGGAGAAGGCTGTTCTGCATACGAGAACGACACTCCATAATCACTTCCATCTCCTAACAATCGTTTAAAACCAGGCAAATCGTATGGAGTACTTATGATTAAGATTTCTCGTATTCCTGCCAACATCAACACGCTGATAGGATAATATATCATAGGTTTATCGTAAATCGGCAACAATTGTTTGCTAATTCCTTTTGTAATAGGATACAAACGAGTTCCCGAACCTCCTGCTAAAACAATACCTTTCATAAAAAAGCAACGGTTTTCAAAAATTTATAGAACAAACACTGAATGTAACAAAATCATACATTCAAGAATTCTACATTTATATATTTACTTTTGAATCAATCGAATCAACCAAAGGAATACGATAGCACCAATTGTAGCGCTTACCAATTCCCACAACAGTGTATTTCCACCTACTCCAATCAATCCAAACAACCAATTTCCTATGGCACCACCAATAATACCGACAATTAAATTTACAAGCAATCCTTTTCCCGAACCACTAAACAATTTACTACCTAAATAACCGGCAAGTGCGCCAATACCTAACGAAATCAATAATCCTACCATAATTGTATTTTTTTACAAATATAACGAAGTTTATTTAATTGATAGATAATTGCTATTTGACATTTTTCGCCCACATTAGAAGCAAATATAAACCAGTGAAAAAAATTCATGATTCATACCATATAAGTATAAACACCTATTTTTCATCAAACAACCTATTAACATAGTAGGTTTGGTCATAAACATTTATATTTGCATAAAAAACAAGAATATGACAGAAACTGAAAAACTTTACAAAAGCGAAGATTGGCTCGCGGTATGGATTGGATTTATAATTATTGCCGTAGCAGCATTTAGTGTTTTAACTGGATTTTTTGATTTTTCGGCACTCAAATTTAGCACATGGACAATTTGGGAAGAAGGAAATGCGAAAGTCGTTCCACTTATGGATCAACTTACAAGTAGTAGTTTTTGGTTGAAACTTGTATTAACTTTCGTTGTCTCGAGTGGATTATTCACCATAGGTGCAAAACTACAAGGCGAAAGTGTAAAAAAATATATTCCCGCTTTTATCGGACTGTTTATTTTAGCCATAGTTGTTCGTTTAATCAGTGCGGAATTCACATTCAACAGATATTTAGAATGGGCATTTTGGGCTTTAATCGTTGGTTTATTAGTATCGAACACTGTTGGTGTTCCTGAATGGTTGAAACCTGCGGTAAAAACAGAATTCTACATTAAAACCGGTTTGGTAATCATGGGATTCTCCGTATTGTTTTCAAACATTGCAAAATTTGGTTTATATGGACTAGGAATCGCATGGATTGTAACACCTATTGTCATTATCTTTATGTGGTGGTTCGGTACCAAATTGTTGAAGATAGACAACAAACCACTTGTAATCACTATGGCTGCCGCCACATCTGTTTGCGGAACGAGTGCTGCAATCGCAACTGGAGCCGCTTCAAATTGTAAGAAAACAGATTTAACAATGGTTGTTTCCATTTCGATTATTTTCACTGTTATTTTAATGGTTTTAGAACCTATCATTTGTAATGCGCTTGGCCTTTCTCCTATCATGGGTGGTTCACTGATAGGTGGAACTGTTGATTCAACTGGTGCAGTAGTTGTAGCAGGAACAGCTTTAGGCGAAGAAGCACAAGTAGCCGCTGTTTTAGTGAAATCAATACAAAATATTTTAATTGGATTTATCGCCTTCTTTGTTGCATTATTTTTTGCAACACACGTGGACAAGGAACAAGGCAGAAAAGTTGGTGCAATCGAAATATGGACACGCTTTCCTAAATTTATCATTGGATTTTTCGTAGCATCGTTAGTTGCATCATTTATCGTACTTCCAATGACCGATAGTTCAACAGTTGGCGCTATCAATAAAGTATTGGATCAATACAAAAACTGGGCTTTTGTTCTTGCATTTACCAGCATCGGTCTTGATACGAAATTCAGCGAAATCATAAAACAAATGCAAGGCGGAAAAGTGTTATGGTTATATGTAGTTGGACAAGTATTCAATATCATATTGACATTTGCTGCAGTTTGGCTACTATTGTCTGGCGCAATCTTCGAAATTCCTGTATTAGACAAATAGTGAAACTATTTAAAATCATCACAATTATAGTTGGAACCTGTGTTATCGCAGGTTCCATTTTTATTATGTGCCAAGGTTTAGGCCTACAAGAAGACCTTGATTTCGGTGCTGGTGCATACTACTATGCCGACATTCCTAATTTTGAAAAATTCGTAAATACTAACACATACAAAACAGTAATACCAATGTGGGTACATATCCTACTTTTTCTAATTTGGGGATTTCTTATATACAAACTTTGGTGTTGGATTGATTCCAGAAAAGACAAATAAGACTTTAGTCAAAGTGAATCAAACCAAAACATTCCGGCCTATGGAAATCAGGTTTGTTACTAACTATTGGATTCCACGAAACATAATGTTTATAGTCTTCTGAGCCGCCACATTTATAAAAATTCGCACGGATATCCTTTCCACTCAAATGTGTAAGTGTATGTTTGAAGAAAGCTGAATATGGTATTTCCAATACACATTCCCACGAATATTGTTTCTTTATCTCTCCTATATACCGATTACCCAACGACGTATAGCGCTTTATTTGCTTAAGAATTTCAGAAGAAGCATGTTCTTTATCGTTTCTTGTTTTACGCACGCCCATAGAAATATAACCTAAGCAATTGCATTCAATATTATAATACAAATCATCTCCTCCCATACAAGCAAAAAACTCCACACACGAATCCGTACTAACCGGACCTAAGTCTTCTGTTACAAAACCACGGACATCATCCTCTACAACCATAAAATGAAGCAATATTCCATCTATAGAATGCGCCATCGCAAACTGCGTTTTCGGAAGATAGGGAAACTCGTTCCAATTTATCACATTCACTTCATGATACTCTACTCCATGTCTCTTAAAAAGATCTGGAACAGATTGTAACACCACTTCACTACAATCTAAAAACGGAATGTGAATTGAATTCTGCATGTTTAATTTGATATGATAAACAAAGATAGAATTAAAAAACTTTCCAATATCTTCTGATTATAAATATTTAGTAAACTTGTTATTACCCAAACTCACCTATCAACAAAAGCTTTTTAACGGTGCCTTCGACAAACTCAGGCACCATTCTTTCCGGTCGTTGAGCCTGTCGAATCTTTTACATTGCGGTGCCTTCGGCAAGCTCAGGCACCGTTCCCTCCGGTCGTTGAGCTTGTCGAAACGACCTTTACTTCGCTTTCAACAAGTTCTGTCTTCACTTTCTCGATGGCTGAGTCTACCTCCTCGGTGGCTGAGCTTGTCGAAGCCACTATTTCCTTCTGCCCATAGCATTTTGACAATTCAGGCAACTTATCGTACTGCCCGTTTATCAACGCTTCTTTCTTTTTACGACTCCATCCTTGCACTTGCTTTTCTCTGTAAAAAGCATCATCAATTCGCTGAAACTCTTCATAATAAAGTAATTTTACCGGTGGATGCTTTTTCGTATGATTGGCACCACTCCCGGAAAAATGTTCTGCAATGCGACGCTCCAAATCACTAGTACTGCCAGTATAGTAACTGCCATCATTACAAAGCAATATATACATATATCCTTTCATACTCTACTATTTTTACATTGCGGTGCCTTCGGCAAGTTCAGGCACCATTCTTTCCGGTCGTTGAGCCTGTCGAAACTTTTACATTGCGGTGCCTTCGACAAGCTCAGGCACCGTTCCCTCCGGTCGTTGAGCTTGTCGAAACTTTTACATTGCGGTGCCTTCGGCAAGCTCAGGCACCGTTCTCCTCGGTGGCTGAGCCTGTCGAAGCCACTATTCCATACTTTCTGTGAATTTGCATCTAAAGCACAAACATCTATTATTTTATTTCTCTTACAACCAGCGATTTATCGTTCTATAAGATATTTCATCAAATGAAAAATTGTGGTATATATTTTAATTATTATTTATTCTCCCTTCAACAATTTCAATACCTTTTTAAAACTACTTATACCGTCTTCCATGTTTGCTATTATATCTTCAGCTATTTCATCGGGATCAGGAAGATTATCCAAATCGGTTAGGCTTTTGTCTTTTAACCAGAATATATCCAGGTTAGTTTTATCGCGCGCTATTACCTCATCGTAGGTAAACTTACGCCAACGGCCTTCTGGATTTTCTTCGCTCCAAGTCTCGGTACGTACATGTCTATTCTCTGGATTATAGCATTTTATAAAGTCTGACAAATCTTCGAAAGTCAACGGAGATTTCTTTAACGTATGATGAATATTGGTGCGGTAGTCGTAAATCCAAATATCCTTGGTCTGCACTTCCTTGCTTGCTGGTTTATTATCGAAAAACAACACATTTGCCTTCACGCCATTTGCATAGAAAATTCCTGTAGGTAATCGCAAAATTGTGTGTAACTCTGTGGTTTTCATAAGTTGCTTGCGAATCTCCTCGCCCGCTCCACCTTCAAACAACACATTATCAGGCAATACAACTGCAGTTTGTCCATTGATTTTCATCAAGGTTTTGATATGTTGCAAGAAATTCAACTGTTTGTTGGAAGTTGTCTCCCAGAAATCCTGACGGTTATAACTCAAATGCTCTTTTTCTATTTCTCCATCTTCGTTGGTAATTGTTATGCTACTTTTCTTTCCAAACGGTGGATTTGTTAGCACATAATCGTAACGATTGCCATTGTCTGCCACCAAGGCATCGTTTGGAGAAATAAAATCTTCGCTGTCCAATTCGCCTATGTTGTGCAAATACAAATTCATCAAACATAAACGGCGGGTATTTGCAACAATTTCGTTACCAAAGAATGTCTTCTTTTTCAGGAACTGTTTTTCGTCTTTGTTTAATGATTGTCCTGCCAGATAATCGTACGAAGCAAGGAAGAAACCACCGGTTCCACAAGCCGGGTCGATAATGGTTTTCTGTGGCTTAGGACGAACGCATTCCACCATCGCCTTTATCAAAGCACGAGGTGTAAAATACTGACCTGCCCCACTCTTGGTATCTTCGGCATTTTTCTCCAACAAACCTTCGTAGATTTTACCTTTGACATCGGAGCCCATCAACGACCAGTTTTCCTTATTTATCATTTCTATTACGCGAAGCAATTTTGCTGGATCCTGAATCTTATTCTGGCTCTTGGTATAGATTTGTCCAAGCATACCTTTTTCGGTTGCCAAACTACGAAGCATTTGAACATAGTATGCCTCAAGTTCCGCTCCACGCTTGCTTGTTAGCGTTTCCCAATCACATAATTCTCCATCAGGAAGTTCTTTTCCTTCGGCATCTTTTACGCGTGGAAATTTCAAACCTTTGTTATATGGAGGTTTGTTCATCTCGTCTGCCATTTTCAAGAAAAGCAGATAGGTGATTTGTTCCAAATAGTCACCATAACTCACGCCATCGTCGCGAAGGACGTTGGCCATATTCCATATTTTCGAAATTATTGTTGATTCTGTCATAATAGAAGATTACCGATTAAACAATTTCATATATTCATCAAAGCAATACAATTTATTTCTCTTATAATCATTCATTTGCTTTAATATACCATTTGCCTCCATAGATTCTATCAAACTGTACGACGACACCGTAGATATTTGCAGAAGATTTGCCACATCTTGTGCATTTACAATAGGATTTGAATACAGGTGGTCCAAAAGAATCCGGGCATTTGCCGCCCTTTTCCCCATTTTCTGCATACACTCACCTTCGCACTTTTGTCGCAAAAGCATAATATCCTGCAGACATTGCGAAGCGCTTTCGCACGACTGAGCCACGGCCTCCAAAAAGAATTTTATCCATTGCTCCAAATCATTATTCTCGCGAGCCAATGTAAGATTGCTGTAATACAACGGTTTGTATTTTTCAAAAAAATCAGACAGATAAAGTATCGGTTTGTCTATAATGTTGTTTGCAATAAAATACAATGTAATCAGCAACCTGCCAACTCTTCCATTTCCATCTAAAAATGGGTGAATTGTTTCGAACTGATAGTGAGCAATAGCTATTTTTATCAAATGAGGTATCTGCAAGCTATCGTTATGCAAGAATTTTTCCAAGTCACCCATAAGCCGCTCTACCTCACTTGCAGGAGGTGGTACAAAAGCGGCATCATTTATTGAAGCACCGCCAATCCAATTCTGCGAACGTCTAAATTCGCCTGGCGACTTGTGCTCTCCTCTTACATGCTGTAACAATATTTTATGGGTATTTCTTAACAACCGAGACGACAATGGCAAAGTGGACAACGAATCAATGGCACCACTCATCGCAGCTATGTAATTTTCAACCTCTTGTTTGTCGTTACGGCGTTCTGGGTCAACAATTTCTTTTGATACAAACACATCGGCAATATTTGTCTGTGTTCCCTCGATACGACTACTCTGTGTTGCCTCCTTTGCCACATGCATTTTTATAAAACGACCTATATCGGGAACAAAGTGAGAAAAACTATTCAATGCGCCAAGCCCTAATGTAGCTTTTTCGAGCATTACATTTATTTGAGGATTTGACCATACAAAAGGATGATTTATTTCATTTGGAATGAAACTTCTGTATCCTGTTGGTTGTGTGATATATACTCCCGACTTAAAATTATGTATGTCCATTACATTAACTTTGACTTTTCTTAATTAACTTTAATAGTGCAAATTTAATTAAAAAAACACATAATTAAGTTTAATGGCTACAAGTTTAAATAAGGTGAATTATTTTAAAGCTTTACTATTTTTTTACCAACTCCCCGCTAAATGCTTTTTTCAGAATGCTCTGCCGTAATGCCTCGGCTTGTTGCAACGATTGTTCAACGCTGGCTTCGACAAGCTCAGCCTGCGACAGACGGGTTTCAATTTCTTTGACTATGCATTGCTGTTCGGGAAGAGATGGCAACATTATTTGTAAATTTTCTAAATATTCAACATTAATATTTTTTTGTGCAGTAGCAGAAGCTTGACTTTCAATGATTTGTTTTACCTGCTGAATATAAAAATTGAAATAATTCAAATCTAGGATATCTTTTTGAGCAACAATTCCAACAACACTATCAGGAAAACATGCATCAAAACCCAAATACGCAGTTTCAGCAATATTTGCGGCAATAGTTAAGCACAAAGTACCTTTAGGCCACAAACGACTCTGCTCTAATCCTTTGTCTGAATATGTTTGAGAATATTTAGTTATCGTACCGCCTTTTGCCTCACGAATTTCCCCTGTTTGTATAAATGGATATTTTCCACCAAATAACGATTTATCATTTCTGGGCCTATGTTTTGAGCGTCCTCTTTTTATTTCTGCCACATCACCTAACTTCACTTTCTCCCACTTCTCACTACCTTTAGTCAAGCAATCATTCAGCACGGCCTGCCTATAGACTTTCAGTTGTTGCTGTGCGGTTTTCAGTTTTTCCACGCCTTTGTCCAACTCGGCAAAGAGGGTTTCTATGCGGGTGACTATGGCGCGCTGGGTAGGAAGAGGGGGAAGAGGGATGGGAAGGTTTTTAAGTATTGTCTGGCTAATATTTGGCTGTGCTCCGCCTGTTCCTTGTGCTATCAAATCATTTCTTTTATGAAACAAATAATAACTCAAAAACTGCAAATCAATTTTTTCGTTCTCAAATATGCCACATACGGCTTGATTGGTTGCGGCAGGAACACCCAAAAAACCTAATTTCCCAATAGTTGCGCCATATAAGGCTATCAAAAGTGTACCTTTAGGAAATATTTTAGCACTTGATTCTTTTATGGCTTCTTCTGTGATATACTCTTCGGTTTCATAAATAACTCCTCTGCCCAATTCACCTGATTTCACCCACGGAATAGAGCCACCATAGTATGCATCATTCTTGCGGTTAGGCGTTCCTCCACTGGTGGTTTCACAAATTTCACCGAGTTTGTATGTTGGATAAGAGCTATGCATTGAACATCCTCATATTTTTATATCACTATAGATTAATTGCTTTTAAATTTAGGTAATTTATAAAGGAAGAACACGAAACTAACATAAATATAGCCTCTGCATAAGTAGGCATATAAGTATCCTCCATTAAGGCATGTCGTATACCTGTAGTACTTTGATTTGTATATGCATATAATTTTTCAAATGCAATACTTAAAACCATTGGTATTTTTAAACCTGCATTTTTTAACTTCTTTAATGCATCTCCTAACGTCTCAGAATCTGTCTTTTCTCGACAATATGCCTCAACTGCAGAAATAGATTCTTTTATTGAATTTCTATAATCTGGATTATCTCTATCCGAACATAATCGCAAAGCTTGAGAAATATGCGTTTGTATATTGTCTGCATTGTCTTCTAAAGCTTGTTCTATAGTCTTTATTTCTTCTTCGTTTACTATTTCAATAATTATATTATCAACAACACGATATGCGAAATTATTTCTTTTAAATTCTCTATTTAAATCTTCCACAAACGATTCTATTATTGAGTATGTTCCCCAATACCCACCAAATATTTCAGAGTTTTCACACAATGATTCTATTACAGCTTCTACCATATCTAACTTACGAAACCATTCTATTTCCGAATTTTCTATATAATCTGTAATAAAAAAAATATCTGCACAATCATTTTCCCTTTTCTTTAAATAAGAAGTCCACACCCAACAGCCAATTTTACGTATTGAATCATATCCAATTTTAGAAATTAGGCGATCTATGCAACTACATATAGCATTTTGAATGTCTATAGTTATTTTTTCTCTAATTAAAACCTTTGAAGGTTCCACATATCCATAACGATCTGAAAACATATTTTTTATGCCACTAATACTTCATTCAACTCATTAATAATCTGTTCCATTTCGTTACCAAAGAGCTGGTACATTTTACCCCGCCCTCCTTGGGCATCGAATGGCGTGTAATCCAAATCATCTAAATCAAGATGGTAACTGCTAACGATATGGTCTTTAATCATACGCAGCCAGTCAATCTGTTCCTGCGTAAAGCGGTTGCGGTTGCCAGTGTGTTGGCGGAACAGCCATGCATTAAAATTCTTATCTATCACACTATCGAAAGCCGCCAATGTTTTGTCTATTCCACAAGCGTGGCGCACCAACGATACCAATGCGGTAAGTTCACTTATCGGCTTTTTCGGTATTTTATTCGAACTGCGTTTGGTATCGGCTCTGCCTTCGACAGGCTCAGGCATCGCACTTCTGGTGGCTGAGCCTGTCGAAGCCACTGTTTTTGAGCCTGTCGAAGCCACTGTTTTTGAACTTGTCGAAGCCACCGCACAATAGGCATCCCACACATACGAAGGTGCAAGCAACGGTTTGTCTTGTTTTATTTTCTCGAGCAACTCCTGCGCCATTTGCAAGGTAAGTTCCCTGCGTCTATATGGTTGGTTATAGAATATGCTCAATGCCATAATTTCGTCTTTGTGCTGCTCCAGATATTCCGTAAACGATTTAATAGTTTCTTTTGCTTTTTCCTGTGTAAAACTATTAAAACCGCTTCGCACCACCGTGTCGATATTCACCGTATCGATTTTCTGATCGTGCAGGTTGCGAACGGTTACTATATATTCGTTCAATTCGCCATTGAACGTACTGCTGGCAATATTGGCAAGTTTTTCCTGTGCCTTTGCACGAATTTGTTCTTCTATAGCAGGCGTTATTTCCGTTTGTGGAATTTTACGCAATTCCAACTGCGCCTCATCTTCTATCTTGTCGAAATCGAAAGCATTCAACAATTCCGCACTCATTTGTCCCAACCCCTTTCCTTTGGAAAGAAATTCTATTTTCTCGCGCTCCTTTTCCGTTATTTCCTTATTTAGGCGAATCAATCTGTTTGCTAACGAAACATACAAATCTTCTTCCACAACACCCATAGTAACAGCACCAAGCAAATCCTTCAACGGAACAGTAGGTTTACGTTCCAACGGACGGCTATCGGTTTTCTTTGTCTGCGTTACACCAACTGCATCTACAATCACAAAGTGTGTTTTTGCCGAGGCGGTTTTACTCACTAATTGCAACGTATCGCCATTTATAGTTCTGGTTCCACGTCCTTTCATCTGTTCAAAATAATTCGCACTGCGAACATCGCGCATAAACAATAGAACCTCAAGAGCCTTAACATCTGTTCCTGTTGCAATCATATCAACAGTAACAGCAATACGAGGATAATACTGATTACGGAAACGATTCAACACAGATTTTGGATCTTCGTCAATCTTATATGTTACCTTTTTACAGAAATCGTTGCTTTCGTTGAATTCTTCACGAACAATATTGATAATATCGTCGGCGTGGCTATCGGTTTTTGCAAAAATCAATGTCTTCGGGACTTCGTACTGCCCGTTTTCATCGTACCTGTTCGGATATATTTCCTCCATCAAAGCCTTGCGGAATTGCCTGATTACCGTACGAATTTGGCTTGGATTCACCACAGATTTATCCAGGTCGTTCTTTTTATATTCAGTATCCTCTTCAACCTGTTGCCAACGAGTCTTACGGGTAGCCTTATCACGATAATCAATATGCCAACCAGCCTTAATCAAGCCTCCGTTTTTAGATATTTCCGTTTCTATAGTATAAACATCATACGGCACATTCACTCCATCTACCACCGATTGCTCATAAGTATATTCACTCACCACATTTTCGTTGAAGAAACCGAATGTCCGCTTATCTGGAGTTGCTGTAAGACCTATCAAAAAAGCATCAAAGTAATCAAGCACTTGTTTCCAAAGATTGTAAATGCTTCGGTGGCATTCATCTATTACCACAAAATCAAATTGTTCAATTGGAACCTTTGCCGTATATTCCACAGGAACAGCTTTTTGTTCCTTCAGTTTTTGTTGCAACCAAGTAGATTCATTTGGATTGTCGGATTCTGCACTTTCGTCCAATTCCTCACCTTTCAAAACAGAATACAAACGCTGAATGGTAGAAATGCACACTTGGCTATCGTTTGCTATATAGCTTGAATTCAAGCGCTGAACATTATACAATTCCGTAAATTTACGATTGTCGTCGTTCGGACGGAAATTCATAAATTCCTGTTCTGCCTGTTCTCCTAAATTACGGGTATCGACAAGGAATAATATACGTTTTGCCTTTGCGAATTTCAGTAAACGATAAATAAACGTAATTGCCGTAAATGTTTTTCCTGCGCCAGTTGCCATTTGTATCAACGCACGAGGACGATTATTTTTAAACGACTCTTCTAAATTTACAACCGCTTTAATCTGTGCCGGTCGTAAGCCCGTTTCATCCAATGCGGGAAAATCCTGCAATCTATTACGGAGACTTCTTCCGTTGCGAATCCATTCTGCCATAGTTTCAGGTTTATGGAAAGCAAACACAGCACGGCTTCGAGGTTTCGGATCGCTATAATCGGTAAAACGAGTAACAGTTCCCGTTGTTTCATATACATACACCAACGGCTCGTTGTTTAAATATTTTAGTTTGGCATTTGCATAACGGACAGACTGTTCTTCTACCGTTGTAAGATTTACTCCTTCCTCTTCTCGTTTGGCTTCAATAATGCCAACAGGTTTTCTGTTTATGAAGAGAACATAATCAGCAGGCCCAGCATCCGTTTGATATTCGCGCACGGCAATACCCAAACCTGCAGAGAAATCAATCTTAGCTTTTGATTGAATAACCCAACCTGCTTGTTGAAGCAAATCATCTATAACATCACGTGCAATCTGTTCTGGATTCTGATTCATAAACCGCAAAATAAACAATGTAAAAATACAATTTATTCTGAAAATCTATAAGAAACTGGACTGTCAATTATGTAAGTGTTATTAACAAAAAAAGCACTTACAAGATATGTAAATGCTTTTTTATGTGATCCGGGCGCGATTCGAACGCGCGACCCACAGCTTAGAAGGCTGTTGCTCTATCCAGCTGAGCTACCGGACCTCCATATTTTGGTTTGGCAAAGATAGCAATTCACAGAATATGACAAAATCTATCTTCGACTTTTTTTTGAAAAATCAACTTTTCTATATTTCATCTAGCTTATCCCACCATGTTTTCTTCAAAATAGTTACACCTATTGCTATAATTGTAACTGCTATTGCAAATCCAACCCAATTACGAATCACAAGACATATAGGCATTGCTACTAGAGATGTTTGTGTTATAACGCCCACAGCTACATTTGCCATATCTTTCAAGAATCTATCATTCTTTTTGAATGATGGATTTTCCTGTTGAACCATTTTACATATTGGTTCCCAAAATCCCCATGGACGAACATTTGAATAAAACGACATCAAAGTTTCTTTTTCTGTAGGCTCTGTCATAAAAGTACCCAAAACACAACCGATTATTGAAATTACCAATGTAATCGGGAATGCATATAACGAAATTAAACTAGTAGGAATAAATGAGAAGTTTTCTGTAATAACCTCTGGCCATAACAATTGAATACATCCTATCACAACACCTGAAAGTATGCCTGTCAACATTCCCCAGAAATATCCTTCTCCGTTGAAACGCCACCAGTACCATTTAAGAATATTCGAAACCATATAACTTGCATAAAATGCTCCTGTTACAATTTGTAAGATTTCGTTAATATTTTTCAATGTTAAGCCTAAAATCGTACTGAAAACCACCGCACAAGTACCAACAACATAGTTTATACGACGTTGTTGTTCTGCCGTTGCATTTGGATTTATATGTTTCAAATAAATATCGTTAGAAATATATGCCTGAGCAGCATTCAATGTTCCTGCAAACGTTGACATAAAAGCTGCTAGAAGTCCAACTAAAAGAAGTCCTAACAAACCTGCAGGAAGGAACTTAACCATTGCTGCTGGTAAGATTTGTTCAAAATCTATCATTCCATTTACCGACAAATTTAAGTCGTCGTAGAAAGCTATTGCCAAAATTGCAAAACCCGACACCATAAAATAACGAACAGGATTCAAAATAACCGATACAGATCCACTCATCTTCAAGGCATCCTGTGGTGTTTTATTTGCTAAAATTTTCTGCATATCGTATGTTGGTGCAGGACCTGCCATACTAACCAATATACCTTTCATAAACATGAATCCAAAGAATAAACTGAATAACGAATAACCATCTTCTGCAACTTTTGAATTTACTTCATGTAATTTTCCTGCCCAATCAATATCCAATGTCGAACCAAAGAACGGAGTATTCCATCCTTCTGGAGTTAACGCTTGTAGTGTTTCTGGACTTACATTATACATTGCAATAATACCAATAGCGATTGATGCCACCGTCATAATTGTATATTGTACCACATCAGCCCATACTATACTAAGCATACCTCCTAAAATTGTGTAGAATGTTGCAAAAATGGTAAAGAATATTCCATATACATGTGGAATGTACATTTCAGGAATACAGTCAACCGATAGTCCTAATACAGAGCATACAGATTCCCAAGGAATAAATAATGTCAAGAATTTACCTAATCCTACAAATCCATACGACAACATCGACAAACCTATCAACAACGCAAAACAAACAACAACCCAATGCGACAACACACCTCCTCTACCTTTACCAAATCGGGTTTCTATCCATTCTGCACCTGTCGTTACATTTGAACGGCGTAACCAGGCTGAAAGGAACATCATTAGGAAAATTTGGTTGAATGTCGGCCACAACCATGGAATCCAAATACTTTTCAAACCATAGACAAACAATAAGGTTACCAACCACATTGTTCCCGATATGTCGAACATTCCGGATGCATCCGATAATCCCAACATATACCAAGGCATTGAACGACCTCCCAACAAATAAGAGGATTTATCTTTTTGTGCCTGTTTCTTAAAATAAAAACCTATGAAAACTAAAACCGCAATGTATAAGAATATCACTGCAAAATCTAAACCGTGTAAAACCATTATATTTAGTAATTAGACTACAAAAATAGCGTTTTTTTATTTTATACAAACTTCAACAAGCTCTGTAACAAAAGAACTAATGCCGATATGCATGATAGAACAATAACTGTGTTCTTATAAATCTTTTCATTCAACACCCGAATCAGCCAAAAACCTATCAAAACACCTACTATCATTGCTGGTGCCATATAGAGGTCTAGCATAAACGAATCTACCGTGATTGTTTTCCAGAAAAAAATATGAACTGGAACTTTTACAACATCTGTTATAAAACAAAACCATACATGTGTATCAACAATTTGTTTTTTAGGAAATCTCTGCAACAAAAACAACGTAGAAATCATTGGCCCCGTGGCATTTCCTATCATTGCGGCAAATCCGGCCAAAATGCCAAAGAACATATAACTTATTCCTAACGGATCACGAAACGCCGAATGTTTTAAATGCTGAATAATGGTAATCGTACAACCAACAATTATCACCAACGCTAGTAAAATGAAAAAACTTTCCTTTTCTTCGCGAAGCACCATTCCAACATAGCCGCCAATAGCAATTCCTATAAATGCCCACGGCAACGATTTCAATAATGCGAACCAATTTACCTCTGTTCTATTACGAATTGCCGACAAAAAAGAAGCTGCAAGCGATATCGGCAACAGGAACCCAACAGACTCCTGACCTCCCATACATATCGCCAAAATTGGCACTGTCACACAACTTGCACCTACGATGCCGCCCTTCCCTATTCCTGTCAATAAAATGCAAATAGTTATGACAACTAAAACTCCTACAGAAAATTCCATACGAATATTTTTAACAAAATTACCAATAAAATTGAGACCAATGGCGTATTTTTGCGGAAATAAATAGATATGACACGATATTTTACACTTTTCGCAAGCATTTTGTTATTTTTTTCTTGTTCAAAGAAAGAATTGGAAAATGACCTTAAAACCTATGAAGTTCAAGGTAAAGTAAGACAAATACAATATAACGGCAACGAAAATTCTAATGGAAGCACTATCCGCTTTAACACAGATGGTTTATTACTATCCGAACGATATGCTGGTAGATTGTTCTCCTATAAATACGATGGAATGTATGCAAACGAATTAAAAGTATTTTTTGGTGATTCATTGGAAATCAAACGATTATTCTCATACAAAAACAATATGCCTACTGAAATTCGCGAATACGACAAAAAAGGAACTTTGCAAAAAAAGGTAGTGTATAAATACGACAAAAAGGGAAACAGAACACAAGGAATAATTCTTACGACTTATAACGACACTCTATCAATGGAAGAATACGAATACGAAGAAGACCTTGTGATAAAGAAAACACGATATACATACAATGAACATGTAGAACAAGCGAATGAAGAAAACACAAAACAAATTCGTTCACATAAACGTTCATACTCTACAGAATATGTCTATACATATAATCAAAACAAAGAACTAGAAACTTGTACTGAAACTATTGGCGACGAATGTATGTCGAAAATGTACTACAAGGACTTTCATGGTGTATCATTACCTATATCTGAAGTATCCTATTGGGGCGGAATCAAAGACTCATCAATTGTAACTTATGGCTTTGACGACAAAGGAAACTGGATATTTAAAAGAACTGTTAACAATAATCGTGAGCAACGCCAAGAACGCTCGATATTGTATTATAAATAAGCTCTAAATCAACATATATACAAATTGACTGCATTTTATCAAGGAGAAATTTCTAACTAACTCCTATCGGAATGATAATGCTTTACCCCTTCATTTATTAGCAATTCGCCCATCTTTCTAAGCGAAGCGAAAAATCCTTGATTTCCAATAATAATATAATCTCATCACCATAAAAAAAATAAATCCTTGCATCATTCGATACAAGGATTTATCAAATATTATGAAAAACAAATTAAATCTATTTGTTAGCTGCAACTTTTTCGTAGTGAGCTTTGTATTTATTACGGAATTTATCAACACGACCTGCAGTATCAACAAATTTCATCTTACCTGTGAAGAATGGGTGTGAATAACTTGAAATTTCCAATTTTATTACAGGATATTCAACGCCGTCAACTGTAATAGTTTCTTTTGAAGGTGCACAAGAACGAGTGATGAAAACTTGTTCGTTTGACATATCCTTGAACGCAACTAAGCGATAATTTTCTGGATGGATATCTTTTTTCATTGCTTTTGTATTAAATTACTTCCTTATTTTTTCGTGTGGCAAAGATACATAAAATATTTAATCTTCAAACTTATTTTTTTGTTTTCTCTTTTTTCTTCTTTGCTTTTGGTGCTGGAGCCACTTCTTCGTCTTTTTGAGAACCAAAAATATAAGCTTCTGGATTATCTAAATAGTCTTGTGGATCAACATGTTTGCCTTCTTGACCAAGAATTTCTTCATCTATCATCTTGGTTTCTGCGCGTTCATATTCATCTTCGTTTACTATTTTTCCTTTATTGTATTCTATTTTTATCTTAACGGAACCATCTTCCTTAAAGTATTGCCATAAACCATCACGTACATTTTCTGCATATTTTCCATCTATATGGCAAACACCATCTGCAAAGAAGACTTTAAACTCTCCATCAAGTTTATTTTCCTTATAACTAGCTTTTTGACGAATTTTACCATCTTCATAGAACCAAATCCACTCTCCTTCTTTTAAACTATCTTTCCAGTTTTTTATTTCCATAGGTTGGTTTTCCTGAGTTTGCCAATACACAACACTTTTTCCGTGCAATTTTCCGTGATTGTAAGATTCTTCCATTATCACCTTATTGCTTTCACCATAATATTGCCACAACCCGTTTTTCTTTTTTGCATAATAAGAACCTTTAGCCGACAATTCACCAGAAGCATCATACATCGTTACTTGAACAGAATTTGTGTCTTTCGTATCATAAATCATTTCATATTTCAATAATCCATTTTCATGATACTTTTTCAATGTACCTACAGGCGTATTATTTTTGAAATAGCCTTCCATCTTTATGTTTCCGTTTGGATATTTCACCAACCATTTTCCCTGTTTCTTACCGTTGGCATCCATATAATTTAATTGTTGCCCATTTACTGCAAAAGCAGCAACAATCATCATAACTAGAACTGCTATTTTCTTCATGTTAACCTATTTTAATAAATTATTTCTTCGTGATCGGGAGTTTCAAATCTATATTCCATGAAAGAATTTTCATTCGATTCTACAACTTTCACACCAAAACCATATTTACGTTTCCATTGAAATTCAATAGAAAACAATCCTTTCTTTATATGGGAAGCTATATATGGATGAGTCTTAATAATTACATTCTTATGATTTGTGTTTTGCATAACACACGAAAGTTCATTCTCAATTTCTTGTACAAAATTTATACTTGGCGAAATTGTTCCTGTTCCTTTACAAGACGGACACACTTCATTAGTGTTTATCTTTTGTTCCGGACGAACTCTCTGACGAGTTATCTGCATCAGACCAAATTTCGATAAAGGCAAAATATTATGTTTTGCTCTATCGTCGGCCATAGCTTCTTTCATTGTTTCATATAAAAGCGTCTTGTTATCGTTCTCTTTCATATCAATGAAATCCACAATAACAATTCCTCCCAAATCACGCAAACGAATCTGACGGGCTATTTCCAATGCAGAAGCGATATTCACTTCTATTGCATTTCCTTCCTGGTCTTTACCTGCTTTGGTTCTATTTCCACTATTTACATCTATTACATGTAATGCCTCTGTTTTCTCAATTATGAGATACGCACCACTTTTTACTGGTACAGTCTTTCCAAAAGAACTTTTTATCTGGCGTTCTATACCATATTGTTCGTAAATAGGAGGACCTGCGCTATACAACTTTACATTTTTCTCATTTTCAGGAGAAATACTTGCGATATAACTTTTTACCTCTTCGAATAATTCTGGTGTATCTACAACTATTTCCGAAAACGAAGGATTATAAACATCACGCAACAACGACGAAACTCTATCAACTTCACGTTGTACGAGATAAGGAGTTTTATTTCGAACCTCTTTAACTTTTACTAAAACAGCACTCCATTTTTTTGTCAAGTCAGAGATTTCTTTTTCCATTGTCTCCACATCACATCCTGCAGCTGCAGTTCTAATAATTGCACCATAGTTGTTAGGGAGCAAATTTTTAGTGATTTTTCGAAGTCTATTTCTTTCCTCGGAAGACTCTATTTTTTGAGAAATGGAAATTTTATTTGAAAACGGGAGCAATATGATATTTCTGCCCGCTAATGATATTTCTGCTGTAAGTTTTGGACCTTTTGTTGAGATTGGTTCTTTGGCAACTTGAACCAGAATCAACTCATTTAATTGAAACAAATCTGTTACAACACCATTTTTATCTATTTCTGGTTCTAAAGCAATTGTTTCAAAAGCGTCATTAGGCCTGCCGTCTGCTACATTTTTCAAATAGCCATGAAACGATTCAAATTGTGGGCCTAAATCATTGTAGTGAAGAAATGCTGCATGTTCGTAACCTACATTTACGAATATGGCATTAAGAGAAGGCATTATTTTTTTTACCTTGGCAAGATATATGTCACCAACTGCAAAATTGCATTCATTATTACTTGAAACAACTTCAAGCAACTTTGAATTTTCCAATAATGCTATATCTACGGACTTTTCTCTTCCTCGAATAACTATTTCCTTACTCACGACTTATGTATTAAAAGAAATCCATTATTGAATCAATAATGGATTTCTAGAATGTAAAAAACTTAAGAATTTAGAAACAATTCAAATTATTTCTTCTTGTGACGATTTTTTCTTAGACGTTTTTTTCTTTTGTGTGTAGCCATTTTATGGCGTTTATGTTTTTTTCCGTTTGGCATAACTAATCCTCCAATTATTTTACGTTATTTTTTACTAAATTCATAAATGTTTTTGCTGGTTTGAAATCAGGCACATTATGAGCAGGAATTTTGATTGTAGTATTTTTTGTAATGTTACGAGCAGTTTTTTCAGCACGTTTTTTAACTACAAAACTTCCAAATCCTCTCAAATAAACATTGTTATTTTCTTTCAAAGATTTTTTAATTGCTTCCATCGAAGATTCTAAGGCTCTTTGAACAACAACTTTTTCAATGCCTGTCTTTTTCGAAACTTCGTTTACGATATCAGCCTTTGTCATTTCTGTATATTTATTATTATTATTATTATTCCTTCTTAAAAGATGTGCAAATGTACACTTATTATTTAATAATCAAAAAATTACACTTGCATTTTTTACTTTAACAAATTATCTCCTTCGTCAACTGCTTGTTCTTTACAATATCTGTTTAAGAATCTATCATTTCTAATGATAGCAAACTTACCTTTTATTGTATCACCAATTGTTGTATAGTGTTGTTCATCCTTATACAAAACTATCATATAAGAATATACACCAGAAGTAAGAGGTTTTGTATTATTCCATTCATAATAACCAAGAGTTGTATCCATCGCAACCTCACCGATAAACAAGTTATTTCTGTTATCGTAGTCGGTATAGACACGCATTTTTGTTGTATCGTCAGTTGTTTTAATGAACAATCTGTTATAAGGGAACTGATTTATACCACCAATGTGGAAGTATGAGTTCTTGTCATCATTGAATGCTGTATCAGGATTCACACGACATGGGCAAGCAGTATCGTTTCCTGCTTTCAATGAATCTTGTGCTTCTTTTACTGTACACAATTTTTGAAAATCTTTGTGTACCATATATGGATATACATACGCACCCATTACTGGACTATATGCCATAGAATCACACATTGGGTGATTACTTGGTGTCATTACCGGATATATCGTAAGAGCCTTTGTAGGTGCTGATGTATCTGGATATATAGTTGTTTTCACAAGTCCTTCGATCTTACAATCAAGACATTCTTCGTCTTTCTTACAAGAAGACATAATCAATGCGCCAAAACCTAAAAGCACAAGAGCTGATGCGAAATACTTCTTCATTGTTATTAAATTTTAATTATAATAATTCTAAAATTTTGATAGTAAGCAAATATAAAATATTTTTTTAGAAAACATTAATTAAAATTAATTCTATTGTCTTCTATATCTGAACCTTCTTCCAAAACTTTATAAATATTATTTGTCATTAGCGAAGAAACACGTTGTTTTTGTACTGCTTGTTCTTTTTCAGCAGTTGTTACATCTGCAGTTTCTTTTGCTGTAACTTGCGCTACATATACTCCTCTTTCACCAGCTATTGGTTGAGAAACAGTTCCTTTTTCCATTGCTGAAAGTGCAGCAAACACAACTGGTTCAAAACCTATACCAGGACCACTAATTGAAGCAAATGAAAGATTTGCTGATTCTTGAACTGTTACTGATTTTGCTTGTGCAACAGAAGCAAGTGAAGAACAATCTACATTCTTTAAATCTGCAAGAATTGCTTTTTTCTTTTGTTCTTTAATGTACTCTGCTTTTACTATATCTTTTACTTTATCTAAAGATTGAGTACCTTTTTCTTCTATAGAATTTATCACAGCAACAACAAATCTGTCACCACAACGGAAAATTTCAGAAACTTCACCAACTTTCTTTTTATTTTGATGGCTCCAACGAATTACTTGTCTTGAGTCATCAATACCTGGCAACACTCTTTGATTTTCTTCTGTAGTTGCAGATCTCATAACTAATGCTTGATCTGCTTCAACAGCTGCATCAAATTGTTCTTTTGTTCTGTTTTCAGAAACAAACTTAACAGCATTTTGATAAACTTTCGAACGAGTTTGTTGTGAATATGTAACTGTTTTTGACAACACTTGTACTTGTACACGTTTTGATTTTGGACCTTGAGCCAAAATTTTTACTAAGTGAACGCCATAGTTTGAAGGAACAATGTATAAACCATTCACATTACCGAAGAAACTTGAATCTTGGAAAGAACGAACCATTTCTCCTTCGTGGAACCAGTCAATCAAACCACCATTTACAGCAGAAGCTGAATCTACTGAATATTTCTTTGCTAATTCTGCGAAATCACCACCTTTTTCAACAACTTTCTTTAAGCTATCGATTACATCATAAGCATTTTCTGTATTTACAAGAATATGTTGAACTTTTGCTGAATCTGCGACTAAACGTATGTCAGAGATTTTAGCGATATTATAACTATTGTTTTCGAAATATACTGGAGTAACATCACCTATTGAACCGCCAAACGCAAATGAATCTACAGATGCTGCCAAAGTTCCTTTTTTATAATAATTTGCATCAAAAGCTACATCAGAATTCAAGTTCAAGAATAGTCTATCGTTTTTAGTTGTTTTAAAGTCTTCTGCTTTAGCAACAACAGCATCTTCTACAGACTTAATGTCTTCTGCTGTTGGAACGATATCAAATGTTACATATTCAATTGAAACACCATCTTCTTGTTTGAATCGTTTTTCATTCTTTATTGTTTTATAGAAAGAAGCTAAGTCAGCATCTTTCACATCAATTGTTGAATCTTCGATTGATTCATAAGGAACTTTTACATATTCAATTGTAAATTGTTCATTTTTTGTTTTTGCTAAATCTTCAGCTTCTAACTTTGTTACATATATACCATTAGAAACTAAACTTACATATTTTCTACGTAAAGTATTTTCGTGTAATGTTTTTTCGAATTGAATCCAATTTTCATAAAATTCAGGATTGTTTTCTTTTGCAGCCGACAAGTTACTTAATACATTCACAAGAACTTCTTTGTCAAACTGACCTGTTTGTGGGTTTCTGAAATAATATTGAAGTTCAGGATCAATATTATCACCAACTGTAATGTCTTGTATTTCTTCATCAGAAACACCTTGCATATTTAAATATGACTTGTATTCACTAATTCCAAGATTCGAATATGCTTTTTCGAACAACTTTCCTGTTAAAAATTGTCTCCACGCTGCAGTATGCAATTGTTCTCTTTGAGAGTATGACAATTCTTGACCATTACTTTTTTGTTGGTTTTCTAACAATTCATAAATATTGTAATACTCATCGTATGTATATTCGTCGCCATTTACCTTAGCAATAACATTGCTTTGTTTTGAAGAGAAAAGCGAAGTATCAAGACCTGTAACGATGAAGGCTAGAAGAGCCAAACCAATTACTAAAGTTAAGATCCACGAATTTTTACGTAAAGATTGAATAGCTGCCATAATTATATCTATTTCTTTTTGTTTAGTTCATATTTTCAAGTTGGCAAAGATAATAAAATTGCCAAACAAGCAAACCAATACGGACAATATTTTTATTTCTAGTCTTTTTGTTCTTTTTTTCGTTTATATCTGCGAAAACCATACATTGTAAAAGCTAGTACAGAAAGAACAACAAATTTTACAAATTCTTGATTCACGCCATGGTAATACACATCTGTCAGTGCTGTCAGTAAAGATGCTACAGCTATTGTAAGCCATGCATATTCCATTATCACTAAATATATATCGTATTTTGCTTTTCCCATTACTCTTCTTCTTCAGGAATATTCTCGTTTTCAAAAGAAATAACTCCAGTAACTTTTTGCACTTGCCAGTCCGTAAACTGATCATCAGAAATAAATCCCTCTCCTATTATTATATCATCGGGAGATGTTACCTGTACTTTTTTATCAGATGAAATTGTTCCTTTTTTTTGATTCCAAACAAGAAATTCTGTCTGTAAGCATTCTTGTTTTTGTATATTTTTTGCGACGACATTTCCACGAGCTTCCCAAACCTTATCCGCTTCATAATTTATCGCATAATTCGTGGAAATCATCGACAGTGTGTCCGGATATGACGAGTATTGCACCACAACGACTCCTTCAGGAAATTCCATAACATCCTGTTCATCTCCGTCTACTTTGCGTTTCAAAATTTTAGGAGTTGTAATACTCAAAACTATCTTTCCATACTCTTTTTGAACAAAACAAATGGAATCACCGGAAAGTAACGGTAGTTTTTCCAACTCCGATACTTCGATGACATTTTTCATGTCATTATTACACGAAAAAAACAGTATGACGGCTACAAACGCCATCATACTGTTTATAACGATTCTGTTTTTCCCTACAGATTTCACTATTTCACTTTTGCTGTAGTTGTTGCATTAATCCAACAACCTACTGTTTGTGAAGAACCTTCTGTCACATTATATCCAAATAGAGTTTCTGTATCTGGGAAATGTGACTTGTAACTTGCAGCATAACTATTGGCTGTTCCTGCAACTGAAGAATCTACAGATTTTGCTTTTTGACACATGTCATAAGCCAACCAATATACTTTCCATTTTTCTAGATCTGGAAATTCTGCTCCAGCAGAACAACTTGAAGCACTTTCTGCATATTTACTAGCAATAACTAAATAAGCTGCACCATAATTTGGATTAAATCCTAAAGCTTGTTTTGCATAACTAACAGCAGTTGCACCTGAAGTTAAACGTGCCATATTGTAGTAAATAATTGCTTTCTTCGTATCATCTTGTTCCAAACCTGCTGCTTCTTTATAATAAGACATAGCCAAAGAGGTTTGTTTTTTCTCAGCATACATATCACCCAACTTACGTTTTGATTGTGCAGATGGTTGTAACTTATCAAGTTCAACAGCTGCTTTCACATATAAGTCAGAAGAAGCACAGTCTTTTGCTAGATTATCTGTAATCTTCACCAACAAAGCAGTATCTTGTGGATTTGCGTTGAATTGAGGTTCAAACAAGGCAACTAAATCACTACAATCTGGTTTAATTTCAATGAATAAATTATCAACTTCTGTACTGAATTTTGCAGTTGTTTCCGCAGCCTTACCTCCTTTGGCAATATTAGCATCCATTATGCCTCGTATTGTTTGATACAAAGAAATAACTTCGCCTTTTTCCATAGTTCCTTTTTGGAATTTTAAGACTGCAGTTTTCAAGCAAGCATACATAACACGAGGTTCTGCATTTTTACCCATTGCATCAACGGATTTTCTACAATACTCATATGCTTGTTCATATTGTAATGGATTTAAGAAATACAATTCTGCACCTTTCTTTCCAATATAATTAGATTCTTCACCAAGATATTCAATACGACGATCGTAAATCATCATCAACGTATCCAAATATTGTTGTTTTTTAACCTGATCTTTTTCATTGTTATACAAATAACGCATCATATTTGTACCATGAGGTACATACATATTTTTTGACGCTGTTGGACAAGCGAAGAACAAACTTCTCCAATTATTGATTGTAACGTCAGTAAATTTATTTGCTGCGTTTTCATTTTTATAACGTTGTTGATAAATTGCCTGATATTTTATGCAAGCAGAATCAACTTCTTGTGCAAAAACAGACACTGCAGAACATGCAAGTGCAGCTGTTGTGAAAATTTTGAATATGCGTTTCATAGCTTAATTAATTTTTCGTTTTATAAACCATACTTCTTGCAAAGAAACATTAAACTTTGCTAACATATATGTCTCATGCAAAGAGTTTGCCAAATTTTTATTTCCTCGAGTACCAAAATCAAAAGCAAGCGCTAAAGAATTCTGCGTATGTTTTGATTTTATTCTTGTTCCTAACGACAATCCTATTTCTCTTGCTTGAGCAAAATCACCATTAGATTCAAACATGATAGGCAAATCAGCATAATGTAATCCCATACGAATAGGAATACGATTAATTAATTTTGAAGAACGATAATTCGGTATCCACTCTCCACCTATTCTAACAAATTTGGTTTGTTCTAAATTATTATCTGATGTACCATATATAGAAACATCCTTATAGTTTTGAATACCAAAATCAATTCCTACTAAGCATTTATTTTCATACGCATAACTAATACCGGCTCCAAATTCCATTGGGATATCGGTATCAGACTCTATCGTACGCATAACTGCAGTATCTTTCTGGAATTCAGTATAGGTACTCACAAAATATGAAGTCAAGCTCTCTATTTGCTTATATCCTACAGATTGACCAGAGCGGTATGTTGCACCTAATGTCAAAGATTGTTCTTCCTTCAAATTTATTTTATACTGCATTCCAAGATTCCAAACAAGTCCATGCGTTTTCAATTCTTGTTCTTTTCGAGTTGAAAATGCCGCAGCATCAGGAAATTCATTTTCTGCTGTATAATAAGTTGTTCCAAATAAATACGCCACATTTGCTCCCAACGACAAACCTTTAAATACACGAACACCCGTACTAAATGCAAACTGATTGGCGCCACCATCACCGGTATAAGTATATTTAGCCTTCTCATCAGAATAGTTCATTGTATAACCAATGCTATTAAACGGAAGACATCCAAGTGCAGCCCCCCATCGACCGGCGATTATAGGGAACGCCATAGAAAAAGACTCAAAACCTACACTTGTAAGTGTAGCAGAATTACTACCATCTTTCGCATGACGAACATTCACTCCGCCATTCACATTAAATAAAAATGTTTCTTTTTGTATTGTGGCTTGACTAGCAGCATTAGCGAAATTTATTTGCGTAGGCGTACTTACACCAACGCTTATGCCCCCCATCGCTTGATTATATACTGTAGTATTCTGAAACAAGTCCCCATAACCATATCGCGTAAACGGAGACGATGTTTGTCGTTGTGCCATAATTTGTAATCCGCACAACAGCAACACAATACACAGAATATATCGTTTATTTCTCTTTAGAAACATATTGTAATATTGCATTTAATCCCAATGCAACCAAATTTTGATTTGCAAAGATGAGATTTTTTATTCGTTTTTCAAAGAATTGCGCGTATCCACCTGTTAAAAAGACCGTAACATTTTGATATTTATCTACATATTCACGAATATACCCTTCTATTTCATATACCATACCAAGTGCAACGCCATTACCAATAGCCTCAGAAGTTGTTTGTCCCGTAAGTGTCACGAACTCTGGAGCCGTACACAAAGGCAACTTACCGGTATAATCATGTAATGCACGGAAGCGAGTATCTAAACCTAAAGAAATATTTCCTCCTACATAACAAGCTGTTTCATCAACAAAATCTATCGTCATCGCAGTTCCAATATCTATGATAAGTTTATTACAATGTGGTGCTAAAGACTCTGCACCTATAGCCGCCGCCAACCGATCTAATCCAAGCGTATGAGGGGTTTTATAAGCATTCGATATCGGACAATCCATACTATGTGAGAACTCAACAAATGGAACAGGAGAACATTTGTCTATAATTTCAGCAGATGTATATTTAGAAACATTACAGATTATACCTTTTTCCGCCTGAATAAATTCCGTTACCGAAGCGTTTTCTGAAAAAAAATCATCGTATGCGAAAGATTTTTGACATTGTACAGTCCCTGCCTCAAACGCATATAACTTCACCGTTGAATTTCCAGCATCAACAATTAGATTCATTTTCTTTTTTTCGCAAAGATACACATAAAAAGAAAAACGAGACATCCAACAATATATTGCTCTCACAAAAAGAAATAGTCAAATAAATTTTGGTATTGTTTTTGCAACCGACATTTTTAATAAATTTGTCGGCGTATGAAAAAGGTATTAATAACATGTATCATATTGATATTTGCGACATTGCAGATATCAGCACAACAACAAGTAGCAGAAAGAGGTTACTTACTTCCAGGCGTGATTGTTGACGGAGACACGCTTGCACTTGTAAAACTACCACGAGTATACGTTTTCCCTAAACTTAAATTTGTTACACAAGACGAATACACGAGATACAAGAAACTTGTACGCGATGTAAAAAAGGTTTATCCATACGTAATGATAGCGAAAAACACTTTCAACGAAGTGCAGCTTATTATGGATACTTTACCAAACAAAAAGGCTCAAAAGAAGTATATTAAAGCAAAAGAAGACGAAATGCTTGATTTATACGCAAGAGAACTTATGAAACTAACTTTCCGCCAAGGACAAATACTCATCAAATTGGTAAACAGGGAGTTAAAACAATCTCCATTTGAGATATTAAGAGAATTACGTGGTGGCGTTAAAGCTGCTATGTACCAAAGTATGGCAAAAGTTTTTGGCGAAGATTTAAAAAACACATACGATGCTGATGGTGAGGACAAAATGATAGAACGCATCGTTTTACTGTTGGAACAAGGCACTATCTAAAATGGCACATTTTCGCATTCGATACGCGACATACAATGGAGTGTTTCAACCATGCACCATCGACAACGAAATTACAAACTTTCATTGCAATCCTTGTGAATTTCCACAAACTCAAGGTAGTTTAGAAAAACTACTACTTCATGGTAAATGCGAAGCTAATGAAGATGCTTTCTTCTTAGACATTTGGGTTCCTGACACAGAAGGGAAAAAATCTGTTCTTTTCTGGATACATGGAGGTGCATTCACAAACGGTTCTAGTTGCGATCCACAAAACAACGCCGAAAATCTATCAAAAAACGCTGACATCATAGTTGTAAGTCCATCCTACCGAATTGGAATTCTCGGCACTGCCTATTTCAAAGGAATTCCCCAACAAAATTGTGGATTTCATGATATAATAACAGCTTTAGAATGGACAAACAAGCACATTGAAAAATTTAACGGGAACCCGCAAAACATTGTAATAGGTGGACAATCATCAGGAGCTTGGTACGCTATGGCTATACACACCGCTCCACGACTACAACATTTGTTCAACAAAACAATAGTTTTCAGTTGGCCAGGAAGTATGCAAGCAATAGAGCCTACAACTGCAGAAGAAATATACCATCGCTTCATACGAGAAGCCGAGACAATCGACAAAATAAAATATACAGACTGCTCTGAAATACCTATAGAAACTCTTCTTTATACACAGAAAAAAGTTGGTAAACAAAATAAGAAGAAATATAAATTCTTCGTTCCGTTTATTCCTACTATAGAAGAAGGATATATTTGCAGAGATTTCTCAAAAGCTTGTATGGAATCAAAGAAAAAAATTCACTTTCAATTCACGAAAGACGAGTGCGCAGCATACACCTACAAATATCCTATAAGGAATGGCATTCCAACTTTTATATTACAATATTTTCTCAAGAAATACGATCCTTCAATCAGTCGAGAAATTATAAAGAAAAAATTACGAGAAACGAACAACACATATCAAACCGTGGTGGATATAACATCTGATGTTATATTCAAAAATCCAGCAAGGGAAATTGCACAAAAAATCAATGCTACAATAAACGAATTTTCATTCCCTACACCCAACAACAGAACACTTTGTTGCCATTGTTTCGACATAGTATTCATATTCGGTTGTTTTGACGCTTGGCTACAAAGCAATATCTTTAAAGGTTGCGACAAAGAAGAAATGATGAAAAAATCATTAGAACTTCAAGCAGAAATAAGTAATTTCATACAATAATATATAAGCATAGCCGTTTTTGTATTGAAAATCGGGAAAGATTGTTAATTTTGCCCCATAATGTCTATAAACGACAAATAATGAAACAAGAAGAAATAGATTACACAAAACTTCCTCAACATGTTGCCATCACAATGGACGGAAATGGCAGATGGGCAAAGAGCAAAGGTAATATTAGACTTTTCGGTCATCAACAAGGAGTAGCCACAGTAAATGACATTGTTTCTATTGCTGCCGAAATTGGTATTAAATATCTAACCCTTTATACATTCTCCACAGAGAACTGGAATAGACCAAAAGATGAAGTTTCTGGTCTTATGGATTTGCTTATAAAGGCTACGAAGAAATATATAGATAAGCTTACTAAAAATAACATTAAGCTGTCGGTTATTGGAGATTTCTCCGGACTACCTGAAACAGTAAAAGAATCGTTGCAATATGTTATCGACAAAACTGCAACCAACACAGGTATGAATCTTATTCTTGCTATCAGCTATAGCGGTAGATGGGAACTTGTGGATATGGCAAAAAAAATTGCAAACCAATGTGTAAACGGTTCACTTAAACCAGAAGATATAACAAACGAAACTATCCAAAACAATCTTTGTACGGCAAATATACCAGACCCTGAATTGCTTATACGCACCAGTGGCGAATACAGAATAAGCAATTTCTTGCTTTGGCAAATTGCATACACCGAATTATACTTTACCGACGTTTTATGGCCAGACTTTACGAAAGAAGAATTTTTGAAGGCTATTAAAGATTTTCAAACAAGAACTCGTCGTTTTGGATTAACACAAGAGCAAATTTAAACGGAACAATGAAGAAATTTCTTGCCATACTTTTCTTAGTAGTTATCAACTCTCTATCTGCAGTTTATGCACAAAACGGCATAAAGAAATACAAAATTGCAGAAATAAAAGTAGAAGGTGCAAAATCACTACAAGCACCACCTATAATTCGAACAACAGGATTATATGTAGGTCAAGAAATTACTATTCCAGGACCAGAAATCACTGCTGCCATTGAGAAACTTTGGGAACAAGGTTTATTCGCTGACGCAAAAATATCTGCATCAAAAATCGAAGGCGAAAACATTTATTTAACGGTTTCCATACAAGAGCGTTCACGTTTAAATTCACTGCGATACGAAGGTATCAAGAAATCAGAGCAAAACGATATAAACGATTTGCTTGATTTTAAAACGCACATGCAGATAACAGAGAATCAAAAAGATAACGCAGAAAAGAAAATCAAAGCATATTATGACGACAAAGGATACAGAAATGCTCAGATTACGATAAAAGAAGTTGTTGACACTACAGCATTCAACTCTTCTAACATCACGATTTCCATTCAAAAGAATAATAGAATAAAAATAAACGACATTATTTTTCATGGTAACGAAGCATTGAAAGATGGAAAACTTCACAGAGCAATGAAAAACACAAAGCGTAAACGCTGGTATGTTTTAAAACGCTCAAAATATATAGAAAAGAACTACGAGAAAGACAAGAAAAACATTGTAGAGAAATACAAAAAGCTTGGTTATCGCGATGCGACAATCAAAACAGATACAATTTATTCTTTTGATTCAACAATGTTGAATATCGAGACGACAATTGAGGAAGGTAAGAAATACTACTTTGGAACAATTTCATGGTTAGGTAATTCTGTATACAGCACTGATATCTTAAACAAAATTCTAGCCATAAACAAAGGTGATGTATATGATGAAAATCGTTTACAAGACAAGATATATGGTTTAGATGGAGTAAGTTCTATCTATCTTGATAATGGCTATTTATTTTTCAACGCCGATCCTGTAGAACTTGGTTCCAATAGTGATTCAATAGATATTCAAATTAGAATATACGAAGGACAACAAGCTGTAATAAACAACATTACAGTTTCCGGAAACACAAAGACCAACGACCATGTTATTTATCGTGAACTACGAACAAAACCTGGAGAACTTTTCAGTCGCTCCGATATCATAAGAACGCAACGAGAACTTGCAATGCTTGGATATTTTGACGCAGAAAATATGCAAGTAAATCCTCAACCAAACCCAATGGATGGAACAGTTGACATTGAATATGTAATACAAGAAAAATCTTCAGACCAAATTGAAGTTTCATTAGGTTGGAGTGGAAAATATTTCTTAGGATCAGTTCGATTGGTATTAAACAACTTCTCTTTAAAAAACACACTCAAAAAAGAATATTGGAGACCTATACCTTCTGGAGACGGTCAACAATTAAGTATTGGTGTCTCGGCAAATACGAGATACTATCAATACTACAATTTCTCATTCACAGAACCTTGGTTTGGTGGTAAAAAGCCTAATGCATTAACAATATCAGCGTACTATTCTGTGCGAGCGAACGGTTATGCGCGTTCTAGCGAATATTATGGTAACTGGAGAACTATCGGAGCATCTGTTGGTTTGGAAAGAGACTTAAAAATCCCTGATGATTATTTCTCATTATATAATGACATCAGTATTAAGAGATATAAGTTGAACAATTACAATTTGTATCTGCCTACATCATTACCAGACAGCTTAACAGCACGTTGTTTAACATTAGGAACAACTTTGGCACGTAGTTCAATAGACCAACCATTATATCCACGACGTGGTTCTTCATTCGCATTGCGTTTAGAATTAACTCCGCCATTCTCTTTATTTAGAGAAGATGCAAACGATGAAAACCTTTCTGACGAAGAAAGATATAAATGGATAGAATACCATAAATGGACATTTAAATCAAAAATGTACACTCAAATTATTGGTGACTTAGTTTTGGAAACACGAATAGACTTTGGTTATGTTGGACATTACAACAAAAATTTCAAGACACCATTTGAACGATTTGATGTCGGTGGAGATGGTTTAAGTAATGTATATTATTATGGCACAGATTTTGTTCCTATGAGAGGTTATGATGCGTCAGCACTTAATCCAGAATCTGACGGTGGAGCATTCTTATACGATAAAATTTCTTTGGAATTACGTTATCCTTTAGCGTTAAAACAAGAAACAACAATTTACGTATTAGCATTTGCTGAAGCCGCCAATGCATGGATGAACATCGCGGATTACAATCCATTCGATGTGAAAAGAAGCGCTGGTGGCGGAATACGGCTTTTCATCCCAATGATGGGACTTTTAGGATTTGATTTAGGTTATGGTTTCGATAAAATTGACGGAAAATCAAATGAAGTTCGCGGATGGCAGCCAACATTTGTATTAGGACAACAATTTTAAAAATATGTAGTTATGAAAAAATTAGTAATTCTTTTAGCAAGTATTTGTTTTGCCTTAGTTAGTTACGGACAAAAAACTGTTTATGTAGATACCGATTATCTATTAAGTAAAATTCCGGCATATCGAGAAGCCCAACAACAAATCGATGCCTTGACAAAGACTTGGAAAACCGAAATCGAAGAACAACGTTCTAAACTAGATGCTTTATATAAACAATATCAAGTAGATAAAGTTCTTTTATCGAATGATATGAAGGCAAAAAGAGAACAAGAAATTTTAGATAAAGAAAAAGAATTAAAAGAACTACAAAAGAAACGTTTTGGAGAAAACGGTGATAGAGTTAAAAAAGAAGAAGAATTAATAAAACCTATCCAAGACGAGATATTCAATGCAATAAAAGACCTTGCCGCAAACCAAGGTTATGCATTCGTTCTTGACGCTGCATCTAGCACTTACACATTGTTATACAGTGATTCAAAATATGACATTAGCGATGATGTATTAAGAAAATTAGGATATATTAAATAATAACAACTATAAAAATAACAGACAATGAAACAATTAGTAAAGGTAGCAACAGTTGCACTATGTTTCTTGGGATTCTCTCTTGCTTCTCAAGCACAAAAATTTGGTCATATCAACTTAGAAGAACTAGTTGCTGCTATGCCAGAACGAGCAGAAGCTCAAAAAACATTAGAAAAAGAATACAATGAGATGAAAGGTATCATAGAAAGTATGACTGTAGAATTCAACAAAAAGTACTTAGCATACAACAACCAATCAGATACATTGACAAAAACAAGTAAGCAATTATTAGAACAAGAATTGCAAGACATGCAAACAAGAATTCAACAATATCAACAAAACGCTGAAGCTCAATTAAATCAACGTCAACAAGAATTGTTGAATCCTATTTTAGACAAAGCTGAAAAAGCAATAAAAACAGTTGCAACAAAAGAAGGTTTTATCTACATCTTCGACATTAGTACAGGCAGTCAAATTCTATTCTTCTCTGACAAAAGTATTGATGTAATGCCAGCTGTTAAGAAAGAATTAGGAATGTAATTCATTACAACACATCTCACAAAAAAGCAGAACAATTTGTTCTGCTTTTTTATTATCTGTACATAAATAAAAAAGGCGAAACAAATGTCTCGCCTTTTTCTATAATTAATTATAAACTAAGCTTTCTTTTCACGCTTACGTTCATTTTCGTCAAGAATTATCTTACGTAAACGAAGTGATTTAGGAGTAACTTCCAAATATTCATCTTTACGAATATACTCCATACATTCTTCCAAAGACATTTTTCTTGCTGGAGAAATTGCAACCTTTTCATCAGAACCAGAAGCACGCATATTTGTCAATTTCTTACTCTTGCAAACATTGATTACAAGATCATTTTCACGAATATGTTCACCAATTACTTGACCCGCATAAACTTCTTCACCTGGTTCAATAAAGAATGTACCTCTATCTTGTAGTTTATCAATTGCATAAGCAAATGTTTGACCTGATTCCATTGCAATCAAAGCACCATTGTCTTTTTCTGGCATATCACCTTTCCAAGGCTCGAAACCAGTGAACAAGTGAGAAATTACAGCTTCACCTTCAGTTGCTGTCAACATACTACTTGTCAAACCAATAAGACCACGAGAAGGAATAGAAAATTCAAGATGAACACGATCATTCTTTGTTGTCATGTTCTTCATTTCTCCCTTACGTTGAGTTAACAATTCAATTACTTTACCAGAAAGACGTTCAGGAACATGAACAGTAACTTGTTCCATCGGTTCACATTTTTGACCATCAATTTCTTTGATAATTACTTGTGGTTGTCCGATTTGAAGTTCATATCCTTCACGACGCATTGTTTCAATCAACACAGACAAGTGCATAATACCACGTCCAAACACATTGAATGAATCTGCCGCACCTGTTTCTTCAATACGCAAAGCAAGATTTTTTTCCAACTCTTTATATAAGCGTTCACGCAAGTGACGTGATGTTACAAATTTACCTTCTTTTCCAAAGAAAGGAGAATCATTATTTGTGAACACCATAGACATTGTTGGTTCATCAATTGTAATTGCTGGAAGAGCTTCAGGATTTTCGAAGTCTGCAACTGTATCACCGATTTCGAATCCGTCCAAACCTACAATAGCACAGATTTCACCACATTGAATTTCTTGTTTTGTTTTTTCCTTACCAAGACCTTCAAAAGTATATAGTTCCTTAATTTTTGATTTTACAGTTGAACCATCACGCTTCATTAGCGTTACGTTTTGTCCTCCTACTAATGTACCACGAGCGATACGTCCCACTGCAATACGACCAATATACGAAGAATAATCAAGAGAAGTAATTCTCATTTGAGTTGTACCTTCAACAACTTTTGGTGCTGGAATCACTTCCAAAATTGTGTCTAACAAATATGTAAAATCTGCTGTTGGAGTTTTCCAGTCTGGACCCATCCAACCTTGTTTTGATGATCCATAAACAGTTTTAAAATCCAATTGATCTTCACTTGCATTCAAGTTACACATCAAATCAAAAACTGCTTCATTTGCACCTTCTGGGTCACAGTTTGGTTTGTCAACTTTATTTACAACTACGATAGGTTTCAAATTCATTTCGATTGCTTTTTCAAGCACGAAACGAGTTTGAGGCATAGGACCTTCAAATGCATCAACAAGAAGCAAACAACCATCAGCCATATTAAGCACACGCTCAACTTCACCACCGAAGTCAGAGTGTCCCGGAGTATCAATAATATTGATTTTTACTCCTTTATAACGTACCGAAACGTTTTTAGAAAGAATAGTGATACCACGTTCTCTTTCCAAATCGTTATTGTCAAGAATCAAATCTTGAACTTCTTCATTTTCGCGGAATGTTTTTACTTGATGTAAAATTCTGTCAACCAATGTCGTTTTTCCGTGGTCAACGTGTGCAATAATCGCAATGTTTCTAATGTCCTGCATTTGTGTATAATTTTCGCTGCAAATTTCGTTTAATTTTTTTTTTATGCAAGCACATTATAGTATTTCAACAAAAAAATACATACAACTGTTATACTTATAAAACAAAAAAAGGAAGCCACAACTGACTTCCTTTTTATAAATTAGTAAAACGAGTTTGACTATTTTACTGTAAAGTTTCTCATTTCTTCAGAGTCATATTCTCCTCTTTCCAATTTTTCTTTAACTTCTTTGAATGCATTCAAAGTATAGTCAACATCTTCAATTGTGTGAGATGCAGTAGAAATCATACGGAAAATAATCATTCCAAGAGGAATAACTGGGTAAACTACGATAGAGCAGAAAATCTTATAGTTTTCACGTAAATCGTATGCAATATTAGCTGCTTGGTTAGGACCTCCCTTCAATGAAATTGGAGTAACGCAAGCTTCTGAAGGACCGATATCAAAACCAAGATCGCGGAAACCTTTTTGCAAGCGACGAGTAACAGTCCATAATTTCTTACGAAGTTCATCACCTTCTGGGCTATCGATAATTTCTAGACGTTTCAAACATCCTTCAACGATTGGAAGAGGCAATGCTTTTGCATAGATTTGAGAACGCATATTGTAACGTAAGAAATCAATTACATGTTTTTTTGTAGCAATGAAACCACCGATAATAGCCATTGATTTTGCATAAGCACCAATGTAAATATCAATTTCATCCATTACGCCAAAATGTTCAGAAGTACCACGACCTGTAGGACCCATGTTACCGAAACCATGAGCATCGTCGATCATAATACGGAAGTTGTATTTTTTCTTAAGTGCAACAATTTGGTCAAGAATACCAAGAGCACCAGTCATACCATATACACCTTCAGTAATAAGAAGAACGCCACCACCTTGAGCTTCAGCTTCTTTAGTAGCGATTTTCAATTTTTGTTCACAGCTAACGATATCGTTATGTTTGAATTTGTATGATTTTGCATTGCTCAAACGGATACCATCAAGCAAACAAGCATGTGCTTCAGCATCAACAACGATAATATCGTGACGAGTCAACAAAGAATCAATTGTAGAAACAATACCTTGGTAACCAAAGTTGAACAAGAAAGCAGCTTCTTTCTTTTCGAAAGCGGCAAGTCTTCTTTCCAATTCTTCGTGAAGACTAGTATTACCAGTCAACATACGGCTACCCATTGGAGCAGCAAGTCCCCAACGTACAGCAGCTTCACCATCAACTCTACGAACTTCAGGATGGTTAGCTAAACCTAAATAGTTATTTAAACTCCAGCAAAGAACATCTTTACCTTGAAATTTCATATGAGCACCGATTTCACCTTCCAATTTTGGGAATGCGAAATATCCTTCAACTCTTTCTCTAAACTGACCTATTGGACCACCAGTAGACTCAGCAATTCGATCAAAAATATCCATAGACTTTATTAAATTTTACATCATTTTATGCAAAAATACATTTTTTCTATTTCTAAAGACAGATAAAGTCTTTTTTTTACCTATTCACATAGCATATTTTTACAAATAATCCGTATTCTTGCGTAATAGAAAAGACAAAGATGTTTCATTTATTTTCTTCCGACATATCTTCTATTCCTCTACCGAATCTATTTACTTGCCCGTTTTGCTATAGTCCTCACCCATTATGTGTTTTAGCAAAAGAAGAAGTCAATACATTTCTTAAAAATAACGCAGAACTATTATCGGCAGCAGAAGAAGGAAAAATGTTTGGCGTACTAATCGTACAAAATGAACGGAAAGAAATCGGATTTCTTGCGGCATTTTCCGGTCAATTGGCAGGAAAGAATCAGCACGATTATTTTGTTCCTCCCGTATTTGACATTCTACAAGATAGAAAATTCTATCTTGACGAAGACAAGGATATTTCTGCCATAAACGAGAGAATTAAAACAATAGAACAATCGAAAGAATACCTGCAAGCAAAAGCAGATGTTTTAACAGGTAAGACAGAAAAAGAAACAACTTTACAGAAAATCAAAGAAGAGATGCGTGCTGCAAAGTTGGCGCGAGAAGAACAGAGGAAACGTCATCTCTCCGAAGAAGAGACACAACAACTTATACGGGAAAGTCAATTTCAAAAAGCAGAATACAAACGATTAGAAAAGAAATTCAATGAAAAACTCGCAGTTTGTGAACAAGCATTACAAACTTTGGAACAGACAATTGACTCATTAAAAAAAGAACGCAAGCAACTATCTGCCAAGCTACAAGAGAAATTGTTCTCAAGTTTTTACTTCTTAAACGCCCGAAAAGAGCAAAAAAGTTTGTTCAATATATTTAAAGACTACAAACAAGCATTTCCACCTGCAGGAGCTGGAGAATGTGCTGCACCTCGACTACTACAAAGAGCATACGCTCTTAATTACCAACCTATTGCCATGGCTGAATTTTGGTATGGGAAATCACCTAAGCAAGAAGTAAAAATTCATGGTAATTTTTATCCTGCATGCAAACAAAAATGTGAACCTATTCTACATTTTATGTTACAAGGATTATCTGTCGAGGAAAATCGTTTGATAAAGAAAAACTTAACTATCAAAATCATATATGAAGACGATACATTGTTAGTCGTTAACAAACCTTCAGGAATGCTTTCTGTTCCAGGGAAAAGCGAACAAATTTCCGCCTACGAACAAGCCAAAGCAATAACAAATTCAGAAGTTTACACTGTACACAGATTGGATATGGATACTTCCGGAATATTAGTTTTTGCAAAAACATTAGAAGCACAAAACAATCTACAGCAACAATTTGAAAAAAGACAAACAAAGAAGAAATATATTGCTATTGTAGAAGGAACTCCAGAAAATAAATCTGGGCAAATATCACTTCCACTTATACCCGATATAGAAAATAGGCCATATCAAATAGTGAACATCGAACACGGGAAAGAAGCTGAAACCTACTATGAAATCATAGAAAAGCTAAACGATCGAACACGAATTGCATTTTTTCCAAAAACTGGGCGTACTCATCAGTTACGCATACATGCGGCACATACACAAGGGTTAAATTGTCCAATTGTTGGAGACAATTTATATGGAAAACCTGCCGACAGACTATATCTACACGCAGAACAACTACAATGTATTCATCCACAAACAGGAGAAACAATTACATTTACTTGTCAAGTACCTTTTTAATTTTATGAAACATATTTCTACCATAATTTTCGACCTCGACGGAACGCTCATGGATTCCCTACAAGACCTAGCCAATAGCGTCAATTATACTTTACAGTCAATGAACCTACCACAACGAACGATAGAAGAAATTAGAGAATTTGTAGGGAATGGCGTACGAATGTTGGTAATACGAGCACTACAAGCTTCTTTACAAGATATACATTCAGACAAAAAATATGAAGAACTCATAGACGATGCAATGTCTTGTTTTAGAAAACATTACATGATACATTGCAAAGAGAACACAAGACCATATGATGGCATTATGGAAATGTTACACTCACTTCATGAGAAAGGATACAAACTTGCCATTGTATCCAACAAACCACAAAAAGGAGTATCTATACTTCAAGAAGACTTCTTTTCACAATATGTACCAGTTGCTATCGGTGAAAACGAAGCAGAAGGCATTGCAAAGAAACCTGCTCCCGACATGGTAAGAAAAGCCTTACAAGAACTACATGAGACTAACGAACATGCTATCTATATTGGAGATTCTGATGTTGATATTGCTACAGCAAAAAACGCTGGTGTGCCTTGTATCTCCGTATTATGGGGATTTCGTTCAAAAGAATTTCTACAAAATCATGGAGCGACAGTATTCGCAGCTTCACCATCAGAGATTGTTTCGATTGTTTCCGAATAGGATTTTCTTTGTAATGCTACATAATCAACAAGATCAGGTATTGGATAGCGTCCATATCCCATAAAACGCTGATTATAATAAGCAGTTGAAGGATAGTTTGTTAGAATCACCCCACCATGAGTTGCCGCATGTATAAATCGCACAATATTATTTGCAGTATCAACATCTACAACTAAACCGACATGTCCGACCGACTTTCGTCCATTTCTTCCCATAAAAAAGATTAAATCTCCTTGTTGTACACTATCGTTTGAAATTTTTTGAGGAGTGCCTAGATATTGTGCAGTTGAACTAGAAGGTAGTGTTATGCCAAAATGTGAAAACACATATCCTGTAAATCCAGAACAATCAAAATAATTCGGGCCTTTGGAACCATAATTATACGGAGTACCAAGGTAACTTTCTGCATAACAAATAAGAGAATCTATACAAGATTTTTTAAAAACGCCTATCGTATCATACGCGATTTTTTCTTGCATCGCAGCAGTATCTTTCACCGATGCTGCCAAGTCTTCTTCTATGGTTTCAATAATAAGAGAATCAAGAGTTTGTGAAAAAGACACACCAATCCAAAAGACAAAAGTCATCGTCAAGAAGAATCGTTGTATCTGATAAAAAACTTTCACTTTCTTTTTATTTTGCAGGCAAAAGTACGAAAAAAAGACCAGTCTAAACCATACACATAAAAAATCAACATTTAGCCATGTCTTTTTCTTCTGTTTTGAAACATTTTTTCTAATTTTAACGCAAATTATTACAATATGAAAAGTCCATTTGTACAATACATATCAAATGCCGGTGTAACAGTGGGAATCATCCCTGAAATTGGCGGAACAATAGTTTTTCTATCCAAAGACAATTCTCCAAATCTTATAAAATCAAATCCTGATTTATGGGATTACACAAAGAAGCCACAAGTAAATGAAAACACCGATTTTGTATCGTACTGCGGACATACAATATGGCTCGGTCCGCAAAAAGAATGGTGGATTCATCAGTCTGTCAATCCTGAGAAAAAACATTCAGCGGCAGATTGGCCACCAGACCCATATCTTTACATAGCTGATTATAAAGTTATTACTAAAACTGAATCAGCCATACATTTACAAGGGCCACACAGTCCAATTTCCGGCATCACAATAGAAAAAGAAATTGCTGTAAATCCAGACGGAAGTGTATTTATTCAAGCAAGTATTACCAATACAAGCAATGAGCCACAAGCATGGGACATTTGGCACAATACTCGCTTTGATGGGAAGTGTAAAATGAGCGTTGCTGCGACACAAGAAAACATTAAAGTCGTTCCTGTTTTAAATGAAAATTCTACAGAAATGCCATTTTCAACAGAATCTGATACATTTTCATACATACCAACAAAACCATCAGCTGAATTTTCAGAGAGAAGTTCAAAGACATTTATTTATCCAACAAAACCAGAAATCACAATAGAAACGCCAACACACTTGGTTCAAGTATTGTTTACATTACACGACAAGAAAGAAATTCACCCTGACCAAGGTCTTGTCGAAATTTATAACCACACAGAACATTGTGAAGGAAATGATTTATTGGAAATTGAATATCATTCCCCATACAAATCATTACAAGTAGGAGAAAAATTCTCTGCATGGGAAGTTTGGAAAATCACAGAAAAATAAAAGACTATGGAATTAGAAGTTATCACCAACGAAGAAGAATATTCTAGTGTTTTACAACGCATTGACGAACTTATGAATGCTAAAAAAGGAACTCCAGAATACGACGAACTACAGAAATTAACAGACCTAATCGAAGATTACGAAGACGGACTTTGCTCATAATCAATGAAAAAAACACTTTTTATTTCTTTTTTATTACTGATAGGATTACGCGGTTTTGCACAATCAACTGACGCGACATTGACAGTACAAGACACCGTTGTTTCCAACATTACTATTTCGTCTGAGCCCGAAGATACTTCTAAAAGCACTCTTCCTCAACTCATTCTATTAAATAGAACTCAAGCAACAAAACCTATCATAGAAAATATCGCCTCTGAAATTCCAAACAACGACACAGTTCAACCTGTAGTTCGTATAAAAGTGGTTACAACAGAAGAACTACTTGCAAAAGAGCAAAAAATCGCACAAGCAGAATCTGCGCCAGTCAAAGCAAAAATTACAGCTACCGACACGAAGAAAACTGAATCGTATGCCGACTCTGAAGACACAACTGTTGTGCAAGGAAGAACATACAAAATACAAGTGCTTGCACTACGAAAAGAATCTAAAGAAACACTCTCTACAATACAAAAAGATTTAGGGGAGCAAACACCAGTTGCCATAGAAATCGATGGCGAACTAAACAAATATATGGTTGGCGAATTCAACACTTATTATAACGCCCTAACCTTTAGAGATTCTTTAGTAAAAAAAGGTTACAAAGGTGCATTTGTTGTTGTTTACTATAAAGGTAATCGTGTATCTCGTCAAGAAAATGGTTTCGTAAAAGTCAAGAAATAGCAGACTCACGACAATAGTTTACCTTGTTTTGAGTTAAAAAATGTAATTTCGCAGACAATTCATACAAATGAAGATTCGATTAGTCATACTACTCTATTACATTCTTTTTTGGCTTGGATTCTTTGAATTTAGTCGAGCATTTTTTGTATTATACAACCATAGCCTTGCCGCCGATTTATCATTCAATACAATTATAACTTGTTTCACTTCAGGTTTTGCCCACGATATATCGTTAACAGGCTATTGTATAGAAGCTATTAGCATTCTATTAGTAATTTCAACTTTCACAAGAAAAACAACCTTCCTAAAACCAATAGGTAATTGGTTAACGGGCATACTAGTTTCCATATTTTCCATCATAACAGTAATTGACGCCGAGTTATACAGGAACTGGGGATATAGAATGGATTGTTCCGTTCTTCAATATCTCGAAACGCCCAAAGAAGCACTGGCTTCTACTCCACTTTGGCAAACAATTCTTATATGGGCAACAATAATACTCATTGCAACTGGTTTTATATTCCTACACAAAAAAATATATAATTATTTAACATCCAAAGTCACTTCCACCTCCAAATGGTTTTGCATTATTTTCGTTGCAATAATGGGATTTACAATAATACCAATGAGAGGCGGACTCGGTGTTGCCGCACTACGAACAGGTACCGTTTACTTTAGTTCGCAACCATTTGCAAACCACGCAGCCATAAATGTACATTGGCATTTTCTTTATTCTTTTGGATATGCAAAAAAAGAAGTTGCAACCGTATTTATGGAAGAAAACGAAAGTGAAACAATTTGCAAGCAACTACTAGAACACAATCAAGGCAAGCAAACACAACTAATTACCAGCAAAAGACCAAACATTATCCTATTTATATTAGAGAGTTTCACTGCGGAACAAATAGGTGTTTTAGGAGGGCAAAAAGGTGTAACGCCACAACTTGATTCACTTGCAAAGACAGGCATTTTATTTTCCAACTGTTATGGAAATGGAACCAAAAGCGAGATGGGTATTGTCTCTATTCTAAGTGGTTACCCAGCACAGCCAACAACAGCAATCATTAAATACACCGAAAAAGCAGAAAAACTTCCATACCTTAGTAAAATCTTCGATTCTTTAGGATACAATCTTTCTTTATACCACGGAGGAGATTTACGTTTTGCAAATCTCAACTCATACTTTAGAAACGGAAAGTTCAACAAATGTATAACTATTGAAAATTTCGATAAAAATGAAGGAAACACTAAATGGGGCGCCTACGACCACATCGTTTTTAATAAAATGTTCCAAGACTTACAAAAAGAGCAAGAACCATTTTTCTCTGTCTGCTACACATTAAGTAGCCACGAACCTTTTGATGTACCTATGCACAGTGAATTTTACGGCGAAGACGAATACTCGAAATTTTTAAATTCTGTTCATTATACAGATAGTTGTATTGGAGATTTTATGAAAAAAGCCCAACGTGAACATTGGTGGAATAATACTATTGTAATTTTTATTTCAGACCACGGAGCGCGCATCACAAAGAACGCAAAAATTGTTTCGTCTGTCGATAAATTTCATATTCCTATGATTTGGAGCGGAGGCGCTATTAGCAAAGATACGACAATCACCGCACTAGTGAACCAATGCGACTTACCAATGATGCTATGCAATCAACTCCAAATACCAAGCGAGCAATTCTATTTCAGCAAAGACGTTCTACGAGGAGACAAACCATTTGTTTTTTATGCATACAATAACGGTTTTGGCTATATACGCAACAACCAATTCTTGTCGTGGGATAATGAAAGTTCACAAATTATTGAGCAAACAGAAAATCTACAAGACACAACAATAAAACAAGGCCAAGCATTTCTACAAAAAGTAACTACCGATTTCTGTAGAAAGTAATAGTTTGATTTCGACTATTTTGTATATTTGGCAATCACTTTTGGAAATATGAAAAAATTGCTTGTTTTTTTATTATCCGCCACTATTTTTAGTGCATGTACGGATGACTTTCTTGACAAACAACCGTCAAATTATTCTTCTCAAGATAAACTACTTTCGACCGCTCAAGGTGTATCTTCTGCACTTATCGGATGTTATAGCGACTTACAAAGTTACACATACTATGGTCGAAACTTTGTGTTAATCGGAGATGTTTATGCCGACAATGCGAAATTGTCTTCTCAGAACACGGGAAATTTTTCTTCATTCTACAATTATAGTGTTACTGCCGATGATGATGATTTAAAAAGTTTTTGGTCAACTGCTTATCGCATTATAAAGAATGCTAACAACATCATAAAAGTTTGTGAAGATTCAACAAGAACGGACATAAAGAAATCTGTTTACGGAGAAGCATTAGCAATCAGAAGTTTAGCTTACTTTGACCTTGTGAGAATGTTCGCACCAAAATATTCTAACGCTGATAAAAATGCACCAGGCATACCTATTGCCAACGACACAATTGCAGAACCAGAAAGAGCAAAACTATCAGAAGTTTATTCTATGATTACCAAAGACTTGCTAAAAGCAGCCTCACTACTCGAAGATGCAGAAGTAAGTCCATATCGTTTTAATAAATATAGCGTTGAAGCACTTTTGGTTGTTGTGTACAAATCGTCACTTAGCTACACAAAAGCAATGGAGCTTGCTGAACAAGTTATTGCAAGCGGACAATACTCATTATTGACAGCAGAAAACTACATTGACAGCTGGAAATTTGAATCAACAAGCGAAAGCATTTTTTCATTAGCGATGTCTTCTACAGACAATGCAGGAACAAACAGTATTGGTCATATGCTATCTCCCGACGGTTATGGCGGATTAGTTCCAACTGAAGATTTATTAGAATTATTTTCAGACTCGGACATACGCACAACATTTGTAACCAAACGCTCTGAAAAATTCTATATAAAATATCCTGGCCGTGATGGTTTAGGTATAGACAATGTTCCAGTGTTACGACTTTCGGAAATCTACTTTATCTTGGCAGATTGCTATATGTACAAACTTTTAACTGCCACTGATGTAGCAACTCAAACAATGTACTACGAAAAAGTACTTGATGTTATGGAAAAACTTACGAAACGCGTTGATCCTACTTGCGTATTCGACAATCTTTCAATGGATGATTTGCTATTAAAAATTCACGAAGAATACAGAAAAGAATTTGCTTTTGAAGGGAAACGATTCTTCCAACTAAAACGATCTATTTATTCATTTGGAATTAACAGAAACGATTGCAACTCTTCGATTTGCAACATTCCAAACCCAAGTGATAAATTCACTTTCCCTATTCCAACAGCAGAGACTAACGCAAATCCTAATTTGAAAAAATAAATCTGATGAAACGATTTTTAACTATAATAACTTGCTTCTTTGTTTTAATATCTTGTTCAAAGAACGAATATATTGATTCTACAATAGATAAACCTACAGTAGAATTTACACAAGCAACTTTCGATAAAACTATTTCATTCGTAGAGAATAGTTCATCTTACGACATAGCTGTTCCTATTCAAGTATTTGGCGGCACATCCGATGCATCTATATCTGTTTCAGTTGAAACTGCCAATAGTAATGATGTTTACAGCATAGAAACCACAAAATCATTGCAAAACAACACATTGGACAGCATACATATTTATGTAAACACAACTAAACTAAAAAAAGCACAAACCTATAGCATAAAACTTACAATATCATCAGATAAAGTAGCTATAGCAAAGAACTACGAAACTTGTATTGTTACATTTTCGCAACAAGCATTTATGGATTTCTTTACCGGAACATATTCTTGCTATGAATCATCAACAAATTCAACCTACAATGTTGATTTCACAAAGTTGAACGATACAACAGTAAAGAACAACAATTTCTGGGATTTTCCTCTACCTGGTCAATATGTGCCATTTGTTTTCAACCAAAACGAAGCACAAACAGTTTCTATTCCTGACGATTACGAATGGACCGATTTATTAGGAAATAAATACATAGTATCGGGAACTGGAAATTATGACTTGAAAGGTAACTTCTTTATAAACTTCACAATGAAAAAATCAGGAAGTGAAGAAATTTACCAAACAGGAAAACAAACTTACACAAAGAAATAGAAGTTTCGAATGGATACGATTTCGAAAGCACAACGAAGTCGTACTATGAGCAAAATTCATAGTAAAGATACTAAACCTGAGCTACTCGTTAGACGCTATCTTTATTCCCATGGTTTTCGCTATAGACTTAATGTAAAAGCACTTCCCGGTTCTCCAGATATTGTTTTAACAAAATATCACACTGCAATTTTTATTCATGGATGTTTTTGGCATAACCATTCATGCCTACAAGGACGGCTTCCAAAATCTAATATAGAATTTTGGACCAACAAACTCAATAGAAATCACGAGCGCGACTTAACTGTCCGTGACCAATTAACGGCACTCGGCTGGAAAACAATTATTGTGTGGGAATGCCAACTAAAGCCTGCTGTTCGAGAGCAGACATTCAAAGAGATTGAATCACTTCTTCATAAAATTAATTTGCAATTACTACATAAGAAATACCAAATACCAGAATCTGCACCTACTCGTATTGCCGCAGAAGATGCAGAAACTTATGGAGAATAATGTATCTTTGTCCACAATGAGAGTATATCATTCCATAGAAGAATTTTCAGCAAAAAATCCTATTGTAACAATCGGAATGTTTGACGGCGTTCACGCTGGACATAGATCTATTTTACAAAAAATTAATGCGGAAAAAGAAGTTCTCAATGGAGAATCTGTCCTTTTAACTTTTTGGCCACATCCACGCATATTTTTTGATAAAGCAGATGGATTACAATTGCTCACAAGTGTGGAAGAAAAAATTGAAATCTTGGAACAAACCGGATTAGACGCTTGTCTCATACTCCCTTTTTCTAATGAGTTTTCCCAACTATCACCAAGTGAATATATTACCAATATATTACATCAAGGTTTACATGCACAAAAAGTCATAGTTGGATACGATCATAAATATGGGAAAAACGGTTCTGGAACATTTGAATTTTTACAAGAAATGGCGGAAAAGCTTCATTTTTCAGTAGAACAAATCCAAGCCTACTCTTTAGATACCGAAAACATTAGCTCCACAAAAATTCGTAATGCTATTGCCGAAGGCGACATTAAAAAAGCAAATGCATTTTTGAATTACAATTATTTTCTTACAGGAACGGTAATACATGGCGCAGAAATAGGAAGAACTATAGGATTTCCAACCGCAAATCTACAAGTAAACTTCCCTTACAAACAAATACCGAAATACGGCGTGTATGCAGCAAATGTTATCATAGCTGGAGAAAAACATCAAGCAGTTGTTAATATCGGCAATAACCCAACAATAAAAAACAATCTACCGTTATCTATAGAAATACATATTTTGAACTTTACTGAAAATATTTATGGCAAAGAGTTACGAGTTCAATTTATAGACAGAATACGTGGAGAGCAACATTTCGCATCTTTAACAGATTTACAATCAGCGATTGCGCGAGATATAGATTCAGCAAAACAACTATTGTTTTGACTTACGAGAGTTTAATTCGTCACGGATTAAAGAAGCGAGCTCGTAATTTTCTTCTTCCACAGCCTTATTCAACTTCTCCTGTAATTCATCGTCACTATCGAATATAAAAGAGAGACTGCGTTCCATTTTTTCCAATTCCTCTTCCGAAGCACCACCCTCTTCTTCATCTACAGCCTCGTCTTCTTGAGTTTCTTCCGATGAAGCATTTTCTATTGTTATTCCCGAACGAGTAACAATATCTTCAGTAGTATAAATCGGACATTTAAAGCGAATTGCAAGAGCAACGGCATCTGAAGTACGCGAATCAACAACTATATCTTTATCACCTTGTTGAATATATACTTTTGAATAAAAAACACCATCTATAAAATCCTCAATAAAAACTTTATATACACTAAAACCTAATTCATTCGCTACAGTGCGAAACAAATCGTGCGTAAGTGGACGAGGCGTTTTAATGCCCTCCAATTCTATAACAATAGCTTGTGCTTCCGCAACACCAACAATTATCGGAATACGACGGGTTCCATTACATTCACCAAGAATTAAAATATAAGAATCCTTTTGTGAATGTACAGACGAAAAGCCAACAACTTCAAGTTCTACAATATCCATACGAATCAATTATTCAAAAATACAAAAAAATCTATACCTTGCCGAAAATTTAACAAGATCAGACTATGAAAAAATTATACTACATACTTTTGTGTACACTTGTAACACTGTCGTGCAACAATACAGAAAAAGGAACCTCAACAGATAAAAACGTACCTGTTTGTACCGTACAGGTTTCAAAACCAGAAGTAATACATCTAAACGAAAACGAATTTAAAGAACTTGTTTTTGATTTTGAGAAAAACCCACAAGTTTGGAAATACAAAGGGGACAAACCTTGTATTGTTGACTGTTATGCAGATTGGTGCCGCCCTTGTAAAATGATAGCACCTTTTTTCGATACCTTAGCAATAGAATATGCAGGAAAAGTAAATTTCTATAAAATCAATGTAGATAAAGCGCAAAGTCTTTCCTACTTTTTCCAAATAAAATCCATTCCGACAATATTTTTCTGTCAAGAAGAAAGTTTCCAATACGCAATAGGAGCAAATTCAATAGATTACTATAGAAAAGCTATAGACAGCTTGCTATTGGGTAAATAAAAAAGAGACGATGCATGCATCGTCTCGACAAAATATAAATCGTTTTTTATTTTCTATCGAAGAAAGGACTTTTTCCACTTACCGAAAGCGGAACACCTAAAATCATACTACAATCTGGCAGAATATTCATTTTTGTAGCAGTATAGCCGATAGTGTACATTACACGATTATCTACACGACAATCAGCAGCCGTAGAAACAGCAGAACCGATAGCCAAACCAAGATCGTTTGCATTAAAGAAACAAGGAACTCCAGGTTGTTCTTCTTTCTTTGCACAAGTTTCAAAGCCACAGAATTTACAATTCAACCCCATTGTTTCAACTTTAGTTCCAAACAACAATACAGCTTGACTCTTACGGCAATTTCCTGCATCACGAATGAACGACATACGACCTTCTTGTTCTGCGACTTCACACATTTTCTGTGCAAGTTTTTCTATATCATCGCCAGTTAAAATGACAACTTCAACATTATCAATACCTTTTGCTTTTGGAGCTGTTCGAGCAGCAATGGCAATACGCTTTGCTATTGCCAAAACTTCTTCTTCACGAATATCCTCTTCTTTGAAAATCATTGTATCACTAATTATTTTTTACAACCTTACTTGCCACTGATTGTTTTCCATTTTTATAAACTTTCACAAAATATACATCATTTGTGTTTGGCAAAACTACTTGTGTTGTAGAACTTAGAATATTTTCTCTTCTTACTAATTGTCCTTGTGAAGTATATAATGCATAATTGTATTTTCCCAAAACACAATCATCGACTTCAATAAACACTTCTTGAGTAACACTTTGCCAAATTCTCACAGAATTATTTTCTATCGGCAAAATATCTGTTTTATTCTTATTCACAGAAATAATTTGATTTCTAAATAACACTATACAAGAGTCACGATTAAAATCAGGAATAGTAATTTTAAAATTAGAAAAACAAAGACAAGTTGTTGCCTCCGAACCTCTTTCAATTGTTTCTATTTTTATAGTATCACCTTCATCATATAATTTTGCAGTATATGTTAAACCACCACAAACAACTTCTACCAAACCAGATAAAACGAGATTACCATCATTAAAAGAATAGTTATAAAGTTCTTCTTGTGCAACAAGGTCCTGCATACAAGAATTTGGAATTAAATATGAAATTTCTTGATTCCATTCTATATCAAATTGTCCCCAATTTGCATCTGCTTCATATGCCTTTACACAATTTTCTGGGACATAGACAGTAACACCATTAGATGAAAAATTCTGAAAAGTCTTATTTCCAACTACAGGAGGAACTGTAGAAAACAAAGAAATTTCAGTTATCCCACTACCGTTGAATATATGCGCACCAAAATTTTCAACAGAAGCAGGTATTTCAATTTTAGTTAAACTTGTTGCCAAATTAAACGCATCAGAACCTATTGTTGTAATTGTACTCGGCAATGTAACACTAGTTAGATTCTTGCAATAATTAAAAGCACTCTCACCTATTTCTGTAACAACATAATAATTTCCAGCCAAAACACTAGCAGGAATAACTATTTCACCTTTATATTCGTCACCTAATTTATAAGTTACAGTTGCAGTTCTAGTGTCATCATCTAGAATGTAATAAATGCCATTTATTTTTGTTTGTGCTAAAGCAGAAATGCTCAACAATACCGTAAACGCAAGAGTAATAAAATGTTTCATAATCATAAATTTTGTTTTTCAAATATACAAAATTTTGATAATTAAGGAACTACACGAATATAATTTGGGAATTATAACATTACTCCTTCACAAACGGCAAGACCGTTTTACCGTTGTCTGTTGTTACAACCACATAATATGCTCCTACAGACAAACCAGCGACATTTAACATATTTGCTGACATTGGTTGGACAGCTACATTTCTACCTGACCTATCAACAACTACGGCAGATTTAAAATTGCCAGAAATGGTTATGTATTCCGACGCAGGATTTGGATATACCGTAAGTGTTTCAGCATTTGAGTCAAGTACCCCACTAACAACATTCGAATACTGGTAACTTGCATCATTATCAACTATTTTTAATCTAAAGTAAATAACTCCAGAAGGAAATTTTTCCGAAGAAACCGAAGTCGAATAAATATGTCTTTCCGAAGTTGTTCCATTTGCCTCCACCTTCTGCATTGTATTAAAATGTATGCCATCAAACGAAACTTGAGTTTCAAAATGTTTAGCATTTTTCTCAGATGCCGTAGCCCAATAAAAATCTACAGTATTATTTGAAAGTGTAACCTCAAAAGTCTCTAATTCTACTGGCAATAATGAAGAAATTGTATTTCGCCAGATTTCATTACTTTCTTTATTAAGTACACCAATTGTTTTATCATTTTCTGGATGGTTCATATCGTGATATCCACCCGCATGAATTCCGCCACTTATATGTATATTATTTGGAACCTTTAGATATAGATTAGGTTTATTACCATTACCCATACCCGCAATATCTTTTCCTTCTTCCATTTTATAATAAGTATAGTCACCTTCAACAAAGATTGCGTCTTTTCTTTGCCCTTTTACCTCAACAAATTCCCATACTTTGTTGTCATCTTTAAATCCAGTAGCAGCAGTACCTGGATCTATACCCGTATAATCTTTTTCAATATCTGTTATGATATATAGTTCTGAATTATTTTTAACAGTTAGCCAATTCTTTCCTACACTCGTGTGAACCATATCATTTACAAGGATGTACGTATCTTTATCGCCATCTACAATAATACCTCTATCCACCAAATGAGTTTGGTCTTCACCTACCCAAAGTTTTTCATCGACTTGAAACAATGAATTGCTTAAATATACACGACCTTGCGGACCGGTATAAGATGTATTATGCCTTTCATTTTTATCTATATTATAGAATTGATTCTTTATATGCAAACTTGCAAAATCTGTAATAGATACCACCGATACATCACCCATATTACAGAAATTAAAAGCCTCTAAAGTGCCATCACCAATTAAAATTGATCCTCCACTATTATTTGTCAGATCACTAGAGACTGTAACTTTGGCATTGTCTATAACAGTTACTGTTCCACTATTGGTTAAGGTCTTAGCAACAGTTAGAGAAGAACCTGAAGAAGCCGAAATCGTTCCATTATTTGTAAGCGCACCAGAGATATTAACATTTGTATTTTCTGCAATATCTACTGTTCCATTATTAGTAAAATTCGTAGATGTTGTTAGAGAAGAACCTGAAGATGCCGAAATCGTTCCACTATTTGTAAGCGCACCAGAGATATTAACATTTGTATTTTCTGCAATATCTACTGTTCCATTATTAGTAAAACTCTTAGCTACTGTCAGAAAAGAACCTGAAGATGCCGAAATCGTTCCACTATTTGTAACCACACCAGAAATATTAACATTTGCATTTTCTGCAATATCTACTGTTCCATTATTACTTAAAGTCTTAGCAACTGTCAGAAAAGAACCTGAAGAAACAGAAATTGTTCCACTACTATTATTGGTTACGTCACCAGAGATATTGACATTTGCATTTTCTGCAATTGCTACAGTTCCATTATTAGTAAAACTCGTAGAAGTTATTAGAGAAGAACCTGAAGAGACTGAAATTGTTCCACTACTATTATTGGTTAAAGTCTTGGCAACTGTTAGAGAAGAGCCAGAAGAGACTGTTATATTTTTTCCATTATTATTTGTTAAACTACCTGAAATGCTAAGATCAGCATTAACATTTACTACTCCTCTATTTTCTAAAATTCCAGAGACATCTATATTAAAATCATCTCCTATCTCTAAAACTCCATTATTAGCCATCTTTTCTGTCACCGTAATCATTGACGATTTTGGCCCCGCAACAGTTCCTCCGTTATATGTCACATACTTGACTACAACAGACTGATTTTCTGCAAGAGTAAATGTTCCACCAACTCCACTTGTCAAGTTGTTAGAAATAGATAGAGTTGCATTTTCCTCAAAAGCTACTATTCCACCATTTGTTAGATTATATGTTGCGAGTTTTGCTCCATCATGAACAACAACAGAACCTTCATTTGTTAATTTTAATTTTGTGCTGGAACCAGCAGGATTGCCTAATATAAGTTCTCCATAGATATTTAACGACTCACCTGATTTTATTAAAAAATCAGCAGTCAAATATACAACATCTCCAGCAGGTATGGTATAAACTCCTGTTTCACTGCGGAATTGTGCCAAATTTGCCGTTGTAATCTGTCTTGCATTGCAGACTAAACTGCCAAGAAATAATATTATGAAAAAAAGGAAACGCATACTATATCCTTTTTTGTTTCTGAATTCTTTTACAAAAAGACAAAACAAAAGTCAAAATGGATACATTGCCAAAACGATTATAAACCGAAGCAACCAAATAGGTTACTGGATAGACAAAAAAAAAACTGAAACGTTAGCAAAATGCAATAAAAAAGGGGCGTATTGCAATACGCCCCTAACATCATATAATCAATAAATGATTAATATTTGTATATATCCGATTTATATGGTCCCTCAACTGGAACACCAAGATATTTTGCTTGTTTTTCCGTTAAAGTAGTCAACTTAACGCCAAGTTTGTCCAAGTGAAGACGAGCAACTTTTTCGTCAAGTTTCTTTGGCAAAGTGTAAACCTTAGTTTCGTAACTCTTATTGTTTGTGAACAATTCGATTTGTGCCAATGTTTGGTTAGTAAACGATGCTGACATCACAAAACTTGGGTGACCTGTTGCACAACCAAGATTCAACAAGCGACCTTCAGCAAGAATCAACACGCTATGACCATCAGGGAAAATCCATTGATCATATTGTGGTTTAATATTTTTCTTCTTAATGCCTGGAATCTTTGCCAATTCTGCCATTTGAATTTCATTATCAAAGTGACCGATATTACCAACAATAGCCATATTTTTCATTTTGCTCATATGTTCTGCAGTAATAATATCGCAGTCACCAGTTGTTGTAACATAAATGTCACCATATTCCAACGTATCTTCTACTGTTAACACTTGGTAACCTTCCATAGAAGCTTGAAGAGCACAGATTGGATCGATTTCTGTAACAATTACACGAGCACCTTGTCCACGTAACGATTGCGCACAACCTTTACCAACATCACCATAACCACAAACTACGGCAACTTTACCAGCCAACATAACATCAGAGGCACGCATAATACCATCAGTCAACGAGTGACGGCAACCGTACAAGTTATCAAATTTAGATTTTGTAACCGAGTCATTAACATTGATTGCAGGGAAAGGAAGTATGCCTTGTTCTGCCATTTGATATAAACGGTGTACACCTGTAGTAGTTTCTTCCGAAACACCCATAATGTTTTGTTTTTTCTTTGTCCAGAATTGAGGATCTTGTTTCATTGTCTCACGACAAAGATCTAAGATTACTCCCCATTCTTCAGAATCTGTTTCTGGATTGAAATCAGGAACCTTACCTTCTGCCTCGAATTGAGAACCACGAACTACAATCAACGTAGCATCGCCACCATCGTCCAAAATCATTGTTGGACCTGTACCATCAGGCCAAGTTAAAGCCTTTTTTGTACAATCCCAGTATTCTTTTAGATTTTCACCTTTCCAAGCAAATACAGGAACACCTTGAGGATTTTCAACTGTACCTTTTTTACCTACAACAACTGCTGCTGCTGCGTGATCTTGTGTTGAGAAAATATTACAAGAAGCCCAACGAACATCAGCACCAAGTTCCACCAATGTTTCAATCAATATAGCTGTTTGCACAGTCATATGTAACGAGCCACTAATCTTTGCACCAGCAAGAGGTTTTTGACCTTTATATTCAGCACGAAGAGCCATCAAACCTGGCATTTCAATTTCTGCCAAATCCAATTCTTTACGACCCCATTCAGCTAATTTAATATCCGCTACTTTGTATTCCATATTATTTTGTAAAAAGATTATCATTCAAAGCAACCAATGCTTTTTCTTTATTTTTAGTATCGATAAGAACTGAGATATTATGTTCGCTACCGCCATAACAAATCATACGAACAGGTATTTCTTTCAATGAATTTAGAACTTCGGCAGCGTGACCTTGTTCTTCTGCTATCATATTTCCAACAATACAGATAATTGTTTGGTCTTTATCAACCTCAACAGTACCTAATGTTTTCAATTCATCAACGATTTGTGCTAGATAGTCAATTTTATCGATAGTCAACGAAATTGCGACTTCAGAAGTTGTAATCAAATCAATAGGAGTTTTGTATTTTTCGAATACTTCAAATACGCGGCATAAGAAACCATATGCTAACAACATTCTACCAGATTTGATTTTAATTGCAGTCAAACCATCTTTTGCAGCTATAGCCTTTACACCTGTTCCTATCGTTTTATTTGAGATAGTTGTTCCTTTAGCTTGTGGTTGCATTGTATTTTTCAACAATACAGGAATATTCTTAACCTTTGCAGGAAGCACTGTTGAAGGGTGAAGAATTTTAGCACCAAAATATGCCAATTCTGCAGCTTCATCAAAAGACATTTCAGCAATTGGATGAGTATTCTTAACGATACGAGGGTCGTTATTATGAATACCATCGATATCTGTCCAAATTTCCACAACTTCAGCATTGATAGCAGCACCAATCAACGAAGCTGAATAGTCACTACCACCACGTTTAAGATTGTCAACTTCGCTCTTATTGTTTGTGCAGATAAAACCTTGTGTAATAAACAATGTTGTATCAGGATACTTGCTTAAAACCTTTTGCAATTGTTCTTCAATAAGTTGCATTACTGGTTCGCCATCGGCATCAACAAACATAAAATCTAAAGAATTCAACAAAACAGACTTGATGTTGTTCTCTTCGTGATATAATTGTACCAAGTTCGTTGACATAATTTCACCACGAGCAAGAATCATTTTTTCTGCCTGAAGATTGAATTGTTTGTTTGCAAACGAACGAACAACATCGCATTCACGAGCAATAATTTCTGTTGCTTTTTTGCGATATGTATCTGTTTCCAATAACCCTTCGATTACACCAGCATATTTTTTTTCTAATGCACCAATAAGGTTAGAAGCGCCATCGGCATTTCCTTTTTTATAATAATCAGCAATTTCTACAAGATTATTTGTCGTTCCCGACATTGCCGACAATACAACGATTTGTTTGTTTCCATCTGTAATAAGTTTGGAAACATTTTTCATTCTTTCAGGTGAACCTACAGATGTTCCACCGAATTTTAATACTTTCATTTCTTTTGTTTTTTAGCGTGCAAATTTACATAAAATAACAGAGCGATAGAGAGTTTTCCGCCACAAAATCACAATTATTCTATGCAAAAATCAACTATTATTTATCCCAATATTTTTTTGCATCAGCTGTTGCCTTCATCATAACCTCAACAGCTTCTTTATCGTACACTTCGCCTTTCACTCGATCAAACACTCCCATTGATGGTGCTGTTGTATAGCCATTATCCCAATAAACAGGAATCAACCCATTTTCAAAAGCATTTTTGGTAACTTCATACAACCAATCCATACGAGATTGATGATGCAATTTTTGAACAACAGGATCCTCAAATTTCTTTCTATTGCAAGCAAATTCACCTAAAATCACAGGTATTCCTTTATCGGCGAACATTTCCTTCATTATCGCAAAATGCTCTTTCATAAATTTTAAATCGCCATAAGTAGAACAACGGTCTAAATCTTTTGGATTACAGTTCTTTTCTCCCCAATAATAGAATTCCTTTCCCCAATCTTCATCTTTTTCCATACCAGCAAAATTCCAAGGCGTATAATAATGAACCTCGAACATCAATCGATCTTGTACCACATCCTTAGGCATACCTAAAAACAATCGTCGAGTTTCGTCAATATCGGTTGAAGGACCTTGAACAATCAAAGTTCTATAATAGTTTCTACCACCAGTAGAACGAACTGCATCAACAAATGTTTGTTCATACGAAGCCAACACTTGCATTTGTACTTCGTTATGCACATTTGGCTCATTGCAACCAGCAAAAATCAAGCGTTCATCATAATCACGGAAATACGTAGCAATTTGCTCCCAATATGCTTTTTGTTTTCTGTTATTGATTTCTTGCATTTCAGGAGTACAATTCTTTTCAAGCCAGCCACCATCTAAATGTATGTTCAACAAGACGTACATGTCGTGTACAAGACAAGAATCAACCATTTCCTTGACGCGAGCCAACCAAAAATCTTGAATTTTTGCCGTAGTTGTATCTACTACATACAAATCCCAAGCACAAGGGATACGAAACACATTAAAACCAGCCTTAAAAATTCCATCGGAGATACGTTTACTAGCTTTTACATTACCCCAATCTGTCTCAAACGAGACTCCAGGGAATTTTGTTGCTCCTAGAGCGGTGCCATTTTCGCCCCAACGAATTGATTCAAACGAATTTCCCATATTCCAACCAATTCCCATTCGTTTTGCAATTTCCACAGCAGAATGTTCCATTCCTGTTTTATCTGGAGGCAGTGGATTAGTATTGTAACTAGGAAATCCATTTGTTGTTTTACACATGGATTTTTGTCCCAAACTAGAAGCATTTGCTTTTCGCTCGTTTTCTTCCATCAGAGCAAGACGAGTTCGTTGTTTGTCTGTTAAAACATCTTGTATTTTCACCTGTCTAGTCTGTTCACGAGCACGAACTGCATCGAAAATACCATCAAATTGAACAGTGTCAAATTCTGGATTGTATTCTCTTTCTATAGCCCATATTTTTTCAATCTGATTCTTTTTTAAACGTAAAGAATCTTTCCACATTGCAATACGATCTGCAGTCTTCATAGGTTGCAAATCATTTTCTTGTGCGTGCAATGAAGTAGCCAAGCAACATCCTACCAATAGGAATACGAACAACTGTTTTTTCATATAACTTTTTTATTGTTCAAAGATACAAGTTTTCAACATAACAAAATGCGTTTATAAAAATATCGCACTTTTACATTTTACGTAACACAATAGTCACAGTATTCTCATTTTATCTATTTTTGAAAAAAAGGAAAAGGGAATGGAACAAATTTGGATAAGTGCAGCAGGACTCAGTGTTGCGACTCTTATTGGTAGCGGATTAGGATTTGCAATAAAAGAACTACCACATAAATGGAACGATACAGTTATGGGATTTTGCGCAGGCGTAATGCTTGCAGCATCAACAATAGGACTACTTGTACCAGCTGCTGAATCTGCAGGAATTTCACTGTGGTGGTTAATTGCTATTGGAGTAATTGCAGGCGCATTATTTTTGAATGTTTTAGACGTCATAACTCCACACTTACATAAAATTACAGGATTGGATGCAGAGGAGCATCAAAATAATTCTTCAATAAATAAAGTTCTTTTGTTTGTTATGGCAATAGCCATACATAAACTTCCCGAGGGTATTGCTACCGGCATAAGTTTCCACAGCGAAAATGTAGCAAATGCTTGGGCTGTAACATTTGGTATCGCCATACAAAACATTCCTGAAGGTATGGTTGTAATAACTCCACTTTTATTAACGGGAGTTTCGAAAATACGTACATTTCTTATTTCTCTCGCAATTGCGATGTTAGAAGTTATTGGAGTTTGGATAGGATTTGCTATCGGGAATATCTCAGACTTTTTATTACCTACAATGCTTGCATTCGCTGGCGGAGCAATGTTATACGTAGTAAGCGACGAGATGATTCCAGAGACACACGCGCATGGTTATCAAAAGTCTGCAACTTATGCTTTGTTAATTGGTTTTATGCTACTTGTTTTTCTGGAAATGGCATTATAACCACCCTACTTTACTCTTACAGAAACCATTTTCTGTTCTGCAGAAGATGGTTCCCATGGTCGTTTATAGTCAAAAACTAACGTGAAATCACCTTTTTCTTTGGCTACAAATGTCCAAACAACAACGCCCGCACCACCAATTAAATTATCGTTTCTCTTATACTCTACGGAAACAGAGTCAAAATTGACTGTATCCTGCTGCCACTGCCAACTATATCCAGTTCCGGCAACATAGTCTAACTCAACAGTAAACGTATCGTTTTGTGAAACTTTTACATCCGGACGTTTTTCTATGGAAAATGACAAAAACAAAACAGATACTACACCTATAATCAATAAAATATTTTTCATACGAAATGGTCTTAAATAAAAAAGCCCTTGCTTTTGCAAGGGCTTGTAGCGAGTAGCGGAATCGAACCGCTCTAACAAGGATGAAAACCTTGTGTACTAACCGATATACGAACTCGCCATATCAATTCGGGTGCAAAGATATACAAATTTTCTTTCACTCCAAATTTCTGAAGGAAATATGAAAAATTTTCTATCTAACTACAATCATTGATACTTTTTGTACAACAGTTCTAATTATTAATTTACAACTAATGTTGTCGTTTTGTACTCATTATTTTGCAACAATACGCTTACTACAAAATTTCCCTTTGGCAACAAAGAAACATCTATGTCGTTTGTTTGTGAACTTGCTACAATTTTTCCATTCATATCATAAACCGAAGCCGACACGATTTCTTCATCATAAGCAATTGTTACTATATCATTTGCCGGATTGGGATATAATTTCAATTCCGTATTTCGTACATCATTACAACCTGTCGTTGGTACATTTACATGTACTCTATAAATTTTACAACCTATATTTGTAGTGAATGTCGTTGATTTCTGATACATAACCCCATTAAACGAATTTTGAACAACCGTGTCGATTATTTCAGAAACAGGTTTATAGATTCTGAAATTACCAGATGCATTCAATAAAGATAGGAAATACACCATACCGTTGTAATAACGCCATGTGCCTGTTGGAGGATTTGTTCTCCAAAACTTATTTAAAACTTCTTTAGCTAAAGCTTCATCTGCTACAGCAAAACAACCAACACCATTGGTTCCCGCAACACCTTCATTATAGGTTCCATCAGGATTCCCACCATCCCAATCGAAATAACCATGCTTGTATCCATCTTTTTTAAAGAACGTCAGTAAGCGAGTCATCATTTCAGTTTGATTAGCACTATCTGCTCGAAACCAATTGTAATCCATACCGACATTCATAGCACAACGAATAGCATCAAACTTATACTGTTTTGTATCGTAACTTTGCCAATCCGGCCTATGAGGAGTTCCATCATATAAGCTATATTCAGGAAATAATCCTGAAGTTTCATGACAAGCATCACGTAAAAGTTTTCGAGCAGCATCTGCCGCCTCCGACCAAAATTCATTGTTTTCTTCTGCCCACAATGCCCATAATTCCATAAATCCAGGCAAACAATAAGAAGGATCGCTAAATTTTACGTTATCATAATAAGGAGAAAATACAACCATATGATTTTCTGCATTGTACATATTATTTACGCCCTTCACCCCTTCCTTATTCATAATTTTTTTCAAAATATTTTGCGCTTCTGCATTGTAGTTAATCTCACCATCATTACCCCATCGATTTGAAGCAAGCAAAAGAGAAGTAATTATGTATTCTTCACCATCAGGAGCACAACCATCGTCAATTTTCGTACCATCAGTTTTACACTGCCAAGCAAAATATCCATCCCATTCATTTCCATGATGTTGCATATATTTTTTCGCCCAACGCCACAATTTATCAAACTCTGTCTTTTTATCAAGTTGAACAGTAATCATCATACCATACGATTGTCCTTCGGTACGAACATCGTTATTTCCCACATCGTGAATGTAAGCCATATCATCGCCTACTTCACAATACACAGATGTTGCCAAGCCTGGTGTAAAAAAATGTTTATATACTTTCTCGACTTTTGCCTGCACCTCAGCTTCAGATTTTCCTAAAACATCAACAAATAGGTTACGGTATTCTCCCGTATAATATGCACCATTTCCCTTTATTTCTTCGCCACAAATAGGACCAGAATAGCCACTACCATACGTAACACTCTGCGAAAACGCTGACATTGAGTATAGGCATACCACACAAACTGCCATAATTGAAATAAGAATCTGTTTCATATCTTTTTGTTTTATTAGTAAGACAACTTTTGAGAAATATACCCTACCTATAAAAAAGAAAAGAGATGCTTTTCACATCTCTTTTTTGCTTAAAACGATAGATTTACCCCCATCAAGAACAACCGTTGTTTCGGATAATCATAATAGTAAATTCCGTTCGAACGAGTTTCTGGGTCTAAACCGGTGAATTTTGTCCACAAAAATGGATTTTGTACTTGCGCATAAATCATACAGCGACTTAATTTTACCTTTTCGCAAGCAGAAGCAGGAATAGTATAATTCAATTGAATATTTTTCAAACGAATATAAGAGCCATCCTCTAAGTAACGAGTTGAAAATCTATTACTATTGCTTCCATTATTTTGAACGACCTTAGGATTTTTTGCCTTATCACCAGGTTTTCTCCAATAATTTGCAGCCTCAGCAGATTGATTCAATTCTGTTGTTGCGCCATCTGCTATCAATTCATTATTCAACTGATTGAAAATCAAGTTGCCATACGAACAATAGAACATGAAATTCAAAGACCAGTTTCCATAATTCAAAGTATTCGTCCAACCTGCAGTAAATTTAGGATCCGCACTACCAGCTATCACCTTACGCGCGTTATTGTAATCTTTAGTCAAATTTCCATCTTTATCGTACCACATAGGTGAACCATCAGCAGAGTTCACGCCAGCCCATTCTGCTAAATAAAATGTTTGTAAAGATTGTCCTTTCGTACGGATTTTTGTACTTACAACAATAGTATCACTTCCATACAATTGAGTGATTTCATTGTGATTATGAGCAAAAGTAAATGATGTCGTCCAATTAAATTTATCGCGATTTACGACAGTTGCCGAAGCAGAAAATTCTACACCACGATTAACCATAGAACCTACATTTTGCATTTGATTTTCATAACCAGTTGTCATCGATACAGGAACAGCAAGCAACAAGTCGTATGTATTACGATTATATAAATCTAAACCAAGATTAAATCGTTTTAGGAACTTCATATCTATACCTAAATCGGCATTGCGGTTCTTTTCCCATGTCAACTCATCGTTACCCATTGTTGTTGGTGTACTACCAGGTTCATCCATATAGTTATTACCAAAGGAATACAACTGCATATACAAATAATCGTCGATAGCTGAGTTACCCGATGTTCCATAACTACCACGAACTTTCAACAAATCTATCCACGAAACAGACTGCATAAAAACTTCGTCGGAAACTATCCAAGATCCACCAACCGACCAGAATGGAGCCCAACGATGCGAAGGGCTGAATTTAGAAGAACCATCTACACGGAAACTAGCGCTCAAATAATATTTTGCCGCAAAGTTATATTGTATGCTTGAAATACCCGAAAGCAACGAAGCACCACGTCCATATTCATTCATTTGCTCCATCTGCGATGCATTCGAAATACTTGATAAACTTTCGGAAGCGAAATTAGAAGCAATCATATTCGAAAAATTCAACGCATTCGATTCTGCTTCAAAACCACCCATAATTTGTAAAGCATGTTTCAAATGTTTATAATTCCATTTCAAAGTAGAAGAAGATGTCCATGTAGTTACTTGTGTAGAATAGTAAGAAGACACCCCATTTTTATCGGAGCCATCTGGAGTTTCTGGATGTAAATAAGCATATTCATCGACATTTATATAATCGATATTTGCAATCGTTTTAAAATCAAAATTGTATGGCAATTTATATTCTATAAACGCATTACCTAACAAACGCTTTGTTTTATTGTAGTTCTCATTTAATGCAATTACACCTACAGGATTATAGAACTTATTCGCAAAATTGTAGGATTCACCATTTTTCACCGCAATTGTTGGTTTTGCCGTATATGCAGTTGTCACCGGACTTGAAGTATAACCAGGTTCAACTGTTGCATGCTGAATAGTGTAAGATGGATTGAATTTGAAACCAAATGTACACTTATCGGAAGCTTTATGAGAAAGGTTCAAACGAGCCGAAGAACGTTGTAAATCTGTACCTGTTACAATACCTTCTTCTTTTTTATATTGAGCAGATGCAAAAAAAGTCGTAGCATCTGTACCTCCTTGAGCCGAAAATTCATAAGACTGACTCCATGCCTTTTGATAAACCTCATCAAACCAATTTACCTTTGCTGTATCATCCAATAACTCTTCTGCAATTTGTTCATTGGATTTACCAGCATTACGCATAGCTTCTGTTATCCAAGATTTATATTGGTCCGCTGACATTAGTTTAAAATTGTTAGTTGTAATCACACCCAATCCTTGTGTCGAAGAAAACGAATACACCGTTTTTCCCGATTTACCCGATTTACCCGATTTGGTCGTAACCATAATGACACCATTCGAAGCACGAGAACCGTACAACGATGTTGCCGCAGCATCCTTCAAAATAGAAATACTTTCTATATCACTCGGATTCAAAGAAGTTAATATTGATGAGGCATCAGAATTTTGTGATGTTTCTCCAGAAAACATTGCCACACCATCAATTACAATCAACGGAGAACTTCCTGCCGAAATAGAACCTGCTCCACGCAATTGAATTTCCGACGAAGCACCAGGTTGTCCCGAATTTGTACTTAAAACAATACCCGGAACATTTCCTTGCAATGCTTTTTCGAAACTCGATGACTGTGAAGCAACAATATCATCAGCTTTTATAGCCGACAACGAACCGGTAAACGATTCCTTCTTTTGTTTTCCATACGGAACTGTTACAACCACAGTTTCAATCATTAACGCATCCGTACTCAAAGCAACATTATATTCGGACGATGCTGTAACAGGAACAACCGTAGTTTGATATCCCATATAACTAAACTCCAATCCTGCAGCATTTTCAGGGATTTCGAACACGAATGTACCATCCAAGTCCGTAAATGTTCCATACGATGTTGGAGTATATCCACCATTCGCATTTTTCGTCATAGCAGCAACCGATGCGGCAATCAATGCTTCTTTCGTTTTCGCATCTGTAACTTTTCCTTTTACTTCACGCGTTTGTCCAAAAGCACAAACACTTGTAATTATCAAAAATATAAAAGAGTAAATTTTCTTCATAGACATTTTTTTGCTGAACAAAGGTACATTTTATTATTTAAAGAATTTCAAATAACTGCGTACTAACATTGCATGTATTTTTTGAGCATCCTCCAATTGCTTTGGTTGAATATCTGGATTTTCTTGTTCAAACTGGGCACACATTTCCGCCAACAGTTCATCTCCATTAAAATCCTCAAAATTATCGTCAACCTTAACAACTACATTATATGAAATTCGTGGTAATATTCTATTCGCCATTCGCAAAGCGATTACTCGTTCATCTTCGGACATAACCGTTTTTGAGCAAAGCTCCGCAATTGTATCTTCATAATAATCTGGACAAGTTGACAATAACAAGACCTGCGTATGTAATGCATTAAAATAATGTTCCTTGTTTGTTTCCTTATCCGTTTCACACAATTCGATAGCACGCTGAGTCATAACTAAAGCCATCTGAAGCATTTTTATTTCTTCTTCCTCTTCTTCCACTAAATCATAGTGATGCATAACCAACAACGATTTTGCTAATTTCCATAATTCTGGAGTATTCCATAACAATGTTGGATACTGCATAACCGACTCATACACAAAAGGTAAAATATGCTGCGCTTTAGCTTGTTTTCCTTCGTTGGAAAACTCTAGCACTTTATTTACAACAGCAAGCAATACTTCTTCTGGATTTTCTTGATTCATAATTAGTCTTCTATCAATGATTGTAATCGTTCAATTTGATTTTGTTTATTAACCTCACGATTATTCTTTGCAAAATTGGTAAAATAAGTGTGATTTGAAAGGAATTTTATTTGCTGTTTATTCCAGGTATTTTTATCTGCAACAAGATTTTGTACATGCAATTCATCATATAAAGTGTCAGATACAGGAACAAAATCAGGTCTTCCTAAATAATCTAAATCAGCATCACACATAATACATTCCAACAATGTTTGTGGATTTGGCGGCAATTGTGTAGCCATTATCAACGTACACACTTTCTCGATTTGCTCTGTCGTATATTTATACTGAGGTAAAATTTCACGAGCATATTCACAACCTATCGCTTCGTGCCCTTTTGACTGCACTATCTGTCCCATATCGTGCAACAAAGCAGCAGTACGCAACAGCAGCATATCTTCTTCGTCGGTAACATTTTCCGCTATTCCTATCACCTCAACGCCGACAAGCACATCCATCGTATGTTTAACATTATGGTAGTGAAGATATTGCGGTAGTTCATTCTCTAATCGTGTCAAAATATATTCTTCCAAATCTGGAAAACGGACACGACCAAGTTTCACAAAGAATGCATAATTTGGAATCTGCAAATTTGCATCTTCCGAGAAGCGAGGTTTAAAACCTACAACTTCATACATATTTATCACGCCCGTATATTTTACCGGCAAGGCACCAATTGGTTCACAAGAAAAAATATCGCGTACAAACTCGTATGTCGTTTCGGAAATAATAATTTTTCCAACTTTTCCATACGATTCTATACGACTTGCAATATTGGCAGCATCTCCTTTAATCTCATACGAAGCCTTCTTTTTACCTGAAATTGTTGCAACAACAGGACCGGTATGTATGCCTAAACGAATGTTCCAAATATTTTTTTCTTCACGCATATAGCGAACGATTTCCATCGCCGCCAAAATCATTTCTATAGGATTTGTTCTATTTTTTTGCGGTATACCACCCGCGCACATATACGAATCACCTATGGATTTTACTTTTTCAACATTATATTTTGCAACAATAGAATCAAACTTCATCCATACGGCATCAAGTTCGTCCACTAAATTTTGTGCATTTTCTAGTTGATGTAACTGTTCAAACCCAACGATATTGGAATACATTACCGTTACCATTTTGAATCGCTTACTTTGCAATTCACCAATAGTATTTGTGCTTTGAACCGACGATGACTTTAATTCTACCAATTGTCGATTTGCATCATCTAATTGTTTTTTCAAACGGATTATTTCGTCACGCAGAGCATTGTTTTCCGCTAACAAACTACTATGTTCCATACCATTCTAAAATCGATTGAAAAGTACGGATTTTTGCCGAAAGAACAATGATTTTCTATGAATTCTTAACATATACCCAAGCCTTACCATATTCGGAATCTGCTTGTAAAGCCTTAACATATTGTTGCGCTTCGTCAGCATTGACAAAGGCATTCAAATACACACGATTTTTATTGTTGTCAGAAATTACTCCAGAATTATAATCTTTCGATTGTAATTTTTTTGAATACTTTTCTGCATTCGACTTTACAGAAAAAGTTCCTACTATCACAAAATATTTTGCTTCACCAGATTCCGTTTCCTCTTTCTTTGGACTTTCAGTCACTTTTTTCGATTCTGAAACTACTTCTATTTCTGCAAAAGACACAGATTGCGGTTCTATATTTTGTGCATTTGCTACTTCAATCTCTTGGTTCTGAGTTTCTTCAACAACTGTATTTACTTTGAAATCGTGCGGACGAGGCAATTCAGGCTGCGAAAAATCTACAGAAGCGTTCGTATTTCTAAAAGCAGAAGCGAATTCCTCATTCTGCGCAATATGTAATATATTGGGAATCAGCAATGCACCAAATAAAATAGGCGAAGCAATTATCATTGCTTTAGCGGTATTCTTCACTATCTTTTTGGGAAGTTGTCTAGCATTTTTTTTTTCGGCATCCGATAATTTATCTATCGAAAAGCCAGACAATCCGTATGTATCAGGAAAAGATTCTGGATTAATTTTAGACTCAAAACTACCATCAACACGAATTACTCCTACTGTTAGTATTTCAAAATCTTCACCTAACGATATTGATTGAGCAACACTCTTTCCAAAATCTTCAAGCAATTGAGTTGACTGTTCTTCGGTTATAGACAGTTTGGTTGCTATAAATTGAACGAATCTTGGAATTTCCACATACTCCTGCGAGAACACAATCTCATATCGCGGCGGAACAAAATCAATTTGTTCTGTTTTCGCCAAACGCGCCGGATGATATTGCACAGAAAGTGTTCCCACACACGGAACCGACACTTTACCTGTGCCCATCAAAAATGTACGAATAAGAGAATGCAAATCCATATCTTTTCTTTACAGATACAAATTTACCCCTCACATGCATTCAAAATCAGAATTTATCTATTGAGTTATCACTCAGTTATTAACAATAAAAAAGGCGACCCAACCGAGCCGCCTTTTTTATTCTAAAGTAAATGACTATTTACATTTGTATTCATATTCTTTACCAAGAACTGTTTCAGTCCATTTACCTGTTTTTTGACATTCGTTTTCGAAATCAATAGTCTTAGTAATTTTGTCACCATCAACTTTTACAGTACAAACACATTCACGACCGAAACAAGAAGTCAATGCAACCATTGAAGCTCCAAGAGCAACCATTAATAATACTTTTTTCATAATTCTATATTTTTTTGTTCAACGAGACAAATGTATTGAATATTAATTAACAGAAAGATGTTTTTTTCTAAAATTCACATTTATAAGAACGAAATGAAAGAAGTATTGGGTTTTATAACCTTTTAAGCAAAAGAAAAACACTATTTTTGCAAACAAAATAGACTTAGACTATAAAATGAAAGCAAAAGAATTCATACTACATATCGTACGTTGCATCATTGCGTGTACGTTCATAACCTCAGCAATTCTGAAACTACTTTCATTACAAAACTTCGAACTATATGTCTATAGTTTTGGTATTTTCAACTACGTTACCACAACATTTGTTGTTCGTGTTCTGTTAGTGATAGAATTCTTGCTTGGCATAGGATTACTCTTTAGAATATTTTACAAGCAAAGTTGGTGGGGAACCCTACTCACTCTCATAGGATTTTCTTTATTTCTCGTATATGTAGCAATATTTCGCGGAAGCGAAGATTGTCATTGTTTTGGAGATTTTGTTGAGCTTGACACCATCCCATCTCTTATCAAAAACTGTATTCTTATTGGTTTGCTTATGCCTGTCAGGAAACAAGAAGAATGGCATCACAATATAAAGCCATACATTGTTACGGTTTCGTGTTTATCCGCACTATTTGTCACATTTCTTGGTTATCCAATGAATTCCATGTATTCTATTATGTTTGGAAACGACGAAGAACGTTTCAATCAAGAATTATACAACAAAGTTCTCAGCAATCCTGAATATGGAACAGAAATAGATTCGTCAAAAAATCAACTTATTGCATTTGTTTCTTCTACTTGTAAACATTGTAAAGCAGGAAATACAATTCTACAAGCAATAGTCACAAACAACGACATACCAACAAGCAACATTACATGCTTTATTGCGAGTCCGAACGACACTTTAATCGACTCTTTCAAAATCATTACGAAAACTGAAAAACTCCACTATAAACATGCATCCATGGGAGCATTAATAGGAATCACTAACGGATATTTCCCAACATACTTATTCCTTGAAAATGGTAACCCAAGCAAAGCTGTAAGCTACAAAGATTTGGACGAGAAAGAAATAGTGGATTTTTTGAAAAAATAATTACCTTTGTAAACGAATTACAATAATAACATAGTAAAATATAAGTATATGATTAACTCTCAAGACATTAAGAAAGGTGTTTGCATCCGTATGGATGGTAAAATTTATGTTTGTATTGACTTCCTACATGTAAAACCAGGTAAAGGAAATACAATTATGCGTACAACATTGAAAGACGTTATCAACGGTCGCGTTTTGGAACGTCGATTCAATATCGGTGAAAAATTGGAAGATGTTCGTGTAGAACACCGTCCTTACCAATATTTGTATCAAGAAGGTACTGAATATGTATTCATGAACCAAGAAACATTCGAACAAATCAATGTTATGCATGATTTGATCAACGGTGTTGACTTCATGAAAGAAGGTGATGTTGTTGACGCTGTATTTGATGCTTCTACAGAAACATTATTATACGCAGAAATGCCACAAATGGTAGTTTTGGAAATCACTTACACTGAACCAGGTGTAAAAGGTGATACTGCAACAAACGCTATGAAACCTGCAACTGTAGAAACAGGTGCTGAAGTTCGTGTACCATTGTTCATCAACACTGGCGAAAAAATCAAAGTTGATACAACAACAGGTGAATATAAAGAACGCGTAAAATAATTTCTATGAGCAATGGCTATTGTTGATTTAATACGGCAAAAGTTTGAGCTTGCCGATTTCAAGCTCAAAACATTGTTGGATGTCACAATGGCGATAAATGCAAATTGCTCTGCAAAGGAACTCTTACAGAAATATCGCAGTATTCTTTGCGATGATTTTGGTGTTGCTCGCTTAATTGCATTTGCTTGCAATCAAAATTGGAAAAAAGTAATATCTGTAGGTGTACCTGATGAATTAGGTAATAACGCCGACGAGGTTTCGTCGGCGTTACTTGCTTTTAAGGATGTAACCTATCTCAGTCCTGAAGACAAAAAGAATCCTATATTAGAACCTTTCGACGTTCTTGTTACTGTTTACCACAAAAACATTCCTTTATCCTATATTTTAATTGGAGATGTTTCCGCCGACGAAACCGTATTTGGTATCAACTATTTGGAACAAAATCTGAATGCCATACGAACATTGTCAAACTTGATTGTCGTTGCCTTAGAAAACAAACGATTATACAAAAAAACTTTGGAACAAGAATCTATGAAAAAAGAGCTGGAAGTTGCATCGAAAATGCAAGCAATGCTTATTCCCACGCAGGATTCTCTTCCAAAAAACAAATACATACAAATTGCATCGTACTATCAACCACACTCTATGGTGGGCGGAGATTATTATGATTTTCTACAATTAAATGAGTACGAGTATGGATTTTGCATAGGTGATGTTTCTGGGAAAGGTATCGCTGCCGCTATCCTAATGTCGAATTTCCAAGCCAATTTGCGAATTCTTTTCAAACATAAAGTTCCACTTACAACTTTAATAAAGGAATTAAACCAAATCGTAAACAAAAACGCACAAGGCGACCGATTCGTTACATTTTTTGTCGGTATTTACAATGGCAAAAAACACTCTCTTCAGTATGTAAATGCCGGACATAACCCTCCATTACTTTTAAGTAAAGAAAAAGCACAGCTACAATATCTTACAAAAGGTTGTGTTGGTTTAGGAATGCTTGAAGAAATACCTTCTATTACAGAAGGCGAAATACATATATCGGCTGGCGATAAGTTGTTTTGCTACACCGACGGCTTAATAGAAGCTGAAAACAATAACGATGAATCTTTTGGAACAATTCCAATAGAAGGTGCTTTAACCATAGATGGCTCGTCGTCCGACATTGTTCATTTTCTATATAATGAGCTACAATTATTTTTGGGAGATAAACCTTGTGGAGATGATATTTCAATGCTTGGCATTGATTTCTTATAACAAAACCCACCTACGATAATTTTGCCCGTAACTTTTGTACCTCTTCTTGTAAATCTATTGCAAAATTTGCCGACAATTCATCACAATCATTTATTGTCTTCTCTACAAACAATCTATATTCACGACTCTCGGGATTAAAAGGTCTATGAGCAACAGCTTGTTTTATTGCCTGTACTTTTTTTAACAATGTACCTGTTTCCTGCGATAAATAGGTATTTTGAAATTGTTCCCAAATATATTCCACAGCCTGCGCGCTTGGATGTAACATATCGTCGGCATAAAATCTATAATCCCGCAAATCATCTAACAATAATTCATAAGCAGGAAAATAATCGATACCATCACAACGATTCTGCAACTCATCGATAGCCAACAACAAGGTAGATTTACTTATTTGATTTTGATGAGCTCCATCTTTCCAATGACGAATTGGACTGACAGTAAAAATAACATGAAGATCAGGATGTTGCTCCCGTAACAATGCAACAGTTTCTTCCAAAACCGATACACATTCCTCTACCGACAAACGTCGACGAACAAACTTATTTGCAGGAACCTTATGACAATTACATACAATTTCTCCTGTATCTTTATACTGATACACCCATGCTGTCCCTAATGTTATCAGCACATAATCTACAGACACAAACTTATTCTTATATAAATCCAATTGTGACTGTACTGACTGAAAGACGGACTCTTTTTGTACCGAAGAAAAAGATGTATGTAGTAAAAACGATTGCCAAATATCATTCAAAGAAAACACATCGTTCTCTTGCAAACTTCGTTTTCCTAATAATAACTCCACATTCGTTTTTATTGAATATGGATTATAAATTGTACCAAACGGATTTACTAAAATAGGAAACTTATATTCAGCAAGACGGTTTCCTATAGTTTCAGAGAAACAAGAGCCAAAAGAAATCCCTCGTTGTGCATACGAAATCGCATATGCACTTCGAGGGACATCTATTTGTGTGCGAAATTGCATTATTCTGCAACTTTTATCGTATCCAATGCTTTTTGTACACGAGCTATTGTTTCGTCTTTTCCAATCATTTCGAAAATATCGAACAAATGGGCACCCATACCAGCACCAACAACAGCAAGACGCAAACAGTTACAAACTTGACCAACATTCCATTGTTTTTCTTGAATCAAAGCCATTGATTTTGCTTCCAACGTTGCCGAAGTATAATCAGTTTCTTGTTTTAAGAAATCTAAAAAATCTTGGATTTGAGCAGGAGCATCTGCTTTCCAACGTTTTTTAATTACTTTTTCATCGTATGATTCTGGAGCAACGAAGAAGTAATATCCTTGTGACCATAAATCTTGTACAAAAACGATTCGCTCTTTTATCATATCGCATACCTTAGCGACATATTCCGAAGAAGCTTGTACATTCTTTTCTGCAAGAATTGGAGCAAATAAATTTGCCAATTCACTACCAGATTTACGACGTAGCCACTGTTGATTGAACCATTTTGTTTTTTCAGGATCGAATTTCGAACCAGATTTTCCAACACGTTCAAGAGTGAATTCGTGTATCAATTCATCCATAGTGAAGATTTCTTGTTCTGTTCCAGGATTCCATCCCAACAAAGCAAGCATATTCACAAACGCTTCAGGCACATATCCTGTTTCTCTATAACCAGAAGCTGTCTCACCTTCATCGCCAACCCAAAACAAAGGGAACACAGGGAAACCAAGTTTATCGCCATCACGTTTACTTAATTTTCCGTGCCCAACAGGTTTTAAGATAAGTGGAAGATGAGCAAATTTTGGCATTACATCTTCCCAACCTAATGCACGATATAATAACACATGCAAAGGCATACTTGACAACCATTCTTCACCACGAATCACATGAGAAATCTTCATCAAGTAATCATCTACAACATTAGCCAAATGATAAGTTGGCATACCATCTGATTTGTACAACACTTTATCATCCAATTCATTTGTATTGAAGTGAACATCCTTACGGATTTCATCATACAAATAAATATCTTGATTTTCAGGCATTTTAAAACGAATCACAAAGTTTTCACCTGAATTCAATCGTTTTTCTACTTCTTCTTTACTCAAAGCCAATGAATTGCAAAGCTCCATTCTTGTTTTGTAATTGTACACAAATGGATTCTTTTCTTGCTCACCTTTCTCACGCAATTTTGCCAATTCTTCAGGAGTATCAAAAGCAAAATATGCATTACCTGATTCTATCAACTGATACGCATATTGCTTATACATTGGTTTTCTATCGCTTTGACGATATGGTCCATAAGGACCTTCTGGCGTTACACCAATACCTTCATCGGGATTTATACCACACCATTTTAAAGATTCTACTATATATGCTTCTGCGTTTTTCACAAAACGAGTTTGATCGGTATCTTCTATACGAAGTAGAAAATCACCACCATTTTTCTTTGCAAATAAATAATTGAATAATGCAGTACGAACACCACCCATGTGCAATGGTCCTGTTGGACTTGGTGCAAAACGTACGCGAACTCTTCTTTCTGCCATTTCTTTTTAAATTTTGAGACAATTTAATGCATGCTGATTATCAAAGTATTACACAAAACAACATACAATTATGCGCGCAAATATACGGCATTATTTTGAGTATGAAAATTTATTTTTCAAAACAACCATAGATAGATAATACAAAACAAATAAGATCTATAAAGAAACATAAAACGTTAATTTTTAGCTATTTGAGAGAATCCAACAACATATTATATTTGCAACACACCTAAATTTATAACCAATATGCAGCAAAACGAAAAACTTCAAACATTAGGAATTGAAGACATTAAAACAAAAATTTATGAAGTTCGCGGCCTAAAAGTAATGTTAGACAAAGATTTAGCAGAATTATATCATATATCTACTGGTAATCTAAATAAGGCAGTAAAGAGAAATCTAGAACGTTTTCCCGAAGATTTTATGTTTAGACTTTCCGACGAAGAAAACAAAAACTTGATATTCCAAAATGGAATATCAAGACATGGAGGTTCTCGATACACACCTTACGCATTCACTGAACTCGGTATAGCCATGCTTAGCAGCGTATTACAATCCCCTATCGCTATACAAACGAACATATTTATAATGAGAACGTTTGTAATGTTAAAAAACAATATCTCTGAGCTTCAACAAACTAACAGTAAAATCGAACAACTTCGACTCGAAATTCACTCGTATATCGAAGATATTTTACATGATCAAAACGACATCAACGAGGATACTGCAACCCAACTAGAACTAATAAACAAAGCTATTGCAGAGTTACAAAACGAAAAAGTTAACAGAGAAAAATTCAACAAAAGGAAACCTATCGGATTCAAAATAGAGAAATAATTATTGTTCTCTCTTTTGCATATAGTTATCCCATTTCACGAAAATATTTGCCAAAATTGTTCCCGAAATTGAATGCCATACACACGACACCGCAGACACAAGAGCAGCCTCCGGCAATGTTGGGAAATGCTTTGTTGCCAAGTTTGTTGCCAAGCCAGCATTTTGCATACCTACTTCTATTGCAATAGTACGATTTTTAGCCTTCCCCATCTTCAATAGTTTTCCTATGGTAAAACCTAATAGATAACCTAATGCATTATGACAAAATATCGCTATAAAAATCACAGCACCTGATGTAAAGAATGTACTTCCATTTGTGGCAACAACTCCACCTACGATACATGCTAATCCGATAACAGAAACTCCAGGCATAACTAAACGTATGTCAACAAACGTTGCTTTTTTACCAAAGAAATAATTTAATAAAAAACCTATTGTTACCGGCATCAATGTCACCAACAATATAGATTTAAACATTCCCCAAGCGTCAACATCTATTGCTTCACCTGCAAGATTCAAGACTAAAATCGGAGTAACTATCGGCGCAAGAAGCGTCGTGACAGTTGTCATTCCTACAGAAAATGCAACATCGCCCTTACACAAAAACGACATAATATTGGAAGACACGCCACCCGGACAACAACCAACCAATATCAATCCTACACCAATTGCCGGATCTAAATGAAACACACGAGTAAGTGTAAATGCAATAAGTGGCATTATTGAGTATTGTGCCAATGCTCCTATAACAATATCCAATGGACGTGAAACCAAAATTTTAAAGTCTTCTATTGTCAAGGTCATACCCATAGAAAGCATAATTATTCCCAATACTAATGCTTGAATATCTCCTTTTACCCATAGAAATAAATCAGGAACAAAGAAGGTTATAATAGCAATACAAATAATAAAGATAGATGTATTATTCGATAAAATCTGACTGATACGCTGTAATGTTTTCATAATCAAATTCTTTCTTTATCGGTTCTAAAACAACTTTGTTATAATAGTAAATCAATAAAACCGCAGTTATGATTGTAGCCAACAAATCGGCTATTGGCATTGCCATCCAAATACCTTGTAATCCCCAATATAATGGTAACACCAGAATTAAAGGAATTAAGAATAACACCTGACGAGAAAGGGAAAGAAATATCGAAATCTTTGGTTTTCCGATAGACTGAAAAAAATTTGACACAACAACCTGAAAACCTATCAATGAAAACATAAAAGTATAGACTTTCATTCCATCTTGTATCAATGTAACCATAACTAAATCATCGCTAAACAAATATGCAATATGAATCGGGAACAACCGCATGACAACAAAACCAACAATTGTAATACATGAGCCCACAGCTATTGTTATCCATAATGCACGAAACACACGCGAGAATTGTTTTGCACCATAATTATACCCAACAATAGGTTGCATTCCTTGTGCAAGACCTAAAACCATAACGGTAAGCAAATTCACGACTGTACTAATAATACCAAATGCACCTATAGCATAATCTCCGCCAAAATTCCGTAATTGCCAGTTCATTATCGCAATAACAAAACAAGAACAGATATGAATACAGAAAGGCGACAATCCTATAGAAAAAATATGTTTCGCTATGCTCCACTGTAATTTGAAAGCTGATGATGTAAAATACAACTGCGATTCTTCCTTACAAAAATGAGCTACAACCCAAACCAGCCCTACAAGTTGTCCAGCAACAGTAGCCATGGCTGCTCCTTCTATTCCGAAATGTAAGCGATAAATCAACACATACACCAATATCACATTCACAATCATTGTAAGCAACACCGACAACATTGCCTTTATTGGATAGCCCGAAGCACGCATAATTGTGTTCAGACTAAAAAATAATTGCGACAAAGGATTTCCTATAAAAATAATTTGCATAAAAGCACGAGCATACGGCAACGTTGAACTACTTGCTCCTAACAAAACCAAAATATCATCAAGAAAATATAAGCCTATGAATGAAATAGCAATACCTATTATTAGATTTAGCAATAAAGCATTAGCCAAAGTTCGCATAGCATCTTCCTTGCGATTTTCACCCATACGGATAGAAATTATCGTTGCCGCACCAGAACCTATCAATGTTCCAAAAGCGGTAGCAATATTCATTAAGGGTAAAGTTATCGTGAGCCCTGACAAAGCCAACGCACCGACAACCTGACCTATAAAAATTCTGTCAACTAGATTATATACCGACGAAGCAACTGTCGCGATAATCGCAGGTAAAGAATATATCAACAAAAGCCTTCCTATAGGCATTTGTCCTAATTCTCTTTCTACCCGACTTTCGATTTGCTCCGACATTATGTGCTTTATATTTTTTTCACTATCAAAGCACTATTTGTTCCACCAAAGCCAAACGAATTCGATAGAAAAGCATTGATTGTTTTTGGTGTTGCTACTGTAGCTATATTTAGATTTTTCGAATATTCATCTGGTTGTTCAAAGTTTATATTTGGAGCAACAAATGAATTATGCATCATCAATAAAGAATATACCAGTTCACTAGAACCAGCCATCCAACACTCATGCCCTGTCATTGACTTTGTGGAGCTTATAAGTGGACGAACACCACCAAACAAAGAATCTAAAGCCATAGCTTCATACATATCACCTTGTGCAGTAGAAGTAGCATGTGCATTGATGTAATCAATATCTGCTATTCCCATTCCTGCATCAGCAAGTGAACGTTCCATTGCAATTCTTGAACCTATATCACTTGGCTGAGAAATATTTCCTCCATTTGACGAAAAACCATAACCAACCAATTCTCCAAGAATTGTTGCACCACGTTTTACTGCATGCTCATATTCTTCCAAAATAACCGTAGCAGCGCCACCACTAGGAACCAAGCCATCACGACCGGCATCAAATGGACGAGAAGCTTTAGTTGGTTCATCAACTCGTACAGAAAAAGTATTGATACCATCAAAGCTACCCATAGAAAGATAATTGGTTTCTTGAGCTCCACCACACACAATCATATCCTGCAATCCTTGACGAATAAACATCATACCCAAGCCAACTGCATGTGAACTACTTGCACAAGCAGCACTTATAGTCATATTTATGCCTCGTAGTTTGAAGATTGTAGATAAATTCATTGTAACCGTAGAGTTCATAGACTGAAAAATAGCCCCTGAACCCATCAACGTAGTATCTTTCTTCTCTAACGCAACGGTATGCGCATCAATAACGGCTTTTGCCGAAGAATCGTTTCCATATAGAATACCGACTTCGTTTTTTTCTAAATAATCGGCATCAACACCAGCAGCTTGCAAAGCTTCAACTGTAGCCATATATGCATATTCTCCCTGTTCAGGTAAACATACTCGCGAACGACGATCAAGCAAACCTTTCAATTGAGGACGTTCAACTATTCCCGTCAATGGAGAACGATACCCATATTCTGTTCGTTTAGGATCTATTCCTATACCTGATTTACCTTCGCGTAAAGAATTTGTTACTTCTGCTATATTTTTACCCAAACAGGAATAAATACCCATTCCTGTTATAACCACTCGCTTTGCCATCTATACTGTTTTCTTTCTATTCTACCACTCTATACCAAAACGCAAAGACGCTCCTGAGAAATCAATTTTTTTGGAATATTCTTTATAAGTATCTGTTTCCATATTCCATTCAGTCGTAATATCCTCGAATGGTTCATAATACGATAACGCTGCAGATATGGTCAATGCAAAATCTTTTTTTGTTGCAAAACGAACACCAAAAGATAGATCACCATACGAACCCATATCAGCACCAATATAAGAACCCAAACGAGCACTTAAACATGGAGAAATAACTCTATCGTTCAAAAACACATGTTTTATTGATGTATAGAATGGTAACACTACATATTCACCAGAACCATTTATACCAAATCCTATACCTACAAATGTATGACCATTAAAATAAAATCCATGAGTTGTAGATATTGCCACAGAGTTATTTTCTTCGCCCCAGAAATGGAAACGATTTTCTTGTTCTACAAAACCTTGATACCCTTCAGGAATACGAATTGAAACTGTTTGTTCCTGAGCATTACTTACTATTGCAAGACTAATAAGTGCAATACATGTTACAATAAATTTTTTCATAATAAAAAATATTTAATTAATAATAACAATCAAAATTTATACCAATTTAGACAATATAGTTTCTATGTATAAAGTCCACCATTTATAGAAATAACTTCACCGGTAATATATGCGGCCTTATCAGAAGCAAGGAAAGCAACCAAGTCGGCGACTTCTTCTGCCGTTCCAAAACGACCTGCCGGAATCATTTTCTTTAAGTCAGCCTCTGGTAAATCTTGCGTCATATCTGTAGCAATAAATCCAGGAGCAACGGCATTCACCGTAATCTTTCGAGATCCTATTTCTTGCGCTAAAGCTTTTGTTGCTCCAATTAATCCTGCTTTTGCTGCAGAATAATTGGTCTGTCCTGCCAATCCTTTTATACCCGACAAGGAAGCTACATTAATTATTCTTCCGTATCGTTTCGAAATCATACCTTTTAGAACGCGACGTGTCACGAAAAAGAATGAATCCAAATTAGTATGCAATACATCATTCCATTGTTCATTTTGCATAAACACCATAACTGCATCCTTACGAATTCCGGCATTGTTCACCAAGATAGATATACAATCTTCTGGATGAGAATCCTGCCATTGAGTAAGAGCAGCATCAACAGATTGACCGTCAGACACATCAAACGGAAGAAGTTCAGCTACGCCTCCTTCGGCTTCAATGAGTTGCTTAACTTCTATCGCAGCCTGTTCGTTCGAGCGATAATTTATGATAACAGCACATCCGTCTTTCGCAAGTGCCAAACATACAGCACGACCAATTCCACGTGAACCACCTGTTACTAAAGCATATTTCATGTACTAAATATTTACCGTTTTTAAAAACTCTATTACTGTTGCCAATTCTTCATATTTTGGAGTATCGTCAACAAATGCAGGAACAATTTTGCGAACATCATTGTAGAATGCACGAGTTGCCGACGACAACTTGTCTTCTATCTTCAAACAATCTATAGCTTGAACCAACGCTATACAATGAATTGCAGCAACTTGATATGAATTTTCTATCACATGTTTTGCAATCAATGCAGAATTAGTTCCCATAGAAACAATATCTTGATTGTCGTTATTGTTTGGGATCGAATGCACCGACATTGGATTTGACAATGTTTGACATTCCGCCGTTGTTGATGTAGCCGTAAACTGAGCTGCTTGCAAACCATAGTTCAAGCCCAATTTTCCAAGATTCACAAAAGGAGGCAAAATGCCATTGATTCTATCATGGAACAAATAATTCAATTGTCGTTCCATAAGCATTGTCATCTTAGTAACGGCAATTTTCAATTTATCCATTTCGAACGAAATATAATCGCCATGGAAATTTCCACCATGATATACATTTTGTGTTTCTACGTCAACTATTGGATTATCGTCAACAGCATTGTATTCTTCAACAATAACTTTTTCGGCATTATTGATTTCATCCAAGATTGGTCCCAAAATTTGTGGTACACAGCGCAACGAATAATATGGTTGAACTTTCACATCTTCAGAAAAACGCATTGTCGTAGTTTTCTGCTCGTACAATTCTTTCTGACGATTGCGAAGGCATTTGCTATCTTTCAAGATTTCGCGCATAACTTCAGCAGTTTTTTGCTGACCAGCGTGAAATTTTATTGAATTCAAAACCGGACTTAAAAAGTCGTCGTAAGAACCTGCAATTTCATTCATCATGGAAGAGAACAATAGATTCCAACGCAACATTTTTTGAGCATATATCAAGTTAACGAAACTAATACCTGTCATACAAGCTGTTCCGTTTACGATAGACAAGCCATCACGGCCACGAAGTTGCAATGGTTGTAGCTTTTCTTTTTTCAAGACCTCTGCTGTTGGCAATTTCTTACCTTTATAAAAGACAAAGCCTTCACCTATCAACGTAAGCGCCAACTGAGAAAGTTGCACCAAGTCACCACTTGCACCAACGCTTCCATGTTCTGGAATGTACGGATAAATACCGCGATTGATAAATTCCTTTAACTGTTTTGCACAATCAATATGAATACCCGACTTTCCTTGCATAAATGTCATATAACGGGCATACATTGCAGCGCGGACATACAATTCCGGCAAGGGGTTACCTGCTCCACAAGAGTGAGAGCGAACAATATTGTATTGCAAATCGTTCAAATCGGCATCACTCACACGATATTGCGCCATAGGACCAAACCCCGTGTTGATACCATATATAACCTTATCTTTTGAAAATTCTTCTAAGAACGAATAACTTTCTACAATTTTTTGTTCTTCTTTCTTGCTGATTTTCAATTTCTTGCCACCAAAAACAATGGCATAAATATCTTGCAACGTAACCATTCCCTTACAACCTCTTGAAAATTGATATACAAAGATAGGGAATTATATTGACAATTGTATTTAATGACGAATGGTTTATTACCCAACAGGAACGACGCGAATGTAATTTGACGGATTTCACAAAATATGTGTGTAATGCTAATGAAGAATCGACCTACAAGACAGACTTATTCCTTCACAAATGCTTTTTCTACCAAGCCTACGTTCCTAACGGAACGGGAATATTTTTCCATAGTGACTTCATCGAGAAATTATGTGTTATACTTTGCGAACGACTTTAGAAAAAAGACTGTACAAGAAATAACATGTGTGTTCTTGATTTGTTCATTGTTCCGTTAGGAACTATCGCTTGGTAGAAAAACACGGTATATGGTGGTATTAGCGTGCCGTAGGTACGCCGCATTATATCCTTCGAGAAATGTTGAGACCCTTCGCTTTCGCTCAGGGTGACGAACTCGTTCTTTTACAACGTCATTCTGAACGAAGTGAAGAATCTACCTACACTAAGACAACTTATTCCTTCACAAATGCTTTTTCTACCAAGCCTACGTTCCTAACGGAACGGGAATATTTTTCCATAGTGACTTCAT